>JAJVII010000031.1 GCA_022072085.1 Phycisphaerae bacterium
GATCCCACAGCCTGCCGTCCATGGCATAGCTCCTTTCGGTTTGGTTACCAGAAAAGAGCTTAACCTAAACGGCCGGCTGTTCTTGTACCCGGCTCGGCAATTATGAAAAACCCTGTGCCTCTGTGGTTCGATCTCTCGCAGGTTCGCAACGGAGATCTCTGATGCCCAAGACCGCAGCGATCATACTGGCCGCCGGACGCTCGACGCGGATGATCACCGATCTGCCCAAGGTGATGCACGAGGTCTGCGGGCGTCCGATGCTGGCCTGGGTCGTCGACGCCTGCCGCGCCGTCGGCATCGACCGCATCCTGGTCGTCGTGGGCTATCACAAGGAGGTGATCGTCGACAACTTCGCGAACCAGCCGGACATGGTCTTCGTCGAGCAGGCCCGCCAGAAGGGCACCGGCGACGCCGTGGCCTGCTGCCGCGAGTACCTGGACGATCAGGACACCGTGCTCGTGCTTGCGGGCGACGGCCCGCTGGTTCGGCCTGAGATCCTCAAGCTGCTGATCGACAAGACCACGCAGGAGCGGTCGGCCGGCACGCTGGCCACCGCGAAGCTGAAGGACCCCACCGGCTACGGCCGCATCATCCGCGACGAGTACGGCAACCTCACCGGCATCGTCGAGGAGAGCGACTGCACGCCGGAGCAGAAGCGGATCACCGAGATCAACCCCAGCTACTACTGCTTCGACCGGTCAGCCATCTTCGACGCCCTCGAGCAGGTGCAGCCCAACAACGTGAAGGGCGAATACTACCTGACCGACGCGATCAAGGTGCTGGTCGAGTCCGGCCGGCGGGTGGTGGCCGTCACCGCCGTCGAGCCCGAGGACGTGCTGAGCATCAACAGCCGCCAGCAGCTCGCGGTGGTCAGCCGAGTGATGGAGAGCCGCATCCAGGACCGCCTGATGAGCAGCGGCGTGACGATCATCGACCCGGAGAACACCTGGATCGACGCCCGGGCCGAGATCGGCCAGGATACGGTGATCTTCCCGTTCACCTACATCCACGGCCACGTGAAGATCGGGCGGAACTGCCGGGTCGGCCCGTTCGCCTATCTCCGCGAGGGGACGGCGCTGGAGGACGACGTGGTGATCGGCGTGTTCACCGAGTTGAAGAACACGCGGTTCGACGCCGGCTCGCGGGCGCGGCATCACAGCTATCTGGGCGACGCCCGGTTCGGCAAGAACGTGGACGTGGGGACGGGCACGATCACCGCCAACTTCGACGGCAAGAAGATTCACCAGACCTGGGTCGGCGACAACGTCTACATCGGCTCGGGGAGCATCCTGGTCGCGCCGCTGCACGTCAAGAGCGGCATCCAGATTCCCCCGGGCACGGTGGTGGACAACAAGGGCGAGCATCCGGAGTCAGGGCAGAAGTGACCTCCAGCAGGCGGAGGAGATAACCATGCGACGACTGCAATTCATCCCGGCGTCGATCGTGATCGCCCTGCTGGCGGCGGCGAGCCCGTTGGCTGCGCAGCCGGCCAAGCCGAAGTTCGCCAAGGCCCCTGGCGCTAACCTGAGGGACGCGATCATCTGGGGCGCCGAGTGCAGGGTGGACGACAACCGCGGCCTGGCCTTCGGCGGCTGCGACCAGGCCGCCGACGACGGCGCCGCCCACACCCGCATCCTCAAAGCCGGCCAATGGGTCGATATCCACGAAGACCTCCGCAAGGCCAACCCGCTCCAGGCCGACCACGACAAACTCTGCCACACCCGCGACGCGATCAAAGACGCCAAGGCCCGAGTCCGGTTCGTCTTTTTCGAGGGGGCCCCGTCAGCCGACCAGGTAAAGGCGATCGCCAGTGACGCCCTGCCGGCTCTGAAGAAGGCCGTCACCGACCTGCTCGACCAGGGCGGCACGCTGAACGGTTATAAGCCGAACGAGCTGGCTGATCGCGGCAAGCCGGCCGGCCAGTTCGTCGGTTCGGCCCAGATCGAGCTGGCCCACGTGGTCGAGCGGCTGGCTGAAGCCGCCCCATCGGTCGAGGACGTCAAGGCCCTCGATGCGGTCCAGATCGCCGCCGAGCGAGCCGCGGAGCTTCTCGATTGCGAGCCCGCGCCTCGGGCGCTTTCGCCGATCGTCTATGACAAGAAGACCAAGCTCTTCGTTCTCTTCGGCGGCGATCACCTGGACTACATGACCAACGACACGTGGGTGTTCGCCCCCGCGACCAACCGCTGGGAGCAGCGGCATCCCAAGACGGCCCCGCCGCCGCGGGCCAACCACACGCTGGCATCCAACGAGGATGGCAAGATCACCCTGAGCGGCGGGTTCACGCACAACAACATCGACATCTGGTACATGGGCCCGCTCTACCAGCTCCGCGACGACGGCGACTGGGTCTACGACATCGAGCAGGACACCTGGACCAGCAAGGCCGGAACGGCCGGCATCGAGCCCGACCAGCGGGCCTACCGCACCGGCGCGTTCGTGCCCGAGTTCTTCATGCAGGGCGACAAGCCCGATCGGGCCGCCAACGAGGCCAAGCTCAAGGCCCTGCCGGTCAACACATGGGTCGTCATGAACCCGCCCTACAAGCCGCGCGTGAACCGCGACTGGGGATCGGCCTGCACAGACCCCGACCGCGACGTGCTGCTCCGCTGGAGCGGCGGCCATTGCGCCCACGGCGGCAGCGACGTGCCGATGTATCACTACGCGACCAACCGCTGGGAACTTACCTTCCCCGTCGAGTTCCCGCTGGGTCAGTGCTACAGCAACACAAGCTACCCGGGCGGATTCAACTTCAACCGTCGCCCCTGGGTCAGCGGACACACCTACAAGAACTTCGGCTACGACCCCGTCGACAAGCTGATGGTCTTCACCGGGCACAACCCCTGGAGCTATCTCTTCGACCCGGCGGTCGGCGACTGGATCGGGCGGACCCGCAAGCCGAACCTCATGAACTACAACGGGTCGTTCTACACGCTCACGCTCTGCACCGCCGGCCAGTCGCTTTACGCCTGGTGCGGGCAATACGGCCAGTCGGTCGGCCTGACAAAGTGGAACGCCAAGGACCGCAACTGGGACGTCGTGAAGGTGACCGGCGAGAACCTGCCCGGGCCCGAGTGCGACCACAGCGGGTTGGCCTACGACGCGAAACGCGATCGGCTGATCTTCTTCCCCAAGAAGTACAGCGGCGCCCTGTTTGCGATGGACTGCAAGACCAACGTGCTGAGCAAGCTGACGCCGGCCGGCTCGGCTGACGCGCCCAGGCAGATCGGTTTCTGGCGCGAGCTGGCCTACCTGCCCGACGCCGACTGGATCGTCGTCGCGGGCAGCACGCTGGCGGCCGAAGGCGGCGAGAACGAGGTCCGCCCCACGCTGGCCTACGACTGCGCCAACAACAAATGGCTGTCGCTGACGATCGGCGGCCCGTCGCCCGCGGGTAAGGGCGGGCGGAACGTGTCGCAGGGCACGGGCTACGACGCCGAGCGCGGGCTGATCTGGGCGACCGACACCAACAGCGAGGTGTTCGTGCTGCGGCTGGACGCGGCCAACGTGACCAAGAAGGAACTATGACGCGACTCGACCAGCGACGCCGGCGGTGGGTGTGGCCCAGCCTGCGGGACAGGTGGGATGTCATGATCGACGAAATGAAAATCTTCGGCGGATCGGCCAACCCGGTACTGACGCGGAAGATATGCGAGTACCTCGGCATGCCGGTCGGACGCGGCGCGGTCGTGGCGTTTCCCGACGGCGAACTGATGGTCAAGCTGGAAGAGGACGTCCGCGGCCGCGATGTCTTCGTCGTCCAGCCGACCTGCCACCCGGTCAACCAGAACATCATGGAACTGCTGATCTGGCTGGACTGCCTCAAGCGGGCGTCGGCGCTGCGGGTCACCGCGGTGCTGCCCTACTTCGGCTACGCCCGGCAGGACCGCAAGGACGAAGGCCGCGTGCCGATCACGGCCAAGCTGATGGCCAACCTGATCACCACCGCCGGCGCCGACCGCGTCCTGACGCTCGACCTGCATGCCGCCCAGATCCAGGGGTTCTTCGACATCCCGGTCGATCACCTGACCGCTGAGCCGGTGCTGAGCACCTACTTCGCCAACCGCGGACTGAAGGACCTGGTGCTGGTCAGCCCGGACGTGGGCAACGCCAAGCAGGCCCGCGTCTACGCCCAGCGGCTGGGCGGCGAACTGGCGATCGTCGACAAGGTCCGGCTGGCGGCCGACAAGACCGTCGCCGGCGCCATCATCGGCGACGTGAAGGGCAAGACCGTGCTGATGATGGACGACATGATCACGACCGCCGGCACGATGGTCGAAGGCGCCAAGCTGGTCCGCGAGCACGGGGCCAAGCGCGTGCTGGTCGGTGCGACCCACCCGGTGTTGTGCGGGCCGGCGGTCGAGCGGCTGGCGCAGGGCTACGTGGATGAGATCGTCGTGACCGACACGATTCCGGTGAACGGCAAGGCGGCCGAGGTCCTGGGCGACCGGCTCAAGGTGCTCAGCGTCAGCGAACTGCTGGGCGAAGCCATCCGCCGCATCCACCACAACGAAAGCGTGAGCAGCCTGTTCCTGAAGTAAGGACAAGAGAGTTATCACCACGGAGTCACGGAGAGCACAGAGGCCGTGCAGAATCAGGAGAGCTCAGAGGGACTGAGTCGGCAGAGAAGAGACAGAGGAAGATAAGGAATCGAGAGGATGGAAGAGAGGCGGACAGAGGCATTCATCGCCAATTCCCTCTGCCTCTCTCCGATCGCTCTCTGCCTCTCTGCGTTCGTCTTCTCCGTGTTCTCCGTGCCTCCGTGGTGAAGGTTTCCTGGAACCAAGGAGTCCAAAGCGATGGAAACGTTCAAGATGTCGGCCCTGAAGCGTGACCCCGCCGGCGGGCGAGCTGCCGGGCGCCTCCGCCGAAAGGGCCTGATCCCCGGGATCATTTACGGCCACGGCGAAACGCCGCTGCCGGTCAGCCTGGACGCCGAGCAGGTGACCACTCACCTGCACCACGGGGCGCACCTGCTGGACCTGGAGATGGACGGACAGGTCAGCAAGCTGCTGATCAAGGAAGTGCAGTACAATCACCTGGGCGACACGGTGATGCACATCGACCTGGCCCGCGTCAGCCTGGACGAACGCGTCGAGGTGACCGTGCCGCTGCGGTTCCGCGGCGAGCCGGTGGGCGTGACCGAGGATGAGGGCATCCTGCTGACCCCCGTCACCGACCTGGAGGTCGAGTGCCCGGTCGTCGACATCCCCAACGAGATCCGCATCAACGTCAAGGAGCTGCGCATCGACCAGTCGATCCTGGTCAAGGACATCCAACTTCCGCCGGGAGTGGTCGCGATGATGCCGCCGGACACGGTGGTGGCGACCGTCGTCGCCCCGCGCGAAGAGGAGGAGGCCGCCGCGGTCGTCGAGGGCGAAGCGCCGGCCCAGCCCGAGGTCATCGCCAAGGGCAAGGTCGAGACCGAGGAGGGCGAGGAGCCCGAGAAGAAGGAGTAGCCCCCGGCCCGTATGGGCGGCGGGTGATCCGATGCGCGAGGTGGTCGAATGTGGCTGATCGCAGGGCTGGGAAACCCCGGCCGCGACTATGCCGGCACGCGGCATAACCTCGGCTTCGAGGTGGTCGATCTGCTGGCCCGTCGCTGGTCGATCGGCGTGGACCGCTCGCAGTTCGAGGGCCTGACGGGCAAGGGCGTCGCCGGCGCCGAGCAGGTGGTCCTGCTCAAGCCGATGACGTTCATGAACAGCAGCGGGTGCAGCGTGGCGGCGGCAGCGGGGTTCTACAAGATCCCGCCTGATCGGCTGATCGTCGTCCTGGACGACCTGGCCCTGCCGCCCGGGCGGATTCGGCTGCGGACCGGCGGATCGGCCGGCGGGCACAACGGGCTGGACGACATCATCGTCCGCCTGGGGACCGACCAGGTCCCCCGCGTGCGCGTGGGCATCGGCAGCCCGCCGCCGGGATGGATCGGCCGCGACTGGGTGCTCGCCCGTCCGCCGGCCGACCAGCGCGAATCGCTGGACGAGGCGGTGAAGCAGGCGGCCGACGCGGCGGCCCTGTGGATCGAGCAGGGCGCCGGGGCGGCGATGAATCGGTACAACCAGGCGCCGGGCGGTTAGCCCGGGCCTCAGGCACCAGAGCGTCCCGAACGTCGGGACCAGGAGGACGAAGTGGTAAAGACCTATGAAGGCATGTTCTTGGTCAGCCCGGTGCTGGGCGAGGGCGTTGCGCCCACCGATCCCGTGCAGCGGATTCTCAAGCGGGCCGAGGCCGAAGTCCTCGTCTGCAAGAAGTGGGACGAGCGCAAGCTCGCCTACGAAATCCGCAAGCAGAAGCGCGGCACCTACGTGCTGACCTATTTCAAGGCCGACGGCTCGCGGATCGCCGGCATCGAGCGCGACGTGCAACTGGCTGACGACATGCTGCGCGTCCTGATCCTCGACGCCCAGGACGTCACGCGCGAGCAGATGGAAGCCCCCACGCCCTGCGAGCAGGAGCGTCGGCCCGAGGAGCCGGGCGAGGGCGACGGCGGTGACGACCGAGACCGCGACCGCGATCGTGACCGCGACTTCCGTCCGCGCGGGCGGCGCAGCGACCGGGAGCAGCCCGTCGGCGCCGACGACGTCGATGGCAAGGGCGACTGAGCCGCACCGCCGCGGCGTGTCCGTAACGGGCGCCCCCGGCCGATGCCTGACGAAGGAGGCAAGCGATGGCCAGCTTCAACAAGGTCCTGCTGATGGGCAACCTGACCCGCGACGTCGAGCTGAGCTACACGCCCAGCAACACGGCGATCGCCAAGTTCGGGATGGCCTGCAACCGTAACTGGACCGGCCAGGACGGCCAGAAGCGCGAGGAAGTGACGTTCATCGACCTGACGATGTTCGGCCGTCGCGCCGAGGTGCTTAACAAGTACCTGCACAAGGGCGACCCCCTGTTCGTGGAAGGCCGCCTGCACTACGAAACCTGGGACGCCAAGGACGGCGGCAAGCGCCACAAGCTGTCCGTGGTCGTTGAGGACTTCCAGTTTATCGGCCGCGGCGGCGCGGGAGGGCAGGGCGGCGGCGGTGGCGGCGGGAGCCAGCGCGGCAGCGCCCAGGCGGCCCGGCAGTCGGCCCCGGCGCCGGCGTCCGGTCCGACCCCCGACGACTACGCGAGCGATCCGATCCCGGAGGAGGGTGGGGACGACATCCCCTTCTGACCGACCGGCCGGACCAGTAACGATATCCGAGTCAACCGACACACGAGTTTCACAGGAGTTCGAATATGGCAATGCAGAGGCAGAAGCGTCCGAACCGTTTTCGCGAGCAGCATCGCTGCCGTTTCGGCAACGACCCGAGCAAGGTGGACTACAAGGACATCGACACCCTGAGCAAGATGGTGACGTCGCAGGGCAAGATGTTCAGCCGCAAGCGCAGCGGCAACAGCGCCCGCTGCCAGCGTGCGGTGAAACTGGCCATCAAACGGGCCCGCTACCTGGCCCTGCTGCCTTACGTGGGATAACGCCGGGCCCCCGGGCGCCGGAACCGAACCGAGCATGACGGCTGCGCCGACGCCGTGCGGCCGCCCAAGGAGAATCCGACCATGAAGGTGCTTCTCAACCAGGACGTCGCCTCGCTGGGCGAAATCGGCGACGTCGTCAACGTCAGCGACGGCTACGCCCGCAACTACCTGTTGCCCCAGCGTCTGGCCGTCGCGCCCAGTCCGGCCAACCTCAAGGCTGTCGAGGAACGCCGCAAGGTCATCGAGGCCGAGCGCATTAAGCGCCGCCAGGAACTCGAAGCCCTCGCGGCCAAGCTCAACGGCAAGGAGATCACCCTGACGCGGATGGCCAACGAACTGGGCCACCTGTACGGGTCGGTCAGCGGCCGCGACGTGGCCGAGGCCCTGTCGGCCGAGGGGCTGCCCGTCGAGCCGTCGGAAGTGCTCATCCACGAGCCCATCCGCACGCTGGACAAGTACCAGGTCGACATCCGCCTGGCCGCCGAGGTCCAGGCCTCCATCGTCCTGTGGGTGGTCCCGGAGAAGGGCACGGTCCTCTCGCCCGAAGCCAAGGCCGCCTACGACGGCACGGCGGCGGCCCCGGCCACCGAGACGCCGGCCGACGACGCTGACGCCGACGAGCAGGACGAGGCGTAAGCCCCGGCCTGCCGACGCAATCCCTGTTGCGCGAACCCCTGCCGCGCCTTGGCTGCTCCCAGTCAAGGCGCGGCCGGTATTTCAGCGGTGCGACTTCTCCTGTGACGCGAACGAAACGTGCAGACCGGTTGCCGCGTCAGTCAGACTGATCCAACAGGCCGATCGCACAAGCGCCTTGAATCCGCCCGGCCGGACCGGTACGCTGATGGATGCAGCAGTTCTCACGGAGTGAGCCATGTCCCAGGCCGAAGCCCAACCGACCAGTCTGCTGGAGCGGCTGCCGCCCCAGTCGATCCAGGCTGAGCGCTGCGTGCTGGGCTCGATGCTGCTGGACGCCGCCTGCGTCGGCGAAGTGATGCAGGTGCTCACCCGCGACCACTTCGTCCGCGACGGCCACCAGGTCCTCTTCGAAACGCTGGTCCATCTCTACGACACCAACCAGGGGTCGGGCATCGACCTGGTCACCGTCCGCGACCACCTGGAGCGGGCCAAGCTGCTGTCGGCCGTCGGCGGCATGGAGGCGATCGTCGAGATCGTCGAGACCGTCCCGTCCGCCGACCACGCCCTCTACTACGCCAACATCGTTCGCGACAAGTACACGCTGCGGTGCGTGATCCAGACCGCGACCGAAGTCCTGCGCGAGGCGTTCGACGCGTCCGAGGACCCGTCGGCCACGATCGACCGCTGCGAGCAGAAGATTTACCAACTGGCTGAGAAGCACGCCGGCGCCGGCGCGATCGAACTCAAGGCCCTGCTGGACGCAGTCTACGAGACGATCGGCAGCAGCGAGGGGTCGATCGTCACCGGCCTGCCGACCGGGTTTCTCAAGCTGGACGAGCTGACCAGCGGGCTTCAGCCCAACGAGATGATCATCATCGCGGCCCGGCCGTCGATGGGAAAGACGGCGTTCGCGTTGAACATCGCCGAGCACATGGCCGCCGACAACAACATCCCGGTCGCCTTCTTCTCGCTGGAGATGGCGGCCCAGCAGTTGGCCCAGCGGTTGCTGGCCAGCCGGGCGGAGATTCCCGGCCACAAGCTCCGCCGCCGGATGCTCAACGACGAGGAGTTCGGTCGGCTGGCCCTGCACGTCGGGGCGCTGTCGGAGGCGCCGCTGTTCATCGACGACCAGCCGAGCCTGACGGTGATGCAGCTCCGCGCCCGGGCCCGTCGGCTGAAGAACCAGCACGACATCAAGTGCATCTTCGTGGACTACCTCCAGCTCATGGACGCCCCGTCCGGCCGCGACATCTCCCGCCAGCAGCAGATCAGCGACATCAGCCGCGGGCTCAAGGCGCTGGCCCGCGAGTTGCGCGTGCCGGTGGTGGCGCTGTCCCAGCTCAACCGCTCGCCCGAGGGCCGCGAAGGGCACAAGCCGCGGATGAGCGACCTGCGCGAGAGCGGTTCGATCGAGCAGGACGCCGACGTGGTCATGCTGCTGCACCGCGAGGAGTACTACCACATCGGGCAGGAGGAGGTCCCCGAGGAGATTCGCGGCGTCGGCGAGGTGATCGTTGCCAAGCAACGCAACGGGCCCACCGGCAACATCAAGCTCCAGTTCAGCAACGAGACGATGCGCTTCCGAAACCTGGCTGAGGGGTTCGTCCCGGCCGGGGGGGACGACTTCTAAATCGCTCCACTTCCCCGGCGGCGCCGGGTTCTCCAAATCGCGCTTGAAATTTCCCCTTCGGGGCATCATTGTGGTTACCCGCGGGGACGTCTTGTGGGCTGCCCGGGGCGACTGCGTGAGGTGACCGGACCATCGCGACTTTCTCAACCAGACTGTTCAGGGCCCGCCGCCGGATCGCGCTGGCGGCCAGCGGCCTGTTGGTTGCCCTGGCGATCTGTCTGACCGCGGTGGCTGACGACCCCGCGTCCAAGTTAGAGTCTCCGGACGGGCAGAAGATCAAGGAAATCCGCATCGAGGGCAACCGGAACGTCAGCACCCGCCAGATCCTGGCCCAGATGGGCACGCGGGAAGGCCATATCTTCGACCACGACGCCATCCAGACCGACATCAACAACCTGTACAAGACCGGCCAGTTCAGTTGGATCGACCCCTCGACGGAGGTGACGGCCGACGGGGTGGTCCTGACGCTGAAGGTGACCGAGCGGGCGCGGGTGGCGGCGGTGCTGTTCAAGGGGGCCCGGTCGATCGCCCAGGCGGACCTGTCGGCGGCGGCGGGCATCACGGCCAGCGACTTCCTGGACCGGGCCAAGGTGAACCTGGCGGCGCGGTCGGTCGCCGACCTCTACCGCGAGAAGGGATACTACTTCGTCAGCGTCGACGTGGACGCGGCGGCGCTCAAGGACAACCAGATCGTCTTCAACATCGTCGAGGGCCCGCAGGTCCGCGTGACGGCGATCCGCTTCGAGGGCAACGAGGCCGTCTCCGACGGCACGCTGTCGGGCGAAATCCAGACCCGCAAGTACATGTGGCTGTTCAGCAAGGGGACGCTGGACGAGCGGGTGATCAACGAGGACGACGACCGCTTGCTCCAGTATTACCACGGCCAGGGGTTCCTCAGCGCGAAGGTCAGCCACGAGCTGCGGTTCGCCGCCAACCAGCGCGACGCGACGGTGATCTTCGTCGTCAGCGAGGGGCTCCGCTACCGGGTCCACGACGTCAAGTTCGAGGGCAACACGGTCTTCGCGGTGCACGAATTCCGTCCGCTGATGTGGCTGGCCCCCGAGCAGTTCTACACCACCGATGCCAGTGAGCACGACACCAAAGCCATCAAGGACGAACTCTACGGCGCCCATGGCTATATCTACGCCCAGGCCGTCATCGACCACCGCTACACCGATCAGGAAGGTTACGTCGACGTGGTCGTGCACATCCAGGAGGGCCAGCGGATCTTCACCGGGCGCATCGACCTGGTGGGCAACGAATACACCAAGGACAAAGTGATCTGGCGCGAGATGGCGCTGATGTCCGAGGAACCGCCCAAGCCCTACAACGTCATGGATGAGCGCGAGTCCAAGCGCCGCCTGATGAACACGGGGCTGTTCAGCAAGGTCGAGATCACCCCCACCGCCCAGGGTCGCGGCAACATCCGCGACGTGCTGGTTCAGGTGACCGAGGCCGACAGCACCAGCTTCCTGGTCGGACTGGGCGCCAGCAGCGACCAGGGGCTGTTCGGCAACATCAGCCTGGAGAATCGCAACTTCGACCTGTTCGGCTGGCCTCGGTCGGCCAAGGAGTTCTTCACCGGCAAGGCTTTTAAGGGCGCCGGCCAGACGCTGCGGATCGTGGCCGAGCCGGGCACGCAAGTGAACCGGTTCCAGTTGCAGTTCTTCGAGCCCTACCTGCTGGACAAGCCCATCAGCCTCTCGACCAACCTGTTCTACTTCACCCGCCCACGCGAGTCGTACGACGAGCAGCGGCTGGGCTACATCGTCGCCTTCGGACGTCGGCTGGGGCGCGGCTGGTCGGTCGAAGAGGCCCTGCGGATCGAGGACGTGAGCATCACCAAGCTGAGCAGCACCGCCCCCGGCGACGTGGCGAAGGCGAAGGGCTCGCACATCCTGCTGGCGGCGCGGACCACGCTGGCCCGCGACACGACCGACAATCGCTTCGAGCCCAGCAGCGGCGACCGGTGGGAACTGTCGGTCGAGCCGGCCGGCGGGTCCGAGACGTTCGTCAAGCTCGGCGGCGACTACCGCGTCTACCGCACGGTCCGCACCGACGTGTTCGACCGCAAGACGACGGTGAGCGGGCGGGCCGCGGTAGACTACATCCTCGGCAACGCCCCGGTCTACGAGCGATACTACGCCGGCGGCCTGAGCACGATCCGCGGGTTCGCCTACCGCGGCGTCAGCCCCCGCCAGGGCGTGAACAACGACCAGGTCGGCGGCCAGTTCCAGGTTCTGCTGGGCGGCGAGTATTCCTTCCCCATCTACGGCAAGGCCCGCGGCGTCTTCTTCGTGGACACCGGCACGGTCGAGACCGACATCGGGCTGAGCAGCTACCGCGCGTCGGTCGGCTTCGAACTGCGGATCCCCGTCAAGATGTTCGGCTCGATCCCGCTGACGTTCGGCGTGGCCGTCCCCGTCCTGCACGACACCAACGACGACGTCCAGTATTGGCACTTCATGTTCGGCACCAGCTTCTGACCGGCGGGGGTCTGCGTCGTGGGCTTTATCAGTTGACCGGCCTGCCCGGGGCAGGCTAGGCTATGTGTCTGCCCGGGATGGCTGCGGAGGGATTCCCCACAGGAGGTCCGTGATGAATCGCTCGCGTTCAAGTTCGAGTCTGCGGCTGATGCTGGCTGTGCTGGCGGCGACGGCGGTCGGCGGGTACTGGCTGCTTCGGCCCACCTTGGCCGACAACGGCGCCGATGCCGCCGGCGGCCACGTGGTCGGCGTGGTGGACGTGGCTCAGATCATTGCCCAGGCCCGCGAGTTGCAGGACGCCAAGGTCCAGTTGACTGACGAGCAGGGCAAGTTGGAAGCCGAGGTCAACACCCGCCGCACGCGGCTTCAGCAGATGGAGGACGCCCTCAAGAAGCTCAAGCCCGAGCAGCCGGACTTCAACGACAAGCAGGATGAACTGGTCCGCGAGCTGACCCGCTTCCGCGTGGAGATCGAGGAACGCAAGAAGGCCCTGGTGCTCAAGCACCTGCTCTACACGGCCGGCTTCTACAAGAAGCTGAACGACGCCATCGCCGACATCGCCAAGGCCAAGGGCCTGGACGTCGTGCTCTACAAGGAGTCCTACACCGAGGTCAACGCCGACTCCATCGAGGAGATGTACGCCAAGATTCAGCAGCGCAAGGTGCTCTACAACTCCGCCCGCTGCGACCTGACGCCCGAGGTCCTCAACCGGTTGAACCGGTACTACCACCCGGTCCTGGCGCCCAGGGAGCCGTGATTCCCCAGGCCTGTTGATTCCCGGGCCGAGACCCGATAGCATATCGCCACGAGGCGCAGCCGGCCTGCTGCGCCTCTTGCATTGGGACCGACTGGCGGGAGAAACCCCATGAGCGAGCCGGGCTTCACGTTGGGCGAGATCGCCGGACGAATCGGCGGCCGCGTCGTCGGCGACGAGTCGGCGCGCATTACCGGCGTGGCCCCCCTGCGCCAGGCGGGCGCGGGCGACATCTCGTTCCTGGCCTCAGACAAACGCCGCTATCTCGACGACCTGGCCGCCGGCCGGGCGACAGCCGTCGTGCTGGCCGACCCGGCTTTGGCCCCGGGCCGACACTGCGTCGTCGTGGACGACCCGGTGGCGGCGTTCGACCAGATCCTGGCGATGTTCCCCACGCCCCGGGACGTGCCGGCTGGCGTGAGCCCGGCGGCCCACGTGGACCCGTCGGCCAAGCTGGCCGAGGGCGTCTGCGTCGGTCCCGGCGCGGTGATCCAATCCGGCTGCCAGGTTGGCGCCGGGACGGTAATCTGGTCCAGCGTTTTCGTCGGCCGCGATTGCCGCATCGGCGGCGACTGCGTGCTGCACCCCGGCGTGGTGCTGCGGGAGCAGACTGAGCTGGGCGACCGGGTCGTCATCCACTCCAACTCGACGCTGGGGGCCGACGGGTTCGGCTACCGCCAGGCCGGCGGGCGGCATGTGAAGGTGCCCCAGGTCGGACGCGTGGTCGTCGGCGACGACGTGGAGATCGGGGCCAACGTCTGCATCGACCGAGCCAAGTGCGGCGCGACGACGGTGGGGTCGGGCACCAAGATTGACAACCTCTGCCAGATTGCCCACAATGTCCAAATTGGCGAGCACTGTCTGATCATGTCCCACACGGGCATCGCCGGGGCGACCGAACTGGGCCGATACGTCGTGCTGGCCGGCAACGTGGGCGTCCGGGACAATATCCGTCTGGGCGATCAGGCGGTGGTTGCCGCCTGCGCCTGCGTCAGCAGTGACATCGAACCGGGCCAGGTCTGGGGCGGCATCCCCGCGCACGACCAGCGGCAGGCCGCCCGCGAATACGTGGCCATCCGCAAGCTGCCCGAAATGCTCAAGCAGGTGCAGCAGATGGCCAGGAAACTGGGAATAGGTGACTAGAGGCTCGTCGCCAGTGGTCCGTGGCCTGTGGCTCGTGTCGGAGCGAGTCGCCGGCCGCAAACCACGAGCCGACAGCCACTGACTCATGAGCAAGCAGCGGACAATCCGGCGTCAGATGGAGCTGAAAGGCCACGGCCTGTTCACCAGCGAGCCGGTGCACCTCCGCTTTCGGCCGGCCCCGCCGGACACCGGGCGGGTCTTCGTCCGCCTCGATGGCGATCGCGAGGTGCGCATCCCCGCGCACGTGGCCGTCGTCGCCAAGCGGATGCGGCGGACCAGCCTGCGCAACGGAACCTTCTCCATCGAGACAACCGAGCACTGCCTGGCGGCCGTCACCGGGCTGGGCATCGACAACATCGAGATCGAACTGGATGCCAACGAACTGCCCGGAGTGGACGGCTCGTGCATGCCCTACGTGCGGCTGCTGGAGGAGGCCGGCATCCAGACCCAGGACGCCGAGCGCAACATCCTCCGCGTCACCGAGCCCGTCGTCGTCCAGGAGGGCGACACGATGATGGCCGCCCTGCCGAGCGAGGGCGACGACCTGACGGTCATGTACGACCTGGACTACGGCGCCGATTCGGTGATCCCGCGGCAGCTCTACTCGGTCACGCTGACGCCGGAGGCCTTCGTCCGCGAGATCGCCCCGGCCCGCACCTTCCTCACCGAGGCCGAGGCCACCGAGTTCCGCGCCCGCGGGCTGGGCAAGCACCTGACGCACCAGGACATCCTCGTGTTCGGACCGGCAGGGCCCATCGACAACCAGGCCCGCTTCCCCAACGAGCCGGTCCGGCACAAGATTCTCGACCTGCTCGGCGACCTGTCCCTGGTCGGTCGGCCGATCGCCGGCCGCATCGTCGCCGCCCGCAGCGGGCACAGCCTCAACCACGCGATGGCCCGCAAGCTGCTGGCGATGGCCGACCGCCAGGAGAAGGCCGCCCGCGTCGCCAGCGAAGCGGCCATGGACATCCGGCAGATTTCGCGTATCCTGCCGCACCGCTACCCGTTCCTGCTGGTCGACCGCGTCGTGCAGATCGACGGCGACCGTCGGGCCGTCGGCATCAAGAACGTTACCTACAACGAGCTGTTCTTCCAGGGCCACTACCCGGGCCAGCCGATCATGCCCGGGGTGCTGATCGTCGAGGCGATGGCCCAGCTCTCGGGCATCCTGCTGAGCCAGAAGCTGGAGCACACCGGCAAGCTGGCGGTGCTGCTGAGCATGGACAAGGTGAAGATGCGCCGCCCGGTTGTGCCCGGCGACCAGCTCGTGCTGGTGGCCGAGACCATCCGCGTCAAGAGCCGCACCGGCCACGTCAAGTGCGAGGCCCTGGTCGGCGACAAGCTGGCGTGCGAGGCGGAGATCAAGTTCATGCTGGTCGATTCCGAACCAGTGTGACGGACTTCCAAGCCCCGGATCGTAGATCCGGGGGATCCTGAGCGAGACCAGACGTGCCAAAGATTCATCCCAGTGCGGTCGTCGAACAGGACGTTCAGTTGGCCGACGACGTGGTCGTCGGACCCGGCTGCGTGTTGCGCGGGGCCGTGAAGATTGGACCGGGTTGCGAACTGGCGGGCTTCGTCTGGATCGAGGGCGACGTGACGCTGGGCGCGGGCAATCGGCTGTTCCCGAACGTTACGATCGGCTGCCAGGCGCAGGATCTGCGCGGCAATCCGACCGACCCCACGTCGGTGGTCATCGGAGACGGCAACACGTTCCGCGAAGGGGTGACCGTGCACCGCGGCACGCGGGCCGGCGGCGGGGTCACCCGCATCGGCAACCGCTGCATGCTGATGGTTGACTCGCACGTCGGCCACGACGCCCGGCTTCAGGACAACATCGTCCTGATCAACAACACGACCATCGCCGGGCACTGCCTGGTGGAGCAGGGGGCCTGGCTGAGCGGTTTCACGGGGCTGCACCAGTTTACGACGGTCGGCCGATATTCCTTTACAGCCGCCTTTGCGGGCGCCGACCGCGACGTACCGCCCTATTGCCGGGTGGAGCACGTTCATCCCCTGCGGTGCAGCGGAGTGAACGTCGTCGGCCTGCGTCGGCTGGGGCTGAGCGTCGAGACGATTCGTGAGCTGCGCGACGTGCTGGAAGCGATCTTCCCCCGGGGCGAGCTGTCCCTGGTGGACCGGGACGCGATGGCGTCCATCGCCGCCCGGGGCGACCTGAGCGAGTACGCCCAATGCCTGGTGGATTTCGTCCAGCGAAGCTCAGCCCACCGGTTCGGGCGACAGCGCGAGGCCGGCCGCCATGCCGCCGCGGCCGCCGCACGCGAGGCCGAGGTCTGATTGCGGATTCGATGACTTGACGTCTACTCCCGGGCCCGCGCGAGGCCCAACGCAACGGAGGGCCGCCCGCTGGGGCGGATCGACGGATATGGCAAGGATCAGTCAACTGAGCGAAATCCATCCATCGGCCTGCATCGGCGAAGGCGTCGAGATCGGGCCCTTCTGCGTTGTCGGCCCGCACGTCAGCATCGGCGCCGGCTGCCGGCTGCACAGCCACGTCGTCCTCACCGGCCACGTGACCATGGGGGCGGGCAACGAACTCTACCCCTACGTCGTGATGGGCACGGCCCCGCAGGACCTGAAGTATCGCGGCGGCCCGACCCGCGTCGAGATCGGCGACGGCAACACCTTCCGCGAATACGTCACGGTCCATCCAGGCACCGAGGCCGGCGGCGAGATCACCCGCGTCGGTTCCGAGTCGCTGTTCATGGTCGGCTCGCACGTCGCCCACGACTGCCTGCTGGCCGACCACGTGATGCTCGGCAACTTCTGCCAGCTCGCCGGGCACGTCCGCATGGAGGAATACTCGGTCGTCTCGGCCCTGTCGGGCGTGCACCACTTCGTGACCATCGGCCAGTACGCCTTCGTCGGCGGGCTGACGGCCGTGAAACGCGACATCCCGCCGTTCACGATCTTCTACGGCTCGCCCGGCGAGGTGCGTGGCGTGAACGAAGTCGGCATGAGCCGCAACGGCATCACGCCTGAGCAGATCAAGTGCGTCAAGTCCGCCTACCGCCGCCTGTTCAGCGGCAACAACGACCAGCTCCGCCAGCTTGAGCAGCTTGAGGCCGAGCCCAACCAGGAGCGTTGCGTCGCCATCCTCTGCTCGGCCCTGCGTTCCAGCCTCGACGGCAAGTTCGGGCGCCACCGCGAGAGCCTCCGCGACGCCGGCGAGGAGACCTGGACGCCCGGCCGCCTCGGGCAGACCTTCGAACAAGCGAGGCAGATTTCATGACCGCCCAGTCGCAGCCGCTCCCCGTGGCCGTCGTCGGCGTCGGCCGCATGGGGAGATACCACTGTCAGAACTTCAAGCAGATGACCGGGCGGGCCCGCCTGATCGGCGTGACCGACCGCAACGCGGACCGCGCCCGGCAGGTGGCCGAGGAGTTCGGCGCCCGGGCGTTCGCCGACGTTGAGGAATTAATCGCTGCCGCCCCGGCCGCCGTCAGCGTCGCCGTTCCGACGGTCGACCACCTGGCTGCCGCCCGGCCGTTCCTCGAGGCCGGCATCGCGGTGCTGGTCGAGAAGCCCCTGGCCGCCGGCCTTGAGCAGGCCCGTGAGATCGTCGATCTGGTCGCCTCCACCGGCACGCTGCTCCAGGTCGGCCACAGCGAGCGGTTCAACCCGGTCGCGACAGCCATCGAGGAAATGCGCATCCGCCCGCGGTTCCTGGAAACCCACCGCATCAGCCCGTTCACGTTCCGGTCGGCCGACATCGGCACGGTCATGGACATGATGATCCACGACATCGACATCGTGCTGCACCTGGTGAACTCGCCGGTGATCGACGTGATGGCCGTCGGCGTGAACGTCATTGGCCCGCACGAGGATATCGCCAACGCGAGGCTTGTCTTCGCCAACGGCTGCGTAGCCAACCTGACCACGTCGCGGTTGGCGCTCAAGACCGAGCGGAAGATCCGCGTCTTCAGCGAGCAGGCCTACGTGTCGATGGATTTCGGCCGGCGAATGGGCATCGCCGTGACCAAGGACGAGAACGTCGACCTGCTGGAGCTGTTCCGCACCAAGAACGCCGACGACCTGTCCGACCTGGCCGCCAGCGGCGTGAACTACGCCGACCTGCTGAAGGTCCGCCACCTCCAGCTTTCCGACGAGCAGCCGCTGAAACGCGAGTTGGAGAGCTTCCTGGACGCGGTGGTCACCGGTCGGCCGCCGGCCGTCAGCGCCGCCGACGGACTGGCCGCCATCGAGACCGCCCAGCGGATCGTCGATTCGATCAAGACGCATCGGTGGGAAGGCAAGCCGGAGGGGCTGATCGGCCTGGCCGGCGAAAAGCTGATCCGCTGACCGTCCCCCCGTTCCGTTCCTTATCGCATGCGCGGCTGCGGGGCGGCGCGGTAGGTTTCTTCCACGAACCGCTGCACCGATTCGTTGTCCAGCCCCGAGTTGCGGAAGAGTTCCTGGAGATATTTGTTGATCATCTGGTCGCGCCGCAACTGCACCAGGCGGGTGATGATCGTGTCCTGGGCCTGCGAAAATGAGACGACCTGCGGCGCCTGCCGCTCGGTGATGTGAACCAGGTAGAACCCGTCGTCCTCCTCGACCACGTCGCTGACGCCGCCGGGCGCCAGGCCGAACGCCGCCGCCTCCAGTTTCTCGCTCGCCAGTCCGCCCTTGCGGATCATGCCCCAGTCGCCGCCGCCCGAGGCGTAGGGCCCGTGGCTGAACTGCCGCGCCGCCTGCTCGAACGTCATCGACCCGCCGCGGATCTTCGAGAGTAGAGCGTCGATATAGTTCCGCGCCGCCTGGCGGGCCTGCTCGGCCTGCGCCGCCGACATGTTGTCGCCGCCCGGCGGGAACCGCCGCGGGTCGATCTGGATCAGGAACAGGTGCACCTTCTGAGCCGTGCTGAAGTCCTTGAGGTGTGCCTGGTAATACTTGTAGGCCTCCTCGCGCGTGATGTAGATCTGCGGCGAGAACTTGTCCCGCAGATACGACCGCACCAGCAGGTCCGCCCGCTGCTGATCGCGGGCCTGCTCTTCGGTCAGCCCGCGGGTGCGCAGGGCCTGGCTGCGTTTCTCCTTGCTGCCGCCGTAGATCCGCATGATCTGGTCGCGGATGATCTCGCCTACCGTGCGGTCCACGTTCTGGCGGGCCTCGTCGTTCAGGTTCCGCTCGGCTTCGCGCAGCACCAGGGCGCTGCTCACCTCGTCGCGCAGACGCTGGGTAATCAGGTCGATCGCCCGGTCGCGGTATTCGATGGCCGTCACCCGCAGCGCCAGGGCGTCCAGCTCCGCCCACACCGAGTCGGTCAGGACGTCGGCCGCGGTGATCCGCTTGCCGGCGACTTCGAGCATCGCCCCGGTCAGCGGACGGTCGGATCGCTTCTGCACGATCGGCATCTCGGCTGAGCCGTTCCCGGGGTTGGGGACCGCGTCGCTCCCGCCGGCGGAGCTGCCGCCGCTTGGCCGTTCGACGCCGGCGGCATCGGGCAGCGGCGGCACGGGCACGGACGGCGCCCCTTCAGGCGGCAACTGGAGCTGCGTCACCTGCGACCCCGACGGACCGGGGCCGGGCTGCGGCGGCGCGTCGGCCGGCGGCTGGCCTCGCGGACCGATCAGCGTGACCGCGTTGGGGTCGTCGGGCGTGTGGACCGGCTGGGGCGTGGCGGCGTCGGGCGTCTTGGGGGGAGTGGCCGCCGGCGTCGCGTCGCTCTTGCCGGTGAGGTCGGCCGGCCCGAGATTTTTCAGCGGGTCCGGCTCGTCGAAGGCCCGCTTGCGGGCCTCAGCCAGCCGCGTGATGAAGTCGTCCATCGTGCCCACCTGCGAGCCGCCGTCAGTCGGCGGCGTGTCGCTGGGGGCGTGGATGCCGCCGATGGTCACGCGCGGGCGGCCGGCGGCGGGCACGTCGGCCGGCTGGGTGGTGGTCGTGTCGCTCATCTCGGCGGCCGCCATCCGGGCCAGCAGGGGGTCGTCGATCATGGCGTAGCTCGGGCCCGCGGGCCGGGCGGCCAGGGGGGCCTTCTCGCAGCCCGACGGCAGCAGGGCCCCGGCGGCGCAGAGCGCGGCGGCAGCCAGCCAGACCGGCCTGTTTGGACGGGTGAATTCCATCAGACCCACTATTTTACCGGGTATCCGGGCGCGGAGGACAACGAATTTGGCCCCCTCGGCCGACTCACCCCTCGGCCCGCGGGCGGAGCATCTTCCGCAGCACCGCCGACAGCGTCGCCTTCTCGAAGTAGCGGTCGCCCAGCCGAACGTGAACGGTCGTGCCGTCGATGATCCGCACGATGCCCGGGGCGTCGGTGAAGACGGGCGAGGCGAAGGCCATGTCGTCGACCGAGAAGACCAGGTCCGGCTCGTCGACGTTGACGGCGCGGATCGACCAACTAGCCGCCCAGACGCGCAGCCGGGCGATCTGGAGCATGTCGTCAGCCGCCGGCGGCAGCTCGCCGTAGGCGTCGCGCAGGTCGTGTTCGAGCTGTTCGATCTCGGCGTCGCTGGTGCAGCGCGACAGCCGCCGGTAGACTTCCATCCGCTGGCGGTCGGAGGGGACGTAGCCCTTGGGCAGGTGGCCGCCGATGCCGAGTTCCAGGTGGGCGCGGGCGGCGCGGGCGGGCGGCTGGCCGCGGAGCTTGCGGACGGCCTCATCCAGCAGGTGGCAATACATCTCGTAGCCGACCGCGGAGATGTGCCCGCTCTGCTCGGCGCCCAGGATGTTGCCCGCGCCGCGGATTTCCAGGTCGCGCAGGGCGATGCGGAACCCGGCGCCCAGCTCGCTGTATTCCTCGATGGCCTTGAGCCGCCGCGACGCGATCGGCGAGATCGTGCGTGTCTCGGGCAGCATGAGGTAGCAGTAGGCCTTGTGCTTATAGCGTCCGACGCGGCCGCGGAGCTGGTGCAGCTCCGCGAGGCCGAACTGGTCGCAGTTGTGGATGAAGATCGTGTTGACGTTGGGGATGTCCACGCCGCTCTCGATGATCGTGGTGCAGACGAGGATGTCGGCTTCGCCGCGGACGAAGTGGAGCATGACCTTCTCCAGCTCGCGGCCGGGCATCTGGCCGTGCCCGACGGCGATGCGGGCCTCGGGCACGATCGTCGCCAGCCGGTCGGCCACCGACTGGATGCTGTGCACGCGGTTGTGCAGGAAGTAGACCTGTCCGTCGCGGTTGAGTTCGCGGATGACCGCGTCACGGATCTGCTCGGGGTCGAACCGCAGGACCTCGGTGTGGATGCTGCGGCGGTCCATCGGCGGGGTCGACAGGCTGCTGATGTCGCGCAGGCCGAGCATGGCCATGTGCAGCGTCCGCGGGATGGGCGTCGCGGTCATCGTCAGCACGTCCACGGTCGCCCGCATCTCCTTGAGCTTTTCCTTGTGGGCGACGCCGAAACGCTGCTCCTCGTCGATCACCACCAGGCCCAGGTCCGCGAACCGCACGTCGTCGCTGAGCAGCCGGTGCGTACCGATGAGCACGTCGATCTGTCCGGCGGCGGTCCGCCGCAGGATTTCCCTGGCGGCTGACCCCGTGCGGAATCGCGAGATGGACTCGACTTCCAACGGATAATCGGCGAAGCGCTCGCGGAAGGTCCGCTCGTGCTGCTCAGCCAGCACCGTCGTGGGGACGAGCACCGCCGCCTGCTTGCCGTGCTCGACGACCTTGAATGCCGCGCGGATCGCCAGCTCCGTCTTGCCGTAGCCGACGTCGCCGCAGAGCAGCCGGTCCATCGGGCGCGAGGACTGGAGGTCCTTCTTGATCTGCCGCAGCGTCGCGAGCTGGTCCTCGGTCTCCTGGTAGATGAAGCTCTCCTCGAACTCCTTCTGGTACTGGCTGTCCGGCGGGTAGGCGACGCCGTCCTGGCTCTCGCGGATCGCCTGGGTCCGCAGCAGGTCGGCGGCCAGGTCCATCACCGCCTCAGCCACCTGCTCGGTCTTGCGCTTCCACGTGTTTCCGCCCAGCGTGCTGAGCTTGGGCTTGCCGCGCATCGCCCCGACGTACTTCTGCACGAGGTGAATCTGGCTGGCCGGCACGTGCAGCGTCGCGTCGTTGGCGAACCGCAGCGTCAGGAACTCCTCCGTCCGCTCGCCCTTGGTCATGACCGACGTGCCGACGAATCGGCCGATGCCGTGTGTGACGTGCACGACGAAGTCGCCGGGCTGAAGGTCGAGGAATGAGTCGATGGGCCGCCCGGCCTGCACCCGCCGCACGCGGTGGCGGGCGCCGTAGCGGTGGAACACCTCGTGATGCCCGACCAGCACGAACCGCCCAGCCGGATACTGGAAGCCCGTGTGCAAAAAGCCGATCCGCGTCGCCAGGCCTGCCGGCATGGGGCCGGGGTGCTCGTCGATCAGTTCGCGCAGGCGACTCTGCTCAGCCGGGTTGTCGCAGTAGACGACCACGTCCTGCGTGCGCGCCAGCGCGAGCAGCTCGCCGACGGCCTCGTGCGGGGCGGTCTCGAACCGCTGGAGCGACTGGAAGTTGAACGCGACGTGCGGGGCGTCGTCGGTGAGCCCGAAGCGGGCCATCATCAGGTGACCGATCCGCCGGCTGGGCGTCAGCAACGTGCCCACCGGGTAGAGCCCGCGCGGGTCGTCCATGCGGTCGAGGTAGGCCTTGCCAAGCTGGGCGATCTCCTCCGGCTCGATGAAGGCGACCAGCGACCCGTCGGGCAGGTAGTCGGTGAAGGGGCAGGTTGCGGTCTCGCTCTTCGTCTTCTTCGAGCCGCCGAGGGTCCTGTCCGACGTGGCCTTGGCGGAACCGGAAGTCGGCGGTCCGTCGCCCACCCCCCCGAACAGCGCCAGTTCGTCCACCGGCTCGCGCGACCGCTGCGTGTCCAGGTCGACGGTGCGGATGGACTCGATGCGGTCGCCGAAGAAGTCGATGCGGACCGGCTGCCGCCCGCCGCTTCCGGCCGGGTAGACGTCCACGATGCCGCCGCGGACCGCGAAGTCGCCGGGGACGTCCACGATCTCCACGCGGGCGAAGCCGTGGTCGGCCAGCCAGGCGATGACCGCGTCGGGCGAAACCTCCTGCCCGGCGGCCAGGTGCAGCGCGGCCCGGGCCAGCGCCCGCGGCGTCGGGACCGGCTGCATGAGGGCCTGCACCGGCGCGACGATGATCCGCGGCATCTCGGCGGCTGCGTCGCCGGGCGTCGCCGCCCAGGCCGCCAGCCGATGGCAGAGGTCCAGCCGCTCGGCTGCGATCTCGTCGCCGGCTTCGCCGTAGTCCGTCCGCCCGGGCCACCCGGGAAGCAGGCCCACGGTCTGGCCGGACAGCAGTTCGGCGTCCTCGACTGCGTCGTCGGCCTGATCGAGGTGGGCGGTGACCAGCAGGATCACGCGGGGCAGGGCATCGGGGTCGGTTTTGGCGGCCTGGGCCAGGCCGGCGCATAGCATCGGCGCAGCCGATCCCCACATCCCGTCCGCCCAGACCCGGGGGGCCGGGGCGGTGCGCAGATGGCGGAGCAGCTCGGCGAAGGGCTCGCTGGCGACCAGTCGCTCGAGCATGCGAACAGCCAGGGGCCAGGGGTCAGAAGCCAGAGGTCAGGAAGAATCACCCACCGGCTCGCTGGCAGTTGAATTATACGAACATCGTTCTACATTGGTAGCGACCGGCCGGGGCGTGCCCGGCCCTTCCTGACCTCTGGCCCCCAGCCTCTGGCCCCTGCCTATGAACATCTGCGTCACCGGCGGAGCGGGATACATCGGCAGCTTCATCGTGCGTCAGCTCGTCGACGCCGGCCATCGCGTTGTCGTCGTCGACAACCTGTGCAAGGGCCACGCCTCCGCGGTCGACGCCCGGGCCCAGTTCGTCCTGGCCGACTGCGGCGACCGGACGGCCATGGCCGATCTGTTCAGACGCCAGGGCGTCCAGGCCGTTGTCCACATGGCCGCCTTCAGCCTCGTCGGCGAGTCGGTGACCGAGCCGGGGAATTACTACCGCAACAACTTCGTCGCCAGCCTGTCGCTGATCGAGGCGATGCTGTCGGCCGGCGTGAAGCGGCTGGTCTTCAGCTCGACCGCGGCCACCTATGGAGAGCCGGCCGATCAGCCGATCACCGAGGAGTTTGCGACCGAACCGATCAACCCCTACGGCCGGGCCAAGCTGATGGTCGAGCAGGCGCTGGCTGATTTCGTGCAGGCGTTCGAGATCGGGGCCGTCTCGCTGCGCTACTTCAACGTGGCCGGGGCGCTGCCCGACGGCAGCCTCGGCGAGGACCACGACCCCGAGACGCACCTGATCCCGCTGGTGCTGGCGGCGGCGGCCGGCCGGCGCGACCGCATCTCCATCTTCGGCGACGACTACCCCACGCCCGACGGCACCTGCGTGCGCGACTACATCCACGTGCTCGACCTGGCCGACGCCCACGTGCGGGCGATCGACGCCGCCCAGCCCGGCGCGCTGAAGGTCTACAACCTCGGCAACGGCGACGGCTTCTCGGTGCGGCAGGTCATCGAGGCGGCGCAGGGCGTCGTGGGCCGGACGATCCCCACGGCCGTCGCGCCGCGGCGGGCCGGCGATCCGCCCGTGCTCGTTGCCTCGTCCGCGAAGATCGCCCGCGAGTTGGGCTGGGAGCCGCGCCGCGGGCTGGAGCAGATCCTCGCCGACGCCTGGGCCTGGCACCGGTCGCATCCCGACGGATACGCCGACTGACGGAGGCCGACTCATGCCCATGCCCGTGTCGCGGAGAATCGGCCTGCTGCGGATGCTGCCGCAGTTGGTCGCGATGGCGGCGGTCGGATTCGGCCTGTCGCGGCTGGGGCTGTTCCGCCTCGTGTTCGTCAACTACGTGCTGGGCGTCTTCCTCGTCCTGACCTACCGCTACGTCGTGCTGAACACGGTGACGCGGCATCACATGCTGGGCATCCGTCGGGCCCGGGCGGGGGACTACGGGCAGGCGGCCGATCGGTTCGTCCGCAGCCTCGAATTCTTCTCCCGCTTCCCCGTGCTGGACACCTGGCGGTCGCTGCTGTTCCTCTCGCCGGAGCGATACGGCTATCGCGAGCTGGCGTTGACTAACCTGGGGCTGTGCTACCTGCACATGGAGCGGTTCGCCGAGGCCGAGCGGTGCCTGGCCGACTGCGTCAAGCTGCACCCGGGCAACCTGCTGGCCCGCGCGGCCCTGGAGATGGTCCGAATGCGGCTGGAGTTGGCGGACCCGGCCGCGGGCGAGGGGCGCGAAGAATGAAGCGGTCCGCGCTGGTTATCCTGCTGTTGGCGCTGCCGATGATGCTCGGCTCGTGCCGCGGGCGGTCGGACCCGCCGAGCCGGCAGCCTGAGGCCGCTGTGCCGGACGCCCGGGCGCTGCCGGCGACACTGCCGCCCCCGACGGCGCCGGCCACGTCGCAGCCGGACGCCGTCGCCCAGCCCACCGGCCCGGCGGTGACGGCCGTTACCTGGAACATCCTCTTCGCCCGGCGGGGGACGCCCGAGGCCATTGCGGCGGCTGTCGGGGCCCGCGGGCCCGACGTGGTGTTCCTCCAAGAGTGCCCGCCGCCGCTGGCGGCCAGGATCGCCGGCTTCCTCCGCCTGCACGTCGCTGACGTGGGCCCGCTGCTGGGCCCGGGCGAGTCGATCGAGACGGCCATCCTCTGCCGCGTGCCCCTCCGCCGGGTCGGGCTGATCCGCGAGCAGGGCCGCGTCTTCGCGGTGCAGGCCATCGCGACGCTGGGCGGCCGCGACGTTCACCTGGTCTGCGTCCACCAGAAGTCGACGCACCCCGGTTCGGTCCGGGAGATGGCCGAGACATCGGCGCTGCGGATGTCGCAGACGACGACGCTGCTGGAGGCGACCGAGGCGATGGCCGGCGCGGTGGTCATGGGCGGCGACTTCAATGAGGGGGCTACGTCTCTGTCGATGGAGCGTCTGGGCCGCCGGTTCGCGCACGCATTCTCCCAGGCCGGCCACGGCAGCGGCATCACCTTTCCCGATTTCGCGGGCGGGCTCCAGATAGATCACGTATATTGCACGCGCGATCTGGCGGCTGTGGATTGCTTTGTCGCCCCGGCCGGCCTGAGCGACCACCGGATGGTCGTCGCCCGGCTGCGGTTCATGCGGCCTCAACCCGAGACGCAGAGCGATGAATGAGCCGATGGTTCACCCCGTTCGACCCCGGCCGATCGCCCCGCGTCTTCGCGACCACTTCTTCGGTTACTACGAGCTGAACCCGTGGGACGCGACGGGGCGGTATCTGCTGGCTGGGCAGACGGATTTCGTTGCCCGCCGCCCGACCCCGGATGACGGGCTGACGCTGACGCGTGTCGAGCTGGCGACCGGCCGGGCCGAAGAACTGGCCGTCACGCACGGCTGGGACTGGCAGATGGGCGCCCGCGCCCACTGGCTGAGCGGCGGGCCGGCGATCATCTACAACGACCGCCGCGACGGCCGCCTGGTCTCGGTCGTGCTGGATACGCAGAGCGGACGCGAGCGGGTGCTGCCGATGCCGATCTACTGCACGACGCCCGACGGCCGCTGGGCCATCACGCTGAACTTCGACCGGCTGGACCTTTGCCGGCCGGGCTACGGCATCGGCGGGACGGGCTATCACGGCGCCGCCGAGGCGACCGACGACGAGGGGCTCTTCAGGATGGACCTGCAGGCGGGCCGGGCGGAGTTGATCGTCTCGCTACGGCAGCTAGCTTCCATCGAGCCGGCGGAGAGCATGGCCGGCGCCGCTCACTGGGTCAATCACCTCCAGCTCAACCCGTCGGCGACGCGGTTCAGCTTCCTGCACCGCTGGGGCGACGCGGGCGGCAGGTGGGCGACGCGGATGTTCACCGCCGACCTCGACGGCGGAAACCTGTTCCTGCTCAACCGCGAGCCGATGACCAGCCACACCGACTGGCTGGACGACCGGCGGCTGCTTGCCTGGGCCGAGCGCGACCGGCGCAGCGCCTACTGGCTGTTCACCGACCGCTCTGCTGAAGCCGAGGTCATCGGCGAGCCCTGGTTCGACCGCGACGGCCACTGCCGCTTTTCGCCGGACCGCCGCTGGATGGTCACCGACACCTACCCGCACGGGACGACGCACCGCTCGCTGATCGTCTACCGCTGGCCCGACGGGCCGCGGATCGACATCGGCCGGTTTCTCAGCCCGTCGCGGTTTGCCGGCCCGGACCGTTGCGATCTGCACACCCGCTGGAGCGCTGACGGGCAAACGCTCTGCATGGACTCGACCCACGAGGACCGCCGGGCGATGTACCTGCTGGACGTTCGCGAGGTGCTGGACGAGTTCGCTTAGGATTGTGCGAAAGGGGAGCGAAATGGACGTAACCCATCACGCCGCCGCCTGCACGACGCGGGCCGCGCGGACCGCAACGCTGGCGCTTATGCTGCTGGCCGTGGCGGTGCTGGCCGGTTCGTGCAGGCGCGACGCCGGGCCATCGACCTCCAGGCCCGTCTCGGCGGGCGCCGTGCCACCTGCGGCGGATGACGGCCGTCCCACGCTCGTCATCGACGCGCCCATGCCGGGCTACACCCCCGAGCGGGTCGCTGACTGCGTGGCCGTCCTGCTCGAACCCGCCCTCAGGTCACTGCCGGAACTGGCCGACATGCAGTCGACAAGCAGCTTCGGCTGGGCGCAGATCGTGCTGCGGTTCAAACCCGGTTGCGATTTCGACGCCGCCGCTCGGGCCGCCGGATCGGCCATCGATAAGGCCTCGAATCGCCCGCCCGGGCTCGCCGAGGGGATCACGATTCGGCGTCTGGACCCTTGTGAACTGCCGATGCTCTACCTGGTCGTCTCCGCGACCGACGCCGCAGCGTCGCCGGCCGACATGCGCGACTGGTGCCGATGGATCATCCAGCCAAGCATCAACAGCGCTTTCGGCGTCGCCGATGCCAGCATCTTCGGCGGCGGCGTGCGTGAGACCCGGGTCCAGCTCGACCCGGCCCGGCTGACGGCCCGAGGGCTGTCGGTTGACGACGTCCTTGCGGCGCTGAAGAAGGCGAGAGACGCCGTTGCCCCGACGGTGACGACGACGCCGTCGGAGGTGAAGGTGGCCACCGTCGCGGAACAGCCCATCGATTCGATCGTGGTGGCGATGCGTGACGGTCAGCCGATTCGCCTGGACGATCTGGCGACGATAACGCAGACCTGCGCCGACAACGGCGGGGCCGCCTGGGTAGGGTCCAAGGCGGGCTCCGGCCGTGCGATGGTGCTGGCCGTCCGCCGATCGTTCGGGAGCGATCCGGCCGAGGTGACGGCGGCGTTGCAGGCGGCGCTGGAGGAACTCCGCCGGGCGCTGCCGCCTTCGGTGAAGCTGGCGCCGATCGATCCGCACGACCGGGCGCGGGCCGTGATCTGCTCGATCCGATGGGACGCGGGGGTGCCCCGGGGCCTGCGCGGCGCCCGGCTGAAGAATGTCGTCGACATCCTTGGCACGCATCCCGCGGCAGCATCGGTGGTCGCGATGATGCAGGACGCGGAGGCCCCGGACAGCGACGGTCCCCCCCTTGCGCTGGTCACGCTGGCGCCCGAAGTGCATGACGCGGGGCGCGTCATCGAGGACCTTCGGCTGAGACTGGCCATGCCCGGGGGCGTCGTGCAGATGCGGATGGCCGGCGCGGGACCGGCCGGCATGCGGATGACCGGGGCGGCGTGGCACTACCGGCTGACCGGGCCGGACGCGGGAGCGCTCCACCATGCCGCCTGCCTGCTGGTCGCACGGCTGGGGCAGATCGCGGGCCTGACCGACATCGCGTCGGACGTGGTTCTTGGCGGGGCGATTCTTGATCTGGCCGTCGATCCAGAGAAGGCGGCGAAATTAGGCTTGAATCCGGCGCACGTCTCCGATTTCGTCGACGCGGCGAGGGGCCGACGAATCGAGGCGCTGCCGGGCGGGCGGCTGATCCGCGTCGAATTCTCGAAGTCCTCGCCGGACGTTCGCGACCTGCTCGACCTGACGATACCGACCCCCGGCGGATGGCACGCCCCGCTGCGGAGCATCGTGAACGTTGCGGGGCGGCCTGGCGGGCTCACTCCCATTCGACGGATGAACGGACAGGCGGCCGAGACGGTTTCGTGGAACCTCGCGCCCGGTGCGTCGGAGGCCAGGATGCGGGCGGCCGTCGAGAAGGCGGCGGCCGATGCGTTGCCGGCCGGCGTGACCGGCGCGTTCGTCGCCGCCGACGCGGCCGGGACGGCGGGTGTCAATTAGCCCTTCTCGCTCGGGGCGTGGGTGGTATCATTCGGCCATGCGGATCCTCGTCGACGTCAAGCATCCCGCCGACGTGCTGCTGCTGGCCGCGGTGCGCCGGGCGCTGCTGGAACGCGGCGACGAGGTCATCGTCACGTCGCGGCCGAAGGATGAGACCGAAGCGCTGCTGGAGGCGATGTCGATCCCGCACACCTGCCTGGCCCCGATCCGCAGCGGCGTCGCGGGCATGGCCCTGGAACTGGCGATCCGCGCCCGGCGGATGTATCGCCTCGTCTCCCGCCGCCCGCCGGACTGCCTGATCGCCCGCGCGGGCATCACGGTCGGCATGGTCGGCCGGGCGTTGGGTCGGCCGAGCATTACCATCGACGACACCGAAACCGCGACGCTCCAGGTCCGCCTGTTCACCCCGCTGGCCGACGCGATCTGGACCGGCCTGGGCTACGGGCGCACGTTCGGCGGCAAGCAGGTCTGCGCCGACAGCCTCACGCAGTTGTTCTACACGCACCCGGCGCGGTTCACGCCCGACCCCGGCGCGCTGCGGGCCTGCGGCGTCGATCCCGCGCGGCCCTACGTCGTGGTGCGGGTGAACAGTTGGCGGGCCCTGCACGACATCGGCGTGCACGCCGCCAGCGACAGGGAGTTGGCCGACCTAGTCCGGGCGTTGGAGCCGATCGGTCGGCCGATCGTCAGCTCCGAGCGGCCGCTGCCCGAGTCGATGCGGCCGTATGCCAGTCCCGTGCCGGTCGCGCGGATGCTCGACCTGCTGGCCTGCGCCCGGCTGTACGTGGGCGAAGGGGCGAGCATGGCGGCGGAGGCCGGCTGCCTGGGTGTGCCCGCGGTGCTGGTCAACCCGCTCAGCCGACGCGGCTACCTGGACTTCCTCGGCCAACGGTTCGGGCATGTCGCGACGATCCGCACGCCGGAGGAGGCCCTGGCGGCGGCGAAGGGCCTGATCTCGCGGCCTGCGGCGGAGAGCCCGGCGGCGCTGCGCAGCCGAATCGCCGCGGAACTGGCTGACCCGCTGCCGTCGCTGCTGACGCTTGTGGACCGCCTGGTCCGCCGCCGGTTGCAGGGGGGCTGACCGGGGGGGCAGCGGTTACAGATTGCCCCGTCGGTTACAGTGGCGGCCCCGGCGCCGATGCGGGAGAATGGCAGACGCGATGGCTTACACCTGCCCACACTGCCGCTGCCGCCTGACCGAGAGCCGGGACGGCGACACGATCTTCTGGATGTGCGAGAAGTGCACCGGCTGCGCGGTCGGCGTCTCGGTGTTGCGGCGGATCGTCGCCCGCGACGCGATCAACCGCGTGTGGCTCCATGCCCGGCGGCTGATGAAGGCCGACCAACGCGGGCCGATCGACTGCCCCTATTGCGGGCTCAAGATGTTCCGCGTCGATCCGCCGCCCGGCGACGCGACGACCCCGCCGCTGGACGTCTGCACGGCCTGCCTGATGGTCTGGTTCGACCCGAAGGAACTGGAGGCCCTGCCGCCGCCGCCTGCGCCGGAGATGGAGAAGGCGATGTCGCCCCAGAGCCGCGAGGCGCTGGCGATGTGGCGGCTCAGGCGGCTGGCCGAGCGCGACGGGATCGGGCACGACATTCCGCCCATGCTGCCGACGACGTGGTGGAGGGCGGTGCTGGCGTTCTTCGGTCTGCCGATGGAGTAGACGGCGCCGGCCAGCCCCAGCGACTCGCGGCGGGGACGGATCCCCGTCGCAAGCGACGGGGCTTGACTGAGGACTGCCGCTCGGCCTGCCCCCCCTGTATTTCCAATCGGCGATGGGATAGGATGGCGGCTCGCTGAGCGGCTCAGGCAATTACCTTCACCCGTTCCAGGAGTGCCGGAATCCATGTCACTTAAAGCCGTCAAGATTCACGTCGATGTCCCGCAGCTCTACCTGCACACGGAGGAGGACCGCGAGTTCCTCAAGGTCGGCCAGAAGCTGACGGGCTACGTCCAGCTCGACGGCCCGGGTCGGCCGAAGTCCATCGAGATCCGCTGGGTCGACAGCCACAACCGCGTGCTCGGTCGGTCGGCGGGCAAGCTCGACGCCTACCAGCGGCGCGTTCACTTCGAGTTCCAAGTGAACCAGAGCCCGTTCTGGGTCCACTTCATCGAGTGCGACATCGACGGGAAGACGCAGAGCGAGCGGGCCCAATTCGCGATCTCGCCGGTGCGGGAGGGCTGGTGGAGCGCCCCGGCCATCACCTGGGCCAACTACCCCAGCGGCGATTTCTACGACCGGCTGCAGGAAGTGGGCGTCAACGGACACATCGCCTATCGCACCGCGCCGTTCGACCACGTCGCCCGCAGCGGCATGCGGTTCTATGTGGACCAGATGGCGTACTTCAACATCTCGCTCTATCACCGGCCGTTCAAGACCTACTGGGAAACCGCGCCGCTGCCGACCGGGTCGGTCGGGCATTTCAGCGACCACTGGAAGACCCTGATCGAGCAGTACAAGCGGCTGCGGGCGCAGGCGAAGAAGGAGGGCGTGCAGATCAGCCGAAATGCCCACGCCCGCAAGCTGCTGTGGCGGCGGCACTGCCCCAACGACCCGGGCACGTGGACGATCACGGCTGAGCGGGTCCAGGCCGTCGTCCGACAGCACAAGGGCTATCGGCCGCTCTTCTTCAACATCGCCGACGAGGCGGGCATCACCGACCAGACGCGACCGTTCGACTTCTGCTACTGCGACTGGTGCATGGACCAGTTCCGCCTCAAGCTCCAGAAACGCTACGGCACGCTGACGGAGCTGAACGCGCAGTGGGGGACGGATTTCGCGACCTGGGGCGAGGTCTTTCCACTGACCTGCGACGAGACGATGGCCGCCCAGGGCAAGGGCCGGCCGTGGAACTTTGCCTCCTGGGCCGACCACCGCGAGTTCATGGACGACACCTTCGCCGACCACTTCCGCCGCATGCGGCTGGTCGGCAAGGACGTGGACCCGATCACCGACTTCAGCCAGGGCGGCTGCCAGTGGCCGACCATCTACGGCGGCTGGGACTACGCCAAGGTCACCCGCGACATCGACGCCCTGATCCCCTACAACCTCGGCGGCAACCAGGAGATCATCCGCTCGGTGCGGCCGAACGTGAAGAACCTCAGCCCGTTCTTCGGCGACGACGCGCGGCACGTCCGCGGCCTGTGGAGCGCCTACATCCACGGCGACGCGGGGGTGATCTTCTGGGACAACGACGAGAAGAAGGGGCGATTCGTCACGCGGCCCAGCGGCAAGCTGGCCCACCGCGGCAAGGTCTTCGGCCCGGCGCTGCGCGAGATGCGCGGCGGCTACGCCCAGCAGTTCCAGACCTGGAGCCGCGAAGATGACCCCATCGGGCTGCTCTACAGCCAGCCCAATGAACGGGCGCACTGGATGCTCGAAACCCTCGTCGACGACGTCGAGTGGTTCGACCGCGTCTACCGCAGCCGCTACGTCCGCACGCGATTCGGCTGGCAGAACCTCATCGAGGACCGCCAGCTCCAGTATCGCTATGTCAGCTACCTCGACATCGACGAAGGCAACATCGACCTCTCGCGATTCAGGATGCTGGTGCTGCCCGAGACGATCGCGCTGTCCGACACGCTGGTGAGGGCCCTGCGTGATTACGTGGTCAACGGCGGCGTGCTGGTGGCCGATGGTCGGGTCGGCAGGATGACCGCCAACTGCCGCCAGACCGCGGCCGGACTGCTGGACGACCTGTTCGGCGTCACGAGCCCGAAGGAACTGAACCTCAAGTGCGGCGCCAAGCTCAAGGCCGTGTCCGCGTCCGAGGAGCCCTGGCTTGCTTTCGACTCGAACATCTCGCATCTCAATGCCGCAGACGCCGGCCTGCGTCTGGCCCGCAGCGGCAACGCCGAGGCGGCCGCAGTGGCCGGGCAGGCGCCGGCCATCATCCGTCGCCAGGTCGGCAGCGGCTGGGCCGTGCTGCTCAACATCGAGGTCGGCAGCTATGTGGCCGATCGCTACCTGGCCGACAGCCCGCGAGGCCAACTGCTCCGCGAACTGCTGGACGTTCTGTGCGAGTTGGCCGGCGTCGAACTGGCCCTGGACGTTACCAGCGACGACGCGGTCGGCACGATGGGCGTCGAGGTCACTCGCTTCTCGCAGCGGGGCTGCACGATGGTGGCTGCGTTGCTCAATCGCCAGTTCCGCGTCAGCGGCATCGGCGAGACGCTCCAGGAGAAAGACCTGGAGGCGTTCGAGAGCGACCGCAAGCTGACCCTCCACTTCCCCGATGTGGCCTTCACCTGGAACTCTCGCACCGGCGAATACCTCGGCCACGTCGACCAGGTGACCCAGAAGCTGCCGTGCCTCACGCCGCTGATCGTCAGCCGACTTCCGTACCGCGTCCGCGGCATCGACCTGACGCTGCCGGGCAAGCCGACGCCGGGCGGCCGAACGGCCGACGTCGTCGTCCGCATCAAGGCCGACGGCGAGTTGGCTGACCACGTCGTCCGCGTCGACGTTTATCAGCCGGACGGCACGTGGTGCTACTGGTACAGCGACAGCGTGGTGGCGGCCGGCGGGGAAGCACGCCTGGCAATTCCGCTGGCGTTCAACGACCCGGCCGGGCGATGGAAGGTGACCGTCCGCGACACGGTGACCGGCGCGACGCGGAGTGGGACGCTGCGGGTAGGCAAAGCGTAAATCGCTAAATTGCAATGTATTGTGATTCTCTAGCCAGACCTGGTCACTTCGGTGAACCAGGTCCGGCAACCCATACGGGGTCGGTCGGGAACCCGGCGGCTTTTCGTGCGTCCAATGTCATCGGCAGGGGGACGCTATGTTCGCACTGCGAAGGAGGCAGAGGTCGTGACAACGTTGCGATGGAACATACTGCTGGGCGGCCTGGTGGCGATCGGTCTGACGGGCGCGATGTTGCTGACACCTGGGCCGGGCCTGGCGGCTGAGGGCCTGATCGCGGCGGCCCCGCCGGTGGGCGGCGCAGCCGACGAAGGGGCCCTGGCGGCGCAGGTGAAGGGCGCCGGCCTGGTGCTCATCGGCAAGGTGACTGAAGCCAAGGCCGGCATTCAGACCCGCACCAATCCGCCGCGGACGCAGTATTCGATGACTTTCGACCTGGAGAGCATGCAGGTCCTCAAGGGCGAGAAGCCGGCCGCCTCGGCCCGCTTCATCTACTGGCACAGCGGCGACCAGGCCTCCGCGCCGCAGGCCGACAGGAAGTACGTCGCCGTGGTCACTACCAGCGGGCGCGGGCTCTACGTCGGTCGACTCCTGGAGGCGACCGACGCCAACGTCGCCGACGCCAGGAAGGCTGTCGATCAGGCTGCGAAGGAAGCCCCGGCTGCTGACGGCGGGGCGGCGTCCGAGACGATCTTCGCGGCCGTCAACCAGGGCCAGGCGGTCTACGTTGCCAAGCTGACCAGCGCCCAGGCGGTTGCCCAGACCATGAGCATGCCGCCCACAATCATGTACGTGCTGAGTTTCGAGGTGACCGACGTGCTTCGCGGCCCGAAGGTGACCAAGCTCTCGGCCCGATTCTCCCAGCGCCAGGGCGCCGAGCCGGCGTTGAACGTCGGCGACAAGTACATAATCGTCGGAAACACGCCCGTGCCCGGCGCGATGCCCGGCGGCAACTTCGGGCCCGGTCGCATCCGCCCCATGCCGCAGCCGATTCCGCCGGTCCAGATCGTTCCCGACGGGGGTGTGCAAATCCAGCCGGGCCTCCGCATCGAACGGATCGACCCGCAGCCGGCCCCGGCGCCGGAACTTCAGAGCGATGTGGCCGTCCCGCTGGGCGGGGCGATCCAGGGCGCCCAGCCGGCGCTCAAGCCGGTGATCCGGCCCATGCCGCCCCAGCCGGTCGATGACGTCGCCGACGACGTCGGCGCCGACAACGGCGGCGACAACGGCCAGCAAAACAACGATCAGCCGATGACCATGCAGATCACCTCGCTGTTTACGGCCACCGATGCGAACCTGGCGATGGCCAAGAAGGCGGTCGGCCTGCCGCTGGCCTGGACGATGGACGGCAAGGGCGAGGCGATCTCACCCTTTGCCGATCTGGGTGACAAGGCCTGGCCCAAGGCGGTCGACTACAAGTTCCAGCCGGCCGGCGGGGTCAAGTGCAGCAAGACCGGTCGGCCGGCGCTGCTGGCCGGGGCGGACGTGTCGATCAGGGTCGAGCAGGTGCCCGCCGCCAAGCTGGAGAAATTCAAGAACCCCTACGGCGACGGCAAGTTCACGGTCGTCGTGACCAACAACGGCAAGGCGGCCGTCGAGGTGCCGGCCCTGCTGACCGACGGCAAGGCGATCCTGTGGGCCGACTCGCTGGTGATCGTCGAGCGGGGCAAGGCGCACCTGCTGCCCGGCGCTGGGGCGGCGGGCAAGGACGTGCGCCCGGTCAAGCTGGAGCCCGGCCAGGGTGTGGCGGCTGAGGTGAACACGCTGACGCTCAAGGGCATCAGTTGGCCCCGGGGCGGCAGCCGCGTGAACTTCCAGTTCTGCCTGGGCGACCTGGGCGCGGACAACTTCTTCTACTACTACTCCGACCTGCACGACAAGATGCGCGAGGCTGCCGGCGCCGACGCGGCCAAGACCGTTCCGGCACCGGCCGTTCCGCAGGCCGGCGACTGGACCGACCTGTCCTCCGGCGAGGGTTGGTATAAGAATCAGGCAGGCAAGGAGCAGGAGTTCGTCGGCACGCTGGAGGCCGTCCCCAACGCCGACGTGCCCTCGACGCTCCAGCGGACCAGCTACTATCACCTGGGCGGCCGCACGATCTACACCGGCGCCAAGAAGATGGCCGCCCTGGACAGACTGGTCGGCAAGAAGGTCGTCATCCGCGGCAAGCCGTATGACATCAACCTGGAAGGCCAGGCTGTCAGCGAAATATGGCCTGGTGCCATCCGCCCGGCTCGCGCGGACGATGCCGACAAGATACCGGCTGGGCAGGCTGAACCGCTGCGCCCCCTGATCCGCCCCGGACGCCCAATCGCCCCGCTTCCGCCCGGCGACCAGATGCACAACTGACGGCGCCGACTTCCCGGTCACGACCTGGGGTTGCCCCGCGGATCGCGCCCGCGGCCCGCGCTGCGGGCTTTCTTTGCGCCCAGGCGGCGCTTGACACGCCGTGATCCGCGGTAATGATGATGAGTTCCTGCCGGCGGACCCGGGGTGGGCCGTCGGGACAGGTTCCGCTCCCGCTGCAATTGAGGAGATCGCTGATGGCTGAGGACAATGCCCAGTATCACGCCGACACGCTCGCCCTTCACGCCGGGCACAAGCCCGACTCGGCCACAAACGCCCGGGCTGTGCCGATCTACCAGACCACCAGCTACGTGTTCAATTCCAGCGAGCATGCGGCCAATCTGTTCGCGCTCAAGGAATTCGGCAACATCTACACGCGGATCATGAACCCGACCACCGACGTGCTGGAAGCCCGCCTGGCCTGCTTGGACGGCGGAACCGCGGCGCTGGCGGTGGCCAGCGGGCAGGCGGCCATCACGCTGACGGTCTTGAACGTCTGCCGGGCCGGGCAGAACATCGTCTCCACCAGCTACCTCTACGGCGGCACCTACAACCTGTTCCACTACACGCTGCCGAAGATGGGCATCGAGGTCCGCTTCATCAATTCGTCGGACCCGGCCGAGGTGAAGGCCGCGATCGACAAGAACACGCGGCTGGTCTACACCGAGTCGATCGGCAACCCCAAGAACAACGTAGACGACTTCGAGGCACTGGCCAAGGTCGCCCACGACGCGGGCATCCCCTTCGTCGTGGACAACACGGTCAGCCCGATGGTCTTCCGCCCGTTCGAGCACGGCGTGGACATTGCGGTCTACTCGATGACCAAGTTCATCGGCGGGCACGGCACGAGCATCGGCGGTGCGATCGTCGATTCGGGCCGGTTCAACTGGAACAACGGCAAGTTCCCCGAGATCTGCGACCCCGACCCGTCGTATCACGGCGTGAGCTACTGGCAGGCGTTCGGCAACCACGATAAGGCCGTGGTCAAGGGCGTCGCCTTCGCGCTCAAGGCCCGGGTGCAGCTCCTGCGCGACCTGGGGCCGGCGCTGTCGCCCTTCAACGCGTTCCTGTTCCTCCAGGGCATCGAGACGCTGCACCTGCGCATGCCGCGGCATTGTGCCAACGCCCAGAAGGTGGCTGAGTATCTCGAGGGGCACGAGGCGGTCAAGTGGGTGAACTATCCGGGGCTGGCCAGCCATCCCGACCACGCCCGGGCCAGGCAATACCTCGCCGGCTGCGGGGCGATCATGGGCTTCGGCATCCGCGGCGGGCTGGAGGCCGGCAAGAAGCTGATCGACTCGGTGAAGCTGTTCAGCCACCTGGCCAACATCGGCGACAGCAAGAGCCTGATCATCCACCCGGCTTCGACGACGCACCAGCAGCTCACGGCCCAGGAACAGGAATCGACCGGCGTGACCGAGGATTACATCCGCCTGTCGATCGGCACGGAGAACGTGGAAGACATCATCGCCGACCTGGAGCAGGCGATCGCCGCTTCGCAGGTCTGACGCGGGCGGACACCGGCGGTCGACGTACAGAACGAAGCCCGGGGCAGCGAGCCCCGGGCTTCTTGTTTGACAGGTAGGGGTGTCAGCCGGCGTTCAGTGCCGCCGCCTGCGGATCGCGCCGCCGAGCATGCCCAGTCCGCCCATCAGCAACAGGCCCAAAGTGGCCGGCTCGGGGACCTCGGCCTGGACCGCCAGCACGTGGAGCGTGCCGCTGCCGGTGATGTAGCTGGACAAATTGGCCGACGTGTAATCGCCGGCAGCCAGAGACGTGTATCCGACCGGGGCCTCCCAGCCGCCGGTGCCGCCGACATAGGCGAAGTTGACCGTGGTGATCGTACTGGTCGAAAGGTTCAGCTTGCCGTAGACGCCGGCGTTGTTGTCGAGATAGACGTCGGCCAACTGGCTCATGACGCCGGTGATGGTGATCTCAAGCGTGGCGCCGCCGTCGACGTGCAGGTCGCCGGAGCCCAGGCCCGCGGCCGCGGTGACCTGCGCCGTGTTGTTGAGAACCTCGGTGCCGCCGGTGTAGCTGTTGGCGTGGTTGAGGATGACCTTGCGGTTGCTGGCGCCGTGCGAGAGCGAAAGCTTCGCGTTGCCGGTGATCTCCCCGTCCATGTAGACGTGCTTGCCGCTGTAGTCGGTGACGTTGCGGATGGTGGCGTCCGACAGCAGCGTGACCGTTCCGGTGTGGTGATAGGCCCCGGCCGATCCGCCGCTGGAGATGGTCCCGCCGACCAGGTCGAGCGTCCAGTCCAGCGTCGTGCTGGTTCCGACGGTGACGCTGGCGCCGGTGTTGACGTAGAGTTCGCCGGTGCCCAGGTTGCCGTAGAGGTTGGTCGGACGGTGCAGGCCGTTGCCGTCGTAGATGAACCACGTTCCGCTGTAGCCGGAACTGTTGCCGCTGAAGGTGACGGATCGCGTGACGGCCTGATTGTTGTAGATACTCAGGTTGCCGCTGCCGCTGAAGGCGGCCGAGATCGTGTTGTTGTCCGCCGAGCCGCTCTGGATGATGGACGCGGCGGTCACCTCGATGTTGCCGGCCAGCGACGTGGCGCTGCCCATGTAGATTGAGCCGCCGTCGAGCTTGAGGGCGGTCACGACCTGCGACTTGTAGGCCTCGAGGCTCAGGACCGTGCCGCTGCGCAGGATCAGCGTCGAGGAGAACGTGGTGTTGCCGACCGCCTTCACCGTTCCGGACGTCACCTCGGCCGTGTCTCCGACGGTGTTGGAGAAGCCGCCCGGCGACCAATTGGTTGCGGTCAGCCAGTCCCCGTCGACGGGACCGCTCCATGTGTAGGCGACGGCGCCGAACGACGGGGCCGCCGCGACGAGCAGGGCGACCAGCGTTGCGAAGGCGATCCTGGCTCTCATCTCTTGTCTCCTGTGATTCGTTTCCGCTTCCACTATCCCGCTGACTCGAGACGCTTCTCACCAATGCCTGCAATCCGCGTGCCAGAGCTGCGCACCATCGCATTCTTGTTCTGGAGATATGTGTAAATCTATATGCGCAAATATTTTGTGATATTTCTCTGTCAGCCCGACAGGCCGAGATAATGTCATTCAGTAGTCATGTTTTTGTTGACAGGATATCGTGCAAGTCATACAATGTCATACTTTCTGTTGTTGCAAAGTATGTTTTGAAAAGATCTTACTGCGTGTCGACACTTGACGTCGCCTGTCGTCAATCGTCAACAAGAACTCAGGGGTAAGACCATGAGCCAGGCACGCCGCACCTCGGCTGATCCTGTCACGCCGCTGACGCAGGATCTCCGCACGCGGATCAGGCGGCAGGTGATCGGGCGATCGCGGCCCGGCGACCGCCTGCCCAGCGAGGCGGTGTTGGCCCGGCAGATGGGCTGCTCGGTAGGGTCGATCCGCAAAGCGCTGGCGGTCCTGGCCGATGAGGGCCTGGTCGTCCGCCGTCACGGGTCGGGAACCTATGCCAGCGACGCGATTCCGCGGCAGAGCGGTACGACCGGGCTGGTCTTCTATGGCACGCCGCGAACGTTCATCACCGACCACTACAGCCAGGAGTCGTACCATGGCATCCTGGCGGCCGCCGATGCCATCGACCGCCACATCCACATCGTCATGGCTCGCTCGGCCAAGCCCTTCGGACTGGCCGGCTCCATCCGCCGGCGCATCGACACCAGTGCTCTGGATTCGATCATCTGCCTGGAGATATTCGAGCACACGCTGATGGGCGAGTTGGCCGCCTGGCTGCCCACCGTGGCGATGGACTTCGAGTGCCAGCAGCGCGGCGTCAGCAGTTGCTCGCTGGATCACGCGCAGAACATGGACGTGGCCGTGGAACACCTGTGGCGGCTGGGGCATCGGCGCATCGGAATGATCGGCTGGCTCAGCCGGCGCCATTCCGATCCCGCCATTCCAGCGCGGGTGTCGGGTTTCAGTCAGGGGTTGCAGCGTCGCGGACTGCCCATCGACCCGGAGTGGTTCGTTTCCACGCGGTGGGCCGACGAGGTCGTCGCCGTCATTCGCCGCTGGAAGGCGGCGCCGCGCTCCGCCCGCCCCACGGCGTTTCTCTGCGAGGGGCAGTTCTGGTCGTATGCTCACGCCTGCGTCCAACTGGGGATCGCCGTTCCGGGCGACCTCAGCCTCTTGAGCCATGACCGCGAGCACTTCTGGCTGACGAACTGTGAGGTCCGTCGCGGGCAGAGCGATTCGCGCGACGACGTCTCCATGGCGATCACAGGACAGCCGACCGATCCGCTGACACCGGAACTGGCCCCGCTGCGGAACATGGCGCCAACGGCGCTGGACCTGCCATTCGGACACATGGGGCAATGGGCGGTCGATGAGATCCAGCGCCGCCTGAGCGACCCCGAAGCTTTGCCCCGACACGAGAAGTTCCCCACCGGCCTGATTCCGGGCAACTCGGTGGGCCCAGCCAACACTCCATAGCCCCCGGGTCGCGCTTGCCCGGGGCCGACGGCCGATTCGCCGGATAGTGTCTAGCGGGCGCCGCCGCCGAACTCGCCGGTGCGCCCAGCCGCCTCCTGCTCCATCCGCTTGACGTATTCCGGGGGCACGCCGTTGAGCTTGGCCGGGACCAGTCGCAAGACGTACCACTTCGCATCCCGCGTGTGACAAACGAAGGCGTCCCGGGATTCGTCGTAGGTCAGGTTCTGGTAGAGTTTCGGCGGGACCGGCTTGGGGGACTCGATCTTCAGCCACTTCTGCTCGCCGGGAAAGTAGACCCAGCACTCGCCGGTGTCCCACGTCTTCGGGTTGACCTTGCGCCAGCACAACGCCACGTCATGCCGCGGCGCGTAAGCCCAGCCGGGCGCGCTCGCGGGCGGGCCGTCCGGCAGCCGCTTCCATTTGAGGTCCGTGACGGACAGCGCCCAGAGCTGCGGCCCGGGCGCGGCGAAGGGGCCGCCGAGCACCTGGCCGCCGTAGAGGAGCACCTGCTTACGCCGGGTATCATAGGTCATGGCGGTGCGCAGCCCCAGGCGGGGGCCATCTGCGATCGGCTTCTTCGACCAGGTGCGGGTCTTGAGGTCCATGAACCACGCCGCCTCGTCCGAGGAGACCCAGCGCACGATGGCGTTCAGGTCCGGGACGAAGGTCATGCAGTCGCTCAGCGACGGGGGCGGCTGTTCGCCCTTGACCTGCTCCCACTTGTTCGCGGCCAGGTCGAACCGCCACGTGTCGTTGGGGTGCCGGGCCTTGCCGTCGGAACTGGTGGTCTGGTTGGCGCCGGCGCCGAGGTAGACCGCGTTCTCCCCGGGCACGAAGGCCACCTCTCCATAGGGGTGCCGCGGGAGAGGCGTGGGCTCGGTCTTGTTCTCCGGCATCTCCACGGTTCGGTAGCCGCCGCTGGCGGATGCCTCCTTCTTCCAGTTGAACAGGCTCAGCCGCACGATCTCATTCTTGCCCAGGTCCAGGGCCATCAGCGAATTGGCATAGATGTACGTGCCCTCGATCCGGCCGGGGGCCGCCCAGCGGTCGATGTTTATGATTCGCTTGCCCACCGAATCGTAGACCAGCTTGTTCCAGCTCACCGGGTGGTGACTGCCGCCGCCGGGCGGGGGCATGTACTTCGGCGCGATCTCCGTCCAAACGTTGGGCTCCAGATCAGGCCGCGATGTCGGGCCGGGCGGATCTCCCGCCGCGACGGGACCCGCCGAGAATGCAGCGGGCGGCCTGCAACTGACGGCCAACACGACGGCGAGGAAACCGATCGCCTTCATGCAGTTTCTCACGGCGCTTCTCTCCTCCTCACTTGGCCCGCAGCCTGCGGGGTCGGGTCTCAGTAGCGCATGCTGCCTTGCCCGGCCGCGGCGGCAGCGGCGCCCAACGGGGCGGACGGACGTCGGGAACGTGGTGAAGCCCGCAGTGATGCTGCCGGGGATTCTCTCTCTCTCAATCCAGTCCACCTTGCCGGGCACGCCGCCACTGATCCGGCAACGATCCGCCGCCGAGGATCAGTCCAGGCCAGTCCCGGGCCGCAGCGGCTCCGGCGTCGCCGGCACCGAACCGCCATTGGTGCGCCCGGCGGGCAGCGGTCTCGCGGATCCGCCGCCGAATTCGCCGAACGGGTAGCTGTAGGTCGAGCAGTGTTCCCGCAGCAGGGCCTGCAATTCCTTGACCGTTGCGGCTTGAGCCGGGTCCTTGAACAGGTTCTTCTTCTCGTCGGGGTCGGCCTTCAGGTCGAACAGCAGATCGTTCTGGCCGCCGTAAACATTCCGCATTCTCGTATCCGGGTAGCCCTTCACGCTGCGAACGGCGATATACTTCCATCGCTCGGTGCGAACCGCCCGGG
>JAJVII010000054.1 GCA_022072085.1 Phycisphaerae bacterium
TGACGCCATCAAGGACAACTTCAGCCCCGAGGCGGTCGCCGCGATGGCCGCCTACCTCCAGGCCGCCAACACCAAGAACCGCCGCGTGAACCAGCAACTGACCTGGTTCGCCGGCGAACTCGTCAAGATGCTCGGGGCGACGGGCTACGCGCACCTGCTCGAGGAGGTCGGCCTGTAAGGCATGAGTTAGGCGCGAAAGATTCTCGGAATTACTGCCGGAATGACTATTAGCGGGGAGCCTGTTTTCCGGCTCAATGTGTGCAGAAGCAGCGAACGAACGAACCACGAACCAGAGGAGACGCAGATGGCCACGACCAAGAAGAACGCGACTCAGACGCCCGCCCCGGCCAAGACCGCCGAACAGATCGCGGTCGACAAGGCCCGCAACATCCTGATGCAGGCCGACCTCTACCGGCGGAACTATGAGAAGGCCCGCGACGAGTTCCTGGCCCGGGCCCAGGACAACCCGGCCGACGCCATCGCCTGGAACGGCGAGGCGGCGACCATCGCCACCGTCCAATACGCCCAGGTCGCCCACTACGGCCTGCTGCTGGGCGAGGCCGAGATGGCCTCGATCCTGAGCAACCAGCCGGTCTTCTCGATCACGCCGGCCGAGGTGATCGAACGGGCGACGAAGACGGTCCGCTACCTGGCCCGCCAGTTGCTGGGCCGCTCGGTCGGTCGGTCCAGCAGCACCGGGCATTTCCACAATGCGGTCGATGGCGCGACGGCCGAGGCCTACTCGCGAACGGTTCGCGACCTGGCCCACTACTGCACCGCGATGAACGTCGACGAGCTGGTCTATGCCTGACCGCCAGGCGGGTTCCGGCCCGCCGCCTGCCGCCCTCACGCGAGGACGCCAGGCGATGGGTCGGGAGGTCCGACCCGAGGCATCCAACCATAGGAGAGCGTCATGAAGAAGAACGAGGTCGTGATCGGCGGGCAGTACGTAGCGAAGGTCAGCGGCAACCTGGTCCCGGTCCGCATCACCGGCGAGAGCAAGTACGGCGGGTGGGACGCGGTCAACACCAAGACCAACAAGGCCGTCCGCATCAAGAGCCCGCAGCGGCTCCGCCGGCCGGCCAACGAGGCGACGGCAAAGGCGGTCGCCAGCGACAACCCGTTGGCCAAGGCCACCGGCAGCGACTTCGCCGACGCCTTGAATAAGGCGACGGCCGAGCAGCTCAGCGACGCCCTGAACCTCCAGTGCTGGTCGGCCAAGCAGCGCAGCCGGATCGAGGCGGCGCTCAAGACGCGGCGGGGTCTGACCGGCTCGCCCGCCCGCACCTGCCCCAAGTGCGGCTCGGCCGACCTGACATTCAACAAGCGCGGCTTCACCTGCGCTAAGTGCGGGCACAAGCAGGACGCCGACGACGTCGCCAAGACAGTCGAGGCGGTCACCAAGGGCGACCTGACCAAGGGCGTCGAGATCCCGACGGCCGCCCACAAGAAGCCGGCCGCGAAGGTCTCCAAGCCCGAAGGCAAGATGTCGGGCCTGGACGCTGCCGCCAAGGTGCTGGCCGAGTCGCCGACGCCCTTGAACGCGAGGCAGATCGTCGAGCAGGCCGCCGCCAAGGGCTATTGGACCAGCAGCGCCGCGACCCCGCACAGCACAATTTACGCGGCCATGATTGTTGAGATCGCCAAGAAGGGCGACCAGGCCCGGTTCAAGAAGGTCGACCGCGGGTTGTTCACCGCGGCCGGTGCCGGGCAGCCCAAGCAGGCCAAGTAGCAGCAACCACATCACGCCGCACCTCCCAACGCCCCGGCCAACGCCGGGGTGTTCTCAGTCGCCAGGATCGCCTCGACCATCTGAATCCGCTGGCCAATCCATGCCATCACGTTCACGCACATGCTGTTGCCCAACGCGCGATACCGTGGCCCGTCCTTTGCAGGTTTGCCCCGGAACTGAACCAGTGTGTAATCGTCCGGATATCCCATCAGTCGCTCGCATTCCCGTGGGGTCAGCCTGCGCACCGCATACCTGGCGACCACGCACGGCCGCATGTCAGACGTGGCCCCGGCCCCAGCACTCCCGCCGGCCAGCGCCGGCACAACATCCGACGGCATGCCGCGCCCCGACCTGCCCACTCGCGGTTGGAACGTGAACGGCACGCCGCTGGTCACGTTGCCGCTGCCGGTGCGGAGCGTCCCCATCGGCCCGACGTTGCCGCCGTGACACTGGTACGCGACGGCCACCTGCCCGCCAGCGTTGGCGTGGCTCCCGTCCGCGCCCATCGCCCGCAGCGCCGGCGAGACCTCGCCGGGGTTGGGGTTCCGCTTGCTGTCGAAGGCAACCGGCACGATCGGCACCCCCCGGCCGGTGCCGTCCGGGCTGGAATCGTGACGGGCCGTCAGCGGATGCGTGACGATGTGGCCGGAATAGGCCGCCTGCTGCCCGCCCCCGGTGTGGCCGTGCCCGCCGGCGTTGGCGCACAGCGGTCCGACCACCTCGTGCGGCACGATGTGCCCGACGTATGCGCCTTGCTGGGGGGCGTGCCCGTGCTGGGCGCATAACGGACCGACGACCTGGTGGGCAAGGATCGGCGCTTCGTGATTGCACGACAGTGTCGGCGAGCGGCCTTCGCCCAACTCGGCATTCGCCTGGCCGTGGGCCATGACGATTAGTCGGTCGGCTTCCTCGGCCCCGTTTGGAGTGCCACTTCCTCCAGCGCACGCCTTAAGTGTTCCGGCAACGTCCGCCCGCGACGCGCAGCGCGGCGTAAGATGCCCGCGCAGGCCCGACTGCTCAAGAAGAACCGCGGCGGCAACTCGCCAGTCTCCAACACCCCTGACAGGGTCGCGGTAACCGACGACGAACACCCTTCGGCGACGCTGAGGGACACCGAAGAATTGCGCGTCGAGCACCCTGTAGGCCCACCCATACCCGCAGTCCTCCACCTGCCCGAGGAAGGCGCCAAAGTCCCGTCCTCCAGCCGACGACAACAGGCCGGGGACGTTCTCGAAGACGAACCATCGAGGCCGAAGCGTTCGCACAACGCCAAGGGCGACGAGGGCCAGGTTGCCACGAGGGTCGTCCAGTCCGAGTCGCTTTCCAGCAACGGAGAACGATTGGCAGGGGCTGCCGAAGACCATAAGGTCAACTGGCTCTGCCGCGGCGATCCGCCGCCAGTCCACTTCCGTGACATCACCAAGGTTGGTCACTCCTGGGTGCCGGGCGGCCAGGACGCTGCATGCGAACGGCTCGATCTCGGCGCACCATCGCCAGTCAACCCACGGCATGGCCTGCTCGGGGGCGCCGATGCCGCTGAATATGGTTCCGCCTCTCACGCCGCCACCCCTGAGGTTCCGCCGGCCGCGATGCGCTCGGCCTTCCTGCCGGTGAACTTCTCCCAGCGCTGCACGATGACATCGCAGTAGAGTGGGTCGATTTCCATGAGGAATGCCCGCCGACCGGCCTGCTCGCATGCGATTAGCGTGCTGCCCGACCCGCCGAACAGGTCCAGGACGTTCTCGCCCGCCCGGCTGGAATACTGAATTGCCCGCGCCGCCAGTTCGACAGGCTTCTCGGTGAGATGGACCATCGATTGCGGGTTGACCTTCTTCACCGACCACACGTCGGTGGCGTTGTTCGGGCCGAACCACTGGTGTCCGGCGTCGTGCTTCCAGCAATAGAAGCACCACTCGTGGTTGCCCATGAAGTCCTTGCGGGTCAGAACCGGATGTTCCTTGACCCAGATGATCGTCTGCGAGAAGTAGAGGTCGCACGCCTTCAGCGCCGGCGGGTAATTGGCGACGTTGGCGTAGCCTCCCCAGATATAGAGCGACCGGCCAGGCTCCAGCACCCGGGCCATGTTGCCGAACCACGCCAGCAGCATCTTCTCGAACTCCTCGTCGCTGATGAAGTCGTTCTCGAGCGGTCGGTCCTTAGCGCGGAGTTTCTTGTCGGTGGGCTTGCGATGGCCGAAGCGATGCTCGTCAAAACTCTGGTGGTGTAGTTGCGGCGAGCCGGGGGCGCCGTCCCCGAACGATGACAGGCCGGCCGCGACGGCGTTGTTGCTTCTCGGCTCGACCTTCACATTGTATGGCGGATCTGTGTTCACCAAGTGGATGCGGGCGCCGTCCAGCAATCGATCCAGGTCGGCTGGGCTGCTGCTATCGCCGCACATGAGCCGGTGACTGCCCAGCACCCAGATGTCGCCCGGCTGGGTGATCGCCGCGTCGGGCGGGGCCGGCACTTCGTCCGGGTCGGTCAGCCCGGCCGTGCCCTCGGGCGCGAGCATCGACGACAGGTCCTCGGCCGAGAAGCCGAGCAGGTCGAGATTGAAGTCCATTCCCTGGAGGTCTTTCAACTCGATGGGCAGCAGTTCCATGTTCCATTCGGCCAGCGTCGCCGTCTGGTTGTCGGCCAGCCTATAGGCCTTGATCTGCGCCGGCGTCAGGTCCTTGGCGACGTGGACCGGCACCTTGGCCAGGCCCAGCTTCAGCGCAGCCTTCAGCCGGGTGTGGCCGACGATAATCACGCCCTCAGCGTCCACGACGATGGGCTGGCGGAAGCCGAACTCCTTCAGGCTGGCCGCCACGGCATCCACCGCAGCGTCGTTGATGCGAGGGTTCTTCTCGTAGGGCTTCACGTCCGTCACGTTCCAAAGTTCGACTTTCATCACGACCTCCTGTTGGCGGAAAATGCCTATTGGTGCTCACCGGGATTCGACGTTCGGCGCGTAGACAAACAAAAAGGTGGCGGCTGGCTGCTCCGCGTGCCCAACGGAGAAATCTTGGCAGGGAAGGAACCATCCGGTTCTACCGGTAGAAGCAGTTGGGTGCCGTTTTGGCAGACGGCGTTGGTTGGCCCCACGACGCGCCCCGTTGGCCCGTGTCGCGTCGGGGCGGCGTCCTTGGCCTGGTGCTCGACCTTGGCCGTTGCGTTCGAACGTGGGCCAACGGGTGCGTCTACATGGCCAACGGCGGGCGGCTGCTCGACTACGTTGACACCACGCGCCCCAGCACTACAATCGCGGCTGGTCGGATGCTTCCCCCTAGTGCCGGGATGCCCCCCCTCATCCTGGCCTTCAAGCATCCGGCCTTTTTTCTGCGCCGGGTAGTGGACGACCAGCACGTCGCGACTGACCTGCGGGCCGTTGTACTCGGTGCAGTAGTGCCATGCCTGTTCGTCAATGACCGGGATTGTGCAGGCCAACCAGGACCGGCAGTCCGAGCAGCGGCAGTGCTTGAGAACGGTGACGCGGCCTGGCGGCGGGGCGGGTGGAACAGCCCGTGAGTGTCGTGAATCACCGTCGGCCTGTACTGTACTAATTTCATACCCTGTGTTTTCTTCGCTTAGGGTTCCCGCGTGATTCACGACAGTCACGGCGCGGCGTGCGGCGGGCGCGTTCTGCTCGTGGAGGCGGCGTTTCAGATTCACCAGACTCACGATTCGCCCCCTTCCAGGCCGTAGAGCTTCCAGACCGCCCCGTTGCGGCGCGACTCGCCGGCGTCGACGTCCAGATACACTCCGCCGACCACACGGCGGCGGAAGTAGCGGAGCTTGTTGCCGACCTGCCGGGGCGTCGGTGGCTTGCCCGGCGGGCAGCCGACCATGTTTTCAAGCGCCGCCCGCATGGCGATATTGGCCTGTTCGCTCGACGTGAAGTCCCGCTGCCCCGGGTAGAGCGTTGCCAGCATCTCCGAGACGATGACACCCCGTCCGAACGGGTCATAGAGCCGCCATGCCGAGATGAGCTGGCTCAGCGTGTCCGCCGTCGTATCCGAGGCCTCAGTCAATCGCGTCCGCGTCAGGCAGGGATCGTCCAGGCCGGCCCAGACGACCGCCTGGCGGACCAGGTCCGACCAGCCTTCAAAGCTGCCGTAGGGCGTCAGGTTCTGGCACGGCCGGCCGGCCTTGATGTAGGCGGAGAGGATCGTGATCGCCGCGGCGATCAGCCGGCCGCGGTTGGCGACGATCCAGGCGACCAGGTTCGGATGGCGAAAGCCGGTCCGCTCTTCTGGCCGCTCAGCCAGCACGTCGAGACGGATGTGGATGATCCGCCGGGCCGTGTCGCCGGCGACCTGGACGTTGTTGCCGGTCGCATACCACGCCGGGGCGAGCGGCAGTTCGATTTCTTCGCTTCGGCCGAGAATGCGATCTTTCCACCTAGTGCTGGTCAGTGCCCGGTCGAGCACGTCGTTGCCGAAGACCCCGTCGAGGTTGTCGAAGAGGATCATGCGGTCGCCAGCGATGGCGATGGAGGTGATCTTCTTGCGCATCTCCTCGGTCTCGTGGACGTAGCTGCTGACCGGCATTTCACGGCCGAGCACGATCCGCCCGATGGTCTGGGCTAATAGGCCCTTGCCGGCGCCCCGGACGTTGGCGTCGATCAGGAACAGCGGGGATGGGCCGGTGAACGCGAACCGGGCCAGCGGTGTCAGGACGCCGGCCAGCCAGGCCCCGCGATGCTCATCGGCCTCGAACGGGAAGTCGCAGACGATCTCGTCCAGAGCAGCCGCCGCCCGGCGGGCATGGTCGATGGTCGGTTCCTCGGCGATCGGCGGGAACGCCCCGTCCGGCTCGAACAGGACGCCCGTGGCGGCGTCGTAGCCTGCGGTCTGCCAGACCGAACCATCGTGCCGAAGGACCGGGGCGTCCGAGACGGCCAGCAGTGGGCGGATGCCCGGCCACTCGCCGCGGGCGTCGATGGCGCTGACCAGCCAAGTCGCCGGGTGCGTCGGGATCTCGTCCCCCTTGCGATTGAGCTTGGTGAATGTGGCGATGCGAGTGAGGCGTTCCCGCAGGTTGGCGGCGGGCAGCGTGCTGATTGTGGCTGAGCCGGCCACCCGCAGGATGCCGTCGTCGGGCTGCCGCTCGCGGATCACGCGGACCAGCACCGCGCCGCGGCGAAAGACGTCCTGGTCGGCCGACAGGGCTGCGACCGTCTCGCTAACGACCCGGTGCTCCTCGGTGTCGATCAGGATGTTGGGCCGGTCGGCGGGAACAGCCTGCGGTGTCGAACTGGGCTGCGGCGTGGGGGGCCGCCAGAGGGGCGCCGCCTCGACCATCGCGAGCAGCATGTCACGGAGTTCTTCGGGCGTTCGGCTGTCCAGCGATTCGATCCAGTCGGAGGCGTCCTTGCCATCGCCGGGCAACTCGACGAGGCGGACCTCGGCCGCCTTGCCGTGGAGCCGGCCGGCGACATCTTCGGCGTGCCTTCGGCCTGGCGTGTCCTTGTCGGGCAGAATCACGACGCGTCGGCCGTGGAGAGCGGAATCGTCGGACAGCTTGGACCATTTGCCGGCCCCGCCGGGGTTCGTCGTGGCGACCAGCCCGATCGAGGCGAGGTTGTCAGCGTCCTTTTCGCCCTCGGCCACAAACACCGGCACGGATGGGTCGGCGGCGAGCAGCTCCGGCAACCGGTAGAGGACGCGACCCACGCCTGCGAGATCCCAGGTCCAGCCGCCGCTCCCGTCGGGCCGCCGCTGGCGGAAGTCCTTCGGCTCGAACCGGACAACCTGAAAGCGCAACTCGCCCGCGGCGTCGCGGTAGTCGTAGGTCGCCACGATCCGGCCTCGTGACGAGGCCATTGGTTTCGGCTTGGAGGGGAACAGGTCGCCGAGCCGGATGCCCAGCGCCTGGCAAACCGCCATCGGCGAGCAGCCCGCGTGGCAGTGGAGCAGCACACGGCCGTCGTCGCCGCGCGAGACGGCGAGGCTGGCGTGCCCGTCGTCGTGGGCCGGGCAGCGGGCCTCCCACTGGCTTTCGCCCGTCTGGCGAGCGCCCGTCAATCGCGACAGGACATCTTGTAGGCGATCACGGTTCGTGGCCGGCCTCCCGTCTTCGGTCGAAGGTGCGACTCTGCTGTAAGGCGAGCTACTGTTGCCCGCTTTTGCCGGTCTGTTTAAGCCGCGCCGCCTCCAGGATCGGCAGCCCCGCCTCGGTGGGGATGTAGATGACCTGGTGCTCTTTGGAGTTCTCCAGGTTCTGAATCCACAGGTAGCGAAGATACGCCTCGTTGTCCTTCAGGCTGTCGCCGATGATCTTGTTGGCCTTGGCGGCGCCCTCGGCGCGCTTTACGTCGGCCTGGGCCAGCAGCTCGGCCGACTCCATCTTGGCCTTGGCCTCGGCGACGGCGACCTCCTTGGCTGCCTGGGCGTGGGCCAGCAGGGCCTCGCCTTCCTTTCGCTGAGAGTAGACGTTGTAGTTTGGATACCCCCAACAGCCGCCGATGATCGCACATGCAATCAGCAGCACGACCACAGTGATTCCGACAACAGCCTTTGCTCCGTCTGACATTGCACGCCTCCTCATGTTGAAGGAAGACTCCTAGATCAGCACCCGCTCGCCTTCACGCAGCGACGGGTCGTCTTCATTGCGGCTTGCGAAGTAGCGACGAATGGCGTCGCGCAGGCCCGGCTTGTCCGGGGTGAGCTGGTAGACGCCCTGCCAGTCGCGGAACAGGTCGGTGTGCGGGTCGAACGCATGGTCGCGCAGAATCGTCCACCGGCTGCCATAGCCGCGGCGCGACTTGGAGCCGTGGAAGTAGTGGATCGCATGGTTGGGCAGGTAGCCGATGTTGCCCTTCATCCCGGCCGCCCGTTTCTGCCAGACGTGGATCGCCCGGCGATACTCCGCCCGGCAGCCCTCAGTCTCGGGGCGGTGGTCGGCGAACCCGGCCAGCCCGGCGGCCATGTACCAGTCGCCGCTGCCGAGGATGCAGGTGTCCAGCAGGCTGCCGACCGTCTCGAACGCGGATCGCCGGAACGCCCAAGCCCCGCCAGGCGAGCCGCCGCGATAGCCGGAGGGTGGTCGGCCCATCCGCTCGATCCAGTTGTAGGCGAACGACGGCACGACCGACATCGGCCGGTGGTCGTTGGTCAGGTCCGAGTAGCTGGAGAACAACTGGACGAAGTCGTAGTGCTGGAGCAGGTGGATCGCCTCCAGCGCCCAGTCGCGCCGGGTCATGTGGAAGTCGCCGTCGACGTAGGCCCCGTATTCCCAGTCGGACGGGAATCGGCTGATCACCAGGTTCAGCACGTTTTCCTTGTGCCAGAGCTGGGCCGAGGTGCGGAGCTGGACGTCGTCGGCGTGACCCTCATGGGTGACCTCGAATGGCCGGTCGCCATAGGCAAGCTCGCCGACATACAACTTAACGTTGGGCGATGCGGCCATGTGCCGGCGGAAGTCGTTGAACAGCCGCCGGCGGCGTTCCCAACGTTGCGGATTGATGTAGGCCGACGCCACGTGCAACGTGGCCGTCTCGGACCACGGGCCGGAAGCGTAGTGAACGTCGGGGTGATGCAGACCATGATTGACATGCTGGTGGTTCACTTCTTCTCCTTCGTGACGATCTCAAAGACGGCCGACCGCGAACTGCCGGGCCGCGCGCCGATCTGACAGAGCTTGCCGGCGGCGATCAGCGAGCGGACCCGCCGACGGACAGTCGTTTCTGATTCGCCGCCCAGGGCGACCATCTCGGCGATGGTCTTGCCGCGGCCGACTACAAGCGGCTGCCGCGGGACGAGAAGTTCAGCCCACGCCTGCCGCAGGTCGGTTTCGGTTATGGTTCGCCTGGCCACGATCACTCCTTCCGCCGGGTCGCCTGATCGCAAACCGTCTGAAGCGCGGCCTTCGCCTCGTCGTTGAGCAGGTCGAGCATGTTGCCATCAGGCCGCCAGCGGCAGACCATGACGGATCGCGTTTCGCCGCCGGCCTTGAAGCGGACCATCACGGCGACGTTGATCAGATAGGTCTCGTTGGGATCGAACAGCTTCATAGCTTCACCGCCTTCGGCCGCTGGGGTGAACGCACCCAGTGACGGGTGTAAAGGTCTGAATCGCCCTGACGGATCACGCTGCCGCCGATCTGGGGCAGGGACTGGCGGGCGCCGGGAATGCGGAACGAGTAGGGCGTCTTGAGCTGCCACGCCGGGCAGGTGAAGGCGATGCCGTAGCCCAGGCTGGTCGGAACGCGAACCTCGATATGGCGGTGACGGTGGCCGCGAACAAGAACATCGGGCGGGCGCTGCCGCCAGCGCCCGGCCTCCGTATAGGCCTCGGCCAGTTCACGCATGACGGCCGTGGACTCGTACGCTTGGCTGCCGGTCGTGCCGATGTGATGCGTGGCATGCACCAGCCCGCGGCCCAACTCGATCCACGCCTCCCAGCGAGCGTGCCGGCCGTCTTCATCCGGCACAGCGCCCAGCCTCTTGGCGAGCCGCTCTTCCTCGACGCCGCTGGGCCCGACGTGGGCCTGTGTGCCGCGGATCATGTAAAGCCGGCCATCGCAACGATCTGCAACCGGGCGGAGCACGAGATGGGCGATCTCGGCCTGGTCCTCCAGATTGTGGGATACCTGCGACGTGCTGCCGTGGTGAACGCCGTCGATGGTGTCACCCAGGACCAGCACCGCGTAGGGCTCGCTGTGACACGCTTCCGGCACCCAGCGGTCCCAGAACTCGCACCACCACGACCAGACGATCCGCTGGAGCTTGGAGGGCGAATAGTGCCCGCCGTCGTCCAGCGGCGTCAGCACATTGGGGTGGAGCCCCAGCCGGCAGCCGCAGTGAAGGTCGGATACGACGACTAGGTTGTTGATGGGGTTGGGTTTGGCCATGATTTCACCAGAAGATCAGTGTGTTGCTGGCGGCGAACAGCAGGGAGATTGCGCCCTCGCGAGGCCGGCCGCAGACAAGCCCCGCTATACCCATGACGGCCAGGACGGCGACGTTGACGAGCATCGTCAGCCGATAAACCTGTGGGAAGCTCATGGCTTGCCTCGGGCTTCGCGCAGGCGGACGGCCGCCTCCTGATATTTCTCCGCGATCCAGTCCTCGGTTTCATGGCAGATGTCGCTGGCGACTTCCTGCTGTTTGGCTGTCGTCGTCGGCAGGTGTCGCGCGGCAGCACCAATGTCGTTGGCTCCAGCGTAGAACAGCGCTATGACCTTCTTGATTGTCCCAGCGGCAATCTCAGTGGAATCCTCCTCGTTCTCGACGATTCCAGCGACGATCTGATCGGCGAAGATGCCCCAATCGCCGCGAATGGCATTCAGCGCGTCGGCGATCACCTGGCCGATGCTGAATCCTCCGTCCGATTCGATACTGTCCATCCACAGGTTGCGGTCGACTTGGACCGCCTCGCCGTTGAAGGCAATGCGAATGGAGAGTTTTACCGGCTCATCAACACTCTCGTCAGTCATTCTGTTCTCCTGGTTAAGCGATCACCCCGGGTAGTCGCAATCGCAGCAGGTTGATGACGTGGGTCAGCAGGTGGTCGCGTATCTCGCCCGCGACATACTTGTCGATTAGGTCTGCGTACGCCGGGCTGTGGACCAGGTCGCGGATCACCTGCGGATTGGCCGCCAAGCCCGGCGGGTACGCTTCGTTCCGGCGGAATATCACCGCCCGCTCCATGTCGGCGGCCTCGGCCGTCGCCTCGATGGCGGCGGTGACGATCCTGGCTGTCGCCTGGCGGGCGAACTTGAGCATCTCGGTCGAACTGTCGGTCTGTGTTTCAGTCATGGTCGCTCCAGTTTCAAGATGGTGACGGGCAGCCACCGCACGCCCCAGGCCCGGGCCTGCTCGTGGCTTGGGAAGAACACATCGATACGCTGGCCGTGAATCGCACCCCCACGATCAAGCACGGGGACCGGCCGGCCGCCGGCGTAGCCGGGCACGGAGACCAGCGTGCCGAACGGGACAGACCTGTCCGCCGCGACGAAGTGCCCGCCGTTGGTCGAGACGGGCTGGCCGCTGGCGGTAATGCCGCGGACGAGCGGGCCGCAACATTGCCGGCAGGCGCAATAGGCGGTCACCCGCATCAGGATCACGACATCAGGCGCACGCTCACCCGCTACCGGCCCGCTCGTCGGGTAAGAGCTGGCGCTCGGTGCGTGGCGATCCTCCGCGGTTGGCTCGGACCGGCCGGCGCATTGACTGCCCGAGCTCCGGCACGCAGATGGCCAGGCGAGCAGGGCGGCGGCGAAGACTACGTGCGGGAGGGCCTTCATTCCTCGTCCCCCTCGACGATGGCCAGCGTCCGGGCGTAGCCGGCGATGTCCACGAGGTTGTCCCGCCGGTGGGCGAACGACTCGCGGGCGAGCTTCAGGCCGACCATGCACCGGCCGACGTCCGCGGCGTCAAGGACGGCGTCGTCGACCAGCTTGCCAGCCAGCACGACGTTCCAGATGTCGGCGATGCGGCCGAAGTTGTCGGTCGGGTGCCCGTAGGCCTGCCGGCGATCAGTGGACGTGATCTCGGCCGCCTCGGCGAGGATGGGGCGTTCGCCCGTCCCCGCTGCCGGCGGAACGCCAACGGCGGACACTACGCCGAGGGCCAGCGCGGCCCTCAGGAGCTCCACCTCGGCCCGCTGGGGCGACCAGGGCTCGATGCGCCAGTCGAATGGCTTGCCGGTGACGCTCCATTTCGCCGGCTCGACAGTCAGCAGATCGCGCTTCTCGGTGAGGAGCAGGCGGGTGTCTATCTCCTTGACAGCCTGCTCGCATTCGTCCGACATCGGCCAGGGCAGATTGAACCGCTTGGCAATGGCCTCCTGGACGCGAAGCTCGACGCCCTCGACACGCATCACCGAGCCGTCGTCCTGGATCAGGCAGGTCCGCTGCTTGATCGGCCGGGCGATGTCGTTGATGTAGGCCTCGGCCGCGTCGTGCATCAAGCCGAATGCCCGGAACTCCGGCGGGCACTCCCGCGCGACGAGCACGGAATGCTGGGCTACGCTGTAGAACTGCCGGGTGTGGCCGGTGAACCGGCACAGCCCGGCCAGGGCGTGGGCGATGTCGTGAATGTCGATCTGGTCCGCCTCCGGCGCGAACGGGAACATCTGCCGACCGGTGTAGGTCTGTATCCAAGGTCCCATCAGTTGGCCTCCATGTTGGGGATTGCGCTGCCGATTGCCGTCCGCACGTCGTCAACGGACCGTGCCAGCACATAGAGCCCGCCGAACCGTTCGATCATCCGCTGGAAGTTGGCCTGGTCCTCGCTCTGACGGCCGTCGGGCGACTTGACCTCGATCTCGATCCGCCGGCCATCGGGCAGGATGCCGGTGATGTCCGCCTGGCCCGGCACGCCGAACCGCACAACCCGCCGACCGATCCGGGCGACCCCGACGTTCGCCCGCCAGATGCGAAGGTCAGGCCGGGTGCCGAAGGCGCGGAGGATGGCGTTCTGGATCTGCTTCTCAGTCATGACGCCAGCACCTCCTTCGGGTCCGGAGCCACGGCCGGCACCATCAGGTCCTGGGGCAGCGGCGGTTCTTCTCCGTCCGGCCACGGCTCCAGGTAGCCCTCGTCGAGCATCCGACGATACATCACCAGGATGTGATGATCGCAGTAGCGCCAGCCCGGCCGGGCGGGCTCGCAGCAGCCCTCGAACTGGCAGGGCTTGAGGTCCATGTCTGTGCTGATTGCCGTCTCGCTCATACAGCCACCTCCTTGCGGGCCGCCCATCGCTCCCGCAGGTCTTCACGCCGCACGTCGCCGACGAACCCCTTTGGCCAGCAACCGAAGACGTCCCGGTAGCGATGCGACGCCCAGCCCGCCTTGAAGCCTTTGGCTTTGGCGACCTCGGTGAAGTGCTCGAAGACGGCCCGCTTCTGCTCAGCCGTGGCGTTAGGCGGGTCAATCAGATCGCCCGCGGCGAGCACTGGCTCGACGCCGAAGCGTTCCTTGAACCGGAAGAAGCTCCACCCCTCGCGATAGCCGCCCGCCTCGCGCTCCGCCTCCAGCGCGATCCAGACCTGACGGCGATATTCGAAGTTGCTGTCGTCGAACTCGACGAGCCGGCCGGCCCCGTGAATGTCCGGACGCTCACGCTTGGGAGCATCCGCTGGCGTGGGCGCCCAGCCACACTCGGGGCACGCGAACCGCGTCGTCTCGAAGAACAGCCCACAGGCCCGGCAGCGGCGAAGGCCCAGCGGCTCGTCTGAGCCGACCTTGCGGCTGCCGTCCAGCGAGTAGTTCAGCCGGCGAGTGACCAGGCCGTGGACGTGGTGATTGCCGGCGTGGTCCAGGACGATCGCGCCGTCCTTCCCGTCGCAGGCCCGCATCACCCGGCCGATCATCTGGAGATGAAGATTCAACGACGCGGAGGGCCGAGCGATGATCGCGCATTCCAGGGCCGGCAGGTCCCAGCCCTCGGTCAGTACCATGCAGTTGCTGACGACCTTGGTTTCGCCGGAGCGCAGCCGGGCCAGGATCGCGTCCCGTTCCTGGCGGGGCGTGCCGCCGTCCAGGTGCTGGGCGGGAACACTCGCCTGGCGGAACGCGGCGACGATGGCGTGGCTGTGCTGGATATCCACCGCAAAGACGACAGTGCGTTTCCCGGCGGCGTGTTTGATCCAGGTTGCGACGATGTCGGCGTTCAGTTCACCGGTGTTCGTCCGCCGGGCCAGCGCCCCGAGCTGGTAGTCGCCGGCGATCACCTTGATGCCCCGCAGGTCCGGCGACCGGGAGGCCCACACCTTCGGCCGGTGCAGGACGCCAGCGTCGCACAGCTCGCCGGGCCAGGCCGCGACGACAATCTCGCCGAACAGGTCGCCCAGGCCCCGGCCGTCGAGTCGGAACGGCGTGGCCGTCAGGCCGACCACAGCAGCGGTCGGGTAGTGGTCGAGGACAGTCCGGTAGCTATCCGCCGTTGCGTGATGGCATTCGTCGATGACGATCAGACCGGCCGGCGGCGGCTGGCGGCGGACCAGCGTCTGGACCGACGCAACCTGCACCTGCGCCAGCGGGAATGGCGGATAGCCGGCCATGATGATGCCGGGGTTCAGCCCGGCGGCGAAGACGTGGCTGGCCGCCTGGTCGATCAGTTCCTTGCGGTGCGCCAGCCAGAGCGTTGGCACATTCAGCCGATTGACCAGGGCCGCGGCCATGACGGTCTTGCCGCTGCCGGTCGGCGCGACCAGGATCGGCCGGCAGGCCAGAGCCGAGACTACGGCGTCGACAGTCCGCAGCTGGTAGTCGCGGAGTGCCAGGTTGTTGTTTGGAGCGACCATGTTCACGCCACCGCCTCAAGCAGTTCACCTTCGACAGGCTCGGGGCCGAGCTCCTCCGCTTCCGCCTCGCCATCGGTCAGGCTCGGGCCGGCAACGCGCTGAGCGTGGGCCCGCATCCGCTCTTCATGGCCGGGGAAGTTGTTGCTCCCCGGCTGCTCGCCAACATCGCCGTGGATGGCGACGGTCGCCTTGCACAGCACCAGGACCACGCATCGCACGCAGATCGCCAGGTCCGCCGATGAAGGCGTTTCCGGCGAGGGCTGTCCGTCCGGGAGGTAGTGGATGGCCTCGTAGGTCAGCGGCCCGCCGCAGGTTGGGCATTTGTGTCCGTCGAGGGATTTCATGGGACAGTACTCCTGGGCCAAACCGGGCGGGGGTCTGCTCCCCGCCCGGCCAGCCCGTGACACGGGACGATCAGAACGGCGTGATGTGGTTGGGCCCCTCGTCCCGCATCATCGCCCAGTCCGCCGCCGACAGGTCGGCGGGTTGCTTGCCGGGGAACAGCTGGGCCAGCACCGCGAACCATTCGGCCTCGGTCTGTTCCTGCGTCAGCGGCTTGCCGTCGCGGTCGAGGCAGTGCTTGGTGAACTCGGCCCAGGCCTGCTCCATCGTGGCCTCGGGGGCGGTGCCCGTCGGCGGGTTAGAACCTGATCCACTCGCCGGTGCGCTGGCATTGGACCCAGCCGTGGAGGTAGGGCGCGTCGCCGGCGCGGGCTTTGCCGGTAGGGTCGGCCGGGCGGCCGACGGCTTGGGCGCCGGGGCCGGAGAGCCACCCGCCAGCGCCCTGAACTTGGCGCCGAGGCGGGTGGTGATCGAGCGGCGCGAGTTGTCGTCCGCCTTGGGCACGTCCCGCGGCGTGGCGTCCTCGGCGTCGACGAACTGCACCTTGATCCGCTGCTTGCCCTCGTACTCCTCGAAGCCCAGCTTGACCTGGACAAGCAGCCCGCTGAGGTCAGCGTCCTGGAGCCAGAACGGGTCGCGGCCATCCCAGCCGAAGGCGGCCTTCAGCGAGTCGATGGTGACCTGGTTGATCGAGCCGTCCTTTTTCTCCAAGTAGTGGTAGCCGCTGATCTCGAAGTCCTCGTCAACGTCGGCCCACTCGCCGTTGACCAGTTCGGCGACGGGCTTGTACTGGCAGACGAACGTCGCCAGGTTGTTCGGCCCGGTCTCGGCCACGCCGTGGTCGGCGATGGTCGCCTTGAATCTGCCTTCACGATTCGGAAGCATCGAATGTCTCCTTGCGGTTTGCGGTCGTTGGAGGAATTGCTGCCGGCTCAGGCCAGCAGCCTCGCCCACAGTCCAGGGTCGAACTTCACCAGCGGGATGGTGTCGGCCAACGTGCGGCTCTTGGCCATGCAGTGCGGCAGCTCGTTTGGGTAGACCGTGCGGGTCCCGCTGCCCTTGCCCTTGCCTTCCTTCACGTCCACGTCGTAGCCGACGAACAGCACGTGGTCCGCCCACTCGCGGACCCGCAGGCGAATCGACGACTTGCCGCTATTGGGGCTCTGAAGCCGCGGCTCGTAGCGAATCCAGTCCTCGCCGTTGGGATTGGGCACGGTCGCCGTGCAGTCGTGGCAGATCAGCACGACATTGCGGCCGGCCCGGACATGCTGGTCGAGGTCGCCCAGCAGGGCCAGGAAGGTGTCGTAGAGGTGCTGGTAGCCCTTGCCGTAGCCGTAGTCCTCGATCCGCTCGATCTTCGCGCCCTTCTCGTGCGGCACGTGCTTGAGCGTCCAGGCCAGAGCCAGTTCCTCGGCCTTCGTCGCCGAGTCGATGACGATGGTCTTGATCTCGTCCCAGCCGCTCATGTGCAGCGTGTCGCGGATCGCCTGCCAGTCGCCGGCGCCGCCGACCCGGTTGATCTGCCTGGCCAACTCCTCCGGCAACTGGCTGCGTAAGACGGCGAGCGAGTCGTCCAGGTCGAAGAAGGCGACGGGGCCGGGCGCGATGGCGGCCAGCGTCGTCTTGCCGATGCCGCCGGGGCCATAGATAACGACCCGGTGCCCGCCGGCGCTGCCGATGGGCATGAAGGCCGGCTTGCCGTTCGTCTGGCTCGGCTGGCTGGCCGGAGCGGGACGCTGTCTGGTCGGGATGGTTCGCGGTGCTGTCGGTGCCGAGGTCATGGTCGTCTGCTCCTTTCGCGGTCCGGGGGGTTGGAGGGATTCGGCCGCAGGGCCTGCAGGCGGACCACCTTGCCGGCCTTGCGGTATTGGTCAGCACGGAATTCGAGGAACGGGTCGTCGCGGTCGGCCGCGTCGAAGCACAGCACGATCTCCCGCTGCCAGTTCCCCTGGTATTCGCGGTAACGGAACCATTTCATCAGGCCACCTCCCGCGCCTTCTCGGCGGCGACCTCTTCGGGCAGCAGGAACAGTTCGCCGGAGGCAGCATGGAGCCTGGTCAGCGGCTCGCCGGTCAGGAATGCCATCAGCGCCCGCTCGATCTTGGCGTAGCGTTCGCGCTGCCGGCTTGCGCTGCGCTGGTCGGTGGTCATCAGGAAGGTGCGGAGCATGATGACCGGTTCGTCCCGCTCCTGGCGGGCCATCGAGGTGCTGAGGATTTCGCAGAATCGGGCCAACTGGGCGTGGTCGTTGGAGTACCAGGCCCGGACGATCACCGCCCGGCAGTCGGCGGCGGCGATGCCCCGCTCGCCCCGCAGAGGCAGGTTCTCGAAGGCGAACTCCAAGGCCAAGGCGTGGCGGGTGAGGACGTCGAAGGCTTCGTCGGATGTCACCGTGGCTCTCTCGCCACGGCCCAGCATGGCCCGCACAACGGACATGCGAACCGGGGTGGCCTTGCCCGCCCCACCGCACAGCCGCAACTGGTCAGCAATGCTGCGGCCTTTGCCGCCGTCGATGACCATCGCCTCGTCGGCTGGAACATTGAACCAGACATGCATCTCCACCGGCACATCCGCCTCGACCACCGCCCACAGCCGGTGCTGGCCGTCCAGGAGACGTCCGTGCGGGTCGAACGCGATGCCCTGATGGGTCAGCCGCCACTGGCCGGCCTTCATGGCCCGGGCGTAGCGCTTCACGACGGCTCTGATGACGGGGCGGTTGAGGTTGTTCTGGTTGTCCAGCCAGCGGGTGGCCTGGCTGGGCGTGACCGTGATGCGGTTCATGCTGGGTGCGCGCTGAATTGAGGGCGGGGTCGTAGTCACGATGCGTCTCCTTCGAGCAAGAGGTTCAGTTGAGCCACCAGGTCGACGATGAACTGGCGGCCGAATACGCTGATGAGCGTCCGGGCGGCATGGACAGGATCGTGGGGCAGTTCCAGGGCGGTCTTGTATTGCGGTTTGCCTGGCCCTCGGACGGGCCGCATGGCCCGGGGCGATACTCCGCCCGGCCCGGACGGGAGATGGCGGGACTGGCGGACGGTGCGGGCGGCCCTGGCGGCTGCCTTGCCGCCGTCGGCGGCCACGCGGTCCTGTTCGTCCCGCGGCAGCTCGGTCAGATCGGCGGCGGCCGACACTGAGACTTCCCCCTTGCGGACGGCGTCCTGAAGCGCCGGCGTGCCAGCCTGGGTCACCTTCTTGGCCGCCTGGACCAGTCGCGGCGAGACATTCATCTCGGCTGCCGCCTGCTCACGGGCACGCACATTCATCTGCTGGGTGGGACCAGTCGCCGGTTCTTCGCGCTTTCTGGATGGGTTTTCTGAATGTGGCAAATTTGCCACATTCTGAGCCTGTGGCTGGTTGCGACGGGCCGATTCCGCCTGTCGTTCCTTCGCCTGCTTGCCGAATATCTCCTCCAGCGCTGTCGCCAGCATCGCCCGCTGGCTCTCGGTCAGGTTCCGCCGGCCGATCTGGTTTCGGATGATCCAGGCCTTCGCCGCGTCGCGATCCTGGACGTCCTCGGCCTCGACCGCCTCATAGGGAATCGAATGCTCGGTGCAGATCCGCAGGCGGTTGTGGCCGTCCAAGACGATGGGAACGACCGCGAACGCCTTGCCGCACTTGGAGCAGGTGAACGGACTCGGCCGCTTGCCCCGCAACGGGACGCCGCCGCACGGGCAGGCCGGCCGCTCGTGCCAGACCACCAGCGGCTCGCGGCAGCCGTCGGCCAGGAGGTTCTCCTCAAGCCCCGCCCGCTCCGCCGGCGTCATTGGCGGGATGAGCTTCTCGAACTCTGGATCAACGCGGATCTGCTCAGCCATGGGTCAGGCTCCTTGTCTTTCAAGCTCGGGGTTGACGTCTGTGAGGATCTGGTAGCCGGACGGAATCGACGTGCCGGGTGCGACGCGAATGCCGTTCAGACACACCTGGGCGAAATCGCAGTAGGAGCAGGTGAACCGGCCGGCGTTGCGGAACCAGGCGCGAGAGGGATCGCCGAGTCGGTCGGCCCGGCGGCGGACTTCCAGAAGTTGCTGGGCCTGCTGCCAGACCTCGGCCCGGTATTCGGCCAGGTCGTCCTCGAGGCGGGGGACTTCGCGGCGGGCGTAGTAAAAGTCGGGCCGCTCGCCGATGTCGTCAAGCAGACGCTTGCCGTATTGCTCGGGGGTCTCATGCTGCCGCAGGCGGATGGTCGGCTTGCGGGTCACGTCATACAGAACCGTGGCCACGTCGAAGCCCATCGCCCGGGCGGCGATGACGTAGAGGCTGATCTGGCCGTCGCACCGCAGCCGCAGCCAGTACTCGGAATCCGAAGAGATGTCCTCGCCGGCGGTCTTGTATTCCAGCACTGCCAGCCGGCCATCGGGCAGTTTGACGATGGCATCGATCTTGCCGGCGAGCAGGAACGCCCGGCTGGGCTTGCCGCTGTCGGGGTTGGTCAAGGGAATTTCGAACGATCGCTCGGCGGCCAGTACTTCCAGGTTGTCGTTCTCGTACCGCCAGAAGTACCCGGCCAGGAGCTGGGCCAGCGTCTCGCACTCGACCGCCCAATCAGTCGGCTCCGCCCAGTCGGGGCAGGTGGCGTAGCCGGCTCGGGCCTCGGTCGTCACGTCTACCAGGCTGACGCCGCCGTTACGCCGCTCCATGCCGTGGTGGTAGGCCGAGCCGAACCGCCGGGCCGCTTCCTGCCGGACGCGAGCCAAGCCGAGCTCGTATCGCAGGTAGTGCCGCCGCGGGCAGGCCCGAAGGGTCGTCAGCCGGGTGCTGGTCAGCAGCGAACGGGGATTTGAGGCGGCTGTGGTGGTGTTCACCGGCCGTCCTCCCCGTCGATGATCGCGACGATCAGCTCGACCTGCCGGGCGTTGAAAGCGGACTCCCCGAACCGGGCGGAGAGCACGGCCATGAATGTCGCGTTGAGCACCAGCCCGACGAAGCTGTTCGTGCCGATCAGGACCACGCCGATGCTCTCGTCCACCAGGCACTCGGCCTCGGCCCGCACCCGCGCCGGACCGAGCAACTTGGCCGTCCCGTTCAGGCAGTCCGATAGGACCTTGCGGACCGCATCCAGGTCGACGTCCTCGTCGAATCGATACCTGTAAGCCGTTCTGCTCATGGGTCTCTCCCGTGGAAATGGGTCAGATGCCGGCCCGCGCCAGCACTTCGTCCGCCTGTTGAAGGGCACGCAGCCGCCGTTTCGATGTGATCCGCCGCCGGGCCGCCCCCCGGACAAAGGCCGGCGGGTTGTCATCGTCAACAGCGGCAACCTGAGACATGAATCGCGTGAGGGCCTGGTGGCTGGTGCATATCTTCCGGCCGACGCGGGCGTACTCCAGGCGGACGCCCCGCAGGCCGGCTCGGCACCACCGCCACAGCGTTGATATCGCGACCTTGCGGCCGTCGACCCGTGGCAGACGCCTCGCGGCCTGGTTCAGGCTGATCAGCTCTTCGTCCGGGCCGATCCGCGATTCGATTGCGTTCGTGTTGTTGGCTGCATCGATCATGCAGCCCAAAATAGACGTGTCCGAAGCAGGAATCCGCTGCGCAGAATCACTTACGCAGTTTCTACGCAGTTTTGCAACCAGTTACGCAGTTTTACCACCAGTTACGCAGTTGGACTGACGCAGTTTCCGACGCAGTTGCGCACTCTGGCTACGCAGTTGCGCACCCAGTTACGCAGTGCGCAGCGCTCACCTGAGGGCTGTCCAGGCCAATCAGCCGATGGAACCGCACCCACGCCGCGGGTATCATGCCGCGATGGAATTGACCGAACCAAAGGGCCGAATCACCATCGACACGATGGTGGACGTGATTCGCCGCGTGGAGGGCATGGGCTTCGACGCCAAACTGAAGGCGATTGACCAGTTGGCGGCGAGCCAGCCGAACGCCCTGGGCTGCGCCCTGGTCCTGCCGACGTTCGACGTGCCGATGCCCGTGGTTGACCACGTGCTCCACGTCGTCCTGGTAATCGCCGAAGCCGTCAAGGAAACCTTGGGCGGGTCGGTGCCGCTGATCACGTTGGACATGATCGAGCGATCGGCCGCCAAACACGGGGCGATGGTCCGGCTGCTGGATGGCGAGACAAAGGCGGAGGCAAGGCGTCTGACCGACATCATGACCGAGGCGTATCCCGAACGGAACCTGTTCGCCTACGTAACGTGCTACATGAAGGAACAACTCGGCGGGCCCAGCCCGGAGCACGAACGGGCGATCTTCGCCGTGGCGACCGTCCTGGACGCGTTCGTGCAGATGCTCGGGCCTGCCGACGCTGACCGAGAGAGGAGAGCGAATGTTCAGCGATGAACGAGCCAACGCGCTGCTGAATGAAATCCTGGACATCGTCTGCCCGACGTTTGAGGACACGACGAGCAGTTTCCAGTCTTCGGGGCGCTGGCCGCAGGGCAAGGACAGACCCGCGTTCGAGGTTCGCGTTTTCCCGTCGCCCGTCGAGTTGCTGGGCGGCAAGCACGACGGGGCGACGGCCTATCAGGGATTCCGTATCAACCTGAAGGCCCTCTATCTGGCCGTGTCGAAGATTTGCGAGGAAATCACGCTGTGGGAATTCGACAACGGCTCGAACCCCATGGACGACCTGCCCCGGCCCTGCATCACGATTGCAGGCATCTTCAAGGGGACTGACGGAGACATCCTGATGATCCGCATCTGCCCGTTCCCGCCAGAAGAGGCAGAGGTGAAGGAGAAGCATCAGGTCTGAGGTCTGGCGATGGTGCTGCGAGCGAGGCGCATCACCGTGACCAGCCAGTCTCGCCGACGCGATAGACCAGAAGGCGTCGAGGCGGCGGCGAATCGCCAGAATCTGGCGACGGGCAAAACTGCCGGCGGCGTTGCAGGTATCGAACCATACGCTCAGCCGTGCCGCCGTGCCTGCGTGCCTTTTTGCTGACTCATCCCCAGTTTCTGAAGTACAAGGCGGGTTCCTGCCGATTGTTTGTTTTGGGTAATCGGTTCGGCCGAACCACAGACAATCGAACAGGAAGGAGCCGCCATGAATCGCACGGAGGCGATTGCGTGGGTGCTGTCGGTATGCGCTAATACTCTTCGGCTGTCGCAGGCGAAAACCTTGAGTGTCATCGTGGCCGCGGCCATAGCCTGCTCGCGGATCAGCCTGGGCAACCTGGGTCGACAGATGCCGGGGACCGCCAAGCACCAGATCAAGCGTGCCTACCGGTTCATTCACAACAGCCGAATTGAGCCAACATTGGCCATGGCTGGGCCGATTCGGCAGCTCGTCAAACGCCGCAAGAAGCCCTTGTTGATAGGCCTGGACTGGACCGACGTTCGTGGGTTGACGACGTTGATGGCGGCCGCAGTGATCGGCGGGCGAGCAGTGCCGTTGTGCTGGGCCAGTTGCCCGCGGAATGTCTACGAGGGCCATCGCAGCCGCAATGCCTTCGAAGAGTCGCTGCTGGGCGTGTTGCGGACGATGGTCCCGGCGAGAGTGAAAGTCATCCTGCTGGCCGATCGCGGGTTCGGCCGAACGAGCTTGGCCAAGTTTTGCCGTGAGCAGGGCTTCAGCTACCTGATTCGCATCCAACCCAAGGTGCATATCGCCAGCAACTCGTTCACCGGCAAGTTGCTGGATTACCAAATGCACAAGGGTATCAGCCGCAAGCTGAGCGATGTCCGCTATCGCCAGGATCAGGCGGTATGCCAGCACGTGGTTGTCCACTGGGCCAAGAACCTGCCCAAGAAACGTGACGAGTGCTGGTTCCTGATGACTGACCTGCCGGGCACAGCGCGGCAGTTGATTGGCCTGTATGCCAAGCGAATGAGCGTTGAGCAACTGTTCCGCGACCTGAAGAACAAACGCAACGGCTGGAGCCTGCGGGACACCGGCATCCGCGATCCGCAGCGGTTCGACCGGCTGTTGCTGATCCTGGCGTTGGCTTACCTGCTGGTCTGCGGCGCCGGGCTTCTCGGCCGACTCAGCGGCAAGCCGTCGATGTGGTGCAGCAACAATCGCACCGGCGAATGCAGCGTGTTCGCCATCGGCCTGATCCTCATTCACGGCCGCAAACTACGCCTCTCCCCCACTGCAGCCTTTCAAGCACTGTTCCATGCTTCCGATTCCGCTGCACCAAACTGGGGATGAGTCAGGCCTTTTTGCTGTTGACAAGGAGAAGGCGTGAACTGCATAATCTGGGCCGTGCCGTGGCGTTCGAGGCGACAGGCGGACGGTGTTCTCACTCAAGTCCTGCAATCAGCCAGCCGAAGAGGAAGCCCATAGACGGAACGTCCATGGGCCGCTAAACTTGTACGTTTATGGGCAAACCAAGGAGACGGACTATGGCAGAGCCAACGGCCCAGCAGCCGACGCCGCCGCCGACCCCACCTCCGCAAGGGTTCACCGCGGCGCCGACGCAGGCCAATCTCCGACCGAGTGCGATGGAATCGCACTTGGCCCGCGAGATACTGAATTGGCAGGAGCGTCCGCCCAAGCCGCGAGTGATGGGCGAGCCGCTCAAATTTTGACCTTCTGAAACACCTGACGGGGAACCTGCCGGTTAGCGGCAGGTTTTTTTTTGCCCATGAACGATGCATTCGCCGAGCCGGGGACCAAGATCGACCTGGTGCCTTGCGGCTCCACCGCAAAGCACTCGTTCTTCTTTCACCTGGTCGAGCCTGAGTGGCGAGGCAACAAGCCACTGCATCGGCTCTGCAGCCTGATGCGCAAGATGAGGGCGCAGTGCTACACCGTCGAACGGCTGGCCGCCAACGCTGAGATCGCGGAGGAGCATGACGCAGCGGCGGTCAGGTGCAATGCCCCCGTGGTGACCACGGCGACGCGGTTCACCTTCTTCCGCACCTGCCCGAAGTCGAACGATTGGCACGCCCTCGAGCCGCAAGACATCCTGGCCTACGCAGTTTTGCTCCGGCAGGACCTTCCCGATGGCAAGAGCAGGTTCTTCATCCTCGAATCGGTTGCCCGCCCGCCAGCCATCTTCGTCGAGGGCGGCATGCAGAATGTCAGCAACTACTACCCCCATTGCGTGCGCGACTTCCCGACGATCATCGGCCACAGCGCCGACCATCGGCAGTTCAGCATACGGGGCAGCTTCTTCTGCCAGCAGAACGACCTCACGCACGTTTGTGCTCACGCCGCCCTGCGGATGGCCATGAATAGTTCGCCGACACTGGCCCTTCCCGACAAACTCACCAACGGTCGCATCAATGCCTTGCTGGGAATCGATCATCACGATGGCGTCGTCCCACCCACCGGCCGGTCTCGGCGAGTCGGCCACTACAATGGCGATAACTGCGGCGGATTGACCGACCCGGAGATCGTCGATGTCATCGGAAAACTCGGCCGTAGTTCGCACTACGCCAACTTCGCGGACCGCCCGGGCGTGGAATATGCCGCCTACATCTATCCGCTGGTTGAGTCGCAGTTGCCGGTGATCCTCGCGATTGACCGGCCGGGCGTGTCCCACGTGGTAACGGTGCTTGGGCACACGCTCAACACGGACCGCTGGGAGCCGGAGGCGAGATTGGGCTATGGCGCGTTCCCGATATCCAAGCACGGCAGCAGCGCTGCGTGGGCAGACCATTTCGTGATCAGCGACGACAACTTCGGCATGTACGTCACGCTGCCGAGCGACATGATCCGGAACTTCCTGGTCCCGGAACACAACCCCAACTTGCACGCGTCGTCGGCGATCGGGATCATCCCGGCGGGGCTGTCGGAAATCCCAGCGTATCTTGTGGAAGCTTTCGCGGCGAAGGCGGTCGAGGCCGTCATCGTCGGGACCACGCCGACACCCGACAATCAATGGCTGACGTATCTGCGGGAGCCCCTCGCTCAAGGAGACACCCGGCCCCGCTCATTGGTCTGCCGCACGGTGCTGGTGGAGAAAAAAGCCAGGTATGTCGACCAATTCCGGGACGGCGACAACAAGGGGAATCTGCTTCCGGAAGATGTGAAGACGAGGCTCCTGAACCTCCTGCCCGACCGATTCTGGCTGACCGAAATCACGCTGCCGGACCTCTACACGGCCAACAAGCACAAGTTGGGCGACCTGATAACCAAGGCGGACTCGACCGTCGATCAGTTTCTGGCTGGTGATGCCCGCATTTTCTGCTGGCTTCCTGGCTTGGCCCGCTGGGGCGCTGGGCTTCCGGACCCGCAAGAACCGTGGCCGCTGATGGGGCACGTCCCCTTGTTCAGGCACGGCGATGGCCCACTGCCTCTTCTTGAGTGGTGAGACACCGGCGACGATCACCTTCCGGGGCTGGCCCACAACCGGTCTCGGCCTGAAGCACCCGCGAGACCGGGATGCCTTCGGCCACGGTCGTCCAAATGCCTCGCCTCGTCGCGGCGACTGAGTCTAGCCCCCGCCTTCTCCGTGTGACGAAATGTCGGCAGTTAGAGGCTATCGTCCGACATTTCGTAACACCACCTTGGCCGCCAGGCCAGCCGAGCGAGAGTCAATTCCTGATCGCTCTCCCTCCCGCTGGGAAAGACCAAAACGCGAAACCGCTGGCCGGACCTAACCGACCTTCGAGATCGCCGCGATTGCCTCCTGCTCATCGCGCTCGGCGTAGATTTCCGTGACCGCCGCACTGTGATGGCCAAGGATGATACGGGCGGTCTCGAGCTTGAATTCCTTCCGCAGGAACGTCGCCGAGTTGTGGCGGAGTTGGTGCGGATGCCAGGAGTGAACCTTCCGCCAGGCCCGCAGTTCCGCCCTTTGCTCGGGTGCCAAACGGGCACGCCACTCGGCGTCGGTCTCGTCCTCGGCCTTGGCCAGCGGGGCCGGCGGCGGGAAGGCCCACTCGCAGCCTCGGCGGATGGCCCGGCGGTAGGTCTCGGTGGTGTAGCGGTTGCTGATCCTGCGGTCGCAGCGATCCTTGCGATTGCTGCCGGGCACATTGCCGCAGGACAGCGGCGTGACCCGCACCTCGTGGCGACGGCGGAGACGGTCGGCCTCGGCTTCGGCCGGCGAGAAGCAGTAGGCCTGCGGGTCGCGGAGCAGAAACGGCCCGAGGATTTCCTGGCCGCGAGGGCCGATGTAGATTCGCCGTTCGAAGCCGTGGTGGGCCGTCTTGTGCTGAAGCGGCTTGTAGACCCATATGTCCCGGCTGCGGTCTACGTCGCACGGCCGGAGCCGGCAGAGCTCGCCGGCCCGGGCGGCGGTGTAGAGCTGGAGTTGGATGATCGCCCAGACCTGCCTGGCCACGAACGGCTCCAGCGGGTCCACCAGGTCCATCGCCACCGGCCTGATCGGGTCGTGGTCGAACGCCTCGCTACGGCCGCGTTTCAGCCCGGCCACGGCCTGGAGCCCGAGCAGCACTGAACTGGGGATCAGTTCATCGCCGACGCCCCACTTGAACAGCAGGCGAATGCGGTTGATCTGCTTGTTCACGTACGGCCGGCACCAGCCCTTGTCGACCATCTTCTGGCGGACGGCCTTCATGGCCCGCGGGCCGAAGTCGACGGCCCGCGTGTTCGCGTAGAGCTCTTTCAGCGGGCCGAACGCCAGCTTGAACTGCTCCAGTTCCTTGTTGCGGCCGTCGGTCTCGGTGCGGTAGTACTGCTCGGCGTGGGCCCAGAAACGGCTGAGCAGTTCCTTGACCGTGATCACCTCGGACTCGACAGGCAGTTGGTTGCCCGAGGTCTGCCACTCGGCGAGCACCTGGCGGTAGCGCTGCTGGATTTCTTCAGCGTTCTCAGCCTTGCCGAGATAGACCGCTTGGCCGTCCAAGACGACGTACGCCTGCCCGCTGGCCTTGTGCGTACGTAGCGAAGGCACGCGCCGGTTTCTCGAAGAAATCGATGCGTGCCTTCCACGATTCCGACTCGCGACGTTGTTCATGGCCGTCTCCGTCGTACTCGGGAGTACTCGAGTAGTACTCCCGAAACCTCCGGGTTACGGCCGCTCCGTCCTTCGGACGGTATTCGCAACTCGCGAATTCGGCTACACTTACGAAATAGCGGGGGGAGGATTCGAACCTCCGACCTCCGGGTTATGAGCCCGACGAGCTACCTGACTGCTCTACCCCGCGATCTTCCATCTCACACTAACCGTTGGGCCGGCTACTGTCAAGTTGCTCGCTTGGAATCTCTGCGCCTCTCAACCCCGTGCCCGCTCGCGTTCTTCCCGTGCCTGGGCCGGGATGCTGGCGGGTGGAACACCGGGACCTCAGGCCCAACGCTGGATGAACCGCGAGACCACGCGACATCGCGCACTTGGGCCGCCGGCCGGGCGGAAGCGGGGAGGCTGCATGGCATGACGGGCGATCAGGCCTGCCGGCGTGGCTGACCGGCTGGGGATCGCGAAAGCCGGCGCAACCGGCGTCACTGCGGGCCGTTGGCCGGCCAAGTCGGGCGCCGCCGGCGGCCGACCGGCAGCGCTCAGCCGTGGCGAACCGCACGGGCCGGACGCCGGCTCGAAAGATCCCTGTCCCGCGGGCCGGCTTGGCGTTGACCGCCTGGTGAATATTAGTTACATTGTTATGTAAGTAACAAACACACACGGGCGGCCCACCCGGGCAGGGAGCGAAAGATGGCTGCGGAGAAGAGGAGGAATGCCAAGGGCGGCGGGACGAATGCCGGGAGGGCCCGGCGGCGGCTGCGGGGCGGTGCGAAGGGCGCATCGGGGACGCCGCGGCAGGCGGCGCTGGTCCGCGAGCCGAAGATGGCCGTCGAGCGGACGCAACTGGGCGTGCGGATCGAGAAGCGCCTGGCCAAGGTGCTCAAGGCGCTGGCCGAGTACGGCGATATGACCGTCGGCCAATTGCTCGAAGACATCCTGCTGCACGCCTTCGAGGGGGTCCAGCCGTTCTTCCCCGAGACGATCAGGAAGATCGCCGAGATCAAGAAGGTCTACAACCTGGACTATGGCGTGCACGACAGCTACCGCTTCGAGGATCGGACGCAGGCGGAGCGCTGACTGACGCTTACAGCCGGGGCGAACGGCGCCGGACGGGGCGGGCACGCTCCCCTGCGGGTTGCGGCTGAGCGGGACGCCGGGGCGCTCTATTTCTTCATCGGGGGTTGAGTCAACAGCCAATGGGCGGTCGCGGGGAAGTCGCCGCTGTCGTGGACGCGCAGCAGGCTGCTGCCGTCGCCGTCACCGAAGCAGAACTTGCGGTATTTCTCGTCGCCGGTCATGTGATAGAGCACGCCGAAGAGGGTGCAGAAGTACTTGCCCTGCTTGTCATCGACGACGCCGGCCAGCGTGTCGGCCAGCTTGAGCATCCGCGGGTCGCCGGTGTTCAGGGCGGTCATGGCGACGCCGCGCGACCAGATCTGCGTGAACCACCAGTTGACGTCATCCGCGCCGCGCATGGGCAGCTTGAGCTGGGCGCCGATCAGCGGCTCGTAGTGAGCAATGACCTTGCCCAGCATGGACTCGGCGGCCGTGTCGCCGGTCAGCTCCCAGTAGCGGTCCAGGGCGCGGATGCTCCAGCCGGTATTGCGGTGAATCTCGGGTTTTCGGCCGAGCACGAAGTAGGTGCCGTGGGCGGCGATGATGCGCATGTTCTCCAGGCAGCGCTGATCTCCCATGAGCAGGTAGCGTTCCATCGGCAGGTCGAGGGTCTGGTGCTCGGGGTTGGGCAGCCACCAGCGGGCCCGCTTCCAGTAGTCCTGGTGATACTTCTCATACTCGGCCCCCTTGGGGTTGTCGCGGCTGGTCCAGTCTTCGCAGCGGTTGTGCGAGCGGAAGGCGTTCCAGTCGGCGAAGCCGAAGGGGTCCTGGCCCTCGATGCGATAGGCGCGGACGTCGCGGAAGTGCCGGCCGGTCCCGTCGCCGATGTCGAACCAGTCGCGGACGCCGGTGGTGTACCAAAGGTAGAGGTAGTTGTCGAATTCCATCGGCTGGCGGGCGCCGCGCTTGGAGTGGCCGCCCAGGGTCCGCCAGCGGTCGGGGAAGACCTGCCAGCCGAAGCAGTTGCCGTAGTAGTTGTCCTGGGTGAACTTTCGGGCGTAGGAGTACTTGTTGTCGGGCTTCTTGTCCAGGCCCGCGGTCGGCGGATCATAGGGGCCCAGGTCGGTCAGGGCGCCGGTCGCGGCGAGCTGGGCCATGTCCGGCCGAAGCATCGCGGCGTGGTCCCACATGGCGGCCTGGGTCGCGGCGTTCGGATCGCTGCCGGCGAAGAAGTGCAGGAAGACTTCGTGCCCCTTGGATGACGCGTCATCTAGGTAGTGAACCGCGCGATACTCGCGCGGGAACAGGCCCACGCGGACCGTGCCGGCGGCTGACACTTCGAGGGACTTGGGAAACTGCTCCCAGAAGTTCTTGACGTGCAGCAGCAGGCCGTTGCCGGCGGTCTCCGCGACGACCGTCCCCTCGGCCTGGTTGCCCGAGGCGACGACGTTGTCCTCGGGCTGGGTGGCTGGGGCCAACTTCGCGTCGGCGGCCTTGTCCCAGATGCGATAGCCGCGGAACGTGACCGTGTGGCCGTGGAAGCATTGCCCGGTGTCGCAGGCCGGCCCGTAGCCGCTGTAGCCCTGGCAGACTTCCCAGGTGTTGGCGCCGTTGGAGTCCTGGTAGAGCAGGAGGGATCGGCCGGCCTTGGGCGCGAACTTCTTCTCCGTCTTGCCGTCCGGGATGAAACCGACGAGCGGGGCGGTCTTGAGCTTGAGCACCAGCGAGGCGTCCTCGAAGGTCGGGTCGCCGCGCGACTCGGCCGGGTTGTTGCAGAGCACGACGTCGGCCTTCACCGTCGAGCTGCCGGCGTAGAAGTCGAGGAAGATGTCGTAGTCGTACATGCCGCGGCTGTAGCCGGCGCCCTTCTCGGCGGGGCGATTCGTGCCGCGGGCCCGCACGCGAACGCGCATCGGGCCGGACTCGATCACGTCCACGCTGGCGGTGTCGGCGCTGCCGAGATACTTCGTGCCGTAGGTGTCCTCGACGATGAGCCCGGCGCAGCCGGCCGGGTCCAGCAGTTCCTCGCCGCCGACCTTGACGCTCTTGAAGAGGTTGAAGCGTTTGCGGTCCAGCGTGAACTCGGCTGGCCCGGTGTTGACGACGATCGCGTCGTCGGTTGTCCTGGCGACGACGGGGTGCTCGGGTGCGACGCCGACGAGCTTCGCGTTGGTCAGGTAGACCGTCGCGGTCCCCTTGGCCGGCACGTCGATCTGGGTGTCCACCAGCACCCAGCGGATGGAGTTGTCCGCCCGCCACCAGCGGGCCAGCACGCGGAACTGGGCGGGCAGAACGGTCGGCCGTTCGTCGCCCGTCAGCGTGATCAGCCGCAGGTCGTCGGTCTTCATCGCCTGGCCGGGCAGCAGCGGCACGCCGGTGCTGACCATGCGGACGCCGCCGACGCCGCTGTAGTCGGCGATCGTCAGGGGGATGCGGAACTCGCCCGGCTTGGGCAGGGCCGTCGTGACGCCCTTGAACTGCGATTGCTTCACCGGCTGGGGCAGCAGCACGGCCAGCGGGTCGTCCGCCCGGGCCGTGGCGGGGCAGAGCAGTGCGAGCAGGGACAGGCCGATCAGCGCAAGCATGGTGCGACGCATGGCGAGCCTTTCAGCAAATTCGATGAACGTTCCGGCGGCGATGTCCCGCAGGGCGGCGCACGGAGCGACACGGTTTACATTCCGCTCAGCGGCCCAGGGCCTTGTCCACCTCGGAGGCGAGGGAGAACAGCTCTTCGTCGCGGCGGTTCCAGCCGGAGCTGACGAACCAGGCGTTGCCCTCGCCTTCGCAGTGCAGGCACATGCGGATGCGTTCGTCCAGCGTCGCGCGGCAGCGGGCGAAGAGGTCGTCGCTGATGAGCGGGCGGGCCTTGGCGGCCGCCAGTTCCTTCTCGGCGGCGGCGATTTCGTCGGACGTCGTCGCGACGTAGCCGCGGGCCTTGGGGTCGGTCGGCCTGGCCTTGAGCTGCTCGATCTGCTCGGCCAGCTCGCGGACCTTGAGCACGTCGGCCATCGCCCGTTCCAGGCAGGTGCGGGCCTCGACCTCCTGGACGTTCTCGCGGAAGTTCTCGCTGCGAACGGTGGGCACCGCGCCGTGGGCGCCGCGTCCGAGGACGGTCGGCACGCAGTAGTTCAGGTTGAGCTGGCCCCAGTAGCTCTCGGGGTAGATGCCGGCCAGGCTCCGCCGCGGGATGCCGCGTTTATCCTTGACGACGATCCAGAAGTCCGCGCCCAGGCGGCCCAGCCCGTGCGTCCCGTCGCGGTTGGGGAAAGGCTTGGCGTAGTGCCAGGTCAGCGAGACCGCGCCGCGCCAGTTCTCCAGCCTGGTGCGGTAGTCGACCAGCGGGCTCAGCTCGCTGAGCTCGCGCGGGTAGTAGTTGAGCCAGAAGGGGTTCGCCCAGCCGAACGTGGTGTGCGCCGACGGGTCGATCGGGGCGCAGCCGATGCCCCACAGCACCGACGCGTAGCCCATCGGGTAGCCCTGCCAGTTGTCGCAGAAGAGGTGGCTGTGCAGCGCCCAGCGGGGATTCTTCAGGCCGGCCGAGATGTCGTCCATCGCCTGCTTGGTCGGGCGGTTGTCGCCCACGAGCCCCAGCAGCATCGAGTCGGCCATGCCGCGGTCGGCCAGAATCTTCTGCATGCCGCCGGTGAGCTTCTTCCAGAACTCGGGCGCCTCGGGCGTGCCCCAGGCCGGGCCCTCGATCGGCCGAAGCGTGCCGTCGTCGTTGACCAGCGTGATGAGGATCGACTTGTCGTGGATGCGGGCGTCGGTGCCGGTGCCGCCGGCGTGGCCCATGGACTGCTCGGGCTCCCAGCAGTAGAGGATGACGCCCGGGACCTTGCCCAGGTGCTTGATCGCCAGGTCGAGGTACTTCGTGGCGATCGAGAAGTCCGGCTGAAGTTCGCCCTCGTCGTCGCGCTTCCAGCGGACCATCGAGTTCTCGTTGCCGAAGTGCGTCCGCCGCACGCAGGTGAGGTAGACGGTCTTGGTCGACAACTGCCCCAGCAGGGCGAAGGTGCGGTCCAGCAGCTTCCAGTGGGCGTCGGACCACATCTCGACGTCGTAGGCCCGGGCGACGGATTCGGGCGACTGGATGATGTCCATCCGCGCGGTCATCTGGGCCGGCGGGGGCAGCTTCCAGTCGATCACCCGCAGTTCGATCGGCAGCGTCAGCGGCTCGCGGTCCTCGGCCGTCACGACGACCTGGCCGTGAAAGTCGCCGGGCTTGGCGTCGGCGGGCACGGCCACGTCGATCCAGACCGGCTGCACCGCGCCGCCGCTCTCCTTGTAGACGGGGACCTCTTCGGGCGCTTCGTCCTCCAGCGTGCTGAAGAAGCCGAGCTTGTCGCGCTGCGGCGAGGCGCCGTCGGGCTTGGCCCAGCGGACCGTCACCGCCGAGGCGGGGATCGTGCCCGGCCCGCTCAACTCCGACACCTTGGCCGACAGCCCGCGGATCGGCTCGTCGTCGCCCAGGATCACCTGCGCCGCGAAGATGCCGTTGAGCACGCCGGTCATGCGGATCGGCGCCACCGGCGCGAACGGGTCGGGGTAGTCCGACGGGAACGCCTTGACCACGACGCTCTGATTCCACGCCACCAGGCCCTTGCCCGGGATGCGGCCGAGGTTGGGCTCGATGCTCGAGCCCGGCTCGGCCGACAGACGGGCGTCGAACAGCACCGCCTGGCACCAGGCCGCCCGGTCGTCGTACATCGGATACCTCTCGATCCGCCCCAGCGGCACCAGCGCCGGGATCGGCGCCCGGTGCACCGCGACGGCGATTACGTTGACGCCTTTGCGCAGCCGAGACGCGGGGATGACCAGCTTCTCGATGCGGCGGATCCGCTTCTTCGCGCGGTCGGCGTACTGATCCTTGTGATCGTGCGGCCAGATGAGATAGCCGTTGTCCTGGAGGTAGACTTCGTCGGGGTAGGGCAGGGCCGGCGTCATCGGCGTGATGGGCCCCTCGGGCATGCCCACGCGGCCGACTTCCTGGCCGTTGATGTAGACCACCGCGCCGCCGTGGCAGCTCATCCAGAAGCTCAGCCGACCGGCCGTCTCCGGCTCGGTCACCTCGAAGCGGCCGCGCATCTGGATCAGCTTCCACTCGGTGTCGGCGCTACCGGCGAACATCGGCCCGTGGGCCCGGATCCAGGTGCTGTCGTCGAACTGGGGGGCCATCCACTTGGGGTCGCTCTCAGCCGGCAGGCGGATCGTGTTGATGGGCTCCGCCTTCCAGTCGCCGTCGGCCACCCGCTTGGCCTCGGGGTGCTTGCGGTAGTAGTCCTTCTCGAAGGTGAACCGCACGTGATCGATCTTGCCGTCGGGCATGACCGTCTCGACGGTCTCGCGGACAATCCGCCACCGCCAGAAGCTGCTGGCCGTGTTGAGGATCACCTTCTCGCTGGCGTCGGGCCCGTCGTCGGCCCGCAGCACGCCCCAGGCCGGCACCGCCGCCACGACCGTCAGGACCAGGATCAGGCTTCTGCGCATCAGGCATACCTCCATCGACAGGACCGCCCGGCCGCTCGGCCGGTTACTCGTAAGTAACCCCTTTACCACGCCCCGGTTTTCTGCAAAAGCCCCCAGCGGGCCGCCGCACCCCGGCTGAACGCTCCGCCGCAAGTAGCGCGCGAATGCGATGGAACCTGCTGATCCGTCATCGGCTGGCGAAGAAGGCCTCGCGCTGTTCCGGCGTCGGGGGCTGGCCGCCGGCGGCGGTGGCGGCGGCGGAGAGGAGGGACCAGGTCCGCTGCCGCCAGCCGAAGTGGGCCTCTTCGATCCGCGGCTGCGGCGTGTTGTCCTGCGCCTGGATTGTCTGCACCAGGATCGCCCGCAGCCGGTCGTCGAGCACCTTCTGGGCCGCCCGCCCGGCGTCGCCGGCGGCGAAGGCGGCGTCGGCTTCCAGCTTGCGCTCCAGGAAGATTCGGGCCTCGGCCTCCTGAAGCCCCTCGCGCAGACACTCGAACCGCGCACTGCTCACCGGCCCGGCCCTGCCCGGCCGAAGCAGCGACGCCACCGTCGGGCCCACCGTCGCGTCGTGCGTGTAGCCGCCGTTCCAGAAGTCGGCGCCCCACCGCCCGATGCCCGCGCACCCGCACACGGTCGCCAACTCCGGGGCGCAGCGGAACCGGTAGGCCCCCGACACGCCGTAGACCACGCAGATGTTCTCCACGCGCGTGAACATCAGGTGCAGCGCCGCGTCCTTCCAGCCCTTGTTGCTCACCGGCTCGTAAGGCCGCTCGCGGTTGCCCGTCCGCCGCACGGGCGAGCGGCAGACCCGCACCGTCGTGCCGAAGGTGAAGCCGGCGTCGGCCGACTCCCACCCGTGCGCCCCGCGGGCCCAGCCCACGCCCGGCGCGACGCGGGCGAACTGTTTCATCGTCGCGGCCACCTCGCCGCCCAGCCCGTCGGCGATGTAGCCCCAGGTCCACGCCTTGCCCCAGCCGCGGGCGGCCATCCGCTTGCTCAGTCCCGCGACCAGCGGACGCCAGAACGCGTCGGCTGCCTCGTCGCCCGGCGGCGGGACCGCCAGCAGCGACAGCTTGCCGTCGGGCCCGGCCAGCATGACCGCCGGATTCTCAGTCAACGGTCCCCGGGCCGCCGACGCGTGGCAGACCACGAAGCAGACGCAGCGCGGCCGAAGGTGGCGGGCCACGGCGTCCAGGTAGCGGTCGAGAATCGTGAAGTCGCACGCGTAGCCGTCGCCGTCACGCCGCCAGCGGATCATCGCGTCGCGCCCGTTGCCGAACTCGCTGTCGGCCAGCACCGGCACGACGACCATGCGGTCGCCGGCCTGGGCCAGCAGCTTCATCTCCTCCTCGATCAGCGCGAAGTGCCGATCGCTCCAGCGCGGCACGTCGTATTGCCTGGCCAGCGCGTCGGGCGACTGCTCGATCGCCATCACCGTCCGCCATTCGCCGGGCGCCGGCGCCTGCCAGTCGATCACCTGGAGACGGATAGGGAACGCCAGCTCTCGCCCGTCCGCGCGGATCCGCAGGCGTCCGGCGTAGAGGCCAGGCCGGGCGTCCGCCGGCACGCCGGCCGTCACCCAGACGGGCTGGCAGGCGTCAGCGGGCACGGCCGGCGCGGGCCTGGCCTCCAGGCCGTCGAAGTAGACCAGTCCACCCATCGCCTTCTGCCACCAGTCGCGCAGCGCCCGCCCGCTCAGTTCCGGCGGCGGGGCGACCTCGGGCATGTAGCGGGCCAGTGCCAGGCTCTGGTTGGTGGCCAGCGCGCCAGTGCCGCCTTCACGGTTGGCGCTCAGCGTCGCGAAGTCGCTCACCGGATGGCCCAGGCCGAACCGCACCGCCACCGGGATCGTCGCCCGCTCCGGACCCGTCGGCGGATCGACCGCGACGGACCAGTCGGCCAGCTCGCGCCCCGCCGACACGACCACCTGCCCGCTGGCCACGCCGTTGCGCGGCGCGACCAGGCGGATCTCGTCGGACGCTTCACCGGCCGGCCCGATGTCGTCGCGGAAGCAGCGGCGGTGGATGTCCTCGACCCACGCGTCCACGCCGGCTGCCCGCGACTCGGCCTGCACCGCGCCGTCGGGCGTTGCGGCCAGCCGGCAGTCGATCAGTGAGACGTGCTGCCAGCGCTCGGCGGCGTGGCCCATGGTCAGCAGCGCCGGGTGCATCGCGGCGCGGCGGACCTCGACCGCGAGCACGTTGACGCCGGGGCGGATCAGCCCGCGCGGGATCGCGATCGGCCCCATCTGCCGGTTGCGGACCGCGCGGGCCGCGTCCCAGTCGCCGCGTGTGAGCAGGAAGCGGTTGTAGTTTCCGCGGTGGTAGAACAACTGATCGAACGGCAGCTTGAGTTCCTTGGCCGCTGCCTTCACCTCGTCCAGCCCCTTGTAGGACGGGCCGGGGAAGTCGCCCCACAGCTCGGGCACGTGACGCGGCTGGTCGCCGCCGGGCCCGGCGTGCAGCGGGTCCAGCACGTAGGCCGACAGCGGATAGCACTCGGCCGCCGTCCCGGGCGGTAGATCGCCGGGCGGCAGGTGGCCGCGCGCGATCTCGCGTCCGTTGAAGTAGACCACCGCGCCGCCGCGATAGGCCAGCGTCAGTGTCAGCCCCGCGATGCGCTGGGGGTCGGCCACGATGACGCGGGCGCGAAAGCAGGCCTGGGCGGCCGGGTCCGCCTGCCACTGGTCGCGCGGCGTGAGCAGGGGGATGCGCTGGCGGGGCCAGTCGCCGTCGTCGAAATCCACGTCTTGCCAGCCCGCGGGCGGCGGCGGGGTCGATGCGACGTAGGCGATCTCGTTGGCCTGGAGCGGGTAGTAGAAGGGCCAGCCGAGGAACGGCTTGGCCGGGTCGATCTTCATCGCCGCCAGCCGGTCGCGCAGGCCGTCCTGGTTGGCCTCGACCGCCTTGGCCAGCAGGTCGCGATCGACCGGCGGCGGCGAGACCTGCACGTAGTAGCGCCAGGAGCCTGCCATCAGGTCCAGGCCGGGCGAGACTGGCTGCGTCGTCGGACCGGCGGCGGCCACCATGGCGGTCGGCAGCGTCAGGAGGATGGCGGTCAGCAGGCCGGCTCTCATGCGGCTTCTCCGGCGGCTGCGACGGTCACAGTGCTCGCAGCGACTTAGCCAGTTCCCGCAGCCCGCGCGACAGCAGGCCCAGGTCGTGGTCGCACATGATAAACCGCAGTCCCTTGTCCAGGTGACGCGCCAACAGGTCGGTCCCGCCGTGCAGGCCGAAGACCTTGCCGGCGGCCCGGGCCGCGTCGGCCGTCCGCGCGATGGCCGCGTCCTGGTCCGGCGTGTCGACCACGCCTGGGTGGCCAAGCGAGACCGACAGGTCGTGCGGGCCGACCAGCAGCGCGTCGATGCCGTCGACGGCGGCGATCTGGTCGGCGGCCGCCACGCCGGCAACCGTCTCGATCTGGGCGATGGTCAGCACCTCGCGGTTGGCGTCGGCCATCAGCTGCGTCACGTCGCCCAGTCGGCGGTAGGCGGTGTTGGGTCCGAAACTGCTCAGCCCTCGCCCGCCCAGCGGCGGATACTTCGCCCACTCCACGATCCGACGGGCCTGCTCGACGGTCTCGGTCATCGGGACCATCACGCCGGAGGCCCCGGCGTCCAGCACGCGCGATACCCACCCCCGTGACAGCTCGGGCACGCGGACCAGCACCGGCAGGCCGACGCCGGTCGCCGCCGCGGCCAGGTCGGTCAGCGTCTCGACCGTGTGGGCGCCGTGCTCGAGGTCAACCATGACAAAGTCGAGCCCCGCGTCGGCCGCCAGCAGCCCGATCGCGGGATTGCGCGTCAGCCGAACCATCGTGCCATGAATCCGCCCGCCGTCGGCCAACGTCTGTGCGATGCTCATCCGTGCTCCTCGAAGAGAGAGGTTACTCGCAGATTAAGCAGATACAGAAGAAAGATGTCTCCCACGAAGGGCCACTAAGGACCACGAAATAACAGGAATTGGAAGACCAGATGAATCAAGTTCTTTCATGGAGCCTTAGTGGCCCTTCGTGGAAAATCCTCTTATTCCGTATACGAAAAGTGTCCCAACTGTTCGACCGTCGTGGACATGGCCTGGGTTCCGTCGCGGCCGTGGCCGCCGGCGGCGGCGGCGCGGAAATATCCCTCGGCGGCGGCTGTGCCGCTCAGCGGCAGCTTCTGCGACCGCGCGGTGTCGGCAACGATCTTGAGGTCCTTGAGCACCAGGTCGATCATGAACCCCGGGGCCATGTCGCCCGCGGCGATCTTCGGGCCCAGGTTCGAGAGTTGCCACGACGCCGCCGCCCCGCCGCCGACCACCTCGATCATCTTGCCCAGGTCCAGACCGCTCCGCCTGGCCAGCGCCAGCGCCTCGCACACCCCCAGCAGGTTCACCGACACCGCGACCTGGTTGCAGGCCTTGCACACCTGGCCCATGCCCGGCCCCCCGACGCGGACGATCTTCTTCCCCATCGCCTCCAGCAACGGACGCACGCGTTCGAACGCCGCCGCGTCGCCGCCGACCATGATGCTCAGCGTGCCGGCCCGTGCCCCGGTGTCGCCGCCGCTGACCGGGGCGTCCAGCAGCGTCACGCCGCGCTCAGCCAGCCTCGCGGCGAACGCCTGCGTCGCCACCGGGTTGATGGTCGAGTGATCGACGACGATCAGCCCGGCCCGGGCCTTGCCCGCGACCCCGCCGGGCCCGAAGAGCACGGCCTCGACGTCCGGCGTGTCGGTGACGTTGAGGAAGATCGCCTCGCAGCCGGCCTCAGCCAGCGCGGCCGGGCTGTCGGCCACCTTCGCCCCGGCGTCAGCCAGCGGCCTGCACTTTTCGCGCGTGCGGTTGTAGACGGTGACGTCGTAGCCGGCCTTGAGCAGGTTGGCAGCCATCGCCGACCCCATGATCCCCATGCCGACGTATCCGACGCGCTGGACGGGCTGACTCATGCGCCGCTCCTTTCGCTCGCGACTGCGGGCCGGTTGATGATCGGAGCCTGCGCGGGCCCCGTCAAGAGGCGGGGGCGGAAGAATGGAGGCAGGAGAGAGGAGCGGGCCGGTGGGGCGGGGTGTACATAGCCGCGGGCGCGGCGGCCTCGCCGGACCGCTCGCGCCCGCGGGAGATATTGCCGACCGGGCGGTCAGTTGCCCGCGGAGGCCGTCAGCTTGGCCTTCTTCTGGGCGTCGGTCAGTTGGTCCCATTTCGCCGGGCAGCCGGGGCAGCAGAAGCCGACCGTCTTGCCCTCGAACTGCCGCGTGCCGGCCGACGCGTGCACCGATCCGCCCATCATCGGGCAGCGGGCGTTGGCCGGCGTCTGGGTCTCGGTGGCCTGCGGCACCGTCGACTGCTGACTGGCGGCGGCGGTCGGGGCGCTCTGTGCGCAGCCGGCGGCGGTGAAGGTCACGATGCCGGCGAGGATCAGCGTGGAAGCCAGCCCTGCGGCCACGATCCCGAACAGCTTGCCTCTGGACATGGGGTCCTCCTCAAGCGAAAGAGGTTTGAAGGATGCTCGAACACCAGAGATAGAACGTCGCCCGACCCGGGAAGGTTCCAGAAAGAAGGCGAAAAAATAGAGAGGAGGCAGGAGAGAGGATCGCGGCCGGGCGGTGACTCACCAATCCACGGGGATTGCCGAGAGGCGACTCCTCTCATACTGCCGCGCGGCGTCCGCGAGTCAGCGGGCCGACGTCGCCTATCCGCGGGCCGGTCACGGGACGGGTCGAGAACCTTCGGCGGTCTGCCCCGTGACGGCTGGGGCGTCAGTCGGTATCATCTCCCCGGCCGGCGGCGGCATGGTGTACGCAGCCGGCACGGGAGACCATGGCGCACAATCCCCCCACCCACGACGCCGGCCGATTGACCTGGCGGTTCCGGCTGCTGGCCGCGATGCTGCTGGCGGCGGCGATACTGGCCGTCCACGGCTGGTCGCTGGGCGACCCGCTCTGGCTGGACGACCACCTGCACCATCACAACATGGCCCGCATGGGCTGGGGCTGGCGGGACCTGGTCAACGCGACGACGATCCGGCCGGACGACTACCTCGAAATGTGGTGGCGGCAGCCCGGCCGGGCGGCCCTCGAGTGGCACTACCCCCGACCGGCGGCGGTGCTGCTCCAGAAGGCGACGTGGACGGCGGGCGGCGGCGGCCGCGCGGGCGTCGTCGCCGAGCACGTCGTCAGCCTGCTGCTGCACATGGCGGCCTGCTGGATGGTGATGCTGCTCTGCCTGAGGCTGACGCGGCGGCCGGGCTGGGCCCTGTTCGGCGGGCTGGCGTTCGCGGTCTACGGGCACACGGTGTTCGCGGTGGGCTGGCTGGCGGCGCAGAACACGGTGCTCTCGACCGTGCTCATGCTGGCGGGAATGCTCGTGTATGTGCGTGCGTCGGGGCTTGACCTCTACATGGCCCGGGACGATCAGCCCGGCAGCCGGCCCGCGCGGCGGCGGTTCGGGGCGGGAGGCCTGGCGCTGCTGATGCTGCTGTGGGCTGCGGCGCTCTTCTCGCGCGAGACGGCCATCGTCCTGCCCGTCGTGCTGGCGGCGATAGAAATTGTCTGGGGCGGATGGTGGGGCCTGTGGCGGCGGCGGCAGGTCTTCGCGGCCATGGCGCTGCTCGGCGCGGCATTCATGATCTGGCGGCTGGGCCCGGCCTACTACCCGCTGCCGGCGGTCTACATGCGTCGCGGGCACGGCCTGGCCTACGCGGGCTTCCTGCTGGCCAAGCTCATGCACTATCTCGTCGCGACGGTCCTGCAATCGCCGATGTCGGTGGGCCCGACCGGCCGACTCGCCCCGCTGGCTGACGCCCCGCACGACACGGTGCTGATGTCGCTGCTGCTCCTGTTGTTCGTCGGCGGCTACGTCGCGGCGACGCGGCGGCTGCGCGGCTGGTGGATCTGGCCGATGTGGGTTCTGCTGGCTGTCCTGCCCGTCACGCCGGTGATGGCGACGCCGCACTCGGGCTACCTGCCGGGCGTGGGCTACGCGATCGGCCTGACGCTGGTCGGCGCGTTCGCGTTGCAGAAGCGCCGCCCGTGGACCCGGCGGGCGTCGGCGTGGTCAGCCGGCGTGCTGCTGGCGACCTGCCTGTTCCACGTGCCGCTCTACCGCGTGAGTTGGGTGGGCATGATCGCCGGCGAACGGGTGACGATGACCCGCGTCGCCCAGACCGACATCGGCCCGCAGGTCACCGACGTGTTCTTTGTCAACCTGCCGTTCACGAACGTCTACGCGCCGCTGCACCTGGGCGAGCGGGAGTTCTGGGGCGAGCGGGCCGCGAATCGCCGCTATCACGCCCTGACGTTCAGCCCCGACATCCTCTCGATGCGCTACGGCTGCACCATCGAGCAGCGCGACGCCTCGTCGTTCACGGTGGCCGTGGAAGGCGACCGCTACTTCTCCGGCCTGCTGGGGCGGTTCCTCGTGCAGGCGATGCGCGCGGACGGGCCGCCGCGGCCGGGCGAGACCTATCGCGACACCTGCTGCCGCGTCCAGGTCCTGGATCAGGACGCCGACGGCGTGCGGCGGCTGCTGTTCACGTTCGACAGGCCGCTGGCGAGCCCGCAATACCGCTTCTACGTCTGCACGCAGGCCTGCGCCGCGGCGCCGCTGCGGTTCGCGTCGGCGGAGGAACTGGCGGCGGCGGGTGCGGGCGGAGAGGTTTTCACCACGCAGCCTTCGCGCGCGCCGGCGGTCGCGGCTGGACCGTCGGCTGACGATGTCGCGCGCGCCGTCGAGCGCCTCGACGCGGGGCACGCCGACGCGATGGAGACGCTGCTCGTTGCCGCCTTCGCCGCCGAACCGGCCGCCCGCGCCACCGCCCGCCACACGATCCTGGTGATGGCCGGCCGCATCGCCGCCGCCACCGCCACCGCCGCCGACGTTCAGCCCGACTTGGCCGGCCCCGACCTCGCCGACGCCGGCCAAGTCGGGCTGAACGTCGGCGGCGGTGGCGGTGGCGGCGGC
>JAJVII010000062.1:0-9351 GCA_022072085.1 Phycisphaerae bacterium
AGAGTTGGCGAGCATTGAACGGCAGCAAGCTGATTGCCGACGTGATCGCCGGCGTCGCGTTCGTTGATGGAGTCAAACAGATCGCCGCCTGATCATGATGCCATCAACAACTTTTGACAATAGCTCGGGAGAGGGAGAAGAGGCACGCCCCCGCAACTTCCGCACTAAACAGGGCAGGGAAGAGGTGGAATTGGACGACCTGACGCGCCGGGTCGGCCACGATCTTCTGGACGTAGAGGCTGACCAGCTCGCGCTTCTGTTCAATCGGCCCGCCGGCCAGGATGGCCCCCAGGCGGTCAAAGGCAGCCGCCGCCCGCTTGCGGATGTCCGCCACCGTCGGCATGACCGGCACGGCTGGCCCGAGCTTGGCCAACTCCGCTTCGACTTCCCCCCGCTCGTCGGCCAGGGCCTTGGCTTCCCCATACAGGCCCAGGGCTTCGGCCGTCGCATGGTCCAGCTTCTTGAAATGCTCCCGCAGCTTGGCCGCCTGCTGGTCCAGGTCGGCCAACCGCCGCTGGAGCAGCCGGCCCGCTTCCCCCTGCTGGCTGGCGATCCGCTCCAACTCAGCCGCCACCGACTCGGCCAGCCGCTTATCATCCCGCAGGTTGCCCAGGTCCGCTTCGATCAGCCCGATTACATGGCCCTCGACCAACTCGGCCGGCACGGTGTATCGCGTCGGGCAGGCATCATGCTTGCCGCTGTGGTGCGTCACGCACATGTAGCTCCGCTTCTTGCGGCCGCTCTTGCTCTGGTCGGAGAAGCCCACCATCCGCCCACCGCAGACCCCGCAGGTGAATACCCCAGTCAGCAGATAGGGCGAATGCACCTTGTTCCCCGTCACCTTGACGCTGGCCGCTTTGCACGCCGCCCGCCGGGCCTGGACACGGTCGAAGGTTTCCCGGTCGATGATGGCCGGCCACGCGTCGGCCACCTGGACCCAATCCGACTCCGGCCGCTTCTCCCGCCCTTCGTCCGTCCGCTCGACGCTTTCCCCGTTCACGAACCGATGCCACTTGCTTTCCGTCCGCTGGTTGTAACGCCGCAGCCCGATGTAGGCCGGATTCTCCAGCATGACATGGACCGTCGGCCCGCCGAACCGAAACCCCCGGCTGGTCCGATGCCCGGCACGGTTCAGCTTCTCCCGCACTTCCCGGATGGGCAGGCCGGCCGCATAGTCGGCGAACATGGTCCGGGCCGCCTCGACCCGCCCAGGTTCCGACGGAATCAACGTGCAGACCTCATGTTCCTGTTTCTTGTAGCGGTGGCCGCCGTCGATCCGCTCGATCACGTTGCCCGTCGCCGGGTCGATGACCAGTTGCGACCAGTCGGGCATGTCCCGGACGATCCGCCGAGCCTTGCCGGCCGCGTCCAGGATGAGCCGGTCATAGCCGAAGGGGATGGCCCCGCCGGTCCACAGGCCACGCTCGGCACGGCTGAGAAGCCCCCGCATGGTGTCCCGAGAGAGCTTGCGGAGGTAGTCGCCGTTCTGATGATGCTCGACGAGGCCAACCAGGTCCGAGGTGAACGACCGGACGGCCTCTTGCCCGCTGCCGACGTAGAAGACCCGCTTGCCGGCCTGGAGGATGCGCCGCTCCAGCATGAGCCCATCGACCGGGTCTTTGGGCCGGGCAAGCCGGTTGCGGTCCCAGGCCAGGACCGCCGCCACATCGCCCCGCTTCTCGGCATCGGCCAGCAGCTTGGCCAGCCCAGGCCGGTGCAGGTCGCTGCCGCTGATCGCATCATCGGCGTAGACCTCGACCAACTGCCAGCCGCGAGCAGTCGCGAAGGACTCCAGCTTGGCCCGCTGCTGATCCAGGCTTTCTTCCTGGCGGTCGGTCGAACGACGGACGTATCCGATGGCCTTGACCATGATTGAACCCCTTGGCGATGAGATGCGGTTAGTAGACTCTTAACTTGTACCCGCAGATGATATCCCAGCCGATTGACGGGTACAAGCATATTCCGCCGATTTTTCCAGAATTCTTTGATATTTCGCCAGTTTTCGGCGCACCTCACCCGCCAGCTTCTCCCCGGTCGTTCCCCGCTCGGCCAGCATCCTGCCCGCCTGGGCCAACGCCCAATCCAGGCTGATTGTCTCCACGTCCGCCAACGTCGCCTCCTGCGCCATCAACGCCAGCCAACTGGTCAGGTAGCCCTCGAACTGCTGAAGCAGGGCCTTTTCATCCGCAGCTATCGCTATGGACCGAACCAGGGGATGCGCTTCTCCAATCCCCCAATAGGCCCCCTCGACCACCTTCCACCAGGGCAATGCCGCCTGTTGCGTGTGATGCTTCGTCCGATCATCCACCACCCGCAGCCACTTCTGCGTGCAGTAGGCCCACAACTCCCGCCGCAGCCTGAACAGGTCCGCCGGCGTGTCGATGGCCAGTTGCTTCAGCCGCTCGCGCTGCAACTGGAACTCTACGCGAATGACTCGGCAGCCCACCGGCACGCTTTCAAGGCCCCAGATCGGATACATCCACATCTTCTTGCCGCCCTTGGCCACGATCTCCATCGGCTTGTCGTAGAACCGGGCCGATATCTTCCCGCCCGCGCCGATGCTCAGCCCGCTCAGCACGTCATGGGTGAAATGCGGATCGACCTTGGCCGCCCGCTTGACCAGGTGTTTCTCGGGAATCGCCATCGAGAACAACTCCGCCGGCAGCAGCACGTCGGCGCACAGGTCCGCACGGCTGGCCTTCTCGCTGACGATCTTGGCCCCCATCCCCTCGACGATGTGCCGCAGCCTGGTCATGGCCCCAAAGTGACCACGCGACCAGAGGGTTTCCGAACGCACTTCGGCCACCAGACTCGGCCGGCTGATCGGTTCCAGCCACGCCCCCACCGACATGGCATACTCCCCTGAGCCCAGCAACCAGTTGTAGCCCCGCGACCCGTGCGAGGCGACGTTGAACACCCAGCCGCCCGAATCGTCCGTATACCGCACCTCCCCCGGCTGGCCTTTCTCTTCAACCTTGGCTTCCGACTTCAATTCATCCAGTTTTTCAAAGAATTCACCATCTTTCCAATTCAGGTCCATCGTCACAACCAGAGTGTCAATCCCTGTCGCCAGGATTTTGGGGGCATCTTCAAGGGTGACTTTCACGTTTGAGGGGGGGCTGATAGACGTGAGCCCCCCCTCGCCAGCCTCGGCGGGGGCCGGGGCCGGGGCGGATAAACCGCCCCCGGCCCCCGGCCCGGCCGCCGGCCCGCCCAGTGAGGCCCCGACAGCACTTCCAGGAGGCCCCACAATCGTGTCAGGCACGCCAGCTTGACCATCGGCAGCTTGCGGCTGGACGAACTCAGGCGGTCCCATCGGACACCGCCTTTCCGCCGCCAGCCAGGTCAGCCGCTATCAACGACGCCAGCAGCCGCCGGACCCGATCCGCATGCCCCTGGACATCCGCGCGCGGCACGACCACATGCGCCAGGTCGAACGCCGCCGGTTCGCCACGCTTGGCTGGAGTTTCCGGCCTGCCCCCCAGGCCGGCCCGCCCACCCGCCCGGGTCGGAGCGGAGGGCGCGGAAGCCTCAGACTGTCGCGGTTTGACTTTCACGCGCGCAATTCTCGCGCGCGCCCCCAGAATCAGGCGTTACATCCCGCCGAGCAGTTTTTTGTACGGGTTGTTCAGGTAGGTCCAGAACTCTGTCTTCGCCCTGTAGACCCTTACCCGCCATGCGTTTGCATCTATCTCCACCATGTCCGGGTCTACCGCCCTCGCTGGCCCGCTTCGCCCATTGTCTACGGCCACCGCGTCATACAGCCCCCGCATATCCGCCGCCCCGATCCTATCCCCGATGAATTCTCGCACACGTGCATCGTGGGATTCAGGAATCATCGCCAGCACAACCGGCAGCAGCTCATGGGCCAGGTCCGAAAGCTGGACCACCAACCCGGCCAGCATCGCCTTTGTATGCACCACATCTATCCTGCCGGGCAGACGCCGCCTTTGCGCCGTCCGAATCTTCCAGCCGCCCTTGTCGCCCTGCCCCAGGGCCGCTTCCCCCAACGCCCTGCCGATCTCTGGTTCGCACACAGCGCCGGCATCGACTCGCAACAGCTTCTCCACTGCGGCCAGCTTCGCCGCCCGCTGTTCATCATTCAAAGCCCTGCCGCCGCGACCCAATCGCGCCTGCCGCATCAGCCGAGACGCAAAATCCCCATGCTCGAACCAGCACGGCAACCACACCCGGAAGAAGAACAGCACTTCCGGCTTCTCGAATGCCGCCCGCATCACGCGGTTCTCACCGGGCACGCTCTCCGGCTCGTCCTGGCCGCTTTCGTTCCACCATGCCAGCAACGCCAACACCACCGGCCACGCTTCCGGCATCACGTCGGCCAGCAGCCCCTGTCCCCCAGCCGCCACATCCGCCGCCCCTCTCGCCCGCATCTCTTCAAAAGTCGCTTCCTTTTCCGCCTGGAACACCGCCGGCTGATTCTGCGCCCGCCTCAGCACCCGCAACAGCCCCTCGAACACTTCCCACGTCAGCGGGCTATCGGCCCCGAACGCCGGTATCGACTCGAACACCGCTCGCCAGACCGGAATACGCCTGTGGTATAGCCTGGCCCACGTTCGCCCATCCGGCCCCGGCCTGCCGTCTTGCCCTGGAACCACGCCCCCGGCCCGCGCCCACTCCAGCAGATTCACGACTGCATCCGCCCACGTCGCCAACCTGACTGCCAATGGCCCCAGCAGTCGCCCCTTGCCCTGTAGCCACTCTTCCACCTTGCTTTCACTCATGCCGGCAGATTACTCAATCGCCCGTCCAACTGCCATCACCGAGGCGACATGCCTACCGGTCACAACCACAGCCCTGTCACTGATCGTCCTCGATAGGAGTGCGGCGTCCCTCCACTGGACAACGACACGGCTATACGGGATCATCAGGCATATCCGGAGCACCTATGGCCACGCGACGTTCATTACGATTCCCGATCGCCTTGGCCGTGACCATGATCCTGCTGCTGGCCGGTCTGGTGGTCGGCTGGGTGCTCATGGGGGTGTTCGGGGCGCTGAGCGACAGCGACTCGGCCGGCGTCTACTGGACGGTGCTGACGCTGGGCTCGGTGTTCTTCGCGGTGCTGCTGGCCGGGGTGCTGCTTTACTTGGTCTGGTCGATCGGCATGATCCGCCTGCACCGGCGGCAGACGAACTTTCTGGACAGCGTGACGCACGAGCTCAAGTCGCCGATCGCGTCGCTGAAGCTCTGCCTTCAGACGCTGGCCCGGGATGACATGGAGCCCGGCGAGGCGGCCGATTTCCGTCGCTACATGATTGAGGACATCGAACGCCTTGACGGCATGGTCGACCAGGTGCTCAGCGCGGCCAGGCTGGAGGCGACGCGCCGGCCCGCGACCGAGCAGCGCGTGGACCTGCCGGAGGTCATTGCCGAGTGCGCCCACGCTGTCTGCTCTCGCCACCAGACACCGGATGAGTTGATACGGCTGGAGTTGGCGCCCGCGCGCATCACGGCCAACCGCGCTAACCTGGTGCTGATCTTCCGCAACCTGATCGACAACGCGGTGAAGTACGCCGGCCGACCGCCCGCGGTGACGGTGAGCCTGAACGTCGAGGACGGCCGGCGGGTCGTGGTCCGCGTGGCCGACAACGGCCCGGGAATTCCGCGCAAGCATAGGCGGCGTGTGTTCGGGCGGTTCGCGCGGATCGGCGAGGAGTTGGAGCGCGAGAGGCCGGGCACCGGCCTGGGCCTCTACATCGTGCGGCGGCTGGTCCGCGACTTGGGCGGCCGCGTCCGCGTGTGCGAGGATGCGCTGGGACGGGGCAACGTGCTGGAGGTCCGCCTGCCCGTCGGCCAGGACGACGACGCCGCGGGCCAGAAGGAGGAGCGATGAGCACGCGCGACCGGAACAGTCAGCGCAACCACATCGGCGGGGGGCACATCCTGGTCATAGAGGACGAGCAGCACCTGGCGGCCGGCCTGAAATACAACCTGGCGGCCGAGGGCTACGAAGTGACCTGTCTGGACAACGGCCCGGAAGCGATCGCGCTGATCGAACGCGGCGACACGGCGATCGACCTGGTGATCCTCGACCTGATGTTGCCGGGGATGAGCGGTTACCACGTATGCGAATCGCTGCGGTCGGCCGGCCACGAGATGCCGGTGCTGATCCTCAGCGCCCGCACGCTGGCCGAGGACCGCGCCCGCGGCTTCGACGTCGGCGCGGACCAGTACATGATGAAGCCTTTTGACCTGGACGAACTGCTCAGCCGCGTGGCCGGACTGCTCAGGCGGCGCCGCAGAGGCGGCATCGGCCGGGCCGAGCCCCCTCCGCCGCCGGCGACATTCGCGTTCGGCGAGGCGAAGATCAATTTCGACACGTTCGAGGTGACGGTGGGTGACCAAGCGGTGCGGCTGACCTCGATGGAGATGAAGCTGTTGCGCTACTTCGTGCAGAACGAAGGCCGCATGATTCCGCGGTCGGAACTGCTGGATAACGTCTGGGAGATGGCCCCGCACGCCAGCACGCGGGCGCCGGACCAGTTCATGATGCGGCTGCGGAAGACCTTCGAGCCTGATCCGGGCCAGCCGCGACACTTTCTGACGATCCGCGACGCAGGATACCGATTCGTGGCCGACCCGGACGCCGGCGAGACCTGAGCGGGCGGTCAGACGCGGCGGCGGAGCGCGCGGGCGAACCGAATGCCCCAGGTCACCTCCAGCAGCAATGCAGCCGGGGCGAAAACCAACTCCTTCAGCCACAGCCGGCCGCGGCGAAGCTCGTGGCCCAGGCGGCTCCAGTAAAGGCTCAGCCGGCGGCGGCGGGCGACGGCGGCGTCCTGACGCCTGGAGTCTCGCGGCCGGGTTCGCAGCCAGATCTCCTGGAACTCGAAGAAGAGCTTTGCGTATATCCGCAGCGTCCGCGCCCTCTCGCGCACACGCCCCCAGGCGAATCGCAGCAGGCCCTCACGCGGGTAGCCGGCGCGGCGCTCGCGGCGGCTCTTGCGACGGCCGAGCCCGTTGAACATCGGGTGCACGCCGGCCAGCGCCGAGTGGCGGTGGTAGAGCAGTTGCCAGAACAGGTCCCAGTAGCGCACCGGCTGGACGCGCGACAGGATGCGCGTGATGTTGGGGATGCTGTAGAAGCGGTCCCAGGTCCGGCGGCTGGCGTCACGCCACTGCTGGCCGGTCATGTTGGCGTGGCGGAAGGTGGAGTGCAGCGTGTCGAAGTTGTTCAGGTCCGCGTCTATCGGGACGCCGTCGCGGACCATCGCGGCATGATCCGCCGATCCCGGCAGCGGGGTGAGCATGAAGAACGACGCCAGGTCGACCCTTACGTCGTTCATCAGCGACTCGACCGCGGCGTCGACGCGTTCGGGCGTGTCGTGCGGCAGGCCGATGATGTAGCCGACCTGCACGATGACACCGGCATCGCGCCACGCCTGCACCATCCTGGCATATTCGCCGACGTGGTTCTGCCGCTTGCCGATGGCCGCCAGGTTCGCTGCGTCCAGACTCTCCATGCCGATGAAGACGTTGTAACACCCGGCCTGGCGGGCCTTGTCGACGAATCGCGGGATGCGCGTCGCCTGCGTATCGACCTGCATCATGAACTCCACCGCCCGGCCGCGCCGTCGCATGTCGATCAGCCCGTCGAACAGCGACTCCCAGATCGACGAGCGGGCCAGGTTGTCGTCGACGAAGAAGTAGGTGCGGATGCCCTGGTCGTAGTTGGTCTCGATGGTCGCCAGGATGCGGTCGGCCGACCGGCACCGCATGCGATGGCCGAGCACGTTGATCACCGTGCAGAACGAGCAGTTGAACGGGCAGCCGCGGCTGGTGTCCAGCGTGACCATCTGCCGCGAGAAGAAGCGGCGGCGGTAGCGCCGCGTCGTGCGCGGCAGGGGGGCGTCGGCCAGGTCGGGATGCGCGGGCATCTCGTAGAGCGGCTGGAGGCGGTCGGCCAGGGCGTCGCGGAGGATGCCGGCCAGGGCGCCGGGCGCCTCGGCCTCGCCGCGGACGAGCGTGACGCCGCGGTCGAGCAGCTTCTGTAGCTCGCCGGTCGGCCGACCCATCGTCGCCAGCATGCCGCTGACGTGGAAGCCGCCGATCATCACGGGCACGCCGCCGTCGCGCAGGGCCAGGGCGATGTCGGTCGCCCGGGCGAACTGGCCCGACTGCACGCCGACCAGGCCGACCAGCACGCGCCGCCCGCGGCGCTGTCGGCGCATGATCCGCCGGATCGGGATTCGTTGCACCGTGTCGTCATAAGCGTGCACGCGAACGCGGACGTCCGGGCCCAACTCGCGACCGGCGTCGACGGCCTCGGTCAGCGACCGCAGGCAGTTGGCCGTGTTGGAGGGCAGGATGCCCCGGCGGAAGCGCCGCGCATAACCATCGTCGTCGTAGGACGAGCAGAGGATGTAGATCACGTCCAGCCGGCGCTGACGGGCGGCCTCGAAGCCGACCATGCGCCCGGCCTGCTCGTCCCAAAGCTTCAGCCGCGCGCAGCCCAGGCTGGCCCGCAGTGTCAGCGGCGGGATGTCCAGGAACTCGCGGTTCTCGTCCAGGCATTGCTGGAGGCGATAGTTGGGGATGCGGCTGTCGAGGTGATGAATGTGGTGCAGGCCGATGTTGCCCGTGAACCACTGGAGGACCTTCGGCAGGCGGTAGTAGGAACTGCCGCGCAGGCCGGCGTGGACGCGGTCCCACTGCTCGTGGCGCTGCCAGTAGGTCGGGTCGAACTGGTGCTGGACGTAAAACAGCCACAGCCCGGCTGTCGCCGAGACCACGAACGCCGGCAGGTAGAGCAGCAGCAACAGCTTCAGCCCGCCGAGCAGGACGATGCCCGTCAGCCCGATGGCCAGGGCGATGTCAGTGCCAATGACGCTGGCCCGCTCGTGGCGCCAGTCGCGCGGCAGGCGGTGCGTCGTGCGGAATCGCACCAGAAACAGCAGCGTCGGGAACAGGCCGAACATCACCAGCGGGTTGCGGTAGAGGCGGTAGCGCAGCCGGCCCCGCCAGTTCAGCTTCTGATACTCCTCGACCGTCAGCACGTCGACATCGCCGAAGCCACGATGATCGAGGTCGCCGTGCGTGGCGTGGTGCAGGGCGTGGGCCCGCCGCCAGTCCTGGTAGGGTGTCAGCGTCAGCACGCCGAGGGTCGCCCCGACGAGGTGGTTGGCCCAGCCGGCGCGGAAGAACGAGCCGTGGCTGCAATCATGCTGGAAGATGAACATCCGCACCAGAAGCCCGCCGGCCGGGATGGCCAGTGCCAGCGTGATCCAGTAGCTCACGCCCAGGCTCAGCCACATCAGCAGGCCCACCGCGACCAATCCGGCCAGCGTCGAGAAGAGCTGCCACAGGGCCGATCGCAGGCCCGGCCGGCGA
>JAJVII010000062.1:9361-41494 GCA_022072085.1 Phycisphaerae bacterium
AGCCGCCGCTGGATCTCGCTCATCGAAAGCGTCGACGGGTCGGATGCGGTCCGGGTATCGGTGTCGGTCCTGCCGGGTTGCGTCGCTATCACCGCAGTCGTGCCGTTGCCGGCTGAGCCGTGCCTCTTGGATAAGGTCGTAAACATGTTGCACCTCTTCTCTTTCGCGGCCGCAATCCGCTCGCGTCCGCCTTCAGGTCACAGTACAAGCCTACCCCAATCGCCGGTCGGGCGTGTTGCCGCGGCGTCAGCGGAATGTAACAGTTGCGTGATATTCGGGCGGGGGGGCCGAGAGCTCCGGCCGTGAGGTCGCGCACGGTGCGAAGAGCCCTACGCGTCGGGCAAGATTCAGAGACGCTTCCGGCGGAGGACCTGGGCGGCCGGATGGGCCACGACGTTCAGGCCCGTCTGTGGCCGCGCAGATCGTCCCGGATCGCCAGCCGGGTGGCCAGGTCCGGCTCCGGATGCACACAGATACAGTTGGCGGTGTGGACCCCGCCCCTCCTGGCCCGCCTGGCCAGCAGTCGGCGAAGGTCGTCGGTCTGGTTGAGCGCGAGGCGATGATGCCTGAAGCCACCGGTCTCAGCGACCTGGCGGCGGCGGGTGACGAGGTAGACGGCCGGACGATTGCGATTGAAGGTGGTGTCGATCGTGTAGGCGGCGAATTTGTAGGCGGCACCGGACTTGCCGGGCACGCTGATCGAACCGAATCTGGCCATGACGGCCCTCCTGATTCTGGTGCGCCGGGGGATTATGAAACAGGCCCCCGGCTTTCGCCGGGGGCCTGCAAGCATGTCAGCCTAGTAGCGGCGTCCGCCGCCGTAGCCGCCGCCACTGGTGCGGCTCTCGCGAGGCTTGGCCTCGTTGACCTTCATGGCCCGGCCGCCGCTGTCCTGGCCGTCCAGGGCCGCGATGGCCGCCTTAGCTTCCTCGTCGCTCCCCATCTCCACGAAGCCGAAGCCCTTGCTGCGGCCGGTGTCGCGGTCCATGATGACCTGGGCGCTCTGCACGGTCCCGTGCGTGGCGAACAGCGACTGGAGGTCGGCATCGGTCACGTCGTAACCGAGATTGCCTACGTAAACCTTCTTGCCCATCTGATTTCCTTTCGAAGTTGGGCATGCAGACCCGCGTTTTGCTTTCAGGGTCGCCGATGAAAGTGGCCGACATTCCGGCCGAGAAGTTAGGAGCGTTGGCGAGAAAAGCGGCGGTCGGAGGGGAATAACATCTGATCGCGAATCTTCTCGTCGGACGAACCCGACGGCAGTAGTATACCACGCCGAGGGCGGCGGCCCTCAAACAAAGTGAGAACTATATCCACGCCAGATCGGTCCAACGATCGGCCGATGCCGACGAGGGCCGTTTGAGACGGCCTCGTTAATGACGCGGCTGGACTGGCCGAGGGCCTGCGGGTGTGGGCCCTCGGAGCGCCCCCCCCCGGATAAGGCCCAAACTGGCGACCGGCGGTAACCTTCCCCTGCCCAGACAGTTTCCGGAACCGCATCCCAAGAACCGTGGATCGCCCCAGGCCCCCGCCGGCCGCCTCTAACAACAGGCTGTGCCGGTGATTACTCCGCCCGCCTGCCCGCCTTACCGTAAGTAAACTCGACCAGCCGTACTTGTTTACTGGCGTCGAATCCCGCCCTCCATATATAGGGTCGCGGGCGGGGGAAAATGGGACTTACGGAAGCCGCGTAAACCGGGCCGATTCCGGCCGGCGGCCCAGGTGTCGGCCCGGCCGGCGGTTGGCCCGGCGAAAAATTCTCGGAATTTTGGGGGGATTTTCGCAGGGGGGGCAACACGACTCGTCACGGCGCAGGCCGTGCCGTAGCCGGGAGGACCACGAAGGGGGGAGGCGGAGTGGGGGAGGTCGCTTCTCTTGCGTGGATGGCCTGACGGGCGCGCGGGGAGGCGGAGAGGGGGACCGGTCCCTTTTTCGCGAAGACGCGAAAAGCGGACCAGTCCCCTTAAGACGGGAAAGACGGACCAAGCCCCGCACGGCCTCGACATTTCACGCTTTGCATTTTGCATTTCGCACTCGACACTTGGCACTTGGCACTCGGCACTGCGAAGAGAGGGGGACCGGTCCCCTTTTCGCGAAGACGCGAAAAGCGGACCAGTCCCCTAAGACGGGAAGGGAGGCTATAATCGCGCGGCGGGGGGCGGGGCAACCGGGGAGGCGAACGCGTGAGCATTCTGCACAGGTGGGCCAGGGCGGCGGCTGCGGCGGCGGTGTTGGCGTTGGCGGCCGCGGGCGGCGGATGCGCCGCCGGGCCGGCCATCTCGCCGTCGGCGGTGAGGGTCGTCGGCGACGTGCAGGACGTACTGGCGGGGCGGTGCACGCCGGACAAGTTTCACCTGCTCGATCGGCTGAACGTGACCGCGGCGCTGGGCGCCGGTTCGCCGGGCAACCTGGCCGACACGGGCGAGATGCTGATGATCTACGGCCGCGTGTTTACGCGGAGCACGGATGCGGCGACGGGCTATGCGACGCGGGAGATCGAGGACGACATCCGCACGCCGTTCGCGCTGGCCGTGCCGTGGGAGGCGCGGGGGACGGGTCGGCCGATCGCGATCGACGGGGAGACCACGCTGGCGGACCTGATGACGCGGCGGGTGCGGCAGGGGGCGGTGATCGCGCTGGTGAAGGCCCGGCGGCTGGAGACGTCGGCGATCAAGCGGGCGCCGATCTACGGCGAGGCGATCCAGGGGCCGGGGATGCGGGAGAAGTATTTTCATCCGACGCGGACGCTGGAGGATCGCTGGGTGTTGCTGATGGGCGTGGCGGTGGACCCGGCCGAGGCGCGTGGCGACGCGGCGGCGGAGGCCGTGCTCGGCCGGGGGTATTACGTGAACCTGGCGGACAAGGCCCAGGACGCCGGGGCGGGGCGGGTTCAGTATCACGTGCACGGGTGGGTGCTCAAGGCCCGTCCGGCGGGGCGGGGCCTGGCGGAAATGGCGAGGTCGGCGAAAGTGGAGGAGGTGGCCCACCTGCTCGGGCAGAGCGTGTTCACGCAGGTCGAGGGGGAGCAGTTTACGCTGACGGGCACGCGGTAGGCCGACGGGTTGGCGGCCGGACGTGGGCGGGATAAAACGATTGACAGATCAAGGGTTTACGGGCCATAATCGCGGTTCCAGGACAAGGCGGCGGTGCGGCCGTTGTGTCGATGCGCCCGGCGATCCAACATGAGGTGCAGGTCTACATGTCCAGACTGAATCGAGTGCTGATTCTGGCGGCGGCCTTGGGGCTGGGGTGGTGGCTGACGGGCTGCATCGAGAACAAGGACGACGCGGCCGCGGACAAGGCCCGCGAGGCGCAAGCGAAAGCGGACAGCCTGACGGCGGCGGCGATTCGCGCGCAGACTTCGTCCAGTCTGGAGCCCGAGAGCCGCGACGCAAAAGTGGCGGCGACCTGGGCAGAGGCCAGGGCGGAGTTGAACAAGGCGAAGGGGCAGGCCGCCAACTATTGGCCGCTGGATGAACAGATCGCCTGCATCGCGGCGGAAGAGGCGGAATACTGGGCGGGACGCAGCAACGAGGAACTGGGCAAAGCGCAGGCGAGGCTCGATCGCGTGAGCCTCCAGCAGGTCGTGCTGCACGGGCTTCAGATGCAGATCGACGCATGGAAGAAGCAGAAGGAAACCTACAAGGCGGCACAGGACGCTATCGATGCGCAGATCGGGGGGTATCAGGACGACATTAGGAAGTGGCAGGATGAAATCGGTCGGCTGAACCAGGCGAAGTCGGCCGCGGAGGCTGACGCGGCGGCCAAGCGCAGGGAGGCCGATCCCCTGCTCAAGCAGGGGGAAGAACTCCGGCAGAAGGGCAGCCTGGCGCCGGACGGTCGGCCCGACCTGGCGATGGGCTGGCAGGTGAAGAACAAGGGGGCGAAGCTCGAGAACGAAGCGTTCCTGGCTGACGTGAAGGTGCAGAATCAGGACAACTTCATCAAGATCACGCAGGCCAAGATCGACGTGGCCAAGGCGCATGTTGAGACGCTCAAGCAGGAGCGGGGCAAGTACGATGCGGATAAGAAGGCTGTCGATGGCGAGGTGACCCGACTGACGGGGGCAGCGGTTGCGGCTGCGGGTGGTGGCGCGGAGAACGGCCCGCTGCCGGCGGCGAGCGTGAGGGTGGTCAACGACGGCATCGCCGGGGACTTGGACAGCGTCGCGGCGGCGCTGGCTGTGGCGGTCGAGACGCTGAGCCGGTCGGCCAAGGCCTACGCTGAGTCGACCGCGGAATACGAGAAGGCTGCGAACCTCCTGCGTCAGCAGAACAGCGCCGTCCCCTCGGACGCGACACCGGAGGCCAAAGAGGCGGCGGTGGACGATCAGGCGGCGATCGCGTTGAACGTTCACATGGCCAGCGCGGGGATCAGCCAGGGCGCGCTGGGGACCGATCTGGTCAGCGCGGTGGTTGCGGCGGCGAGCAAGGCAACGCAAGTCATGCAGGATCTCGGGCGACTGCCCAGCAAGTCTCCCCAGGTGATATCGCTGGCCAAGGCGCTTCAGGCGGCCGTGCCGGCCGGCACGTCGAAGGTGACTCTCGGCGACGAGGTGAGCAAGGCCGACCTGGACAGCCTGATCGCCGAATGCCAGGCGGCTCTCAAGACGGCGGCCGACGATGGCTACGCCAAGGCCCGCAGGGCCCTGGAGGCGGCCAGCCGCAATCCGAAGGCCAGGCAGACCCAGCCGGGCTCCAAGCAGAATTGGATCGTCTTCATCGACCTGCTGCGAACACGGCTGCCGGCGGAAGCGGGCACCGGGACGCCCATACCGGCCGGCAGCGGGACGTAGTCAGCCCGCACACGACAACCGGATCAAGAACGCGAATCGCCCCCGGCTCTCCAAGAGACCGGGGGCTTTGTTCATGGCCTTGCGACCTCAATGAACGGTGCCTAGAGTCGGCCGCCTCGCGGTCGGACTTCATGATCATCGCAACGCATGGTTTTTGCGATATTTGTGGGCAACCATAGGCGTCACTCGGAATTCCATGCCCATCGCCGACTTGTGCCTGGACACTTGGTGTTGAGGAATACCCTTGACTTCCATGCCTTTGGGTTGACTCAAACACAATCGCGACCGATAATTAAAGTGGAGACCGGGCGACAGGTTGAGGCTGACAGTAGCGCTGGGAGGTCGGATGGCAAGGTATACAAATGCCTTGATCCGCGAACTGGCGGGCCAGTTGGTCCGCAGTCCCAAGCACCTCAAGTGGAAGATTACGCTCGCCGCGGAATCCTTCTACCAGATCGTTGAAGTCGGTCGCGATTACCCCTACGAATTGGTTCTGCATCGTATCACCGGCTATCGCGAGCGGAATTCGCGAGTCAGCCGGCCGCTTATTCCCGGCAAGCATCTCCGAGTCGATCTGGCCACGCTCATCGACGACGTCTCCGAAGCCGGCCCTCTTGCGGCCGACCAGGCCCCGGCCGAACTGCTGACGGTCGAAGACCTGTCGCAGCGCTTTGGCGTCTCCACCAAGACTGTCAACCGGTGGCGAAGCGACGGATTGATCGGCCGAAAGGTTCGGTTCCCCGACGGCAAGACGCGCGTGGCGTTTCTGCCGTCGAGCGTGGACTACTTTGCCAACATCCGCGGCGATCGCGTCCGTCGCGGCTGCCAGTTCAGCCGGCTCTCCGACGCCGAGCGCGAGGACGTGCTCCAGTCGGCCCGCCGACTGGCCGCGGACTCCGCGTCGCGGCATGAGGTCATCGAGCGGATCGCCCGACGCATGGGCCGCTCGATCGAGACCATTCGCTACGTCATCGTGCAATGGGACCAGGCGCATCCGACGCGGGCCATCTTCCCCGACCGCCGCCGCACCTTCACGCCTCAGGAATTCCAGGACATTTTCGACGCCTGGCGGAAGGGAAGCCTGCCGACCGAACTGGCTGAACGGTTCAACTGCTCGCCCAGCACGATCTATCGCGCCATCTGCCAGGTTCGGTTCGAGGAACTTCGCAACCGGCGTCCGAAATGGATTCACGCCGCGGAATTCGACCTGGCCGACGCGGCGCTGAACATCCTTCAGACCCCGATCGCCGACCCGCCCGCGCAGGCCACGCCGGCGCCGGCGGGTGCGGACGACTTGTTGCCTTACCTCCGCGACCTGTGGGGCGGCGAACTGCTGTCGGCCGACCAGGAGCGGGGCCTGTTCCGGCGATACAACTACCTCAAGTGCCTGACCGGTCGGGCCATCGACGAGTTGGAAGCCAGCGGCCTGACCTCCGGGAGGCGGCTGGACGCCATCGAGCAGTGGCTGGACTGGGCCGGCCAGGTCCGCGATCGGCTGATCCGGGCGAACCTGAGGCTGGTCGTGTCGATCGCCAAGAAGCACCACGGCCCGCTGACGCAACTGACCGACCTGATCAGCGACGGCAACATGGTCCTGATGCGGGCGATCGAGAAGTTCGATTACATGCGCGGGCAGAAGTTTTCGACCTACTGCTCGTGGGCGATCATGAAGCACTTCGCCCGGGCGATCCCGGAGGACAATTACGCCCGCCGCTGGGTCGGGGCCATCGAGCCCGATTCCTGGCCGACCGTCTCGGTCGACGCCCGCGTCGCCGACTTCCGCAGGCCGGGCCTTGAGACCATCCGGGCGGACCTGGAGGAAGGCCTGGCCATCCTGCCCGAGCGCGAGCGAACCGTGCTGGTCGAGCGATACGGCCTGGCCGAGGGTGGACGCGGCAAGACGCTCACGCAGATTGGCGCGGCTTTGGGCGTCACCAAGGAACGCGTGCGTCAGATCGAGTCGGCGGCCCTGTCGCGGCTGCGCAAGCTGCTGGGGGGCGAGTTGGTCGAGGAACTTGAACTTGAAATCGAGCACGCCGCCGACTGACGGCGGCGACGGACAGAGAGAGTCTGAAGGTGGAAGAGCCGCCCGGTCAGCCGCCGGGCGGTTCGCTTTTCCTGCCACTTGGCTGCAACCTTTTCGCCGGGACGGGGTCCAATACTTCGTGACGCTTGACGCCTGCTGAAGGGAACGGCATGTCCACGAGGCCCAGGAGTTGGATCGGTCGGCTGGCGCTGGCTGGGCTGCTCACGCTGGCGGTCGGTTGTCAGGACAGCAACGGCCAGGATCGCCGCGGCCCGGTAACAACGGTCTCGACGCCCACCACGCAACCGGCGGCGGCAGCGTCCGCGTCGGCGGCGACCAGCCAGCCGGACCTGACCGAGGAACTGACCGTCCTGCGACGTGACTGGCTGGCCAAACTCGGCGCCGGGTACGACACCTGCATCGAGTCGCCCTTCCTGGTCGTCTGCGACGGCGGCGCCGGATCGGCGCGGACCTGGATGAGCCGGACGGTCCAGTCGGCTGCCGTCCGCATCCAGCGGCAGTACATGAAGGTCTATCCCGACAAGCCGATGGTCGTGCTGCTGTTCGTGAACCAGGACACTTACAAGGCCGCATGCCGGAAGGTGCTGCAAACGCCCGATCCGCCTTACTACGGTTTCTACCAGCCGTGGCGGCGGACGCTGGTGATGGACATCTCCACGGGCGGCGGGACGCTCGTTCACGAGATGACCCACGCGCTGATCGACTTCGACTTTCCGGAAATACCAAACTGGTTCAACGAAGGGCTGGGCAGCCTCTACGAGCAGTCGCAGTTCACGGGCGACGGCATTCGCGGGCTGGTCAACTGGCGGCTGCCGGGGTTGCAGAAGGCCCTGGCGGCCGAGCGGCTGGACCCCATCGCCAAACTGCCGGGCAAGAGTTTCCGGACCGGTGACGTGGGGCTGAACTATGCCCAGGCCCGCTACCTCTGCTTCTACATGCAGGAGAAAGGGCTGCTAGGGCGGTTCTACACGGCCTTCCGCGACAGGCGAGCGGAGGACCCGACCGGCCTGAAGTTCCTGCGAGAGGTCTTCGCGCCGCAGAGCCTGGACGACGTGGACCGGGACTTCCGACGCTGGGTGAAGACCCTGCGCTGGCCGCCGGGCCGATAGGCCTTTCATGAAGAATGCCACCCGATTTGACGCTCCTCCTGTCTCTGTTTTCAGTTTACAATAAAGGGTTGGAGGATTCGCGGATTGAGCGGTGCGCCCGCATGGCGGGCGCCGATTCGGGAGCAGGAAGTGCAATTTCACGATTGTCTAACCAGGCGGCGGGCCCTGACAGGCGGCCTGCTGCTGTGCGCCCTGGGCCTGACGCTGGCGGGCTGTTCGGCGGATTACTATCGCCGCCAGGCCGACGAGGACGCCTACCGGATCATCGGCCTCAAGCAGCGCGAGGTGCTCGGACGGGAGCACCCCTTCAGCATCGACGCGACGCAGGACATGGACAAGGAACTTCAGGAACGCGGTTACGATCGGCCGCTGTCGCCGGAGGCGATGTCGCCGCGGGAGTCGGGATCGGCCATGGGGGCGTCGGGCGGACCGCCGAGGCTGGCGGTCATGGGGACCAGCATGCCGGCGCAGGTGCAGATGTCGGCGATGTTCGACTCGCGCGTGGACGTGCCGCCGGTGGGCGAACTGATCGACGCCTCGCCGCCGGCAGCCGGTCTGCCGACAACCCAGCCGGAGAGCACGCCCTCCACCCAGCCCGACGCGGCGGGCTGGGACATGGGCGAGGTGGAGATCCCGCCGATCGCCAGCGGCGGGCGGTTGTTCGTCGAGCCGGGCAATCTGCCGCCGGACATGCGCCGGATCGATCTGCTGGATGCGCTTCAACTGGCGGCGCTGAATTCGCGAAACTTCCAGAACGAGAAGGAGAGCGTCTACCTCGCGTCGCTTCGGCTGACCGGTCAGCGGCACACGTTCGAGAGCCAATTCTTCGGGACCGTCGACGCGTCGCTGGTGCAGGACGAGAACAAGTCCCGCTCCGGGTCGGTCGATTCGGCGCTGGGCTTTAGTCGCAACTTCACTACCGGCGGGGCCATGGCCCTGACGGTGAGCAATACGTTGTTCGAGGTCTTCACCGATCCTACCGGGCGGTCGGCTGACTCCGCGATCAACCTGGCTCTCAGCCAGCCGATCCTTCGCGGGGCCGGCTATCGCGTAGCGGCTGAGCCGCTGATCCAGGCCGACCGCGACGTCACGTACGCGGTGCGCGAATTCGAGCGATACAAGCGGGAACTGGCGGTTTCGATCGCGACCAGTTTTTACCAGGTGCTCCAGTCCGGCGACCAGGTGGCCAACGAGCGAAACAACTACGCCAATCTGATCCGGGCCCGGCAGCGGACCGAGGCGTTCGCCCAGGCCGGCCGACTGCCGCAGTTCGAGGTGGACCAGGCGCAGCAGGATGAGTTGCGCGCCCGCAACCGCTGGGTGGTGGCGATCGCCCAGTACAACCGGGATCTGGACGATTTCCGGAGGGTCCTGGGCGTGCCGACGGATTGGCCGATCGTGCCCGATCCGGCCGCTCTGCATCGGCTGGCGGCGCACAGCCTGGAGTTCAAGATTCCTGACGCCTCCGACGCGGTCAGCGGCGCCCTGTCCAACCGGCTGGACCTGATGACCGTCCATGACCAGGTCGAGGACGCGGCCCGGACCGTCTACGTGACGGCCGACGCGCTGCGGACGGGGCTGAATCTCACGGCATCGGCGGACGTCGGGACTGAAGCCGGCCACAACAAGCCGATCAAGTTCCGGTTCGGCAACGGCGTCTACTCGATCGGGGCGCTGCTGGACCTGCCGCTGGACCGGCTGGACGAGCGGAACGCCTTCCGAACGGCCATCATCGACTGGCGGGCCGCCTGCCGCTCGCTGACCGACCGGATCGACCAGGTCAGCCGGGATGTCCGCGACCGCGTGCGATCGGTGACACGGGCGGTCAACAGCTATCGCATCCAGGAATCGGCCGTCAAGCTGGCCAGCCGACGCGTGGAGTCGACGGCCCTGCTGCTCAAACTCGGACGCGCGACGACGCGCGACTATCTGGAAGCCCAGAGCGCCCTGGTAGAGGCCCAGAACGCCCAGACCGCGGCCCTGGTGGATTACCACATTGCCCGGCTCGAACTGCTGCGCGACATGGAGGTGCTTCAGGTCGAGCCGGCGGGATTGACGTATCATGACCCCACAACCGACCGTTGATGTCGATACCGAACCCGCGACCCCGGCGCGACCCGGGCGTGCGCATCGTACGGGGGCTGAGCCTTCGCCGGTCAGCCCGATGATGAGAGCGCCGGAGATCCGCAAAGGCCGCGTGCTGGGTATGTCGCCCGCGGGGCTGGCGGCTGTCGGCGTCTCCATCGCTGCGGTTGTCGCCCTGGCGTGGTGGGGGATGTCGAGGCTGTCCACCCCGTCAGCGTTCAAGGACATTCCGACAGCCGACGTCACGACCGGCGAGTTCCGCGTGCTGGTGTCGGCTGACGGGTCGATGCGCAGCGATCAGACGGTGGACCTCAAGAGCCAACTCGAGGGCCGCAACATGATTCTCAAGATCGTCAAAGAGGGCACGCGCATCGAGAAGGCCGGCGAGTTCCTGGTGCAACTGGATTCCAGCGAGCTGATGACGCGGCGGGACAATCAGAAGATCCAGGTCAAGCAGTCGCAGGCGTCCATGGAACTGGCCCAGCGCGAGCTGGACATTCAACTGGCGACCAACGAGAGCGATCTCAACCAGGCGAACCTGAAAGCGGACTTCGCCGCGACCGACTACAACAAGTACGTGAAGGGCGACTGGCCGCAGCAGGAGATGCAGGCGACCAACGCCATCACGCTGGCCCAGGAGGAATTCCAGCGGGCCAAGACACAGTTGGATGATTCCCAGAAGCTGATGGAGAAGGGCTACATCAGCAAGAGCGACCTGGACGCCGACAAGCTGGCCTATAAGAAATTCGAACTGGACTGCGAACTGGCAACCAAGGCGCTGGAGGTCCTCCGGGAATACACGCACAAGAAGGATCTGAAGCAGTACGAGGAGAACCTGAAGGAAGCCAAGGCCGAACTTCAGCGGACCAGGGATCGCGCCGAGGCCCGCGAGGCCAAGGCCCGCGCCGACTTCCAAGCCAAGAAGGAAGCCTACGGCCTGGAGGACGTGAAGCTCAAGAAGATCGAGCGGCAGATCGCGACGGCTGTGATCCTTTCGCCCGGCCCCGGGCTGGTCGTCTACGCCTCGACGGGCGAGCGGAACCGGTGGAACCAGGACCCTATCGACGTCGGCTACGAGGCCCGCGAGAACGAGACCATCATTCGCATGCCTGACCTGACCAGGATGGTCGCGGACGTGAACGTTCCGGAAGCGAAGGTCTCGCTGATCAAGAACGACCAGCCGGCCCTGCTGAAGGTTGACGCCCGGCCGGAGACCGTGCTCCGCGGGCACGTCACCAGCGTGGGCGTGCTGCCGACGCAGCAGGCCTGGTGGCGAGGCGGCAGCGTGCAGGAGTTCCAGGTCGTCGTGACGGTCGAGGATCCGCCGGGCTGGCTGCGGCCGGGCATGCGCTGCAACGTGCAGGTCCTGGTCCAGCAGATCGACGACGCTCTCCAGGTGCCGATCCAGGCGGTCTTCCCGCGCGGCGAGCAGCATGTCTGCTATGTCGTGAACGGCCACAAGCTGCGTTGCGTTCCCGTCTGGGTTGGCGTCGACAACGACCAGATGGTTCACATCCTGGGTGGCCTGAAGACGGGGCAGAAGGTGCTGCTGGCGGAGCCGCCGAACGCCCTTCAGATCCCGGTCGAAAAGGCTGATTTCGAGATGCCCGAACCCGTGGCTCGGCCGATCCTCAACATGGGCAGCCGGCCGGGCCCGGACGCAAATCGCGTGCCGGGGGCCACGACGCAGCCCGACGGCGAATTGGCGACCACCCAGCCGGACGAGTCCTCGCTGACGCCCGAGGAGCAGCGCGTCGTCGACATGCTGCGCCAGCGCGGGCGGAACGACGAGGCCGACCGGCTTATCAAGATGACGCCGCAGGAACGCCAAGAGGAGATGGCACGCCGCCGCCAGGCGATGGAGCAGCGTCGGAAGGACCGGGAGAACAACGGCGACGGCGGCGGCGGGCAGCGGGGCAGCAGCCCGGGGATGGGAGGGTAAGGCTGACGCCCGTCGGCCCACGCATGGCCATGGCAATGGAAGCTGTCGCAGAACTCATAGACGTTCGCAAGTACTACCAGATGGGCACGCAGACGGTTCGCGCGCTCAATGGTGTGTCGCTGTCGTTTCAGCAGGGGGACTACTACGCGATCATGGGCCCGTCCGGCTCGGGCAAGAGCACGCTGCTGAACCTGCTGGGGTGCCTGGACCGCCCGAGCGGCGGGCGCTACCTGCTGGGCGGGATTGATGTAGCCACGCTCAGCGACAACGCCCTGTCCGACACTCGGTCGCGGCGGCTGGGGTTCGTCTTTCAGTCCTTCAACCTTATCGCCCAACTCACGGTGATCGAGAACATCGAGCTTCCGCTGGTCTACCAGGGCGGCTCGACCTCCCAGGCCCGCCATCGCGCCTATGAGCTGGCGGCCATGGTCGGACTGGAAACCAGGACCGACCATCGTCCGGCCCAGCTCTCCGGAGGCCAGCAGCAGCGCGTGGCCATCGCCCGGGCGATGATCAACGACCCCCTGGTCATCCTGGCCGACGAGCCGACGGGCAATCTCGACTCAGCCACCCAGGGCGAGATCATGGACCTGCTGGATTCGCTCAACCAGGCGGGCACGACGATCATCCTGGTGACCCACGAGGACGACATCGCCCACCGTGCCCGGCACGTGCTGAACCTGGCCGACGGGCGGATCGTCAACATCGAGACGGCGGCCGAACGCCGCCGGCGGTTTGGGCTGGAGGTGGAAGCGTGAGTTCCGTCTCCGGCAACACAGGCGCGATTGGCCGACTGGGCGACGCCCTGCGGCGGCGGCTGCGGCTGGCGCGGGCGATGCGCATGGGCATCAAAAGCCTGCTGCTGCACCCCATGCGGGCGGCGTTGACGGCGCTCAGCGTGTTCTGCGGCGTCGGCGCAGTGATCGTGATGCTGGCCATCGGCGAGGGCGCCAGCCACAAGGCCCAGGAGCAGTTCCGCACCCTGGGCGCCGACACGATCATCATCCACTCGATCCAGCCGCCCAAGCAGGATGATTCCAGCAACAACCGGTCGTTCGCGGTGTCATACGGACTGACCTACGGCGACCTGGAGCGCATACGCTCGACCGTGCCGGACGTGAACCTGACGGTCCCCGTCCGCGACCTGCGGAAGGACGTGTGGCACGGCAGCCGCCGCTACAGCGACGGGCGGGTCGTCGGGACGGTGTCGTGGTATGCAGCAGCCCAGCACTTCAGGCTGGCCGACGAGACGCGCGGCCGATGGATCTCCGACATGGACAACGCGGCCGGCCGCGTGAACCTGGTCGCGGTACTCGGTGCGAATGCGGCCCGCGAGCTATTTCCCCTGGAGGACCCGATCGGTCAGACGGTCCAGATCGACCAGCGGTATTTTCGCGTTGTGGGCGTGATGGCCGACCAGGGCGACAAGACCGCCCGCAGCCAGCTCAAGCTGGGCGACCTCTCCAAGAACGTCTACATACCGCTTCAGACGCTGATGACGTATTACGGACCGCTGGACATCTCGGCCCGCAGCGGCAACCGCACGGCCGAAGAAGTCGCGCTTCGCGAGATCATCGTCAAGGTCTCCGACATGAGCATCGTCGAGGCCCGGGCAAGGGCGCTGGACAACGTCCTGAGCCGATATCATCCGACCGGCGACTACGAACTGATAGTGCCCCTCAAGGCGATCCGCCAGGCCGAGGAATCGGCCCGCAACTTCACGATCCTCCTGGCGGCCATCGGCGGCATCTCCCTGATCGTCGGCGGCATAGGCATCATGAACGTGATGCTGGCGACCGTGACCGAGCGGACGCGCGAAGTCGGCATCCGCCGGGCGCTGGGCGCCCGCAAGAGCCACATCGTGACCCAGTTCCTGATCGAGGCCCTCGTGCTGACGCTGCTGGGCGGGCTGTTCGGCGTGCTGGCCGGGCTGACCTCGCCGTACTGGGTGCCCAAGGTCCCGCTGTTCAAGGACCAGGAAGCGATCGTGCGGGTGTCGCAGGTTCTGCTGGCGTTCCCGATTGCCGCCGGCGTCGGCATCATCTTCGGTCTCTACCCCGCTTGGCGGGCCGCCAACATGGACCCCATCGAGGCCCTTCGGCACGAGTAGCGCCCCGCCCGTCGCCACGCCGAATCCCTTCAGGCTTGAGAACCGCGAGCCAACTGCTAACCTGTGCCAACGCGACCGGAGGAGTTGCCGGGGCCGGTCGCACGCAAGGAGTCGCCATGCACAAGACGATGGACCTCTATCGCGATCGGATTCAGGCGGGCCAGGTCGATCCGGTCCGTCGATGGGACGGGCGAAACTCGGCCGTCCTGCTGGACTGCAACGACGATCGCGTCCCGCTCTGCGTCCTGGGGATGGAGGCATTTGCGCTGGGCGGGCAGCCAGCCGTGTTCGAGAGCGGCGACCGCGAGCAGTTGATCGTCCCGGTCACCGGCCGATGGCAGGTCAGGATTTCGGTCAATGGCACGGACGTGGAGTTTGCCGGCGACCGCGGACAGGGGCCGTTCGATGCCTGGCCTGGCGGATGCAGCGCGACGACGATCTACGTCCCGCGCCACGCCCGTGTTGTGCTGGACGGGAAGGGCGAGGCCGTGGCGTTTTCCGCGCCGGCGTTCGCCGATCGTCCGCCCGCCTGCGTGGTCTGTGACGAGCACCGCCCCCTGGTCAGCCGCGGCAGCACGGTCTGGCGCCGCGACGTGGTGACGCTGGCGACCCCTGTCGACGTGACCAGCAACCTGATCCTGGGCGAGACGTACAGTCCGCCGGGGCTCTGGTCGGGCACGCCGCTGCATGTTCACGACGCCCCCGTGCCGGTTGACGCGCAGAGCGATCACGAGGAGATCTACTACCACCTGGCCGACGTTCGTGACGGGGCAGGGCCCTGGGGGGCGTATGGCGGGCAGTTCCTGTTCGACGACAAGGGGCTTGATCGCGCCTACGTCGTCGGGCACCGGACGGCGTTTGCGATCCCCGGGGCGGCCCATCCGGTCGTGGCCGGTCCCAACTGCGCCATGATGTACATCTGGGCCCTGGCCAGCGAGTCATCGCACCCGTTGGCCATGATGGATGTGCCGGAGTTCGCCTGGCTCAAGCGGGTCGGGGGGATCGTCGACGCGTTGCAAACCGACCGCGGGCCGACGAGGATTTCCGAATCCCGCTTTGCGGAACTGACGGCCAAGGCGGAGTTGAACCCCTCCCAGGCCCGCGTGCTTCGTTTCCACCTCGAACAACTCGGCTTTACGGTCAAAGGGCCGTCAGCGTAGGCCCGCCAGGGCCCCTTGGATCTGCGGGACGGCATGCTCCAGCAGCATCTCCAGTTGCCGCCGGCCGCGATCGGCAGACGCCTCGGTTCGCGGGTCCGGGCCGCCGACGCCCTCGGCCTTCGCGTCCAGCCGGGGCGAGTCGGCCACGCTTGGCAGCCGTGAGAGATCCACCGAGTCGGGCGCGAAGTGCATCATGTAGCTGGTTTCGTTGGCGCCGGCGTGGTCGCCGGGCATCTCGGGCGAGGTCCACGCGTAGTCGGGCTCGGCGATCACGCGCAGGACGCCGGCAAAGTCGCTGTTGACCCACTCGGCCATCCGCTGGATCGCCCGGACGTGGTCGCGCCCGTAGTGGCCGAGGACGGCGACCACCACGCGGAAGCCCTCGACCCGGAGTTGCAGGAAGTAGTGCCGGGCCATCTGCTCGATGAGTTCGACGGGGAACTCCAGTGTGCAGTCCTGTCCATGCCGCTGCATCGTGCCGTGGCCGCAATAGACGGGCGGAAAGACCACGCCGCCCGTGCGCTGGGCCAGTGCCAGGCAGATGCAGTCGGCCTTGAGGGAGTCCAACCCCAGGACGGCGTGCTTCCCGTGCCACTCGTGGGCCCCCCAAGGCAGGTAGGCGATAGGCGTCTCCCGCTTGATCCGCCGATAATCGTCGGGCTTGAGCCATTCCATTCGACATTCAGCCATGGCGGCCTCCATCGGGGCAATATAAGGGCGGCGGGGGTAAAGTCCCGCCGCCGACTGGCTGATAATAGAGACAGCCGCCGTCTGTGCAAGAGGATGTCATGCTGCCCGAATCGACATGGACATGGGTGTTCGCCGCCGTAACCTGCTGGGTCTTCCTGGGACTTGTCGCCGGGCGGTTTCACAACTGCCGCCGACAGATCGACCGGCCCGGGCCGATCCGCCGGCCCGCGGCGCCTGCTGGCGAGCGACTGCTCCCCTGAGCGGCACGTCCTGCGACGGCCGCCGTTTCCGCCCGTATTGACATTACCCCCCCTGCGTCTTACATTTAGATGAGACGCATGTCCGCACGTAACTCAAGTAACGAGGTCAACATGGCGAAGCGACCGGGACAAGCGGGCCAGTGGGTCTTGCCGGCAGCGGGAACTTTCATCGCCCTCAGCGGCGTTCTGGCCGTTGCGTGGATCGTCAACGCCTTCGCGGAATCAGTATTCCTGGGCAAGCTGGTCACCGTCCTGCTGGCGCTGACGCTGGTGGCGTTCGCCGCGACGCTGGCTGCCGTGGTCTCACTGCTGGTCACCACGTTGAAGCATCAGCAGCAGGCGGCGGCGACGGGTCTCCATGAGCAGCTGCTCCGCCGCCAGTCGCAGTTGCTGGAGTCGATCCACGAGAGCGTTCTGGTGAGCGACCGGGCCAAAGCCGTGGCCTTCCGCGAGAAGGAACGCGAGGCGCTGCGGCGGGCCATTCAGGAGGACATCACCAAGGGCGACTGGGAAGCCGCCTATCACCTGGTCGACGAGATGGCTCGGGCGTTCGGCTACCACGAGGAGGCCGAGCGGCTTCGCGGCGAGATCGACCGCCAGCGGGCAGAGACGCTCAAGGCGGAACTGGCCGGCGAGATGGGCGCCTTCCGCGAGAACCTCAGCGCCCGCAACTGGGAGGCGGCCCGGACGGAAGCCGAGCGGCTGATGGGCATGTTCCCGGGCAACCGCGAGGTTCGCGACCTGGGCAATCGCATCCAGGCGGCGTGGGACGGCCACAAGCGCCACCTGCTCACCGAATTCCAGCAGACGATCGACCGAAGCCAGCTCGACCGTGGCATCGAACTGCTGAAGGAACTCGACGAATACCTGACCCCGGGCGAAGCCGAGGGCCTGCGCGAGGCCGCCCGCGGGGTCTTCCGGGCCAAGCTTCACAACCTCGGCGTCCAGTTCTCCATCGCCGTATCCGAGAAGAACTGGGACGAGGCCATCGCCGCCGGCCAGCAGATCATCGAGGAGTTCCCCAACAGCCGCATGGCCCAGGAAGTCCGCGACAATATCGAGGCCCTGCGCGACCGGGCGTCGGCTGCCCGCTGAAGGCCGCCGATTCTGCGGTTCATCCAGCCGGCGCCCCCGACAATCCCGTCGGCGCCCTGTTGCCCACTGCGCCGGATTTTGCTAACCATGAGCGTTTCCCGGGGACAAGGAGACGACATGGCCAACTGCGACGACCCCCTCAAACCGCTGATCGAAGTGCTGGCCGACCGTGTGTCGGACCATCATCTGCTGCGCTACACCGCCGGCATCTGGCAGACCGACCGGATCGGCACGCACGGGGCGTTCATGCGGACGCAGGAATACGCCCGCGGCCAGATGCTCGCCGCCGGCGCCGATGAAGCCGAGATCGTCGAGATACCGGCCGACGGGCGGACGCGCTGCGAGAACTGGATCATGCCGATGGCCTTCGACTGCGCCGGCGCGCGCGTTGAAGTCGTCGCGCCCGCCTATGAACTTCTGGCCGACTGGACCCGCGTGCCGCAGTGCGTTGTGCAGTGGTCCGGGCCGACCCCGCCGGACGGGATCACGGCCGACGTCGTGCTGGCGTCGTCGCTGGACCCCAACGCGGCCGGCGCCGCTGAGGGCAAGATCGTCCTGACCGACGGGAACCCCACGAGCCTTCGAGTGGCGTTGCAGACCTGGCGGGCGGCGGCGGTCGTGAGCTATTGGCTGCGCGAGCACATCACCGACCGCACTGCGACCTGCTGGGCCAACTCGTTCAGCATCCATCCGGGCGGCTGGGGCGTGCTGGCCGACGAGCCGCTGATCCCCGCGTTCGTTCTGTCGCCGGTCATCGGCGAGAAGTTGGCTGAACGCGTCGCCGGTGGCCAGTGCGTCGTCCTGCGCGTATGGGCCGACACGAAGGTCCACGCCGGCGTGCTGCCCGTCAGCACCGGCGTGATTCGCGGGCGTGAATCGGGCGAGGAAGTCCTCGTGCTCGGGCACGCCGCCGAGGTTGGCGCCGACGACAACGCCAGCGGCTGCGCCGTGATGCTCGAGGCGATCCGCGTGCTGGCCGGGCTGATCGACGAGGGTCGCCTGCCTCGGCCGCGGCGGTCGATGCGCGTGCTGCTGTCGGCGGAAATCTACGGCATGCTCGGCTACGCCTGCCTCCGCGATTCGCTGGGGCGGACGCTGGCGGGCCTGCACCTGGACCTGATCGGCGACGCCATAGGCCCGGACCGTCCGGTTACGCTCTTCGCCCAGAGCCCGACCAACGCGAGCTACGTCAACGACCTGGTGGAGTTGATTCGCGACCGCATGCCGGCCGCGGTCGGCGGGCCTGGTGTCGCGTTCGTCCGCAAGGCCTACACCGGGGTCGCGGACGACATGATCGGCGATCCAGCGTTCGGCGTGCCTTGTCCGTGGATCGGTCGGCCGATCAAGAACAACCCCTACTATCACTCCAGTGGCGACGACCTGAGGACCATCGACCCCCAGGCCATGCTCTGGCACGCCACGCTGGCGACGGCGTATCTCTACTTCCTCGCCTCTGCGGGCGACGCCGAAGGCAACTGGCTGGCTGACGCGACGATCAGCCGGGCTCGGGCGGCGTGGCATGCCAAACCGGCCGACGACGCCGCCTGGCTGGCCAACTATGCCGCCAAGGCGGCTGCGCGGCGCTGTGCAGAGTTGTGCGAAAGTCAGAAGTCAGCCGACGCCCTGCGGGCCCGCGTTGATGAGGCATTGCCGGGCTTCGACGAGCCGCTGCCTGATCTGGCCTCGACACCGGCTGATGGCGACGACGCGCTGGTGGTTCACCGCGTCACCCGCGGCGTGCTGAAGTTCGACGGCCGCGGGCCGGAACTGGAAGCGAAGTTCGGCGGCGTGAACTGGAGCAGCGGACTGGCGTCGGCGCTCTATTGGGCCGACGGCCATCGCAACATCGCCCAACTTCGTCGGCTGACGGCGGCCGAATGGGGCAAGGCGCCGGGGAACCTCGTGGAAGTCTTCAAAGCGGCTGCCGGCTGCGGCATGATCCGGCTGACGCCGGCTGGCGGATAGCGCGGGGGCGAAATGAACCTTGCGATGATCTCAGGCGGGGGGGTGGGGGCCCTGGGCGCAGGCGCGGCGCTGTTCTCGCTGCTGGTCATGTGGCCGTTCATCGCCCTGGCGGCCGGGAGGCTGAGTCACCTGGGTGACCCGACCGAGCGGATGGGACTACGTCGGTCGATCGGCTATTTCGTGTCGGCCAACCTGGGGTCGTTCGTGTCAGCGTCGCTGCTCGGACTGTGGCTGGGCGAGACATGGGCCTGGGTGGTCCCGGTGGCGGACGATCCCCTCCTGTGGTTCGAGCATGAGTTGACGGCCCTGACGCTCGACCTGCTGCCGTTCCTTCTGATGGCGGTGGCGACCCAGACGCTGGTCGTCTGGGGGCTGAACCTCCGCCGCCCGCGGCCGGAGCAACTTCGCCAAACGAGTCTGGCGCTCTACGTGGCTGCCGAGTGCCTCCTGACCTACCTGCTGGCGGGCGCCCTGTTGTGGGGATTCCAGCCGGCTGACCGTGGGGACTTCGCACAGATCGTCAGCGAGTCGCACGTGCGACAGAGCCTTGCCTCGGCGCCCGAACGTATCTGGTATGTCGATGCCGACGGGCCGGTCGTGCTGTCCGTGCGGGCCGACGGAAGCGATGGCCGCGTGGAATGGGCCGGCCCGGCGCCCGACGATTTCGAGAGCTTCTGGATCGTCTGCTCGGAAGATCGGCCTGCGAGGCTGGTCTTTGTCCAGGCCGAGGGGGTGTTGCAGATAGCGATGGGGGATGGGCGGCGCGACTATCGGCCGTTGAGCAAGCCGGCCGGGGGTGGGGGGGCCAGTCTGCCGGCCAGCGCACGCGAGTTGGCGTTGTTGCTGGGCGTGCCGGCGGGGGATGTGCTGCCGCGGGACGCCTGTCGCCCTCGCGATCTGCCGTCCGAACTTCCCCGGTGGAGCTACCGCGAGACGCCCGAGGCCCAGGCTGCTCGACAGGCCGACCGCGACGCGTGGCTGCGGCAATGGGCTCAGGGGATGCGCGTTCCGACGATCCCCTCGCGCCGGGCGTGGACGCGCGAACAGGAGTTTCAGTTGATCGACGGCGAGCGGCTGATCCTGACCAACTTCGGCCGGCGGCTGTTCGTGCTGGATTCCCAGGCTGATCGGGGCGGCCAGAGCGGATGGTTCGGCCCACTGGGCCTGCGGGTCAGGGACTATGTCGTCGTGCCGCCGGCGGCGTCTGCGGCTTCCGTTTCCGCGTCGGCGCCGCAAACGCAATCGGCCGGTCCCTGAAGAACCGGCCGACAGGCGTTTGCATGGTATGCACTGCGGATGAGAGGAATCGAACCTCCACGGGGGGTAAACCCCACTGGCACCTGAAGCCAGCGCGTCTGCCAGTTCCGCCACATCCGCGAACTGACCCGGCATCGGGTCGCTCGATGCCGCCCAGCGGGCCGCTGTCGAGCAAGAAAGTGCATTCTAACGCAAGCGCGTCGCCTGTCAAGGCTATCGCTGCAAAGTGAGTCGAATCGGTCTTTTGAGTTGCTTTGTCGGCTGGAGGGGGTATATTTCCGGTGTTGCAGGTTCCCGCACGGGCGGGACGAAAAAGGGAAGGCGGTGAAAAGCCGCCGCGGACGCGCCGCTGTGAACGGCCCCCCGATCCGAAATGCCGGACGAGGGAATGTCCGAGCCACTGCTCCGGCAATCGCCGGGACGGGAAGGCCGGACCGAACGACGCCGTAAGCCAGAAGACCTGCCTGCTACGATCGGGCGAGACGCCCGAAGGAAGCAACGCTCTCGCGTGGCTCTCCCGGCAGAACGGGAGAGCAGGATCGTTGCAGGCCGACAGATCGCCGTTGTCTGGCTTGCCGAACCTGCCCGCGCGTGAGCGCGGGTTTTGTGTTTGGTGGCCGGATGAGAGAGCCCACCCGCAAGCCCCGCTTCATGTGACATCCAGTTTCCCCGTTCTCAAGGCAACGAACGGGAAGGCGGTGAGAATCCGCCGCGGTCGCGCCACTGTGATCGGCCCCTCCGTATCGAGGAGGAGGTCGGCCCAACGGGCCACTGTTCCGATTCGTCGGGATGGGAAGGCCGGGTCGGCTTGAGCCGTAAGCCAGGAGACCGGTCGCCTTGAGGCACAACCCTCTTCGCCCGAAAGGAGGTTGCGCGATGGTGCCCGCCGACTGACAACCCGCTGTCATATCCGACCCGCGGGGCGGCCGATGCCGGCCGCCTGCCCCACAACCTTTGATCGCCTTTTCGCGAGGATTTGTCATGCGTCCGTTCACTCCTATCGCATTGCTTTGCATCTGCGCCGCGCTGGCGGCTGCGCCTGTGACGGCCCAGGCGGCCGTCTTCGCGTCGGAAGTGGTCAGCTATGATCCCGGCGTCAACGAACTGCCGACGATCTTCGGGACTTCGCTTCACTACGACCAGCCGCAGGTCGCCGTCGGTTCGCCGGACGGCCTGACCGGCGAGACCGACGGGTTTCCCAGCGTGCTCAGCCCGTTCAGCGGCGCCTACGAGCGCGACGAGATCGTCGCCGTCGGCGAGCAGGGCCACCTGACGCTCAAGTTCGCCGCGCCCGTATACGTCGGCGCGGGGTACGAGATCGGCGTCATCGCCAACGTCAGTCTCTATGACCAGAGCTACCCGAACGGCCAGGCTTACGACCCGGCGCTGACGACCTCGACGCATTCGGCCGTCGTCGAGGTGAGCGCGGACAACGCGCACTGGGTCAGCCTTGGGAGCATCACGTTCGACATCCCGGCCAACTTCTACACCGACAGCGGCCCGTTCGATTCCGTCCGCGGCACGCAGGAGGCCGATTTCGGCAAGGCTTTCGTTCCGGCCGGCGGGCTGTCGGCGTTCGACGGCCTGGACAACAGCGGGATACTGACGCTGCTGGACGGGTCAGGCGGCGGCACCTGGATCGACCTGGGCGGGACGGGTCTGAGCCAGATTCAGTACATCCGCTTCTCGGTCCCGGACGACGGCCAGGAGTTCATCGACAGCTATGCGGTCATCGACGCGGTGGCGGTGAACAACCTGGCTTTGCTGCCGCAGCCGGCGCCCGAGCCGGCCAGCGTGGCGCTGCTCGTGCTGGGCGGGGCCGCCTGCTCGGTCTGGCGTCGCCGACGTTCATAGGAAGGAATCGGCTGTGAGGCAACATGACGCCTCGGCAATCCGATCAAGTGCCCGCGGGCGCAGGCGTCGCCGGCCGCTGCCGGCGGCGCCTGGCGCGTGGGCCTTCACGCTGATCGAACTGATGGTCATCGTCGCGATCCTGTCGCTGCTGGTCAGCGTGCTGCTGCCGGCGCTGGGACGGGCGCGCGAGGAGGCCCGGCGGATCAAGTGTCTGAGCAACCTAAGGCAGATGGCGATCATCGCGCACGAATACGTCGAGCGGAACAACGGCAGTTTCCCACCCGCCTACTGGGAAATCAGCACCGACGCATCGACGAAGGTCCGCTATGAGTGGGACTACAAGACGACGATCGCCAAGGGAACGGGTAAGGTGGTTTCCGTCGAGCCGGGACTGCTGTGGGAGGGGCTGGACGTCAGCAGCATGCAGCAATGCCCGTCGTTCGCGGGCGTGTCCAACTCGCTGGCGGATCCCTTTACGGGTTACAACTACAACATCAGCTTCATCGGCCACGGGCAGAACGAGACGGTCAAATCGCCGGCCAGGCTTGAAGACGTGATGTCGCCAGACCATTGCGCCCTGTTCGGCGACGGCGAATATCGCTCCGGGGCGAACAAGTTCATGCGTTCGCCGATGCCGTGGTCCGGGGATAAGTTCCAGAACCGCTCGGCAGGTACGCAGGGGTTCCGCCACAACGGGATGACGAACGTGGTCTTCGTGGACGGGCACGCGGCGTCGCTGAGCAAGCGGTGCACGCACACCTGGAGCACCGCCGAGGAGGCCCAGATCGCCCCGGCCTGCGGATTCCTCGACGAAGACAACAGCCTCTACGACCTGAAGTGAATCGGGCCCGGGAGCGCCAGGCCGGGCAGGGTCTAGACGAGATTTCGCCGCTTGCGGATAACCCACTCGGTCGCAATCACGGCGATGAAGAGCACCAGGATCGGCCAGCGGTTGCGGTCGCCCAGTTCGGTGGTCTCCAACTGCTCCCGCTTGACGAGGTAGTCGCTGGACTTGAACTGGTCCAGCAGCTTGCCAAGGGAATTGGCCGTGTAGATCGCCGGGCCCGTCTTGGGGTCGATTCCGGCGAAGGTCTTGCGTCCCTTGTCGGCCCCCGGCTGGGCCATCTGACGCAGCAATTCGAAATCGGCCAACGGGTTCTCCAACTCCAGATTGATCGACGCAACGATGAAGTTGGCTTCGGCGCTGGACTTCTTGCCATCGGGCATGGTCGCCTCGAACAGCAGGCGATAGCTGCCCTCGCGGCTGGGCGGCGGGAGCTTGATCTCGTATCGCTTGTTGGCTGCGCTGTAGAAGCCGGCCAGTTTCATCGGCTTGAGAGGCTGCGGTTCGGCATTGGGCGAACCGCTGTCGGCCGGCACCCACTCGGTCAGCGTGGCCTCAGGGTCGCGGACCGGGTTGCCCATCTGGTCCTCGATGCCCGCGGTCACGAGAATCTGCTGGCGGTCGTCGGCGGACGTGTCGGCCAGCCGCACGTTGCTCAGGGAGTAACGCGGCTGGTCGGTCTGCACCCAGACGCTGCCTTCGCGATTGGCCAGCCAGCGGATGACCTGGCGCCAGAACTGGCTGTGAACTTCCGGCCCCTCGCCGTCGGGAATCTGGAATCGCCACCGCCAGGTCGTGTCCATGGCCGACGTGAGCGTGCGGCCTTTGCCGACGGGCTGCGCGACCATGACGGGCTGGCCCGTTTCGGTGGTGGCCAGGACCGTGGCTGCGGGATGGTCGGCCTGGATCTCGGCGGTCGCGGGGAAACGGTTGGCCCCCTGGATGGTCGGCAACAGGCCCCAGAGTTTCCGGCTCTGGGCGTCGTCCTTGCCGAGTTTCATGATCTGGTGCCGCAGGCCCAGGTCGGTGGGGGTGAGGTGGAACGGCGCGTCGAGTTGGCCGGCGGCCTTGGAGACGTCGAACGGGAGCAGCGATGCGATGGGCGTGTTGGACCAGCCGCCGGCGGCGTACGTGTCGCGCCCGCCGATCATCGCCAAGCCCTTGCCCATATCGCGGACCATGATTGCGATCCAGCGGAGCTGCTCGGCGGTGAAGACGTCGGCCTTCACGTCGCCGAGGATGATGACGTGGAACTTCTGCCAGTCGGCCTCGGTGCGGGGCAACTGCTGGTTGGCGCCGCCGGCCAGGGCGGCCGATGTCAGGAGATACTGGCGATTGAGCGTAATGAGGTCGGAGCCGGCCAGCGCCTGGGTGAGATACTTCGCCTCGTAGCGGAACTTGCCCTCGACGTAGAGCACGAGAATCTGGTTGTCGACCACCTGGACGTAGTCGGTGATGCTCGTCTGCTTGTCGGCGTCCAGCTTGGCGTTCTTGTACGTCTGGCCGGGCGCGACGCGGACGGTGACGGCTTGGAAGCCCGTCTGGATCGGCGTGGCCTGCACGTCGAACGAAACGTCGCCGCCGGTCTGACCGGCCGGCAGCGTGACCTCACGCGAATCGACGACCTTGGCGTCCTTGCCCGTGCCCAGGAGCAACTCGAACTTGACGGGATGATCGGGCAGGTTCTCCATCTGGAAGACGGCGTGCACCTGCATGATGTTGAACGCGGGAACCTTCCGCCCGGGCAGCTTGAGCGACTTGGCCATGATCATCGGCCGATCGGTGTCGGGCTTGTCGCGGCCGACGCCCACCGGATAGACGTAGATGGGATTGGTCGGATCGTCCGCGAGGCTGTTGGCCAGCTTCTGCGGATCGATGCCGGGGCCCTGGAGTGTGTTGCGCCCGTCGGTGACCAGGATGATCCCGGCCACGTTCCGGTCGCTGGCGTTCTCGCGGGCCTTCTGGATGGCCCGCCCGATGGCCGTGGTGCCTCCTATCTTTTCGTCGGGCGACAGGGACAGGTCAGCGGCCGGGTTGCCGAGCGGCTGGCCCAGGGTTCGGCCGAACGAATACTGCTGGACGTCGAAGGAATCGTGGAGCTTCTTCATGGCGCCGGCGTTGGAGTTCAGCGCCTGTCGGACGGCTTCGATGCGTTGCGTCTTGGCGTCGCCGCCGGCATCGGGAATGTGCATGGAGTCGGACACGTCGTAGAGGAGAATGAGGACGGCCTTCTCGTAGTGCGTGCGGACGTGCTGGATGGTCGGCCGAAGGAGATAGGCCAGCAGCAGCAGGATCGCCACGATCCGCAGGACGGCGCAGGCGATGCGGACCTCGCGGGAAACAGGCGAAGTGGTCTCCTGGTAGGAGTGCAGCGCCCAGACGACCAGGACCGCCCCAATGATCAGCAGCGCCCAGGGGTGCCATCGCAGGATGAGCAGCAGGGCTGCCGGGATCAGGACGATCAGAGCGCCCGCGGCGATGAGCAGGCGCGACCGGACGTCGCCGGGGCGGCGGCCGGACCGCCAGTAATAGGCGCATTCCATGATCAGCAGGAGGATCGCCAGTGGCGCGGCAATCGCGACGATATCCAGGGGCTGAAGGTGAATCGGTATCTCGACGGCCAACTCAGTCATTGGGGTCCATGATACCCGCCTGGGCGCCGGACGTAAATTCATACGTCCATCGCCGCGCGCCGTTCACGGGGCCATCCCGAGGGGGTCCTGCTCCCGGGGGCGGACGAGGGATGGATCGTTGAAACTGCTGCGGAACGGACTCTCGCGCAAACGACGATAGACCCGGTCGGCGGCCTTGCGGGCGTCGGCGGCCACCTTCTCGGGCGTGCAGGTCGGGTCCAGAAGCATGGCCTGGAAGCTGTCGCTCAGTTCGCGGTCCAGGGTGTCCTGGCCCAGGGCGCCGCCGGCGGGTCGGCCATAGGCGCGGGCGTCGATGAACAGCCGGATGTTGGGCCAGCGGGGCAGGGCATTTCGCCCGGCGAGCGAGCCGGTGAATGTCGGGCGGAGGGGATGGCCGGGCGGCATCGCCATGTCCAGATACGCCTGGACCTCCTTGCCGCGCGAAGGCATGTTGGGCCCGGGAATGACGTAGCTGTCGCGGCGGCCGCTGATGGTATAGATGACGTCGAACCGCGCCCGTATCCGCTGGGCCAGCGGCGAGACGAGGAATCGCTGAAGTTTCCACGACTCCTCGCGATGCCGCGTGTCCGTGCTCATGGCGTAGCCGATGCCCGTGGCGGTGCAGCCCCTGAGCCGATAGCAGTCCGTCCCGTCGGCCGACTTCTCGAAATGGACCGTTGCGGGCGTAACGACGCGGCCGCTGGGGATGCGGTATCCGATGAGGCGGCCGGCGCCGTCCCGAACTGCGTCAGGCCGACCGGGCAGTTGCGGGCCCATCGGCCAGGGACAGACGTCCCACGCGAAACGATACCCCTGGTCCTTTTCCGAATAGGTCTGCCGGATGTAGGTCGAGATGTGCCAGCCGCGGAATCCCATCATGGCCGTCTGCCGGGCGGCCCACGGGTCGTCGGTTCCCCGCTCGGGGGTCCAGGGCTTGGCGACCTTGTGTTTCCAGGCCAGGTCGTAGACGAACTGCAACCCGCGGATGGACTCGGGGCGGTCGATGATCATCTCGTGGTTGTCGTCGCTCCAGATGCCGCCGCCGGCCTGGAGCAGGATGTTGTGCCAGTAGCCCTCGCTGAAGTTGTCCTGGAACAGGCCGAACACGAACGCGCCCCGGCCGGCGACGTCTTGCCTGCCCGTCAGCTTCTGGAGGTATTCCAGCAGTTTCTCCCAGGTCCACTCGTTCCGGTCGTAAAGGTCGTTCGGGTCCTCAAGCCCGGCGGCCGCGAGCATGTCGGCGTTGTAGGCCATGCCGGTGGTCTTGTAGTCACGCGGCAGGCCGAAGAGTCGGCCGTTGCAGTAGAACGATTTCACCGCGTCGGCGTTGATGTCGTCGAAGTCCATGTCGGCCCGCTCACGGAGGACGTAGTCCGTGATCTCGACCAGCAGCGGGTCGGCGCGGTCGGCGAACTTGGGAATGCTCACTGGGGCGATCAGGAACACGTCCGGCGCCTCGTGGCTGGACATCATGGCGGCCAGCTTGGTGGCGAAGCGGTTGGTGCCGATGAGTTCGACTTCGATGTTCGCGTTGCCGGGCTGGTCCTTGAACGCGGCGACCACCTGCCGGGCCTGGTCCAACTGCTCCGGCCCGCCCCAGAACATGTACCGCAGGTAGACCTTGTCGGGGGCCCGGGCCGGGTTGGCCTGCGGGTCCGTCAGGAGCAGCCAAACACAGGGGACGATCGTGGCCACCAGGACCACGACGAAGATCGAATTGACAGTCAGTCGCACGCGCTCGCCCGGCGTGCGGCGGTCGTGAGATGCGAGAGGAGGCCCGCTGCGGTCCGTTTCGGCCATGCGTGGATTGTAACACGACGGACGCGGCGATTCACGGGGCAGAAAGCCTTCCCAGCCGATCGGGCAACGGGCCTGATCCACGTTGGCCGAGCTATTCGCCGTCAGGCGTGCGGCCCTTGGGGATCTCGGGCATCCGTTCGAGAATCTTGTCGGCCAGGCCGTAGTCCAGGGCCTCCTGGGCGTCCAGCCAGCGGTCGCGATCACAGTCCCGCTCGATGCGGTCGATCGGTTGGCCGGTATGGTTGGCGAGGATTTCGTAGATGCGCTTGCGCAGCCGCAGGATCTCCTTAGCCTGGATTTCCAGGTCGGTCGCGGGTCCGGTGATCGAGCCGCCGATGAGCGGCTGGTGGAGCATGATTCGCGAATTGGGCAGCAGGAACCGCTTGCCGCGGGTGCCGGCAGCCATCAGGATCGCGCCCATGCTGGCCGCCTGGCCGACGCAGTAGGTCGCGACGTCGCAGCGGACGAACTGCATGGTGTCGTAGACGCCGCCCAGGCCAGCCGACACCGACCCGCCCGGCGAGTTGATGTAGAAGTGGATGTCCGATTCGCTGTCCTCGTTGCTGAGGAAAAGCATCTGGGCGATGATGAGGCTGGCCGACTCGTCGGTCACCGGTCCGCCCAGAAAGATGATGCGGTCGCGCAGCAGCCGGGAGTAGATGTCGTAGGCCCGCTCGCCGCGGCCGGTCTTCTCGATGACGATGGGAACCAGGTAGGACATGGGCTCTCCCGATTTGGGCGGACGGCGGTTCGCGCGGCCGCCAGGCTGCTTCTACTTGCTCTCGGTCTTCTTCTTGGCTCGCTCGTCGACCAGCAGGTCGTCGATCAGCCCGAACTCCTTGGCCTCGGCGGCGCTCATGTAGTAGTCTCGCTCGGTGAGCGACGCGATTTTCTCCAGCGGCTGGCCCGTGTGGGTCGCCAGGATGTCGTTGAGTATCCGCTTGTTCTTGATGATCTCCTCAGCCTGAATCTGGATGTCCGACGCCTGTCCGCCGACGCCGCCCCAGGGCTGGTGCATCATCATCCGGGCGTTGGGCAAAGCGTAGCGTTTGCCCTTGGTGCCGGCGGTCAGGATGACGGCGCCGCCACTCTCGGCCCGGCCGATGCAGTAGGTCGCGATGTCGCAGGTCAGGTACTGCATCGTGTCATAGATCGCCAGCGTCTGGTCGACCAGGCCGCCCGGCGAGTTGACGTACAGGTTGATGTCCTGGTCGCGGTTGAGGTTCTGGAGGTAGAGCATCCGCATGATGACGATGCTGGCGCTCCGCTCGTCGATCTCGCCGGCCAGGAAAACGATGCGGTTCTCCAGCAGGAGATCCTCGATGGTCATCTCGCGGTACTGGCCGTACTTCTGCGGAACGGCCATGTTCAGCGCCGGCAGGCCGGGTCTGTGATTCATCGTACGTACGCCTCGCAATAGAACGTCTGGCTCAGGTCGCGTCCTGGTCGTCCGCGTCGTCGGCTTTCTTGGCTGTCTTCTTGGCCGACTTCTTCGCGCCCTTCTTGGGCGTCTCCTTGGCGTCGGCCGACTCCTCAGCCGGGGCGTCGGTGACGGCGGCCTTCTCCAGCAGCTTGTCCACGGCCTTCTGCTCGAGGATCTGCTGATAGAGCTGGTTCAGCGAGCCGCGCCGCTCCAGTTCGCTCCGCAGGGCGTCGGGCCGCATGCCGTATTGGGCGGCCATCTGGGCGATGGCGGCGTTCCCGTCCTCCTCGGCGACCTGGACTTCCAGTTTCTCGGCCACCTTGGCCAGAATGAAGAAGCTCTTCAACTCGCGCGTCGCCTCTTCGCCGGCGGCCACCTCCAACTCGTCCTCGTGCTTGGCGACCTGGTCACGCGGCACGCCACGCATCATCAGTTCGTTGGCACGCCGCTGGACGGCCCGTTCCTTCATCCGCGACAGCACGCCCTCGGGCAGTTCCAGGTTCGTGCCGGCCAGCAGGTAATCGTATACCTGCTCGCGCATTTGTCGCTTCTGAACATTCTCGGCTTCGCTGGCCAGTTGGCTGCCGATCCACTCGCGGAATTCCTCCACCTTGTCGAAACCGAAGCGGGCGACGAACTGCTCGTCCACCTCCGGCAAGCGGGTGCGCTTCACCTCGCGCGCGGTGAAGGTAAAGGTGGCCTTCTTGCCGCGGAGGGCTTCCTGCGGGTGGCCGTCGGGGACGGTCGTCTCGATGGTCACCACGTCGCCCGGCTTGGCGCCGGTGAGCTTGTCGCCGAGATCCTCCAGCGGGACGCCCTCGACGGCCTGGGGCCTGACGGGGACTTGCTGGTTGGCGTGGGTGTGGGTCTCGCCGCCTTCGGGCTGGAACGCGACGTCGGCGACGACGATGTCGTCCAACGCGGCGGGTCCGTCAACCGGCTCGACGGTGGCGAAGTTGCCCCGCCAGCGGTCGATGGCCTGCTGGACTTCCGCATCCGACACGGCGGCGGGCGGCCGTTTGACGGGGATGTTGTCCAAATCGGGCAGCTCGAACTCCGGCTGGACCTCGACTGTGACATCGAAGGTCAGCGGGCCCTCCTCGGGCAGCGTGATGGCATCGAGCTTCTCATCGTCCATGTCCGGGTCGCCCAGAACCTTGAGCTTCTCCTGCTCGACGGCCTTGGTGTAGCCCAGGGCGATCATCTGCGTCTTGAGGTCCTCGTTCAACTCGGCGCCGAACCGCTTCTCGATCAGGCGGCGGGGGGCCCGGCCGATGCGGAAGCCCGGGACCTGCTGGGTCGAGGCCAACTGCTTGATCGACTCGTCGCGCTTGGCGTCGATCCGCTCGCGCGGGACGGCGATCAGGAGCTTCTTGCGCAGGGCGCCCAGGTCCTCGACGGTGACGGCGATGGGGGGCAGGTTGTCCTCGGCCTCGGCGGTTTCGTCGGCGGCGTCGGTCTTGGGCTCCTGGTCCTTGTCGCTTTCCTCTGCCATGGCGGAAGCCTCGTTCGCCCCGGTGAGGGGCCTAAAAGAAAAGTGGCCCGGGCGTCACAGCCCGAGGCCAGGCAAACCGGGTCGGGGCATTGGACCCCAAGCCCTTTGATGCGACCCGCGACCGACGCCTGGCTCGTATCGGCCGGTACCTCGCGGAAGTCGATTTACTGAATCGCGGTGTCGCAACCGCGACCAAAGCGGGTGATGGGACTTGAACCCACGACATTCACGTTGGCAACGTGCGGTCACACCAATCTAAGTGACGCACCCGCAGAACTTACGGCAACGCCGCCAGCCGCTTGCACTGCTGCTTGCACTGGCGACGAGCAAAGCATAGACGAAATGCCCCCGCGTGTCAATGCCGACTCGCCCGACGCTCAGCCCGCTTTCGCCGGTCAGCCCGGCGACGCCCACAAGGGCAGGGGAGGCGAAGGGGCCACCCACTCCACCCAGCCGCCCGCCCCCGAGCCCGGCACGATGCTTCACGCGGTCTGTCAGCTTATCGCGGCCCTGTCACCCGACGACCGCGCCGCCTTGGCGTCGATCCTGGGAACTGAAGGCCCGCCACCCTCGAATTGACAGCCGACAATCCCTGACGTAACCTGTCCGCCATGCCTACACTCGACTGGATCGGCAAGGACGCTGTCGTCGCTCACCACCGGAAGGTTCCCTACCACCTGCTGCGCTGCGACCGCAACGTATCGGCTGGCGACCCACACGCGGGCAACCTGTTGGTCCAGGGCGATAACCTCCTCGCGCTCAAGGCCCTGTTGCCCTACTACGCCGGCAAGGTCAAGTGCATCTACATCGACCCACCTTACAACACGGGCAAAGAGGGATGGGTTTTTAACGACAATGTCAACAGCCCCGACATTCGCCGTTGGTTCAGGCAGGTTGTCGGTCCGGAGGCCGACGATCTTTGCCGGCACGACAAGTGGCTCTGCATGATGTACCCCCGATTGTCTCTGCTCAAGCAGTTTCTGCGGCCTGACGGCGTTCTTTTCATCAGCATCGGGATCGACGAGATTGGCCATCTTCGCGCAATGTGCGATCAACTTTTTGGGCGACGCAACCTCCTCGAGACCTTCATCTGGCAGATCGAAGGCAACGTAGAGAATCAGGAGGCCATCACTGCTACCCATGAGTACATTCTTGCGTACGAGCGAGAGGCTGGCCGAAGCCAGATTGCCGTGGTTCTAGACCCTAACGTGGAGGACGGCTCGAAGCTCCTCCGCGACTTTGCAGAGAATTCCGTCGTCAAGAATGGGCCTGGCAACCCGGCATCCGTTATCGAACTGCCTGTAGGTTTCCCATGCGAGATTGCCGCCCTAAGCCTTCCGAGACATGGCTTCGCACAGGACTTCATCGCCCAGGTTGAAGCCGATGAACGCTATATCAAACGCGAAATGAGGACGTCGTACAAAGAAAACTATCCGATTAGACTAAGAGCGCCTAACAGAATGAGTTTGTAAGATGCCGATAGCAGATCAGGACACAGCCGATCTTCAAGAACGCCAGATGGATATCGGCGCGTCGTTCGTAGCGAACGCGCAGGCGGCGGAACTGGTG
>JAJVII010000069.1 GCA_022072085.1 Phycisphaerae bacterium
ACGGCCAGCCGCCGGCCGCGCGGCGCGACCAGCCAGGCGTAGAGCGTGGAGTCCGCGGCCCCGCGCGCCGTCCAGCCCAGCAGCAGCCACGCCGGGGCCGCGCCGCCGCCGGCCGTCGGCACGCGGGCGACCTGCGTGAACATCGGCTTCCAGTGGGCGTCGGGGAACTCGCCCCCGGGCCAGGAGAACAGAACGTCGGCCACCCCCGGCGCGTCGCAATGCAGGCGGACCTGCACGCAGTAGAAGTTGTGCTCAGGGTTGCGCGGCGCCAGCGTGGTGACAGCCAGTTGGCCGTCGGGGCTCAGCAGCGTTTGCTCGCGGTAGAAATCGCCGTCCAGCGTCTGCCACGCCGGAGCGCCACGGGCGTCGACGGCCGGCGCCAGCGTCGTCGGGGCAGGCTGTTCGCCGGGACCGGCCGACGCGACCGGTGAAGACACCGGACCCGATGCGGGGGCGGCGTCCTGATCGCACCCGGACACCGCGCACAACCCGGCTGCAATCAGCATCAGCCCTGCACGGAATGGACGGTCCGACATGCGGTGGCTTCCCGTGGGGTCCAGATGATTCTACCGTCTCGCGAGCCCGCGTCTATGACTCGGCCTGCCCCGGCGGAGGCAGGAGCGAAGCGACCAGCAGCGGCGAGCACTGCTCCGGGTCGGCCGCGATCCAGGGGGTCCACTGCTCCACCACCCGCTCGCACGCCTGCCGGTGCAGCGCCCGGCTGGCGACGAGTTGGTCGGGCACGGGCGTCCCGATCCGGATCACCGCCCGCAGCGGTCCGGTCACCGTCAGCAGACAGGGCAGCACCGCGGCGCCGGTCATTCGGGCCAGGCGCAGGAACCCGCTTCGCAGGCGGATGGAGCAGCCGGGCCCGGGAACCACCGGATCGTCCTCCCCCGCGCCTTCGACGGCGATCAGCAGTATCCGCCCGCCCGCGGCGTCTGACCTGCCGGCCAGGAAGTCGTGCGCCTTGCGGAGGCGGGCCAACTCGAACACGTGCGGCAGGCCCTCCAGCCCGCTGACCCGGTCGGCCAAGTCGTCCAGGCGGACGCGGAAGGGCAACTGCCGTCGCGGATTCCACGCCAGCAGGAATGCCGCCGGCAGCCCGCGGGCCCGCAACACATGGAAGATCTCGGCCATGCCGCCGAAGTGCAGCGTCGCCAGGACGATCGGCCTGCCCGTCGCCCGGATCGCCTCCAGACGATCCAACCCTTCGATCCGGCAGCGGGCCCGCCAGCGCGGCCGGCCCAGTCGTTCGGGGATGAATCGCATGAAATGCGACATGCGCATGGCCAGGCGCTTGATGAAGAAGCGGCCGCATCGTCGCAGCCGGCCGCCCCGGGGCCTGACGCCCCCGGGCAGACGGAGGAGGAGGGCCGGCGTTGGCGACCGCCGATTGAGCCCGAGCAGATCGGCCAGGGCCAGCGGGGCGGCCGCCGCGCAGAGCAGGCCGCGGAAGAGCGCCGGCGGCAGGCAGCGCTCGGCCAGCCGCAGCGTCGCGACGACAATTCGGACCCGAGTCATCGACGCAAGTCTATCTGCGGTCTTCGACGCGGACAATGGGAGGGGAGGGTGCGGCTGAGCAGTGGGAAGCGAAGGCGCCTGGGATCAACTGTAGCGACCCAATTCGCGGCAGGCGTCAAACAGCGCCTCGACATTCTCCGGCCGTGTGTCGGCCTGGATGTTGTGGGCTGAGCAGAAGATGTACCCGCCGCCTGGTCCGAGGGTCTCGAAACGGTCGCGGACCTCGGCCCGCACGCCCTCGGGCGTGCCGTAGGGCAGCGTCTGCTGGATCGAAATCGCCCCATGGAAACAGAGCCGGTCGCCATACTGTCGTTTGATGGCGCCATAGTCCATGCCGGCGACGCCCGGCTGCAGCGGGTTGAGGATGTCCAGCCCGCACTCGATGAAGTCGGGGATCAGGGCCGCAATCGATCCGCAGGTGTGGTGGGCGACCTTGCACCCGAAGGTGTGGCCGATATCGATGAAGCGTTTGAAGCCCTCGCGAAGCTGGACCCGCCAGACGGCCGGCGACATGAACGGTCCTTCCTGCGTGCCGAAATCGTCGCCAGTGAACAGGATGTCAATCGCCCCGCCCGCAGCCTCCAGCGTGCGGGCAGCGTATTCGGCATAGAAATCGGCGATGCGCCCGAAGACAGCAGCGGCGATATCCGGGGCGGCCGCCAGATCGATCAGGATCTGCTCGACCCCGCGGAGATACATCGCCGGCTTGAGCTGGGCACAGCGATTGAGCCGGTCGCCCATGAAGACGACGACCCGGCCCGCGTCGCGGGCGCGGGCCGCCTGCTCGCGAACGGGGGCATAGTCGAAGTGATCGGGGCTCGGCCAGCGTGGGTAGGCCAGCACTTCCTCGACGCAGGTCGCACTGGCCAGGGGGGAGGCGGCCACCTCGCTGTAGCTGCCGGCGGTCGGTCCGCTGCCATAGTGCACCACGCGGCGAGGGACGCCGAAGTGATCTTCCCACCCCCCATCGGGTCCGCGGGCCAGCGGCGGACCGACGTATCGAGGCCCTTCGATGTAGCGGAAGTCCACATCAAAACGATTGAGGATCGCCTCGCGGCCGGCGCCGCCGTAGCGGGCCGAGAGCTTGTCCCAGGTCTCCTTGCTCAGCCAGCAGTCCATGGGGGCTCGATCTGGGGTCTGGTGCGACAGGCAGAGGGCGACACGTTGGCGGGAATCCATGGCGAAGCTCCAAGTCCGGCGGCCTGTGGCATTGTATCGGTGGGGCCGCACGGCAGGAACTCGAATCGCCCCTTCTCGCCCGCCGCAAGCGGGTTGCGCGAGCTGGAACGGACTTTTCCGGCCAGTCCGGAGCCGCGCCACGCACGGTCTTGAAAGGGGCCTACGCCCGCCAAATCTGGCTTGTTGACACCGGGCAGAGCGGCGCTTAGACTGCCCCCTTTATTTGCCAACCAGGACGTGACCCTCACGCGATACCGCAAAGGAGCAGACGATGGCAGCCAAGAAGGCTAAGAAGACGACCAAACCCGCCAAGGCCAAGAAGGCGGCCAAGGCGGTCAAGTATGTTTACTCGTTCGGCGGCGGAAAGGCCGACGGCCGGGCCGACATGAAGAACCTGCTGGGCGGCAAGGGCGCCAACCTGGCCGAGATGGGCAAGATCGGACTGCCCGTTCCCCCCGGGTTCACCCTGACCACCGAGGTCTGCACCGCCTACTACGCCAACAACCGCAAGTATCCGGCCGAGGTCAAGCCGCAGGTCGAGGCGGCGATGGTCAAGGTCGAGAAAGTCATGGGCCTGGCCTTCGGCAGCCCGGACAAGCCGCTGCTGGTCTCGGTGCGCAGCGGCGCCCGCCAGAGCATGCCCGGCATGATGGAGACGGTGCTCAACGTCGGCCTGACCACGAAGACCATCCCCGGCCTGGTGGCGATGACCGGCGGCAACGAGCGGTTCGTGTGGGACGCCTACCGCCGCCTCATCATGATGTACAGCGACGTGGTGATGGAAAAGGCCGCCGGCGTCGAGCCGGCCGAGGGCATGGGCATCCGCATGCAGCTCGAGCACCTGATGGAGCTCAAGAAGGAGCAGCGCGGCATCACCCAGGACACCCAGATGTCCGTCGAGGACCTCAAGGATCTCTGCGCCCAGTTCCGCGCGAAGGTCAAGCAGGTCCTGGGCAAGGAGTTCCCCGACGACGCGACCGAGCAGCTCTGGGGCGGCATCGGCGCGGTCTTCCAGAGCTGGATGGGCCGACGCGCGGTCGCCTACCGCCGCATCGAAGGCATCCCGCAGGAGTGGGGCACCGCGACCAACGTCCAAGCGATGGTCTTCGGCAACATGGGCGACGACTCGGCCACCGGCGTGGCCTTCACCCGCAACCCGGCCACCGGCGACCGCAACTTCTACGGCGAGTGGCTGGTCAACGCCCAGGGCGAGGACGTCGTCGCCGGCATCCGCACCCCCAGCCCGCTGAACAAGGCCAACAAGACCGAGCACACCCGGGATCTGCTCAGCCTCGAAGAGGCCATGCCGGCCACCTACAGGCAGCTCGTCCAGGTCCGCAATCAGCTCGAGAAGCACTACCGCGACATGCAGGACATCGAGTTCACCATCCAGCAGGGCAAGCTCTACATGCTCCAGACGCGCACGGGCAAGCGGACCGGATTGGCCGCCGTCCACGTCGCCGTCGACATGGTCAAGGAGAAGCTCATCGACAGCAAGACCGCCCTGCTGCGGGTCAGCTCGGCACAGCTCGACGAACTGCTGCACCCGTCGCTGGACCCGGCGGCCGAGCAAAAGGTGTCCGCACTCACCAAGGGCCTGCCCGCGGGCCCGGGCGGTGCGACCGGCCAGATCGTCCTGACCGCCGACAAGGCCGAGCAACTCGGCAAGACCGGCCAGAAGGTCATCCTCGTCCGCAACGAGACCAGCCCCGAGGACGTCCACGGCATGTATGCCGCCGCGGGCATCCTGACGGCCAAGGGCGGCATGACCAGCCACGCGGCGCTGGTCGCCCGCGGCTGGGGCAAGTGCTGCATCGTCGGTTGCGGGGCGCTCAAGATCAACACCGCTGCCGGCACGGTCACCGCCGGCGGCAAGACACTCAAGGAAGGCGACTGGATCAGCCTCAACGGCAGCCGCGGCCTGGTCTACGAAGGCCAGCTCGCCCTCAAGGCCGCCGACCCCGACAGCGACCCGGCCTACAAGCAGTTGATGAAGTGGGCCGACGCGACCCGGCGCCTCGGCGTCTGGGCCAACGCCGACACCCCCGAGGACGCCCGACGGGCCCTGGGCTTCGGCGCTGAGGGCATCGGCCTGCTCCGCACCGAGCACATGTTCTACGGCAAGGGCGCCGAGGAGCCGCTGTTCCGCCTCCGCAAGATGATCCACTCTGACTCGGTCGATGAACGCCGCAAGGCCCTCGACGAACTCTTCCCCTACGTCAAGTCCGACATGAAGGGCGTGCTGGAGTCGATGAACGGCAAGCCGGTCACGATCCGCCTGTTGGACCCGCCGCTGCACGAGTTTGTCCCGCAGGGCGCCGAGGAACGCCAGAAGCTGGCCACCAGCCTGGGCATCAGCCTCGATGACCTGGCCAAGCGGGCCGAGGGGCTGCACGAGACCAACCCGATGATGGGCCACCGCGGCGTGCGGCTGGGCATCACCTACCCGGAGGTCAGCGAGATGCAGATCCGGGCGATCCTCGAAGCGGCCGCCGAACTGCTCAAGGCCGGCAAGAAGCCGATGCCCGAGATCATGATCCCCGTCACCTGCGACGTGAACGAGCTGAAGAACCAGGAGGCGATCGTCAATCGCGTCGCCGCCGAGGTGAAGGCCAAGTACGGCGCCAAGAAGCTGCCGTTCCACTTCGGCACGATGATCGAAATTCCGCGGGCCGCGCTACTGGCTGATGAGATGGCCGAGTCGGCCCAGTTCTTCAGTTTCGGGACCAACGACCTGACGCAGATGAGCTACGGCTTCAGCCGCGACGACATCGGCGGGTTCGTGCCCGACTACATCGCCGGCAAGATACTGCCCGGCGACCCGTTCCAGTCGCTGGACCAGAAGGGCGTCGGCCAGCTCATGAAGATGTCCGTCACTGCCGGCCGCAAGACGCGGCCCGACCTGAAGGTCGGCATCTGCGGCGAGCACGGCGGCGATCCGCGGAGCGTGGCGTTCTGCCACCGGATCGGCCTGAACTACGTGAGCTGCTCGCCGTTCCGCGTCCCGGTCGCGCGCCTCGCTGCCGCCCAGGCCGTCGTCGGCAAGCTGCCCGAGGAGAAGTGACCCTCGGAAAGCCTCCGCTGATTGGATGTAAACAAAGACGCCCAGGGAAGGCCTTCCCTGGGCGTCTTCCTTTGCGCCATGCCCCATCCGTCGAACGCGTCAGGCGTCGCCGCGCCGGGCTACCGCGTCGCGAGCCCAGTCTTCGAGCACGCCCAGGTCCGCCAGCAGGTGCAGGACCGTGTAGCGGGCGCGGACGTGGTGGGCGTGGGTTACGGCCGCCAACGCCCGCTCGCGGCCGACGCCGATCTGCGAGAATTGCGTAGCCGCCCCGGCCTGCTTCAACTCCGCCTCCAACGATTCCACTTCCACCAGCCGCTCAGCCAGCCGCGGACGCAACACGGGCCAGCGGTCCACGAGACGCTTCAGCCGGTCCGCCAGCGCGTCGCCTTCGGCGTAGAGCTTGCGGGCCTCGCCGATGACGACCGGCCCCAGCGTCGGGCCGAAGTGGGCGGACAGGCCGGCTTCAACCTCCGCCCACGGGCGACGCGACGTGACGCGGGCGGCCACGTCCAGCGTCGCGGGGTCCCACGCCAGCAGGCGGCGGTAGAACTCCGCCGTCACCAGCGTCGCGACGCCCACCTGGAGCCCGTGCAGGTCGTGGCCTCCCGCCCTGGCCCCGCCGGCCAGCGCGGTCATGTCCAGGTAATGGCTGATCAGGTGCTCGCCGCCGCTGGCGGGGCTGCTCTTGCCCGACACCGCCATCGCCAGGCCCGAGACGAACAGTGACTCGAACAGCGCCGCGACGACCGCCGGCTCGCGCGCGGGCAGACGCGGGGCGATCCCCTCCGCCAACCCAGCTGACGCCTCCACAACGGCCAACCCGTCGGGACTGATCGCGTCGCCCAGCAATTCGTTGGCCAGCGTCCAGTCGGCCGTCGAAACCGGCTTGGCCAGCAGGTCGGCCAGCCCAGCAGCGATCATCCTCGCCGGAGCCGCGCACAGCACGTCCAGGTCCGCCAGCACCACGACCGGCGGCGGGGCGGGGTCGGTCCGCTTGATGCCGTCGCGCAGGACGGCCGCGATGACCGACGGGTAGCCGTTCATCGACGGCGCCGTCGCGACGGCGGCGGACGGCAGACCGGCTGCCCCGGCGGCCAGTTTCACCGTGTCGCAAATAGTCCCCGACCCGACGGCCACGACGGCGGACGCCCGCTCAGCCGACAGGCCTTTGGCGACTTGCGCAACCAGCGCCGTGTCGCAGACCAGGGGTTCGGCGCCCGCGCCGTCCTGGAGGACCAGCCGCGACGACGCCGCACCGGCTGCCGACAACGCCACCGACAACGCCTCGCCCTGGGCGGCCCAGGTGTTCGCGTCAGCGACCAGCAGCCACCGGCCCTTCGGCAGGAAATCAGCCAGCAGTGCGGGCATGCGCGTCGTCAGGCCCGGCTCGCAAACGACGCGGCGTGTGGCCAGGCGGTCGGCGTATCGGGCCAGGATTTCGTTGGCGGTCTTCATCGTTGCAGCATCCTCAGCAGGTCGGTCAGTTCATGGATGACGAGGTCCGGCCGGATCGGCCACCACCAGCGGACCCGCCGGCCGGGCCGAAGGCGCAGAACCGTCGTGATGCCCGCCCGCCGGGCCCCCAGCACGTCAGCCAGCAGGTCGTCGCCGACATGCCAGGTCTCGTCGGCTGACACGTTGATCGCCGCAAGCGCCCGGCGGAAGAGCGTCAGGCTCGGCTTCTTGACGCCCTCGCTGGCCGAGTAGAAGCGTTCGGGGAACCAGTCGATCAACCCGACGCGGGCCAGGTGGGCATCAATCGCGAAGTCTGGCACGAAGGTGTTGGAGATCAGCGCCATGCGGATGCCGGCATCGCGGATCGCCCCCAGCACGGCTTTTGCCTGCGGGTCGGCCCGGCCGACGTTGGCCAGCGGATCATACATCCGCATGACAAACTCCCGCCAGACCGCCGGCGGCATCCGCCGCTGGAGGTGGCCGGTGACCAGGCCGAACAGGTCGGCAATGTTCACCTCGCGTCGGCTGATGCGATTGATGAGAAGGGCCTTGCGACCGCGTGCGACCAGCCGCCGGACAAAGGACTCCCGCTTGCCCAGGCGGAAGCCCTGGGCAGTGAGGTAGGCGTGCCCGGCCCGCGCCCCGCGTTTGAACGCGCCCAGCCGATCGACGCCGCCGAAGAACAGCAGCGTCTCGCCGAGATCGAACAGGATAGCCCGGGGCTTCACCCGCACAGTTGCAGCACCTTGGCGACGAGCTTGCCGACGCCGGCGTCGACGTCCGCCGGCCCGCGCGCCAGCATGTAGGCCGGCGTCGAGACGATCTTGTTGGCTTCGTCGGTTACGATCTGGTCGACGGCGCAGTTGACGTGCCGGGCGCCCATGGCCTCGATGGCCTTGGCCGTCTCGGCGTCGTTGCCGATGGTCAGGGACACCTTCGGCTCGACGCCGCCCAAAACCTTGGCGGCCACGACCGGCGCGATGCAGATGACGCCGATGGGTTTGCCGGTCTTGCGGGCGTCGCGCAGCAGGCGGGCCACGTCGCCGTTCACCTCGCACGCGGGGCCGGCGGCGGCGAAGGTGCAGAGGTTCTTCGCGGCCCCAAACCCGCCGGGCAGGATCACCGCGTCGACCGCGCCGGCGGAAACCTCCGACAGCGGCTTGATGCGGCCGCGGGCGATGCGGGCCGACTCGATGAGCACGCGCCGTTTCTCGCCGGCCTGCTTCTCCTTGCATACGTGGTTGACGACGTCGGCCTGGGGAATCTCCGGGGCGCAACAGACGATTTCGGCGCCGGCGCGGTCCAGGTGCAGAAGCGTGATGACCGCCTCGTGAATCTCCGCCCCGTCGAGGAATCCGCAGCCGGACAAGACCACCGCCACGCGTTTGCCCATTGCTCGCTCCTTTGCTCGTGTGCCCGAAGTGCGCGGCGATTATAGCCGATGCCGACGGGCCGATTGAATGACGAATTCCGAATGAGCGAAGATGCCCTCGGGGCATTCGTCATTCGCCATTCGACATTCGACATTGATTCTCGAACACTCCCGCGCACTGCACGCCGCAGTCCGGGCAGTTCGCGCCGCGCAGTCGGTTGGCCAGGATCGCATAGCCGCGCCGCCGGATCAGCGTCGCCCCGCAACCGTGGCAGCGGGTCGATTCGCTGTCGTCGCCGGGCAGGTTGCCGGCGTAAACGTAGCGCAGGCCCGCGTCGCGGCCGATCTCAACCGCCCGGCGGATCGTCTGCGTCGGCGTCGGCCCGCGGTCGGTCATCCTGTAGTCCGGGTGGAACCGCGAAACGTGCCAGGGGACTGCCGGGCTCAACTCGCCGGCTATGAAGTCGGCCAACTCGCGAAGCTCGCCTTCGTCGTCGTTGGCGCCGGGAATCACCAGCGTGGTGATTTCGATCCAGACGTCCGTTTGCCGGGCGAGATAGCGCAGGCCGTCCAGCACCGGCGCCAGCACGGCCTTGGTCGTCTGGCGGTAGTAGCGGTCGCGGAAGGCCTTGAGGTCCACGTTGATCGCGTCCAGGTGCGGGGCGATCAGGTCGATGGCCTCGGGGGTGAGGAATCCGTTGCTGACAAAGACGTTCCGCAGCCCCGCGGCCCGCGCCAGCCGGGCGCAGTCGGCGGCGTATTCCATGAAGATCGTCGGCTCGGTGTAGGTGTAGGCCATCGAGCGGCAGCCGGCGGCGACGGCCGACTCGACCATCGCCTCGGGCGGGATGGATCGGCCGTGCACGACCTTCAGGTCGCGCGGCGCCTGGCTGATCTGCCAGTTCTGGCAGAACGAGCAGCGGAAATTGCACCCCGCGCAGGCCAGCGAGAAGATGTCGCTGCCCGGCAGGAAGTGGAACAGCGGTTTCTTCTCGACCGGGTCCACGTGCGACGCAGTCACCGCGTGGTAGTTCAGCGTGTAGAGCCTGCCGCCGTCGTTTCGGCGGACCTGGCAGATGCCGACTCGGCCGGGCCGGATCAGGCAGCGGAACGCGCAGAGATTGCAGCGCACCGAATCGCCGCCCTCGTTCTCCCAGAGCACGGCCTCTTTCGGCGGCGGCGTGGAAGCGGTCGTCATCCTCACCTCGCCAGGTACGGATTCACTCGCAGATTACGCAGATCGCCCAGATTTCCTAACCCGAAACCTGCACAGCCCCCCTCGCCTCTCGCCCGTTCATTCGACACTCGACATTCGTCATTCGGCATTGCTTTACCGCCGCCGCTGGATCACCAGGCTCTTGCCCTGGAAGTAAAGCAGATCGAGTCGGCCGTCACCGTCAACGTCGGCCAGGCCCACCATCGTCACGTCCGTGCCCAGCGCGATCCGCTCGACGGCCGGGCCGAAGGGCCAGCGACACCACGCGAAGATGGCGGCGCCCTCCGCCTGCCCCTCGCGCAGCAGCGCCTCGTCGCGTCCGTCCCCGTCCCAGTCGCAGACCAGGGGCGCGTCGCCGGCAGCCGGGGCCCAGGCCGCGTCCGTCCGCGCCCCCTGTCGCAGCGCCCCTTCGTCCGCGCAGCCCAGGCCGTCCAACAGCAGGGCGCTGGGCGTCGGCGGCGGGCCCGTCCGCTGGAAGGCGACGCGGAGCCCCTCGGACTGCCCGAGGAAGAGCCCGGCCATCACGGGCGCGGCGCCCGCCGGTTTGCTTCGCTCCCACAGCAGTCCGCCGCCGTCGAGCGCCGCGACGGACTCTCCGCCGGTCGCAACGACGACCAGCCGCCCGCTCCGCCCGCCGGGCAGCGGGCCGACCAGCGGGCCGCCGGCGGCGGGCAGCGTCCAGCGGACGCGCCCGTCGCTGCCGATCGCAACGCCGTCGCGCAGCAGTTCGTCGCGGCCGTCGCCGTCGAGATCAGCAACGATCGTCGGCTCAGCCAGCCCGCCCTGGCGGAGGCAGACCTGCCAGAGCATGCTGAAGTCCCAGGTCAGCGCCAGCACCTGGCGGCCGCAGGTGACGACGATGTCGCGGCGCCCGCGGCCGCGCAGGTTCGCCAGGCAGACCCGCGCAGGCCGCCCCTGCACGTTCGCGTCAAAGAGCGGGCGGCCGTCCAGGTCGCGCAGCGGGTCGCTCCGCCCGCGAAGTTCGCCGGTGCCGACGCGAATGCAGATCCGCCCGCCGCGGTCGGCGTAGACGATCTCGGCCAATCCATCGCCGTCCACGTCGGGCAGCGGGCCGTCGGGGATGCAGAGCGGGCGGTCGTCGCCGACCAGCGGCCGCTGCCAGACCATGCGGCCGTCATGCGCGTAGAGCGTCATACGGACGGTGACCGCGCCGACATGGTCGTAGGCAGCCGGCAGGCCCGGCGAGGAGCCGTCGATCACGAGGTAGTCCAGCGTGCCGTCGCCGTCCAGATCGCCCAGGCGGACCGCGCCATGCGCGACGACCGGCACGGTGCGAACCGGCTGGGGGTATGGCGCGACGCGGCGGGGCCCGGGGCTCGGCGGCGCAGGGGTAACCTTCCAGCCCGGCCCGTCGAACAGGTCCGCGCCGCGGACCGGCCTGGGGTCGTCCCAGCGGGCGAGGAAGGCGGAGAGCCGATCGCCGACCGGTGCGAAGTCCGCGTCACGCCGCCCGTTAGCCAGCGTCCGCAGACGATCCAGCGCGGCACGCATATCCAACTTCCCTTCGCCCAGGCCGGACCGGTTGGTCAGCAGGTTCATCAGCGATTGCGCCTGGGCGTCGGCGACGGCCGGCCGCCGCTCGGCCGACAGGGCGGCCGTCAGCGCCTCGACGGCCTTGGCGGACGCGGCGTCGTCGCGGCGGGCAGTCCAGCGGCCCAGCGCGCGGGCGGCGGCCAGGGCGACGTCGTCGTTGGGGTCGGCCAGTCGGGCCGACGCGGCGTCGGCGTCGGCATCGAAGCCCAGGAGCATGCGCATCCGCAGCCGGGCGGCGTCGGCGCGGGCAGCGTCGGCCTGCACGACGGCCTGGCCCGGCGGCAGCGGCGAAAGGTCCGGCCCGCACCCGGACAGGGCCACAGCAGCCGCAACCCACGCGGCGGCCAATCGAAACAGACGGGAATCGTGCATGGGCGTTCTCCGGCGAATGAGGTCGTCCCGCCATGAACACTATACACGCTGGGGGGCGAATCGCGTAGAATGCCGTGGTCGGTTCCGTCTGAAGAAGGAGCGCGAGATGAGCGACAGGACAATGCGGTTTGCCGCCCGAATGATCGCGGTGGGGCTGCTGGGCGTAGCCTGGACCATCGGTACGCTGACGCTGGTGATCATACGCCAGTCGCCCGTGCAGGATCCGCGCGGGCAGTGGATCGCTTGGCTCGGCCTGGCGCCGGTGGGGCTGATGCTGATCTACGTTACACTGACGGACTTCGCGGACTACCAGCGGCACAGGCAGTCGGGCGGCGATCGCGGGGACAAGGAATAGCCCGGAGGCGGGCAGGCGGCGAAAGGAGCGGGCATGAGCAACTCCGGATTCATCGCGGCCATGGGCGGCGTGTCGGCGGCCATCTTCTTCGTCGCCGCCGTGATCTGCGGAATGGCCAGCCATCCGACCAACACCAGCCGCATCATGTTCGTCATCGCGCTGGTGCTGTCGTCCATCTACCTGTTCGTCAGCCTGTTCTGGGGCGTACGTGCGACCATGCTGGAAGGCCACCAGGTCGCACGGCGCGAAGAAGAGGACTGACCGCCGCGGCCATGAGAACGAAACGCCGCGAGCCGTGCGGAAATCCCCACACGGCTCGCAGCGTGAATCGCGCCCCACGCCTGACCGTCGTCAGGCTCACTCCCGTTCCTTCAACTCGCGCTCGATGTAGCTCCAGCGCCCCTCTCCGGTGGCTTCCGGATAGACCACAGCGCAGGGCAGCGGGCTGTAGGCGCCCAGCACGCCCGGAGGCGTCGGGACCGGCGGCGCATAGGAATACTCATACCGCTCGCCCTGGCCGCCCTGGCCGACCTTCACCACCGTACCGCCGGGGTTCTGGGCCTGGGGCTGGCCGTTGACGACGACCGTCACGCCCTCGCCGCCCTCGGCCATCGCCATGGCCGCCGGCAACACGACCAGCACAGCCAACCCGATCAACAGCATTGCGATCCACAGCTTGTCCATCGATTCGCTCCTTTCAAAGACTGGCTTGTTCAGCCGCTAGAGTTTCAACTTCAACGTACCTTGGCCCTCTGGTTGTCGGTCAGCAACTGCTTGATGTCCTCGCGAAGCTTGGCGGCCAGCGCATTGCGGCCGTCCGTGTCGTACAGGTCCGTCTTGAGCATCGCCTCGGCGGCCCCGTTGGCCAGATCCTTCGCCTTGGCCATCTGCTCGTCGGTCATCCCGGCCGGGGCAAACGACTGGAGAGTCCTGTCCACCCAGGCGTAGACCGACTTCTTCCACACGTCCTCACGCCCGGCAGCCGCCTGCCGTTTCTGTTCGTCGGTCAACTGCCCCTCGACGGCTTCGTTCATTTCCTTGGCCAGGCCCGTCCGCAGTTCCATCATCCTGGGCGCGAACTCCGCGGAGGCCTTCTGATAGGCGGTCTTGGGGTCTTCCTTGTAGAGCTGCATCATCTTCGCGCCCTGCTGCCGCTGGGCCTCGCCGATCAGCTTGCCGTACTTCTCCTGGATCGGCGCCAGCACAACTACGATCTTCTCCCGCTGATCGAGCGTCAGCGTCACGCCGGGGGTCACCTGGCGGATCCAGTCGCGGGCCATGGGCCTGTTCCGCACCTTGTTGTCCGGGCTGCTCCGCTCGAACTGGTCCTTGATCGAGACGATCTGCTCGGGCGTGCAGACCCCCTCCAGGGCCGCCGCCAGACGGTCTCTCCGCTGCTGCATCCCGTCCATGGACGCCTTGTTCTGGGCGGTCATCTCCGCCAACAGGGCCTTGATATCCTCCTGCTCGCCGGGGTTCTTCACCCCGTTGGATCGGGCTTTCTCGTAGGCGGTCTGCATCTTCGTCAACAACTCCATCCGCTTGGCCACCTCCGCGTCGCCTTCCTTGCTCAACTCGTCGATGGTTGGCTGAAGCTTCTGCAACTGCTCATCGCTCACCTTGGCCTGCCGCAGTGCCATGGTGATCGTCCAGTCGCCGCCGACCGGCTTCATCGTCGCCACGGTCACCGGGGGCGCCGGCTTGACGGCGGGCGTATCGGTCGTCTGCGGCTGGCCGACCGTCCCGTCGGGCTGCGTCGTCGTACCGGGGCTGTCGGGGTTGATGCTCTTGACGATAACGTCCTCGGCCACGGCTGAACCGAGGCAGGCCAACAGCGCCGCCGCGATCGCAGCCGCTAACTTCGATGCGCTCGACATCGCCCTGTCTCCTTCCGCGTTGGGATCGTTCACCGACGTCTATTGTTCGCGTTCGGCCTCGCCGGCCCGTAGACTCGTCACCGCGGGCAGCCCCGGCCCGCCCGGCGGGACCGGCACTGACGGTATCGTCTCCTGCTCCCGGCCCTGCCCGCCCTGCCCGGGCTGCTGCCCGCCTGGCGGAACCTTCACCTTCGGCGGCTCGGCCGGCGGCCACGATCGCTCCTCCCCCTCGGCCAACTGCACGTCGGCATCCGCCCCCAGCAGCGTCGCCCCGCCCGCCTGCACCGCGACGGTCAGCCGCGGCTCGGACAAGCCGCCCGCCGGCGTCAACGTCACTCGCACAGCGCCGGGCCCCGCATCGGCCACCACCCTGCCACGGGGGGTCTCGATGACGATCCTGCCGCCGGCGTCGGTTCGGCAGACCACGCGGCCGCTGTCCAGCCTGACGCGCCCGCTGTTGCCGGCATCCACAAGCTGAAGCCGAGTCCGCGGCGCCAACTCGACAGCGGCCCGGTCGCCCACGCGCAGCGTCGCGACCTGCTCGTCGGTCGCGACCCAGGCCCCCGGCCTCAGCCGCGTCGGGTTGCCCGCGTCGTCGGTCACCTTCGCCTGCCCGTCCAGCCGATAGGGCGGCTGCGCGTAGTGGATGTAGGCCGCCGCCAAGCCGATCACGATCACCGCGGCGGTCGCCAGTTCCAGCGCCGCGCGGATTCGCCGATGCCACATCGACCGCGCCAGCCGTCCGGCCAGTCCGCTCGGCGCCGCCAGCCCGCCGGCCGCCAGCCGCAGCAGGGCGTCCATCTCCGCCTGCTCGCGCAGCTCGCGATCCGACGCCGCCCCCTCGCCCGGCGTCAGGTCGTCGAACCCGTGTTGTCCCTTGCGGTCCGGCATGGCTTGCCTGTCAGTCCTCGCGGCCGATCTGCCGCTGGATGCACTCCCTCAGATTCTTCCGGGCCAGCCAAAGCGTCTGGTAGACCGTCTTGGCCGCCAGCCCGAGTTCCCGGGCGATCTCGTCGGCCGACCGGCGGCCGTCGTAGAACATCTCGACGACCCGTCGCTGCTGATCGGGCAACCGTCGGCGGCACTCGCGGAGTTGGACGAGCAGCCGCTCGCCTCCGTCGTCCGTCGGCCCGACCCACTCGAACGCCCCATCGCCGTCGACCTGCTCCCACCCAGCCAGCCGGGCCGGGTCCTGCCGCCGCATCGCACGGAAGGCGTGATGCCTGGCGACCGTCCGCAGCCAGGCGGCCGGGTTTCGCAACCGGTCGCCTGCCTTGCGCCGCTGCCGGTAGGCCGACAGGAACGTCTCCTGTAGCAGGTCCTCAGCCAGCGGGCGGTCGCGGACAATGGCATACAGATATGCCAGCAGCATGGAGGCGTGCTCGTCAACAACCTTGCGGAACCCGTCATCCATGCAGCGGCGGTCCTTACAGAGAAATGGAGTCACGCGGACGGGCGACTTCTAATTGCAAAACGCCGGGCCGGCCCGGTTGTTTCCCCCATTTCCATCCCGCATGCAGGCCAGTCAGCCAACAACGCCTTGGTGCGACATGATTTACGGACACGCCCCGGCATCTCTCGCCGGCCATCGCCTGACTCGGCCGACGGGTCGCGTTGCAGACGCCGGTCGGGTCGGCTAAGCTCATGCGAAATGGAGGAACCATCAGCCATGAGTATCCGAGCCACGCGATTCGCGTTGTCGATCTCGCTCGCGTTCGCCGCCACGTTCGTGCTCGCCTCGGCGGGGCCGGCGCGGGCGGCCACGTACGATGCTCCGCTGGACACACGCAAGGAGGGCAAGGTCGCGTTCACTTCGCCCCCCAAGGCCGAGTCGGCTGGCGACAAGATCAAGGTCTCCTTCGCGGTTTCGACAGCCACCGATGTCGAGGTGGCCGTCCTGGACGCTGCCGGCGGCGTGGTCCGCCACCTGGCCGCCGGGCTGCTGGGCCCGCACGCGCCCGCGCCGCTGACCAAGGACGCGCTGGCACAGGTGCTGTTCTGGGACCGCACCGACGACATCGGTCAACCGGCCGGCAGCGGGCCCTTCACCGTCCGCGTCCGCCTCGGGGCGACGCCGCGGCTGGACCGCCACGTCGGCTGGGACGGCAACACATTCGCCGGCATCGTGGGCCTGGCCGTGGGGAAAGGCGGCGAGGTCTTCGTGCTGACGTCCGAAATCTACCGCGGCGGCACGGAGCTGCGCGTCCTGGACGCGCGCGGCAAGTACCTCCGCACGATCATGCCGTATGCCGCCGACACGCCGAAAGAACGCCTCGCGACGGTCGGCCAACTCGATATCGACGGCGAGCGGCTGCCGATCATCTTCAACGGGCTGGGCCGAACGACCTACCCCCTGACCAGCGGCATGCGCCGCCAGAGCATGGCCGTTCACCCCAAGGGTTACCTGGTGATGGTCAGCGCACTGGGCACGATGGCCGAGCATGGCCCGCCGCGACATCTGCTGGCGGTCGATCCGCGCGGCGGCGCGCCCGAGGGCGTGAACCTGGTCGGTCCGCGCGTCCGAAAGGCCCGCGGCTTCATGGGCGGCGCAGGCGAAGGGTCGGCCGGCTGCTTCGACCACGTGGCCGCCAGTCCCGACGGGCAGTGGGTCTACCTCTCGGTCGGCCCACGCAGCCGCCTGGACGGCAAACGCAACGGCGTGCTGCGGATGAAGTGGTCCGACGCCGCCGCCGGGGACCTGTGGCTGGGCAAGGACGAGCCCGGCGACGACGACGCCCACTTCAATTCGCCCGAGGGGCTGGCCACCGACGCCAGAGGCAACCTCTACGTCTGCGACTGGGGCAACAACCGCGTAATGGTCTTCGACCCGGACGGCAAACTGCTGGGCAAGCTGGCCGTCGACAAGCCGCAGCAGATCGCGGTCGACGCGGCCAGCGGCGACGTCTACGTCCTCTCGCTTAACCTCCAGCCCCGCTGGGGCCTGCTGTGGGGCGGCGAGAGCGTGCTGCGGAAGTTCAAGTTTGCATTCGCGCCGGGGGCCGCGGGCGAAGCGAAGGAACTGGCCCGGCTGGACAACAAGGGGATGTATCTGATGGCGCTGGACCCGTCGGCGTCGCCGGCGCGGCTGTGGATCGCGGGGCCCGGGCTATACCCGGTCGCGGACAAGGGCGACAGGTTCGAGGCCGGCCCGTCGGCGGCTAACCGCGACGGGCTGGAACTGCCGTGGTTCATCGCCGGCGACCCGGACCGCAACCGCGTCCTGATCTACGAGCATTCCGAAGCGGGCAAGTCGTCGCCGGGCATCATCGCGATGGACCTGACGACGGGCAAGAAGTCCGCGCTGTGCAAGGGCACCGACATGGCCCTGGACCGCGGGGGCAACGTCTACGCGATGGGCGGGCGCGACAACGCGATCTACCGCTACGACCCGTCCGGCAAGCCGCTGCCGTTCAGCGCCCTGGGCACGAACAAGCTGATGACCAAGGGCTACCGCGGCTACGGGCCGTTCCTGGGCCTGCCCGGCCTGGCCGTCGCGCCCAACGGCGACATCTACGTCATGCGGACCTCCAACTACGGCGACGCCCAATCCTACGGCGGGCGGGTGGACGTCTTTTCCTCCGATGGCAAGCCCAAGGCCGAGAGCATCATCGACGGGCTGGGCTACGGCGACTGCGGACTGGGCGTGGACGCAGCCGGCAACATCTACGTCGGCGCCAACGTCAAGCCGGCCGACAAGCTCTTCCCGCCCGCGTTCGTCGGCAAGTTGCCCGACAAGGGCTGGGTGTGGTGGAAGGCGGAGCGGCCGTTCCCGTGGAACTACCCCTACTACTACAGCTACCTCTATCACTGGGGCTCGGTGTTCAAGTTCGGACCCGGGGGCGGGGCCTTCTATGGCCAGAATGCCCGGCAGGCGAAAGACCCGAAGTACGGGCCGCCCAAGCCCGCCGACTCGCTGGCCAACGCCCCGGCCGACGCGGTCACCTATCGCTCGGGCTACCTGGCATGGGACGTGAAGGAGGCCGGCGCCCAGTGGCGATACGCCGGCTGCGGCATCGTCCCGACCTCCGACTGCAACTGGGGCGACCCCTACTGCATCTGCCACCAGTCGCACCTGGCGGTGGACGAGTACGGCCGGTCGTTCGTGCCCGACGTGTTTCAGTTCTCGGTGATGATGCTGGACACCAGCGGCAACCAAGTCGCGCGGATCGGCCGATACGGCAACGCCGACAGCGCCGGGCCCGGCAGCACCATTCCCGACCCGGAGATCGGGCTGGCCTGGCCGGCCTACGTGTCGGTCCGCGGCGGCAAGCTGTTCATTTCGGACGCCCTGAACCGGCGGATCACGGTGGTGAAGTTCGAGCCCTCAGCCGAGGCGACCTGCACCGCCAGATGAGCGGCGAAGCAGCGGGAGCGGTTACGCGTGTTCCGCCCCCGTGTGGTGGCGGGGGCTGTCATGTACACCGAACGCTGATGCGAATGGGTCTATGCGGACTCGCCGCCGGAGGCGCGGTTGACCGCCGCCACGAGCTTGTCCAGCATGTCCAGATTCAGCCGGATCAGGCGCCCTTCGCGGACGCAGACGATGCCGTAGGCCGCCATCCCGCCCACGGCAGCCACCTCGTGCATCCACACGGACACGGCGGACATGCTGGCCGCCAACGCTCCGCCCAGCCAGGCGGCCAGGAAGACCGCAGCCAGCCCGCCCAGCACGAGAAAGGTCGCGTTGCGCTTGAGCACGCGCGAGCGGCGGTAGTAGCCCAGGTCGAGCTTGTGGGCCTGCGTGGCCTCGGCGACCCATCGGCCGGTCCCCAGGAAGTAGGTGAAGCAGACGCACTGAACCAGGGCGCTGGCCAAGGCCGAACCGACGCCCAGCGCCACGTGCAGTCCGAGCAGGCCCAACGGGCCGACGAGATAGCCGACAACGAGCGCGGACCCCAGCAGGGCCATGTTGAATACAATCAGTGCGGTGAACAGGCGGGACATGGCCTCACCCGCGGGCGTCGGCCATCTGGGCTTCCTGCCGCTGGATGATGGAGAACAGGGCCTGGCCGGACTCGGCGGCGATCAGACGGTCGCGGAAGCTCTCGATGGTCATCAGGCGGCTGATGCGGGCCAGGGCCTGGATGTGCGGACCGGTCTGGTCAAACGGCGAGGCCAGCAGCACGATAAGGCTGACCGGCTTGCCGTCGATGGCTTCAAACTCGATCGGACTGGCGGGCTTGCCGATCGCCATCACCAGTGCGCTGACGCTGGCACTCTTGCCGTGGGGGATGGCCAGTCCGTTGCCGATGCCGGTGGTGCGGGTGGCCTCGCGCTCCATGACGGCCTGGAGAAGCTTGGCCTTGTCGCTGGTCTTGCCCTGGTCGGCCAGGACGGCGACGAGTTCCTCGATGGCCCCGCGCTTGTCGGAGGCCTTCATGGGCGCCAGGATGCAGTTCGGATCAAGGATTTCGGTGAGAACCACGGCGACGGTCTCCACGGTCAGGGCAACTGGGGGGGCGGCCTCTCATGCCGGCCGGCCGGACACTGTGCAAGCGTTGAAGTTTACTGTCACCAAAGGGCGGTTGCAAGGGTCGATTGAGTCGGCCGGACGGGGGTCGCGGATCGCGAATCGGCCAATACGGGTTGTCCGGGGGAAATCTTTCAGCGGCACACCGGTGCGGGTCGATATTAGCGCAGGAAGGGCCGTCCCGGCGGGCATCCGGCCCGTCCGATAAACCGCCGGGCACTGGACTTCGGCAGATTCGCGGAAATAATGGGAAACCGGGCCCGGCTGACCGGTTTATTACAAGTACACGGACCGAGTTTCGCGTTGGGTTCACGTCACCGCGGGGCGGGCGGCGTCGGCGAATCGAGTCGGACAAGCTGCAAACATAACGACATCACACGAGGGCGATCCCATCGCGCGGAGGCGAAAAGCCATGAAACCCGAAACGCGGAAATCCATCGAGCGGGTCGCATCCCTGGCGGTGATCGGAGTGTGCCTGGCCCTGTTCTTCGGAGGGCTGGACACCGAGATCGCCATCCTCAAGAGCGATGTCCAGGGCATCCGTTACGACCTGGCCGACCTCAAGCTGCGCGTCGCGGACCTGGAGCGCGGCGGCGTGTCCCAGTCGGCCCTGCCGACGTCGGAGAAGGACCGCATCACCGACGAAGAACTGGCCAATCGCCGTCAGCTCAAGATTCACATGGAGGACGCCTCGGCGCCGGCCATCAAGACCGCGCCGCGAAACTTCCAGTACATCGATCCGGACTTTTACGTCGGCAACGTGCAGATCGCCGCCCGCATTTCGCACGTGACCACCTACAGCCAGGGGCAGAACTCCTCCAGCGGCTCGTCGACCAGCCACAGCGAATCCGACAGCAAGAACAACACCAAGGGCCCCAACTGGAGCGACAGCAGCAACACCTCGACACACGAGAGCCAGGGTCAGTCGGTCAACGATACGGTACAGGTGGAGAACAGCACGATCGTTATCACCGGCGAGATGATCAATCGCTCGCAGCAGAACTACAAGTCGTCGCAGTTCGCGATCACACTCTACGACGGCCGCAAGCGGGTGCTCGGCTTCGGCAACTTCGCTCTGGGCATGCACCGCAGCACGGTCGCCCTGCCCTTCACCGTGACTATCGCCAACGTCGACCGCCGCGAGGTGGACAGCTACAAGATCGTCTTCATCAACGGCAGCAAGGAACCGGCCACCGCGCCCCAGCCCAAGGACGCCGAGTCGATCCGGAAGATGCAGGGCAAGTAGCCGCCGGGCCTCGACTCAGCCCTCACAAACGACAACGCCCGTCGGCCTTAGCCGGCGGGCGTTCTTCATGCGCTCCGTTTCGCGTCTACTCCAGCCCCAGCCGGCGGCGGGCCTCCGGCTCGCTGACGCCGACCAGCCGCAGCACCTTCCGCGGCGATCCGCCCCCGGCGTGCACCGTGACCGAACGCGGCGGAACGCCCAGCGCCGCAGCCAGCAGGCGGCAGAGCGCCGCGTTGGCTTTTCCGGCCTCGGGCGGGGCAGCCACCGACACCTTCAGCGCATCGCCGTGCGGGCCGACTATGCGGTCGCGGCTGGCGCCGGGGACCGCCTTGACCGCCAGCAGCAGCGAGCCGTCAGCCTGGCTCCGCAGGCTCACCGCGCCCATGCCCTGCCCTCACTTCCATTGCACCTTCAGCGTCACGATCTGGAACGGCCGAACGGAAAGTGTCACCGCGTCGCCCTTCACCGCCGCCGGCTGGTCGTTGGTCTCGTCGGCCCGCGTCTGCCACGCCGCCTTGACAGGCCGACCCAGCCGCAGTGTCACCTGCCCGCGCCCGCCGTGGGCCTCGTAGCCGCGGATGACCGTGCGGCCGTCGTCCTCTGCCTTCTTCACCGTCGAGACGTGGAAGCCCGGCGACGCGTGCGACAGCAGCGACCATCGGGCTGCCAGCGGACCGGCGTGCGGCTCGGTCCCGACCGCCAGCGCCGGCAGGTTCAGCTCTGCGGCCGCCGCGATCGTGCCGCCTCGCCAGTCGCCCGTGTGCGGCAGCAGGCTGTAGCAGAAGCGGTTCTCGCCCTGGTCGCTGATCGACTTCGGCTGGCGCGAGCGGGACGCGCCGCGCAGCAGCGACACGCGCATCACGTTGCCTCGCACGTCGTGGCCGTACTTGCAGTCGTTCATCAGGCTCACACCGTAGCCGTCCTCGCTCAGGTCGATCCATCGCTGGGCGGGGACTTCGAACATCGCCAGGTCCCAAGGCGTGTTGCGGTGCGTCGGGCGGTCCACCGTGCCGAACTGGATCTCGCAGGCCACCCGCGGCGAGAAGACCTCCACCGGGAACGCCGCCTTGAGCAGCAGATCCTGCTCGTGCCAGTCGCACCAGGTCGCGAAGTCGATGCGGGCGATCGCCGCGTAAATCCGCACGTCCTGCACCAGCCGGCTCTGCCCGAAGCGGTAGTGCATCCGCAGCGCGGCCCGCACAGGGCCCGTCTCGACGACCTCGACCCGCTCAGCCGACAGCGTTCGACCGGACTGGTCCACGTCGTGATAGCTCACGTCCCAGGCCGGGAACTGGCAGGGCTGATCGGTCAGCAATTGCAGGGCGTTGCCCAGGGCGCCGCCGGCCAGCACCTCGCGGGCGGCCCTCTTGTCGGTCAGCCGCGTGATCCGCCCGCCGGCGTCCAGCTCGATCCGCCAGAAGTCGTTCTCCAGCAGGTCAGCCCCGGCGGTCAGCGTCGACCTGGCCGCCTTGGAGGCCGGGGCCACGTCAGCGACGCTCCAGCCCAGGGCCGGCAGTTCGCCCGCATCGGCCAACCGGTAGCGGCGGCCGTCCGGGTCGCTCGCTGCCTGGCTGGCGCCGGCTGCGCCGTCGGCCAGCTTCAGCGTGACGTCGACGTCGGTCAGTTCAGCCGGCAGCTCGACCGAGTCGCGCCGTGGGCGGTCCAGCGTGTTGAACAGCAGCAGCGGGGCCTTGGCGGCCGAGGTGTCGATCGCGCTGGCCAGTCGGGCAGCCGCTCGGTCGCGGACCTCGTTAGCCAGTCCGACGATCCAGTCGTATTCTTTCTCCGCAACGTCGTAGACCTCCTGGATGCTGCTGCCGGGCAGGATGTCGTGGAACTGGTTGAGCAGCAGCCGCTGCCAGCAGCGGTCCAGCGTTTCCTTGTCCCACGCCCCGCCCAGCGGCAGGGCCAGCGTCGCCAGCAGTTCGGCATCGTGCAGGGCGTGCTCGCTGCGGCGGTTGCCCCGCTTGGTGCGGGCGTCGGTGGTGTAGGTCCCGCGGTGGAACTCGAGGTAAAGCTCGCCGCTCCAGACCGGCAGGCGGTCGCCCCGTGCGGCCAGGTCGTCGAAGAACTCGGTCGGGTCGCGGAAGGTCGCCCGCGGCAGGCCGGGCATGTCCGTCATCCGCTGGCCGAACTGCACCTGCCGCCGGTCGGGCCCGCCGCCGCCGTCGCCGTGGCCGAAGCTGACCAGGAAGCGGTCGCTGACGTTCTTGGACTGGAACCGCCGCCAGCCGTTGAGCAGGTAGCTCGGCTGGAGGTTCGCGTTGTAGGTGATGAACCGCGTGCCGACCTCGCGCACGCTGCCGAAGTGCGTCAGCACGCTGCTGCCGTCGATGCCCCGCCAGTGGAATGACTCGAAGGGCAGCTCGTTATACTCGTTCCAGCTGATCTTGGTGGTCATGAAGTAGTCGATGCCGAACTCGCGCAGCAGCTGCGGCAGAGCGGCCGAGTAGCCAAACACGTCGGGCAGCCAGAGCATCCGCTCGGCCAAGCCGAAATGCTCGCGCACGAACCGAGTGCCGTAGAGAAGCTGGCGGACCAGCGACTCGGGGCCGGTGACGTTGGTGTCGGCTTCGACCCACATCGCCCCCTGCACGACCCACTGTCCGCTGCGGGTCTTCTCCTTCACCCGCTCCCAGGTGTCGGGGTGCTCAGCCATCAGCCACTGATAGGACTGCGGCTGGCTCCAGAGAAACTTGTGGTCGCCCAGGTCGTCCATGAGGTTGAGCTGCTGGACAACGGTGTGCAGCGTCTTGAAGTGCGACGCCTGGACCGGCCAGAGCCAGCCGAGGTCCAGATGTCCGTGGCCGATCAGGTGGGCGCTGGGCCGATTCTTCGGCAGGTCGATCTTCGCCAGCGCGTCGGCCAGCGCCTGGCGGGCCGCCGGTACTGAAGCGTAGAACGCATCGCCGACCGGCCGGGAGAGGTCCAGTTCGGCGGCGGCCTTCTCGCACGCGTCCAGCAACTGCCAGCGGTAGTAGTCCTCGATGTCCAGCGCCTCGGCCGTCCGCACCGCGGTGGCGAAGTCGGCTGACAGCGCGTCGGTCTGCATGTCGCGCTGGCCCAGCGAAAGCTGCCTGGCCGGTCCGGGCGTGACGTCCATGCCCGACCAGACCAGCACGAGCACGTCGATGCGTTGGCCGGGCGTCGGGGCCGCCGCCAGACGCGCCTCGTGGTGGCGCGTGTCCAGCCCGCCAACCGGCACGCCGTCGACCAGGACAATGCCCTGGGGGTGTCGCGCGTTCCAGGCCAGGTCGCTCAGCACGCCGCGCAGAAAGACCGGCCCGTCGTCAGGCCAATCGGGACAGGTCGCCGACAGCCGCAACCAGTAGTAGGAATCCGGCGACGACCAGGTGAACGGCAGGCGGACCATCGTGAACCGGGCGTCAGGCGCGGGGGACAGGTTCGGATAGGCCGGCGGCCCGCCCAGCGGCGCGATCTCGATCGGATCGACCGGGGCGCTGCGCCGCCAGGCGAGGTCGGCCAGCTCGTCGGCCAGGTGCAGCATCCGCTTGAGAGTCATGTGCGGGTCGCGGCGATTGAGCGTGCGTTCCATGGGATCTCCAGGCGCTGACCGAGGACTGCTGTCGCGGGCGTCGGCCTGCGGCGAATGCGGCCATGATACCCGTCGCCACGGCGGAATCCAGACCCCGCGGCGCGGCAGCGGGCAATCGCGAAGTCATGAATGCAGAGGGGCTCAGGGCTGAGGGGGTAAGGGGCTGAGGGGGTGAAGGGACGTCTTCATCTCAAGGAATTCAGCGCTCTGTCGGACCTCTGCCACTCATCCGCTCAGTGTTCGCTCCGGGCCGCCGGACTTCCCGATCGGCCTGGCCCGGGCGGGCATTCCCGTGGCGGGGCCCGGATGTAACGGTAGAATGGGGGCATCATGAAGTTCCCCGTGTTCCGGAAGATCTCGCTGGCAGCCAAGGTGCGGCTGCTGTTCGGGGCGGCGCTGCTGCTGATTATCGCGGCGGCCCTGTTCGTGCCGTGGGACCGGATGGAACGGCTGTCGCGGCAGCAGGACATCGTCGAGGCCCAGCGGGCTGCGACGCTCGTGCTGCTGGAGCGGTGCTCCGGGGCAGCGGCCCCCAGGCCGGCGGCCCAGGGCGAGCCGGCGCACCCCCTGGAGCCGCTGTGGCAGAAGCTGCGGATGGGCGCGTCGTCGTCGCGGCAGCCGCGGACGGAATTGCTGGTCCCCCCGCCGCCGCGCAACCAGGCCAAGGGACTGGTCGCCGCGGCCCTGGAGCACTTCGAGCAGAACCCCCGAGACCTGGAGGCATTCCCGTCAGCCGACTCGGGCAAAGGCAGAAGCGGCGGGCAACGGGAGATCGAATACTTCCGGGCCCTGCGGATCACCGGCTCCTGCGTCCAGTGCCACGTCGGCGAGAACGCGGTGGCGACGACGCGGTTCAACACCAACGAGCTGGCCGGCATCATCCACGTGACGATTCCGGCGGCCACGACGTCGGCCCAGACGCGCTGGAACCGGATCAGCGTCGTCGGCGCCGGGCTGCTGGCGCTGATCCTGGGCGTGCTGGTCTTCTACGTCATCATGCAGAGCCTGGTGTTGTCGCCGGTGCGGCGGCTGCGTCGGCTGGCCGACCGCATCGGCGAGGGCGAGCTGAGCGTCCGCTCGACGATCAGCACGGGCGACGAGTTCGAGCGGCTGGCCAAGGCGTTCAACCAGATGCTCGAGCGTCTCCAGAGCGGCCAGCAGCAGATGCGGCAGATCAACGAGTCGCTCAACAGCAAGATGGACGAGCTGGCCCGGGCGAACATCGCGCTGTTCGAGAGCAACCGGCTCAAGAGTGAGTTCCTGGCGCGGGTCAGCCACGAGCTGCGGACGCCGCTGAATTCGATCATCGGCTTCGCCGAGGTGCTGCGCGACCAGATGATCGAGCAGCAGCGGCGCAACCCCGAGGAGACGCAGGCCGGCAAGGCCGCCCGCTACGCCGACAACATCCTGACCAGCGGGCGGATGCTACTGGAGCTGATCAACGACCTCCTGGACCTGGCCAAGATCGAGGCCGGCAAGATGGTTGTGCGGCTGGAGAAGGTGGTCATCCGCGAGTTGGTCGAGGCCGTGGTGAACTTCATGCGGCCGTCTGCTGACAAAAAGAACCTGAGCGTGCAGGTCGCGATCGACGCCGACCTGCCGCTGGTGACCACCGACGGCGGGAAGTTCCAGCAGATCCTCTACAACCTGTTCTCCAACGCGGTGAAGTTCACCCCGCCGCGCGGCAAGGTGGTTGTGCGGGCCCGCCGACTGGAGGAGGGGCAGATGCAGTTGTCGGTCAGCGACACCGGCCCGGGCATCCCGCCGGAGGACCACGAGGCCATCTTCGAGAAGTTCCACCAGCTCGACACGTCGGCCACGCGCGAGCACGGCGGGACCGGGCTGGGCCTGGCCATCAGCCGCGAGCTGGCGTCGATGCTCGGCGGCCGCCTGGGCGTGTCCAGCAAGCTGGGCGAGGGCTCGACCTTTTCGCTGACCATTCCGCTGGAGCCGCCGCCCAAGGACGAGGGCGATCGTCCAGCCGGCCAGCCGCCGGATGCGGCGTCCGACGCGCCGGCGGAGAAGGTCTGAGACTTCCCAACCATCACGTTCCAAAGAGGCCAGCCGCCAGCCATGTCGCGAGCGACCCGCATGTTCCGAAGGATTCCTTTCCTGGGCCGGCTGGCCCGGCAAGTCTACGAGCGCTATCTGCTGGGACAGTGGCCCCGCCCCCGCCGGCAGTCCCGGCCGCAGCCGGGCGGGCTGGTTGAGATTGAGACGGCGTCGGGCCATCGGATGTTGATGGAAGCCGAGGATCGGAGCGTGCTGCCCCGGCTGGCCTACGACGGCTTCTGGGAGGACGGGGTCACACGGCGGTTCTGTCGCCTGCTGCGGGCCGGAGCGAACGTCATCGACATCGGCGCCAACGCCGGATACTACACGCTCCTGGCGGCCGGGCGCGTCGGGCCGGGCGGGAGGGTGTTCGCCTTCGACGCCCACCCGCGGATGGTCGAACTGCTGGGGCGCAGCCTGTCAATCAATGGGCTGGCCGATCGGGTCGAGCTGGTGAACGCCGCCGTCGCCGACCGGGCCGGCCGGATCGGGTTCAACGTCCTGCGGCACTACGCGGGCAACAGTTCGATCGCCCACACGCCGGACCCTGCCTGGACGCATGGCGCCCGCGTCGAGAGGATCGAGGTCCCCTGCGTTTCGTTGGACGGGTTTTTTCGCGGGCGTGAGGTCCGCATCGACGTGATCAAGATGGACGCCGAGGGGAGCGAGCCGCTGATCCTGGAGGGGATGGGCGAACTGCTGGCCCGCTGCCCGGCGGTGCGGCTGATCTGCGAGTTCAACCCGCTGATGATCCGGCAGGTCGGCGGCGACCCGACGGAGTATCTGCTCCGGCTCCGGTCGCTGGGCTTGGAGCTGCGCGTCGTCACGGCGACGGGGCGATGCCCGACCGTGACGCCGGACGAACTGGCCGGGCGGGAGGCGAGCCTCTACCTGGCGCGACCCTCGCGGCTCAGTACCAGAGGTTGAGGATCAGGTTGGGCTCGGGATGCTTGCCGGCCATGACGCCGATAGCCGACGTGACGAACTTGACCTCGACGTCGGGGTTCTCGTCGAGCCACTCGTTGATGGCCTGGTCGAGAAAGTCGATGGACTCGACCTGAATCTTGGAGTGGAACGTCCGCACGCGCGTCGCGCCCTTGCCGGTCACGACGGTCGGCCGCTTGAATTCCTTTCGCCGGCGGATCGTGGAACGCTTCTGGCTGAAGCTCTGAATCTTGGAGCCGGCCGGCTCGCTTTCGTCAACGTCCACCAGGCTGATCGGCTCGTCCTCGATCGGCTCGCCTTCGAGGGCGGCCACTTCGCTGACTTCCTCCGTCGGCGCTGGGGCGTCTTCGGGCGACACGGCCGACTTGCCGACGTCCTCGATCGCCGACCGCTTTTCCGCGTAGCAGACCGCGCACAGGAGTTGCCCGGCCCATCGGCCGGCCCGGCCCTGGTCAACGTGCTCGGGATAGACGCTCGCGCCGCATGCCTCGCAAACCTGCATCTCAGCCATGATGTGGACCTCCTGCAACGGGCGGTGGAGAAATGACCGGGCGCATTATACGGGGTCCGGGGTGGGGCGTGCAAATGGGCTGCGGGCCCGTGTCGCCGAGCGATCCGGTCAGTTGCGTCGAGGAAACGCCGGTTGAAATGCTCAGGCGGTCGTGCCGATCAGTCGCTGCTGGCCGGTGGAAGACGCGCTGGTCTGGCCGACGGCGGGGCCGGCTGGGGGACGGTATTTCACCACACGGGCCGGCTGGCCCACGCAGGTCGTGAACGGCGGCACGTCGCGCAGGACCACGCTGCCGGCGCCGACGACGGCCCCCTGCCCGATCGTCAGCCCCTGGATCACCACCGCGCCGATGCCGACGAAGGCAGCCGGCCCGACCGTGACGTGGCCGGCCAGCTTGGTGCCGGGGCAGATGTGGGCGGCCTGTCCGACGGTGCATTCGTGCTCGACGATGCAACCGGTGTTGAGGATGGCCGAGTCTGAAACTTTCACATGCGGGCAGACCATCGCCCCGGCGGCGATGACGACGTTGCTGCCGATCTCGACGGTGTGCGACAGGGCAGCCGTCGGGTGGATGGCGTTGACCAGTTCGATGCCGTGGTTGCCGACGACAGACGCGTAGAACTTGCGGGTGGGGTTGTCGCCGATGGCCACGATGGCCCCGCTGATGCCGCGGCTGCGCAGCTCGTTCAGCAGCGTCACGTCGCCGAGGACGGGGTAGCCGTCCACGTATTGCCCGTGCAGGGCCTTGTTGCCGTCGAGGAAGCCCTTGACGTGGTAGTGCTTGGACGTCAGCAGGATGTCCAGGACCACGCGCCCGTGGCCGCCCGCGCCGATGATGACAACGTCCATGCGACACCCTTGGCCCGGCGGGCCGATAGCGGCGAACGTTACGCTTTATCGGACATCGGCAACGGCGGGGTTAACGCAAAATCAGGCCCGGACCGCCCCGCGGCGGCGGCCTATGCGGGCTGAATGGGCGGATGAAGCGGGCTCAGTGCATGGCCGCCGGCCGGGGCCAGTGGTCGATTGCCCAGGAGACGACGCCGGGCAGAATCTCGTCGGCGCGGGCCTTGGCCAACTGATCGTCGGCCGGCTCGCCGGCCGACTGGGCCCGGCGGGCCCGGGCGAAGTCGAGAACGGCCTGAAGGTTCAGGACCATGTCGGCCAGTTCGGGAGACTCGGCGCCCTCAAGAGCAAACGCCCGCAGCACGGCCGGCGCACAACTGCTGGAATATATCCGCGAGGCCAGCCGATCGACCAGGGCGGATTCGTTGAGACGCCCGGCTTCGCACAGCAGAAGCAGCCGGTGTTCCTCCGGCAGCGTGTCCAGGAGAGGGTCGCCCCCCTTGCGAACGATGGCGACGGCCCGATCGGGCGAATCCGCGATCGCCATCATCAGCTCCAGCATATCGCGGGCGGTCGGGTCCTCCACCTGCTCCAACCCGGGCAGAGCAGGAACCCCGCCCCGGACCCGGAGGGCGAAGTTGAATCGAGCGACCGGCGGGGCTTCTTCTCCGCCCATAACAAACTTGCGGAGAACATACTCCTCGTCCTGGGCCGGATAGACGTTGGGATAGCGCCGCAGCAGGCGGGCATAGATGACGGCCAGTTCGTAATCCAACTCGTCGGCGTGAGCGTCGACAAACCTGGCGACGCTCCGCAGCGCGTCCTCGCCGCGGCCGGCGGCCGTCAGGCACAGCGCGTAGATACTCCGCAGCGCGGAATCGAATTCGTCCTCGGACAGATCGGCCAACTGATCGAAGGCCGGGATGGCCTCGTCAAACCGCCGCAACACGTAGAAGCCCCACGCGCGGGCGCGAACGATGTAGACATCCTTCGGAAATCGCTTGGCCAACCCGTCCAGCAGCACAATGGCGGCCTCCGGCTGCTCGATCCTCGCCCTGAGGTAGGCGGCCGCCGGGGAGTCGGGCTGCTCCTCGGCCATCTTGCGATAGATGGCGCGGGCCTGCTCGACCTGGCCCGCGGCCTGGAGCGAATCCTGGTAGACGCGGTGCAGGTCCACGCTGTCGGGATGGGTCTTGAGCAGGGGGGCGAGCAGGTCCGCGGCAGCCTGCGGCCCGCGGGAACGACGCGCGAAACCGGCGGCAAGGCTCACGGCCGCCAGGTTGTCCGGCTCGGCCATGGCCACAGGCTCGAGGAATCGGGCGGCCTTCTCGAAGTCCCCCCCGGAAGTCATGTAGCGCAGAGAAGCCATCCATCCGCCGGGCGCAACGTCGACGCAGATCCGCTCGACGACCTGAAGCTTGGCGTCCATCTCGATTGTCCGCGGCGGCTGCTTGAAGGGGTAGTCCGCCGTGTCGAAGACGACCACGCGCCGGCCGATCAGCCACGTCACGTCATTCGGGTTGCCCTTGACCTCGCCGGGGGCCTTGCCGGCGTAGTAATGAATCTTTTCCTGGTAGAGCGGCGCCGCCCCGAGAACGTTGTAGACCACGAGTTTCTTCCAGGCGGGAATCCGGTCGTCGTGCTCGTCGAGGACCCGGCCGCCCGAGTCGGTCACTTTGATCCGGCAGTCGCCGGTGGGGACTCTGAGCGTCTCGTGGCCGCCGGGCGCGACGCGGACGCTCCTGTCGCCCACGTCCACGACCACGGAGACGTCCAGCGCGTTGAGGACGTGCAAGTCCGCTCGCGTGCCGGTCCGGTACACGGTCCAGGCACTCGCGAGAGCCACCAGCAGCAATCCGACCAGCAAGCTGCGACCGTATATTCTGGGCCCGCCGGTCATGGGGACCGAGCCGAAGAAATACCAGCCGCGCGGCTGGGCATCGCGGACGAGGTACTGGCGAACCGGAAACAGAGGGATGAACAGGAAGGTGAACCAGAGGGTGGCGATGTAGGTGTTGTCCCGCGGGTCGAAATCGGTCCGGCCCATCAGGCAATGGCCGATCCCATTGACGCGGCTCAAGCCCGGCGCGCCCGCGCGCTGGATGAACAGGCGGCGGTTGCTCAGCAGTTCGCGGATGACGACGCGCTGCTCCGGGTCGGCGCAGGCCTTGAGCTTCTTCTCGAGGAGCCGATGTATGCGGGCGGGCTTGCCGGCGTCAATCGCCTGCCGGACGGCGGGGTCGTCGAGCACGGCCTTCTGGGCCGGGGTGAACTCGTCGGGCGACGGTTCGGACGCCGTCTGCTCCGTCGGGGAAAGCACCACGGGCTCGGAAGCCGAGAGATCGTCCCCGGCCAGGCGATAGAGGTCGTCCTTGAAAGGATCGGACATTGTCAGCGTCTCCCCAGGAAAATGAGTCCGGCAGAAGCCGGCCGGGGAGAATTGTATCGCCGTGAGCGGGGCGGCGGGAGCAAAAAGAAAAAGCCCGCTCGCCGAAGCGAACGGGCTTTGTGTATAAATCCCGGCACCAACCTACTCTCGCTGGGCATGACGCCCAACTACCATCGGCGAACCGGGCTTAACTTCTGAGTTCGGAATGGGATCAGGTGTTTCCCCGGCTCCATGGGCACCGGAAAGTCGTTGGACGGCGCCGCCGAGGCGGGCCGGTGACCTTCAGGTGAAGACGATCAAGCGTGGGTGGCGTTCAGCCACGAAGCGTTATGAGATCGAGAGCGAATCATCAAAGTGGTCAAGCCATTGACCATTAGTACCGGTCAGCTGAGCGGCTTTCACCGCTTACACACCCGGCCTATCAACCCGGTAGTCTTCCGGGGGTCTCTCGCTCCCCGAAGGGAGCATGGAGTCTTCATCTTGAGGGGGGTTTCACACTTAGATGCTTTCAGCGTTTAACCTTTCCCGACATAGCTACCCAGCGATGCCCCGAGCGGGACAACTGGTGCACCAGAGGTCAGTCCTTCCTAATCCTCTCGTACTAAGGAAAAATCCTCTCAAGACTCCTACGCCCACGGCAGATAGGGACCGACCTGGCTCACGCCGGTCTGAACCCAGCTCGCGTACCGCTTTAATCGGCGAACAGCCGAACCCTTGGGACCGCCTTCAGCCCCAGGATGCGATGGGCCGACATCGAGGTGCCAAACCTCCCCGCCGCTATGGCCGCTCGGGGGAGATCAGCCTGTTATCCCCGGAGTACCTTTTGTCTGATGAGCGATGACCCTTCCACACGGGATCACCGGATCACTAGGTCCTGCTTTCGCATCTGCTCGAGACATACCTCTCGCAGTTAAGCACCCTTATGCCCTTGCACTCGGAACCTGATTGCCAACCAGGTTGAGGGTACCTTTGAACTCCTCCGTTACTCTTTGGGAGGAGACCGCCCCAGTCAAACTGCCCACCAAGCACTGTCCCTGCTCCGGATAACGGAGACAGGTTAGACGACTGACGTAACAAGGGTGGTATTTCAAGGATGGCTCCATCCCGGCCGAGACCGGGATCTCAACGCCTCCCACCTATCCTACGCATGTTAAGCCAGGCGTCAGTACCAGGCTACAGTAAAGGTTCACGGGGTCTTGCCGTCTTGCCGCGGGTAGGCGGTATCTTCACCGCCATTCCAATTTCACCGAGTCCGTCGTTGAGACACTGCTCCAGTCGTTACGCTATTCATGCGCGTCGGAACTTACCCGACAAGGAACTTCGCTACCTTAGGACCGTCATAGTTACGGCCGCCGTTAACCGGGGCTTCGGTTGTCAGCTTCTCCCCCGAAGGGAATGACCGACTTCCTTAACCTTCCGGCACCGAGCAAGCGTCAGTCTATATACATCCTCTTGCGAGTTAGCATAGACCTGTGTTTTTGATAAACAGTCGCCAGAGCCACTTCTCTGCGCCCTCTGGTCCGACAGAAGTTAATCGGCCGGATCAGGAGGGACCCCTTCTCCCGAAGTTACGGGGTCAGTTTGCCTAGTTCCTTAACGAGGGTTCTCTCGAGCGCCTGAGGATACTCTCCTCGCCTACCTGTGTCAGTTTTAGTACGGATGCGCCACATCGTCCCAGCGAAGATTTTCTCGGCCGCCACGCCGACTGCTCGAGCAACATAACCGGCTCTCGCCCCACATTGACCGTTGCGCCGGCGGATTTGCCTACCGGCCGGGTCGCAGCAGGGATAGCCATTTCTAATCGGCTTCCAGCCTTGATGACGGCGTCCCTTCTCTGGTGATAACCTTTGTGACGCAGTGCAGGAATATTAACCTGCTGTCCATCGTCTACGCCTTTCGGCCTCGACTTAGGGTCCGACTAACCCTGGGCGGATTTCCCTTGCCCAGGAAACCTTAGGCTTTCGGCGAGCGGGATTTTCACCCGCTTTATCGTTACTTATACCGGCATTCTCACTTGCACGCGCTCCACGGCTCCTTACGGTACCGCTTCGACGCGGCGTGCAACGCTCCTCTACCGCTGGAATCCTCTCGCAGGAAGAAACCAACCCGCAGCTTCGGTTTCATGCTTAGTCCCGATCATTATCGGCGCCAAATTGCTCGACCAGTAAGCTGTTACGCACTTTTTAAATGGTGGCTGCTTCCAAGCCAACATCCTGGCTGTCTTAGCAATCTGACTTCCTTATGCACTGAGCATGAATTTGGGACCTTAGCTGGCGATTAGGGCTGTTTCCCTTTCGACCACGAAGTTTATCCCCCGTAGTCTGACTCCCGTGATAGTCACCTCGGTATTCGGAGTTTGGTTAAGGTGAGTAGCCTGGTGGGCCCTCATCCTAGACCAGTGGCTCTACCCCCGAGGTGTAGTGGCACGAGGCTAGCCCAAAAGCTATTTCGAGGAGAACCAGATATCTCCCAGTTTGATTAGACTTTCACTCCTCCCCACAGCTCATCCCATAACTTTTCAACGTTAACGGGTTCGGTCCTCCTCCCGATTTTACTCGAGATTCAACCTGGCCATGGGTAGATCACTAGGTTTCGGGTCTTCCCCATACGACTGGATCGCGCATTTCACGCTCGCTTTCACTGCGGTTGCTCCGCTTAACGGATTAACCTCGCCGTATAGGAAAACTCGCCGGTTCATTATGCAAAAGGTACGCCGTCACCCGTTCCTCGCCCGAAGGCGAGGCATAGGGCTCCGACCGTTTGTAGGTTCACGGTTTCAGGTACTTTTAACTCCCCTCGTCGGGGTGCTTTTCATCTTTCAGTCGCCTTACTTGTCCACTATCGGTCGCCAGGAAGTACTTAGCCTTGGAGGGTGGGCCCCCCGGCTTCACACAGAGTTCCACGAGCTCCGTGCTACTCTGGAACGCCGAACGTAACGGAGGTTCTATCCTTTCGTCTACCGGGCTATCACCGTCTATGGCCCGGCTTTCCAGCCGGTTCGACTAGGATGAACTTTGTAACTCCTGATCGGCGCCCGCAACCCCGGTCCGAAGACCGGTTTGGGCTAGATCCCTTTTCGCTCGCCGCTACTGGGGGAGTCTCGGTTGATTTCCTTTCCTGCAGCTACTTAGATGTTTCAGTTCACTGCGTTGGCTCCACACGGGCTATACATTCACCCGCGGGTAACGCCGGACGGTTGCCCGCCGACGCTGGGTTGCCCCATTCGGAGATCCCCGGGTCAATCGGTTGTTTGACACCTAACCGGGGCTTTTCGCAGCCTACCGCGTCCTTCATCGCCTCCTGACGCCTAGACATCCACCGTGAACCCTTGAAGGCTTGACCACCTTGATGGTTCGCTGTCGACTTTCTGACAACCTCCACCCAGGCAATCGCCTTGAACGATTCGCCTCATAGCGCTCTTGCCTCCGCCCGACGATGACATACATCCATCGCCGTGCGGAGACTGTGCGGTGAACACCTACACACGTCTTGATCGTTCTTCACTTGTCAAAGAGTCCGGCGATCCGATGATCCGGATCGCCCCGGGCTATTCCGGGCGTCCGGGTCGCCGCAGCGGCCCGGACGCTCGGACTGCCCGCGGTCGCGGGCAGGCCGGGCAAGTCTATTCTGTTGTGTCGGCCGACTCCATCGGATGGAGACGACCGGGATCGAACCGGCAACCCCCAGCTTGCAAAGCTGGTGCTCTCCCAATTGAGCTACGTCCCCGGTTCGACGACTGCTCAGATGTCGAGGCCTACAACCGGCTCTCCGGCGGATTCTCGCCGGGCTTGGGGGCCGAGGGGGCCGCCTGACCGCTGGCCGGAGCACTGCTCGCTCCGCCCGCCAGGTCGGCAACCGCATCGCCGCCGCACTGACTCCAGAACGCCCCGAGCACGGCGATCACGCCGTCCAGGACGATGTAAACGTTCATGCCACCGAAATCTGCCAGCCGGCTGGGCGTCATGGCAGCAGCCGTCGCAGCGATGGCAACCAAACCAAGCACTTTGGCCAGTTTGTCATACATCAGCACGGCGCCTACGGCCACCGCACCACCCAGGATCATAATGATGATGCCCTGGAAGATGCCGTTGGCCTTCGCCCCGCCGCCCTGGCCATAGGTCTCAAAGGAGGCGACCAGGATCAATCCGATGAGGCTGAAGACAGCGACGATCACACCGCCACCTGCGGTGACCCACTTGCCCAGGTCCTTCATGGGAGTCCCTTTCATGGGTGACAACGGGCCGACTGGAATTCAAATGGTGGGCCCGGGTAGATTCGAACTACCGACCTTGCCCTTATCAGGGGCACGCTCTAACCAACTGAGCTACGAGCCCGTGAGGGCCCGCCGCCGGTCGGCAACGGGCGCCAATCGCGTCGCCATGCCCGCCTGGAGGCGGGCAGAAAATATTGGAGAACAGTTAGGAGGGCGAGAAGGTGCTGACGTACAACCGGATCCCTTGCGGGTCCCGGCGTCTAGATAATCCTCTAGAAAGGAGGTGATCCAGCCGCAGGTTCCCCTACGGCTACCTTGTTACGACTTAGTCCCAGTCACCGAGTTCACCGTCGGCCGCTGCCTGCTTGCGCTTGGCTCACGGACTTCGGGTGCTCCCAGCTTCCATGACTTGACGGGCGGTGTGTACAAGGCTCAGGAACACATTCACCGCAGCATAGCTGATCTGCGATTACTAGCGATTCCGACTTCATGCAGGCGAGTTGCAGCCTGCAATCCGAACTGGGGCGCCGTTTCTGCGATTTGCTCCACCTCGCGGTATTGCGTCGCTTTGTCAGGCGCCATTGTAGCACGTGTGCGGCCCTGGGCTTAAAGGCCATGAGGACTTGACGTCATCCCCACCTTCCTCCGGTTTAACACCGGCAGTCTCCCTAGAGTCCCCGCCATTACGCGCTGGCAACTAAGGATAAGGGTTTCGCTCGTTATGGGACTTAACCCAACACTTCACAGCACGAGCTGACGACAGCCATGCAGCACCTGTGCATGTTCCACGGTAAACCGCGTCACTCTGCTTTCACAGAGCTAATCCATGCATGTCAAACCCAGGATAAGGTTCTTCGCGTTGCCTCGAATTAAGCCACATGCTCCACCGCTTGTGTGAGCCCCCGTCAATTCCTTTGAGTTTTAGCCTTGCGGCCGTACTCCCCAGGCGGCCTACTTAATACATTTGCTTCGGCCCGCGCATCGTCAGAGATCCACAGACCTAGTAGGCATCGTTTAGGGCCAGGACTACCGGGGTATCTAATCCCGTTCGCTCCCCTGGCTTTCGCGTCTCAGCGTCAGGACGGGCCCAGCTGACTGCCTTCGCCTTCGGCGTTCCCCTGGATATCTACGCATATCACCGCTCCACCCAGAGTTCCATCAGCCCCTACCCGCCTCAAGCCAAGCGGTTTGCCCAGCAATTCCCCGGTTGAGCCGGGGGATTTCACAAGACACCCTCTTGGCAGCCTACACGCGCTTTATGCCCAGTGATTCCGAACAACGCTTGCCTCCTTCGTATTACCGCGGCTGCTGGCACGAAGTTAGCCGAGGCTTCCTCTGGGATCGCTCAACTCACCCGATTATTCACCGGGTTCGCTTGCTTACCCCTGACAGCAGTTTACACCCCGAGGGGCTTCCTCCTGCACGCGGCGTCGCTCCGTCAGGCTTGCGCCCATTGCGGAATATTCGTTACTGCAGCCTCCCGTAGGAGTCTGGGCAGTGTCTCAGTCCCAATGTGGCGGGCCAACCTCTCAGTCCCGCTACCCGTCGTAGGCTTGGTGAGCCGTTACCTCACCAACTACCTGATAGGACATGGGCCGCTCCCGGACCGACAGGCCCCCGAAGGGGTCCCCGCCCTTTGAGCCGGACTCCATGCGGAGCCCAGGTCTTATCGGGTATTAATCGTCCTTTCGGACGGCTATCCCCGTGTCCAGGGTACGTTACCCATGCATTACTCACCCTTTCGCCAGTCGTGTTTCACCTGTATTGCTACAGGATCATTTTCACCCTTCGACTTGCATGTCTTAGCCACGCCGCCAGCGTTCGTTCTGAGCCAGGATCAAACTCTTCAAGAATTTATCTTCACGATCCCTTCCGCCGAAGCGGTCGGGCTCCATGTCGATAAAAACGTAGGCTCAAACATTCTGTCGAGACGTGTCGAGAATGTTTGAGGTTTCACACCATAGTGTGATTGTCTCACCCGACCCCGCGCTCAACACGTGACGCGCGGACTCGAGCCACATTCTCGCTCGCTCCTAACTGTTCACTTTTCAAAGAGCTTGCACCGCCCGAACAATGGGGCGGTAAGGGTCAATGATGCCAAAATTCCGGCACCAAGTCAACCCCTTGTATCGCTTTTCCGCAACCTTTTTTTTCGTCGCCCGACTCACGCGGCGACGACACCATCGGCCTGGCCTTGCAGGCCCGTTGCGGTTTCGACTTTTCAAGGGATATCGGCCAGCCCTTGCGGGCCAACCCGGTCCCGACGGACATCTGTGTCCTGCCGCCGTTCGCTCACAGCGGCCTGTCCTGTCGGAACTCGAAGTGCTTCCGACACCTTGTCGCCCGATGCGGTATTCCCATCGAGCGTGCATCACTATAGCCGGCGTTTTCCCGCTGTCAAGAGAATGTTTCTATCGGACGAACTTTGTTTCCATCTTCAGACATTTCCGCCCCCGCCATCCGGGCGCAGCCTGACCGATGTTCGGCGGCATGGGGCTACAGGCGTCCCTAAGTATTGTTTGCGTCAGCTCTTGCAGCCGCCACTCAATCCGGAATTTCCGTCGCTCGGCGGAGCCTCCACATGGGCAATCTGGCGGGTCGCCGGGCCGGTCTCATTCGCTCGCCAGCCGATTCTCTTCAAGAAAAATGATGTCGCCGGCGGGATGCTTCGGCGACTTGCCGGGGCAAGAATAAAGCCCAGCCACGGCTGTGGCTGAGCTCTGGGGAGAAGATCGGTCCAGACGCCCCCTGCCCTCGCGGCTCGCGACGATCGCGCAGCCGCGCAGCCCTGCTCAGGCGTAACGGCGGCGGGCCTTGCCGGCGATCAGAGCGACGCCGCCCAGCAGCAGCAGGCCCATCGTCGCCGGCTCGGGGACTTCCTGGGCGACCATGTAGTCGCCGGCGACGCGCATGTAATTCAGTTCCACGGCCCCGCTGGCGTAGGTCAGGTGCGTATAGGCGTCGTAGCCCATCGCGCCGACCGTGTCGCCGGAGGCCAGGTGGTTCGGGTCGTCGGTGAGACTGAAGGCGTAGAAATCCTCGTACTTGTTCCAGCCGCTGGTGCCGATCGCGACGACGCGGCCGTCGTCCAGGGCCACCACGCTAGTGCCGCTGGTGAAGGCGCTGCCGTCGGAGTTGGTCAGGTGCCCGACGATGCCCGAGGTGTTACTGCCGTCCATGGTGGCGTCGTTAAAGACGACGTAGCCGGTGCCGCTGTAGTTGGCCATGATCCAGCCGTTGGGCAGCAGGGCGTTGTTCACGCCGGTCTGGTCGCCGCGGAATCCGCCGGTGGTGGTGTCGGTGTAGGCGGCCAGTTTGGCCAGCGTGCCCGAGCCGTTGTCGCCGACGCGCGTGGTATACATGTAGTTGCCGCCCCAGGCGGCCTCAGACCTGCCGTCAGCGGTGCGGATGCCGGCTGGCTGTGTGGGGAACGCGCCGATGTTGATCGTGCTCTCGGTGAAACTGCCCGCGCCGTCGGGCTTGAAGAAGCTCAGCGTGCTGCCTTCAGTCTGGTTCACCACGAATCCGCCGTCGGCAGTCGGGGCGATGACCGGCGAATAGGGACCGGTGGTCCAGCCGGCCAAACAGTCGACAGTGAGATCCAGCGTGGCCCCGGTAAGGGCGCCGCCGGAGTCGTACGTGAGCGTGAGCAGGGAGACCTGCGTCGTGTTGGTGGCGTTGGCCTTATGGACGACGGCCACCTGTCCGCTCTTGAGGATGGCCACGTCCTGCGTCTGGGGGGCGTAGCCGAACAGCGGGTCAAGGTCAACGATGCCCAGTCGCTCCACGGAGTTGTCGGCGTTGACGCGCCAGACGGCCACATCCTGATAGGCGCCGTAGCCCGACGAATAGATGTTCGTGCCAACGATGATGTTCGCCTGGACGGTGGCCGCGGTCGCCATCGCCACCCCGATGCACACGCAGACGCTCAACCTTCTCATGTGATTCTCCTCACCGCCCCTGGCCGTTGGAAATGTAACCGGCTCGACCACAAGTAATCACTCGCGGCCGCCTCCCTGGCGGAAGTCGCCGCTTGAGGGGATTAGTTCAGCAAACGGCGTACCAGAGGTCCGCCTCATCGACATCCAGATTATTACAGTATTTGTAAGCTATTTCTGATAATAATCTTAGGCGTGTTTCAGAATCCATTGTTGCAGTGTTTGTGTGGCGATTTGCGTTGCTTTTCCGCAACGCCCAGATGGCTGGGCGGCAACACGCGTGCCCCCTCGGGATAGACATGAAAGAGGCCCGGACTGCCTCGGTCCAGGCCTCGGAAATCCTGTCTGGGAGCTATTGTCAAAAGTTGTTGATGGCATCATGATCAGGCGGCGATCTGTTTGACTCCATCAACGAACGCGACGCCGGCGATCACGTCGGCAATCAGCTTGCTGCCGTTCAATGCTCGCCAACTCT
>JAJVII010000052.1 GCA_022072085.1 Phycisphaerae bacterium
CGTGTCGAGCCGCGAAGGATTGGACGAGCGATCCGCCATGGCCCAACGTGTAACACAACCAAGGGCCTGGCGCAAGTGTTAATGGCATAGTACCCGGAAGTCTTTTGCAGACGGGTGAAGTGTTACAAGGTATGCAGCATGTGGATGGAGCATCAACGCGAATGCGAACGCACGGGCCTGGTAGCGTCCCCCAGGCAGTTCGCCAGAACCACCGTAGACGATCTCTTCGCGGATGTTCTTGCAAAGAATTGATCGTGATCAGCCGAATTCCCGAAGCAGGGCGGCGATCTCGCTCTTCAATGCGGCCAAGTCATTCTGAATGATCCGCCAGACGAGGCGGTGATCAACGACGTCGTAACCGTGAGCCAATACATTTCGGAAACCGACGATCTTCGAGAGATGAGACACTCGGGCCGCTATCTGAGGATATTCTCTATTCAGTCGATTCAACGCTTCGCCGGCAATTTCAAACTGGCGTTCAACCGCTGAGCGGAGTGCGACATCGTTCAGGTAGTCCTCGACGGTCCTGTTCAGGCAGAACTGCCCGATCCTCTCGGCCGCCAGCCGAACGTCTTCCAGATGCACGGCTGGATCACGCTGCATAAACGAGCGTCCTGTCTCTGTCGATGGCCTTTCGGAGGTACCGATTTTCGACGGCCACGGGCATGACCAGGTCGACCGATCGGCCGAACAACTCCTCGAGTTCATCCTTCAGGCCGAAATACAGGTCCAGGCCCTGGCAGGGCGGATTGTCGACAAACTCCACCAGAAAGTCGAGGTCGCTGCGCGCGGCATCGAAGTCCTCGCCTCGGGCGGCGGACCCGAACACCTCCAGCCGCTTGACGTGGTGGCGGACGCAGAGGTCGGCCAGCTCCGCGCGTCGCGATTCGATCACCTCGATCATGCCGTTCGTCCTCCGGCGTCATTATAACATCGACAGCCCCGGGCCGGTCACTTGACCGCCTTGGACGCCGTCGCCGCCTCCTTGCCTGGCAGCCGGAGCATCTGCTCCAGCGCCAGCAGGGCGCCGCGCTTCACGTCGGGCGGGACGACGATGCGGTTGACCACGCGGCCCGCAGCCAACTCGTCCAGCACCCACAGCAGATGCCGCGGGTCGATGCGATACATCGTCGTGCACAGGCACTGGCAGTCGCTCAGGCTCTGCACGTGCTTGACGCCGCGGAAGCGGTCGGCCAGCCGCTTGACCAGGTGAATCTCGGTCCCTACGGCCCATTCGCTGCCGGGCTCGGCCTGCTCGATCGTGTGAACGATCCTCTCGGTCGAGCCGGACAGGTCGGCCTTCTGCACCACCGCCCAGTCGCACTCGGGATGCACGATGACGCGGACGCCGGGCCGATCGGCACGCACCTGGTCGATGTGCTCGGGCCGAAAGAGCTGGTGAACCGAGCAGTGCCCCTTCCACAGGATGAACGTCGCGTCGCGGATCTGCCCGTCGGTCAGCCCGCCGTCGAGTTGGTGCGGATCCCACACGGCCATGCTCTCCAGCGGATGGCCCATCGCGTACGCGGTGTTCCGGCCCAGGTGCTGGTCGGGCAGGAAGATCACCTTGCTCCCGCGGCCGAGCGCCCAGGCCAGCGCCCGGTCGGCGTTGGAGCTCGTGCAGCAGGTCCCGCCGTGCTCGCCTACGAACGCCTTGACTGCGGCCGAACTGTTGACGTAGGTGATCGGCACGACCGTCGCGTCGGTCGCGGCAGCGATGATGTACCAGGCCTCGCGGACCTGGTCGATGTCGGCCATGTCGGCCATCGAGCAGCCGGCTGACAGGTCCGGCAGGACGACGATCTTGTCCCGCGTGAGGATGTCGGCCGACTCGGCCATGAAGTGGACGCCGCAGAAGACGATGAACTCGGCGTCGGCGGCCTCGGAGGCGGCCTGCCGCGAGAGCTTGTAGCTGTCGCCGGTGAAGTCTGCGAAGCGGACGACGTCGTCGGCCTGATAGTGATGGCCGAGGATCACTAGCCGCCGCCCCAGCGCGGCCTTGCGGGCGCCGATGGCGTCGAACATCTCCGCGTCGGTCATCAAGTGATACCGAGGCGGCAGTGGGCTCTGGAACAGCATGGTCGAACTCCTTAACACGAAGGCTCACGAAGGACGTCGACACAGAGGGCCACGAAGGGGAGGGGAGGCAAGATGAAGAAGACCGCCCGCAACGCCCCCTCCGATCCCGTAATCTCCTTCGCGCCCTTCGTGTTAATCCTTTCTTCCCGGCGTCACTTCCTTCGTGTCGCTTCGTGTCTCTTCCTCGCGGCCTTTGGTGTTGATCCTTTCTCCCTTGCGAACCGGTAGAGGCCGGCAGGGCGGTGCACGCCGTTCATACGGCTTCGCCCGGTCGGTTCGAGGCGGCCCATCGCCAGGATGCGGCGGCGGAAGTTCCGCTTGTCCAGCCGGCGGCGGAGGATCAGCTCGTAGAGCGACTGAAGCTCGCTGAGCGTGAACTCCTCGCCCAGCAGGCCGAACCCGACGGTCGTGTATTCCATCTTCGCCCGCAGCCGGGCCAGGGCGTAGTCGAGGATGCGGCCGTGGTCGAATGCCAGCCTGGGCAGGTCGAACATCGAGAACCACCGGGCGTCCGCGGCGTCGTCGCCGGCGTGCGGCTCGATGCCGGCGGCCGGGACCAGGGCGTAGTAGGCCACCGTGATGACTCGCCCGCGCGGGTCGCGGCCTGGGTCGCCGAAGGTGTAAAGCTGCTCCAGATATGCGAGGTCCGTCACGGCCGTCTCCTCGGCCAACTCGCGGCGGGCCGCCTGCTCCAGCGATTCGCCGGGCTCGACGAATCCGCCGGGGATCGCCCATCGCCCGGCGAAGGGCGCTCGCCCCCGCCGCACGAGCAGCACGCGCAGGTCGGTCAGCCCGGCGCCCACGGTCAGGATGATCGTGTCGACGGTGACGGCCGGCGGCGGCGTTCCGAGCTTTCGGGCCATGCGGCGAACTCCTGTTCAACTCCTATCAATAATAGTGTCGGCATAACACTAATGCAAGCCGATTCAGGGACGGGGTGGGAGCGATCGCGGCGTGCCTGCTCAGTCCGTCTCCCGCGGTGGGCCGACCGTGTTGCCGGGCTGGAGATAGCCGCGCATCTTCTCATGGCGCGGGCGGGCCTGCGGGTCGCGTCGGCGGATGACCTCCTCCATCGCCCAGTCGCCCATTTCGTGGAAGGGCAGTTCGACGGTGGTGATCGCCATTGAACGCAGCGGCGCCAGCCGGTCGTCCAGGAGGTCGACGGTGAGGAAGTCGGGGACGCTGCCGAGCTGCTCATGCCACTGGCGGCGGTGGCGAAGCTCGCTGGTCCACGGTTCCTGCGGGCCGACGGTGACCAGGCTCACGTCGCGCGGCACGCGGGCGCCGCCGGCGACCAGGGCCTGTGCGACCACGCGGGCGTAGACCTCGCAGAAGATCGCCGTCGGCCGACTGTCCGCCGGCAGGGTCAACCACAGTTGCGTCTGGTTCCACGCGTCCTGCGCCTTGTGTGCCTCCAGCAGCCAGGCGGGCTCGGGCAGGCGGCCGCGATGTTTCATGTATTCGGTGTATGCGGAGACGCGCTCTGCCGACGCCGGATCGACCGGGTGGCGGGTCGCACCCAGATATCCGATGCGCCGATGGCCGGCGTTCCAGGCCTGGTCCATCGCCAGCTCGACCGAGTGCGCATGATCGACCACCACGCTGCTGACGCCCGGGGCCAGGCAGGGGTAGTCCAGCGACACGGTCGGCAACTGCGTGGCGATCCACTCGAGCATCTGCGAGTTGAAAACCTCCAGCACGATCATCGAGTCGAAGCGGTCCAGCGGCATCTCCTTGATCCGCTGCAGCGTTACGGCCCCGGGGGAAGGCATCCGGGCCGAGACGATGTGCACCTGCTGGTCGTGCCGGTCGCAGGCCTCCAGCACGCCCCAGAGCGACTCGCGGGCATAGGCGGCCGACAGCATCCGGGCCACGTCGTGGTAGAAGATCAGCCCGGTCACGCCCGTGGACGTGCGGCGGGCCGGGTCGGTCGCGAACGTGCCCGAGCCGTGCAGCCGCTCGACCAGCCCATCCATCTGCAACCGCCTCAGGGCAGCGCGGATGGTCGTAGCCGATCGGCCGAGCTGTCGCGCCAGTTCGGCCTCGCTGGGAAGCCGGTCGCCGGGGCTGAGTCCGCGGACGATGGCCCGCAACCGCTCGGCCGCCTCCCGCGTGGCCCGCCCGCCGCTCGGTCGCTGGGGATTCGACATCGCAGCCATGATGACCGGCCCTCGATGAGATGTTGTCCGGGAAGGACGTTCGATAAACTCTGAATACCTTCAACTTAACAAATTTATCAGAGGAATTGAAATAGGTCTGCGTGGAAAATATTCATCAAAAAGAATGTCTGATTAAGAGTAAAATCGGTACAATAGCGGTCCGAAAAAGTATCCATCATCATATAGTTAAATATGTTAGAGCATGTCTGAAATTCCTTCTCTGTCCAGCATCCCCTTGGCACGCCGTTTGCATGCGTTCTTGTGTTGGGCAAACGGGCCTTGCGGCGGACAGTGCGACGGGAATTCGGGCGACGCCGCGGACCGATGGGGCGGGTTAAGAGTTGAGACGATTCAAGTCCGAGACACGTATCTAAGTTCGGGTGGTCCAGAATCCTGCGGGGGTCACGGGCGGTCGAGGCCTTGGGCGTCGCCGGTTGGGCTGCTACCCCGACGCAGCCCGATCGGCGGCGCGAACCGCTCGCGCGCAAACGCCATGACTTCTGGATCAGGTCGGGGGAGCCTGACCCCGCCCCGGTGTCCCCGACGCACCGGGGCTTTCTATTGCGCCCCGCGCTCGGCCGTCGAGCGGGTCGGACGACAATCCTGCGGCATCTTCTTCTTGCCGACGCCAGCCGCAGCGGAAGATTGAATAGGACTTTCGCGCGGAGTCGGCGCCGCGGCCCTACTTCCTGGCCAGCCGGATCGGCGAGCCGGTGGGGATGTCAACCGGCTCGATCACCTTCAGCCCCGCGTCGCGGGCCCAGCCGTCGATCGTCAAAGCCGAGAAACTGCTGCCCGTCTCACTGCCCAGCAGCATGTTGCACGCGAACAGCAGTGGGATCACCGGCCCGCGGCGGTCCTCGTCGGCGACGAACTCCGCGACCGCGAGCAGGCCGCCCTTACGCAGGGCCCGGCTGCACCGCCGGGCCAGGTCTGCCGACGCATCCGCCCCCATCGAGTGGTAGACGTGTCCGATGAGGATCAGGTCGAAGCGGTCCGCGCCCAGGTCCGCGCTCTCGGCGGCCCCGGGCAGATACTCGTAGCGGTCGGCCACGCCGAACCGCTGGGCGTATTCCTGCGTTACCGGCAGGACGGCCGGGTAGTCCAGGGCCGTCACGCGGCAGGCCGCGTCGGCCTGGGCGAAGGGCAGCGACCATGTCGCCGCCCCGGCGCCAATGTCCAGCACCGCGCGCGGGCGGAACCCCTCACGGCCGGCCAGCGTCGAGGCCAATACGCGGGCGGCCGCGTAGTTGCCGTTGAAGAGCTGGCGGACCAGCGCTTGGAAGAACGACTTGTCGGCTGCCTGCACGGGGTCGCGCGGCGCGGGCCGACCGCTGCGGACCACGTCGGCCAGTTCGAGCCATCGGCCGATCAGGTTCTTGCTGTGGATCACCTGCGGGCCCAGATCGACGGCGGGGTTGGGGCCCAGGTAGGTGCGGGTAACCTCGGTGACGTCGTAGCGTCCGGCGTCGTCGCGGACCAGCAGGCCCATACCAACCAGGGCGTCGGCCATCGCCGTCACGCCGCGCGCGGAGCAGCGGGTCCGCCGGGCCAGTTCCGCCGCGTCGGCCGGTCCGTCGGCGAAGCCGGCGAACAGGTTCACCTCGACAGCGGCCGCCAGCACGCAGGTCCGCCCGAACCCCCATCCGTTCCGCCACACGTCATCGGCGCGGGGCAGGTCAGCACTCATTTCATCGCCTTTCGAAGTTCGTCCGCGGTGATCCGGGCCTGTCGCAGGTGCAGGTGGCTGCCGCGCTGCCGGACCGGTTCAAAGCCCAGCCGCTGCAATGCGCTGACCATCCGGCGGGCCGAAAGCACGGGGAGTTCAGGCATGGACGGTTACCGATAGATCGACGCGCAGGCGGAAACGCTCGACCACGTTGGAAGCGTCCCGGTGAAGAGGGCTCTCATCGGCCGGCACCGGACGCAGGACCGGCAGGTTGCCGCCCATCGCCGTTTCCACATAGCCGGCGACCGCCTCGCCAAGGTTCTTCTTGGCCTGAGTGCGGGTCCGCCCCTGGCTGGCGACGTCGACGTCCAGGCACAGGGCGCTGTATCCCTGCGCCTCCTTGATCAGTACGGCCTGGAAAACGAACGATTCTATCTTCGCCTCCGCATCAGTCTATTCCGTCGGGCGTCTTCAGACCAGCGTCTTTCATTCCTTCGCCAGCGCGGGCAGGTAGAGGTCCTCGAAGTCCTTCACGCCCTGGGCGTCGAGGGTGGCGGCGAATCGGCCGCTCGACTGTGCCCCGTCGGTGTAGCTCAGGTCGAACGTCCCCTTCAGCACCGCGTCGCCGGGAACGATCGGGTCGGCAGTGATCATCCCCGATCGCGACAGTCGCAGTTGCTTCACCTCGCCTTTGCGCCGGCCGACCAGGAGCAGGTAGGCCTGCTGCCGCCCGCCGCCGCTCATCGCGTGCACGCCCGGGCCCGACTGCATGTGGATGTAGAGGTAGTAGGCGTAGACCGGGAAGCGGTTGTCGGTCCGCGACCCGGGCAACTGGTAGGCCAGCACCAGCGATGTCCAGTTGCCCGGCTCCTCGGCGTAGATCGCGCGGTCGGTCTGCATCTTCCACTGTGTGACGCTCTCGCCGGGCTCGAGGTGGCCGCGGGTGACGGTGACTACCGATGCCGGCGGCTCCTTCTTGCACCCGGCCAACGGCGTCGCCGCCAGGGCCAGCATCAGCGCGACGGTGGTGCGACGCAGCCGGCGTTCTAGCGGCGGGCGGGTGGGGGTCATAGGTGTTTGTTCCTGAGGAACTGGACGGCCTGCTCGCCGCCGGGCTCGGCTGTGAATTCGCCCACCAACCGCTCGTCGCCGCTCATGCGCAGGTCGAACGTGCCGTGGGTCAGCCATTTGTCGCGTGTGAACCCGCCGACGAGGTAGTACGGCCGCGTGCGGATCGTCCCGCGCAGCGCCGAGCGGATCAGCCGGGGCTTGTCCTGGCCCTTCTCGTACTCGTAGAGTTGGGCGAAGACCTCGCCGCTGGGAACATGGCCGGGGATGGTGAAATCGCCGCCGCCAGCCTGCACCGCCAATTGCAGGTAATAGTGATGGGCCGCCGGGGCCGGGCCCGGCGCGGGCGCCGGCTCGGTTCCGGGCGGCGGGGGGGCGTTCGGGTCGGCGGTCGCACCGGCGTCGAACGGCTCGAACGCCAGGATGATGAACTGGCGTCCGCTGTCGTCCACGCGATGGATCGCCTCCTCGCTCTGATACTCGGCCATCAGGGCATCGCCCTCGATCAGGGCCCCGCGGCCGACCTTGAGCGTGGCCGACGTTTCGCAACCCGCAGCCGCCGCCAGAGCCAGCAGCATCGCCAGCCCGGCCGCACGCCTCACGCCGTGTTGAATGTGGAGTCTGGTCATGCTTCTACTTATATCGGCTCGTGCCCGTCCCGGCCAGCATCAGTTGCCCGACACGCCCTCCAGTTGCCCGAACAGCTCGGCCAGCCTGGCCGACGCCGCCTCCGGCAGCGGTTGCCCGCACAACGCCGCCGCGTTGGCCTGCAGGTGCTCCGCGTCACCCGTGCCCGAGAGTACCACGTCGGCCCCGCTCTCGTGCCGGGCGAAACGGTAGGCCGCCTCGGGAACCGTCGCGGCCACGCCGTCAGCCGTCAGCCAGCCCAACGGGTCGGCCGGGTCCAGCACGCCGGCAGGCAGTTGCCCGGAGGCGACCAGTTCGCCGATCACCTCGGCCAGCCGCTCGCGGCGGCTTAGCGCCCGCCGCACGGCGAACATGATCATCGTGCCGATGCCGCGCCGCCGCGTCGCCTCGAACACCCGTTTCCGTGCCGACGGGTTGAGCAGGCTGAAGCCGACCATCATCGTGTCCCAGCAGTCGTCGGCGAGCGCCCGCGTCAGCATCGCGTGGCCGCTGTCGCGGCCGAACTCCTCGGTGATGCCGATGAAGCGAATCTTGCCCGCGTCGCGGGCCTTGAGCATCGCCGGCACAAGTTCCCGCACTGCGTGGTCGTAGCGCTCCGGCATCACCGCGTGGAGCTGGTAGATGTCGACATGTTCGGTCCGCAGCCGCCGCAGGCTTGCGTCCAGGCCCGCCAGCAGTTCGTCGCCGGTGATGTTGCGCCCCGGGGCGCCCCACGTCCCATGCCACGTGGACTTCTTGGTTGCCAGCACGACGCGGTCGCGTCCGACTTCGGCGACGGCCCGGCCGATCGCCTCCTCGGTCAGGTAGCTCTCGGCGGTGTCGATCAGGTTCACGCCCAGGTCGATCGCCCGGCCGATCAGCTCGACGGTCTGCCCCTCGGCCAGCCGGTCGCCGCGGCGGCCGAGTTGGCTGGGTCCGCCGCCGCCCAGGCCCATCACGCTGACGCGAAGCCCCGTGCGTCCCAACGTCGTGTAGTCCATCTTCGCTCCCGCGTGGATTGCCCCGGCTGCTTTTCGTATACTCTACGCACCATGCGAGTCAAGATCTGTGGCATCATGCGCGTCGAAGACATGAAGGCGGCCTGCGTCACCGGCGCCGACTTCGTCGGGCTCAACTTCTCCCCTGGCAGTCCGCGCTACGTCGGCGCGGAAAAGGTGTCAGACACCTTTTCCGGACCGGCCGGCCAACTGCTGGCGGCCGTCGAGCCGCCGGCCATCGCCGTCGCAGTCACCGTCAACGCCCCGGGCGACCTGCTGGACGCCTTGGCGGCCCGCTTCCAGGTCCTCCAGCTCCACGGCGACGAGACGCCCGAGCAGGCCGACGCCGTCATCGACCGCGGCGTGAAGATCGTCAAGGCCTTCAATGTCGCAACCGAAGCCTTCGCCGCCGATGTGGCCGCCTGGCTGAACGCCGTGCAGAATCGCGACGGCGTGCTGGCCGTCCTGCTGGACGCCGCCCGCGAGGAGGCCGGCAACTTGAAATTCGGCGGAACCGGGCGGCGGTTCAACTGGGACTGGCTGGCGGCCGCCCGCGAACAAGGCCAACTGGCCGGCTGGCCGCCGATCCTGCTGGCCGGCGGGCTGACGCCCAAGAACGTCGGCACGGCCATCCAGACGACAGCCCCGTGGGGCGTGGACGCCGCCGGCGGCGTGGAGGTCGAGGACTCCCCCGGCGTCAAGAGCATCGACAAGATCCGCGACTTCATCCGCGTCGCCCGCGCGGGGCGATGAAGGGGCGAGTCTCAAGTTTCAAGTTTCGAGTTTCAAGTTGCGAGTTGCGCGCGGCGGGCTGCGGCGACAAGCCGGCTTGCTCCGTGCGACGGGCGTGCCTATCCTTGGGGCATACTGCAACGGAGCCGCGGACCCATGAACATCTGCTTCTCGACGCTGGCCTGCCCGGAGTGGGACCTTCAGTCGATCCTCGCGCACGCCGCGGAGTTCGGCTATGACGGGGTCGATTTCTACAACCTCGGCGGCGAGACCGACCTGCCGGCCCAGCCGGCCTTCTCCACCGAAGCTGCCCGCACCCGCGAACAGTTCGCCGCCGCCGGGCTGGCCGTCGTCGCGCTGAGTTGCTCGGCCGCCTTCGACCAGGCCCGCAAACGCAAGGCCGCCGCCGCGATGGACCAGGCCCGCCGATATATGGACGCCGCCGCCGCCGTCGGCGCCCGCTTCGTCCGCGTGCTGGCGACCGAGCAGGCCGAGACCGGCGACGAGCCGGCCCGCCTCGCCCGGGCCGCCGACCGCTTGGGCGAACTGGCCGACCACGCCACCGACGTGGGCGTGCGGCTGGTCGTCGAGAACGTCGGCAGCTTCGCCCGCTGCGAGTCGATGTGGTGGCTGATGGAACGCGTCGCCAACCCGCGGGTCGGCGTTTGCTGGAACCCCGTTGCCGGGCTGGACGCGGTGCAGAAGCCCAGCAAGGTCATCCCGACCCTGGGCAGCCGCATCCACTACGTGAAGGTCCGCAACGTGAAGGTCGGCGGCGACAACGCGTTCCGCTACGCCCCACTGGACGCCGGCGACCTGAACTTCAAGCACGCCATCGAACTGCTCCGCGGCGTCGGCTACGACGGGTTCCTCTGCTTCGAACTGGAGCGGCTGTGGAACCTGAGGCTGGCCGAGCAGGGCGCGACCCTCGGTCCGCTGCCCGCGCCGCAGGACGCCCTGGCCAAGGCCGCCCAACTCCTGCACACCTGGCTGGGCCAACCGGCCGAGGCCTCCGCCGGCTGACGCTGCGCGTTGGATTGCCTGAATTGCCCTACTTCTCCGCCAGCGATTCCCAGTCCACCGCGGCGATCAGGCGGGACCAGTCGAACTGCTCAGCCAATTGGCGGCCGCCGGCGTTGGCACCGGGCGTCGGCGGGTCGGCCAGCAGGTCGGCCAGGCGGGCGGGGAACTCTTCAATCGAGGTCAGGTCCAGGGCGTCGCTCTCGGCCGGCAGGCCGATGGCCGCGAACGGCGTGCAGAGCGCCCGTTGCCCACAGGCCAGCGCCTCGACCAGCTTCAGCCGCGTGCCGCCGCCGCTGAGCAGCGGGGCGACGACCATGTTGGCCAGGCGGATGTAGGGGAGGATGTCCGGGACCCACCCCGCGACGACGAAGCCCGGCGTCGTGGCCGCCCACGCCGGCGGATCCACACCCACCACCAGCAGCCGGGCGTCGGGGCAGCGGGCCAGCACGCCCGGCCACCAGTCGGCCAGCAGCCGCAACGACTGCACGTTGGGCGGATAGTGATAGGTTCCGAAATAGAGGGCCACCGGTTTGCCGGCCAGACCCAGCCGCTCGCGCAGCGCCGCGTCGGGCGGGCCGGGCGTGAACCGCCGCGTGTCCACGCCGTTGGCCAGGCGGATGCCCTCGCGTCCGTAATGCCGGGCCAGCAGGTCGGCGTCGCGTTGTCCGATGACCAGCACCGCGCGGGCTGCCCGGCACATCCGCCACTCGCTGCGGGCGACCAGCCAGCGGACCGGCGGCGAGGCCATCGTGCGGAAGCGGTCGCACTCGATGTTGTGGGCGTCGTAGACCAGCGGCACGCCGGCGCGTCGGACGGCCGGGGCGATCATCCGCGACTGGAACGGGTAGGACGCGACGACCAGGTCCGGCGGCGGGTCGAGCTGCTCGGCCAGGGCGCGGGCGAAGGCCCGGTTGAAAAAGTGCCCCGCGCGTCCGCGGCCGGGATAGGCCAGCCAGCGGAACGGGCGATCGTCCAGGGCCTCGGGCGGACCGGCGACGTCGGCCGACAGCAGCGTGACCTCGTGCCGCTCAGCCAGAAACGCGGCCAGTGAGGTCGTGCGGACGGCGGCGCCGAAGTTGATCGGCCAGAGAGGGAACGGCGAAGTGAGCAGGATGCGCATGGGCCCTCGTCGAGGTCGTGGCCCGCGGCGCGGATTGGACAACCGCGACCCCGCGGTTACATTAGTAAAGGGCTGGGAAAATGCAACGGTCGTGCGACCGGCGGAGACGGGCATGTTGATTCGCGAGGCGGCGGTGGCTGGGACTTTCTACAAGGCCCAGGCCCGGGGCTGCCGCATCGAGGTCGAGGAACTGTTCGGGGCGGCCGTGCGGATGCTCGCGTCGCTGCCGCCGCTGCCGCCGCGCGTCGTGGGGGGCATCGTCCCGCACGCGGGCTATCTGTTCAGCGGCGCGGTCGCGGCGCTGACGCTGGAGGCGATCGCCCGCAGCCGCGACGACGCCGGGCCGGCGACCTTCGTGCTGCTGGGGGCGATGCACCGGCCGACCGGCCATGACGGTCTGGTCTTCGACCGCGGGCAGTGGGAGACGCCGCTGGGCCCGGTCGCGGTGAACGAGCGGCTGGCCGGCCGCCTGCTGGACAGCACCAACGCCCTGAAGGCCGACCTCGACGCGCACGAGCAGGAGCACTCGATCGAAGTGCAACTGCCGCTGATCCGCCACCGCTTCCCGGCCGCCGAGATTGTCCCGATCCTGGTGCCGCCGGCGCCTGAGGCCCCGCGGATAGGCCTGGCGATCGGGCGGGCGCTGAAGACCTACGACGCCGACGCGGTCGTGATCGGATCGACCGACCTGACGCACTACGGCCCGCGCTACGGGTTCACGCCCGCGGGCATGGGCCAGCGCGGGCTGGACTGGGCCAAGGGGACCAATGACGCGGGGATCATCGACGCGGTTCGGCGGCTGGCGGCCGACGAAGTCGTCGCCGAGGCCGAATCGCATTGCAGCGCCTGCGGCGGCGGGGCGGTGGCCGCGACGCTGGCGTCCGCGAAGGCGCTGGGGGCGACGGCCGGCGTGATCCTCCGGCACACGACCAGCCACGAGGTGGCTGCCCACCTGTTCCACGATCCGCCCTCCGACGCGGTCGGCTACCTGTCGGCGATCCTGGCGTGATCGCAATGTCGAATGGCGAATGGCGAATGTCGAATGGAAGAAGGAAGTGGGCGTCCGGGCAGGACCGCCGGCGAACATCGAGCCCGCAGCGCACTGCGTGGCTCCTGCGATCTGTCACCGATGCCTCTTCCCTCGTTCGACACTCGACATTCGACATTTGCCCCCCTCTTCGGTTCAGTCTGTCCGCCGCGCGGGGCGGTTGCTATAATGCAGCGTTTCCGCGAACCCTGTTGGAAACGTCATGGCAATCGAACGCGAACAGATACGCAACTTCGCCATCGTCGCCCACATCGACCACGGCAAGAGCACGCTGGCTGACCGCATGCTGCTGTCCACCGGGGCCATCAACGAGCGCGAGTTCCGCGAGCAGATCCTCGACGACATGGACCTGGAGCGCGAGCGCGGGATCACCATCAAGGCCTCCGCGGTCACCGTCCACCACAAGGCCGCCGACGGCAAGACCTACATGCTCAACCTGATCGACACGCCCGGCCACGTGGACTTCCACTACGAGGTCTCCCGGGCGCTGGCTGCCTGCGAGGGGGCCCTGCTGGTGGTCGACGCGACCCAGGGCGTCGAGGCCCAGACCGTCGCCAACGCCTACCTCGCGGTCAAAGCCGGGCTGGAGATCATCCCGGTGGTCAACAAGGTGGACCTGCCGGCCGCCCAGCCGGAGGTGGTCGCCGAGGAGATCGAGCACGTCCTGGGCATCGCCGCGGAGGACTGCCTCTACGTGTCGGCCAAGAGCGGCCTGGGCGTGCCGGAAATGATGGAGGCGATCGTCCGCCAGCTTCCGCCGCCGACCGGGTTGGCTGATGTGCCCCCCCGGGCGCTGATCTTCGATTCGGTCTACGACGACTACCGCGGCGTGGTGGTCTACCTGCGGATGTTCGAGGGCCGGCTGCGCAAGGGCCAGACCATCCGCATGATGAGCCGGGCCGTCGAATACGTCATCAGCGACCTGGGCAAGTTCCGGCCCAAGCAGGAACAGGTGAAGGAGTTGGTCGCCGGCGAGGTCGGCTACATGATCGGCAGCATCAAGGAGCTGGCCGAGGTGACCGTCGGCGACACCGTCACCGACGCCAACGCCCCGGCCTCCCAGCCGCTGCCCGGCTACAAGGCGCCGCAGCAGATGGTCTTCTGCGACTTCTTCCCCGCTTCCGGCCACGAGACCACCGAGCTGCGCGAGGCGATGGAGCGTCTGCGGCTGAACGACGCCTCGTTCACCTTCCAGCCGATCCACAGCGACGCGATGGGCTTCGGGTTCCGCTGCGGGTTCCTCGGCCTGCTGCACATGGAGATCATCCAGGAGCGGCTGGAGCGCGAGAGCAACCTGGAGGTCGTCCAGACCGCCCCGACGGTGAGCTACGAGATCGGCATGCGCGACGGCACGACGATCCGCATCGACAGCCCCGGCGACCTGCCCGATGGATCGCTCTACGAGGAAATCCGCGAACCGATCGCCCTGGTGAACCTGATCGTGCCGGCTGACGCCATCGGCAATGTGATGAAGCTGGCCGAGGAACGCCACGGCGTCTACCGCAAGACCGAATACCTCAGCGTGCAGCGGGTGATCCTGACCTACACCTTCCCGCTGGCCGAGATCATTTACGACTTCTACGACCGCCTCAAGAGCCTGACCCGCGGCTACGGCACGATGGACTACGAGGTGACCAGCTACGAGGCCGGCGACCTGGCCAAGGTGGACATCCTGGTGGCCGGCACGAAGGTGGACGCCCTCTCGATCATCTGCCATCGCAGCGACGCCGAGCGGCGCGGGCGGCGGCTGCTGCTGCGGCTGCGCAAGGAGATCGACCGCCACCTGTTCGAGGTGGTGCTCCAGGCGGCGATCGGCGGCAAGATCATCGCCCGCGAGTCGATCGCCCCGCTGCGGAAGAACGTGACGGCCAAGTGCTACGGCGGCGACATCACCCGCAAGCGCAAGCTGCTGGAGAAGCAGAAGGAAGGCAAGAAGCGGATGAAGACCGTCGGCAGCGTCGACATCCCGCAGGAGGCCTTCAAAGCCGTCCTGGAGGCGGGGGACGAATAGGCGCATCGCCTGACGGCCCGCCGCCGCGGCCCGCGTATCACACATCTGAAAGGGCGGACATCATGAGGAATCTGGCGACGGTCCTGTGCGCGCTGGCAATGCTGACTGCCCTCGAAGCAGCCCCGGCCGCCGGCGAGGAACTGGCGGTCAAGGTCTCGGCCAACTCCGCGCGGTTCATGCCTTACCAGGTCTTCGAGCTGACCTTCCAGCACGTCAACGGCTACAAGGATCCCACCTGGGATGTCGCCATCGAACTGAAGCTCACCGCGCCCTCCGGCAAGGCCGTCACCGTCGGCGGCTTCTTCTACGGCTCCAGCCGCCCGCAGAAACCCACGCTTAAGACCGTAACGGGCAACAAGGGCCGCGAGCAGACCGTCGCGATCTGGCCCTGCGACCCCGCGGACCTGTGGAAGGCCCGCTTCGCGCCCGCGGAACTGGGCGAGTGGAAATACGCCTGGACCTTCCGCGACGTGGCCGGCGGGTCGGCTGCGGGGCAGGGGAGTTTCGCCGTGGTCCGCGGCCGCGGGCCGGCCCGGCACGGCTTCCTCCGCGTCAATCCCGATAACCCGCGCCGGCTGATCTTCGACGACGGCTCGGCCTACTGGCCGATCGGCTGGCAGGACGGACTTGGCGACGCCAATCACAACGGCACGGTGATGGACAGCCACGGGATGGAGGGTCCATTCCGGCTGGATTCGCAGGCGACGCGGCCGAAAGTGCCGCCCGGCGCCCTGTTCGCCCGCGGCCCGAACATGGGCCCGGTCAGCGGCGACGCCTGGCTCGGTCGCCACGCCCGGGCGGGCTTCAACATGTGGCGGTTCTCGCCCAACAACGCCACGCAGATCAAGCTGTTCGCCACGCCCGGCGGGGGCAACTCGCGCGAGCGCGTCCTCTGGGAAGAGGCCGCCATGATCGACGAGATGCTCCGCAGGATGCACGACTACGACGTGCGGACGTTCTACGGCCTGTTCGGCTACATGGACGTCTGCGCCCAGGCGGCGAAGGACGCGAAGGACAAACAGGGCCGACCGATGGCCGGCGAACTGGAGAAGGTCAAGCGGCTGATCAAGTACAGCGTCGATCGCTGGGGCGCCTACGTGGACGTGTGGGAACTGCTCAACGAACAGAAGGCCGACCCCGCGTGGTACGAGATTATGGCCCCCTACCTCCGCTCGGTCGACCCCTATCGCCACCCGATCAGCACGAGCTGGGAGCATCCCGAGCTGGACTGCATCGACATCAACAGCCCGCACTGGTACCAGAACGAGAACGAGCTAGACAGCGACCAGGTGACTGCCGGCCGCATCCGCGGCGCGGCGAAGTTCGCCAAGCCGATCATCTACGGCGAACAGGGCAACAACCGCGGGCGGCCGGACCTGGCTGACAAGGGCATCGGCGGCGTGTGGGATCCCGGCTCGGCGCGGCGGATGCGCGTGCGGCTGTGGACGGCCATGTTCCAGGAGGCGGCGTTCATCTTCTGGGAAACCAGCTACGCCAAGGACGGCCACTTCATGAACCTCTGGATCGGTCCCGAGGAGCGGCAATACGTCCACGCGCTCCAGGACTTCTGCGGGCTGATCGACGCGGGCGTCAGGCCGGTCCCGGCCAGAACGGGTGGGCCGCAGGCCGGCGATGTCCGCGCCTATGGGCTGGCGTCGGGCAAGTGCGTCGCCGTCTACGTCCACCACGTCCGCTGCGACCAGTGCCGCAAGCTCCGCGACGCCGGCGACGGCCAGGTGAAGCACCAGTGGGACCACGACCGCGGGCAGGTCCGCGGCCTGACAGTGACGGTCGACGCTCCGGCCGGCGCGAGCGGGTTCTGGTACGACCCGTCCAACGGGGCGATCCTGGCGCGGGTTCCCGCCGCGGCGGCCGCCGGGCAGGTGACGCTGGAAGCCCCCGCGTTCATCGTCGACCTCGCCCTGCTGATCGGCCCGGGCGGGCTGCCCGACAGCGATCGTGACGGGCAGGCCAACGACCTCGACCCCGACGACGACAACGACGGCGTGCCCGACGCCCGCGATGCCTTCCCGCTGGAGCGAGAGGAGTGGGCCGATGCCGACGGCGACCGCATCGGCGACAACCAGGACGCCGACATCGACGGCGACGGCGTGGCCGACGACCGCAACCGCAACGGCGTGGCGGACAACCAGGAGGCCGACTGGGACGGCGACGGCGTGCCCAACGCCGGGGCGATTCCGTCCGACGCCTTCCCTCGCGACCCGAAGGAATGGCGCGACACCGACGGCGATGGCATTGGCGACAACGCCGACCCCGACGACGACAACGACGGCTGGACCGACGTCGAGGAAAAGGTCGCCGGAACCGACCCGCTGAACCCCGTCAGCTTCCCGGCGGAGTGACATGGACACCACGCGCTGGCTCAGGGGCAACACGCACACCCACTCCACGCGGAGCGACGGGGACGCGAGCGCGCGGCAGGTCGTCGAGTTCTACGCCTCCCGCGGCTACGACTTCATTGCCCTCACGGATCACAACCGCTGGCTGACGCCCGCTGAGGCCGCTCGCGTCGTCACGCCGCCGGGCTTCGTGCTCATCGGCGGCAGCGAGCTGAGCTACAAGTGCGACGGCACGGACAAACCCGTCGACGTCTGCGCCCTCGGCGGGCTCGGAGACGACCCGCCCGCCCGCCGTGTCGTCCGCGTCGGCCAATCGCCGTGGGAGACCGCCCAGGCCGCGGTGGACGCAGCCGTCGCCGCGGGCGGCCTGCCCGTCGTCAACCACCCCACCTGGCGCTGGGCGCTCTCGGGCGAGAACCTGCTCACCGTCCGCGGGCGATGGCTGCTGGAAATCTGGAACCCGTCCAGCGGCTGCAACAGCGTGCCGGTGGCCGGCGTCGAGTCGCCCGAGGACATCTGGGACCGGCTGCTCAGCAGCGGCCGCTGCGTCTGGGGTGTCGCCGCCGACGACGCCCATCGCCTGGCCCGCCCGGCCAGCCCGCCGCTGGACGCCGGCGGCGTCGCGTGGATCCGCGTCGGCGCCGAGGCCCGCACGTCCGCGGCCATCCTGGAGGCCATGTCGGCCGGGCGGTTCTATTGTTCCACCGGCGTGGAACTGGACGCCTGGTCTCCGGGCCCGGAGGAATACGGGTTGGCCGTGCGGACGGACGGCGACCGCCGATACTGCATCCGCCTGTTCGGCGCCGACGGCGTGGAGCTGATGCGCACCAACGAGCCGCGCGTGAGCTACCGTCCAGCCGGCGACGAGATGTACATCCGAGCCCGCGTCGAAGACACGATGGGCGCCCGCTGCTGGACCCAGCCCTGGATGCTGGCCCGCTAGGGTCCGCGCCGAGGGGCCCGGTGTGTCTTGCAGCCGGGGGGGTAAAAGGCGGAAGGGCTTCGGAGCAACGAACCCGAACGCCGACAGAATGGCTCGGGATCTCTCTTCCAGTCCCTGACCCCTTTTCCAGTCCCTTGTAGCTATCCCGGCGAGTCCGTCCTGTTCCCGCACCGGCGGACGCGGGGAGCGACCTGGGCCTCCGGAATTGCGTCCCGTGGAATCCACACTGGGCGCAGCAAATGTTTCCCGAAAGCAACAAACAACGGTGTGAGGAGTCTTGAATGGAGGATGGAGAAATGTCTTCGTTCTCTCCGTAAATCTAATTGAAAAATACACTTAGGCGAAGTCGGTCAATTTCCAGAGTCAGGGCCAGCGAAGCTGGTACGGAAATTGCAGGTAATTGGCCCCACAGGAGGCGGTAATCACCTGGCCGGACCGGGGCCTGCGATCAGGCCTCGGGGACGGCCATCTGGCGAATTTCGGCTCTGTCACTGAAGGAGGCATTTCAAGATGCGATGCACCTTGCCGATCATGCTGGGCGTTGTTCTCCTTCTGACAACGGTCCCCACGGGGGCGGCGACGTATGACTACTACGTGAAGTACAGCGGAGGCAGCGATGCCAACGCCGGCACCTCCTGGGGCGGTGCGTACGCGACAATTCAGAAAGCCTGGAACCAGATTGACACGATCATGACAGCGGCCCCTGGCGGGACCACCACGTTCAATGTCCATCTGGAGCAGACCACGGGCGTCCAGGCGATGGCCGGCGCCGACAGCGGCAACGACTGGTGGGGCTATGGCGCCAAAGGCGCCGCCGACATTCGCCTGATGGGCGGATATGATCCTTCCACCGACGCCCTTATCGGGGTCACCAACGTGACCAATGCCTCGGGTAATGCAATCCGCGTCGACACCTACGACGTTCACGACCAGAATGTCTACCTGACATTCTCGGACATGGTCGTCCACGGTTCGACCTCGGCCGTCGCAGTCACCGGCGCCCCGGCTCCGACGATCACCGGGCTGCGGACCACCTTCATCAGCGACAGCAGCACCAGCCCCGTGGTTTCCGGAACCACGACAAACGGCAGCGGGCTGGCCCAGTTGACGCTGGACCGGTCGGTGGTCCAGGGCGGAAACATAGGAATCAGCCTGAGCAGTGGCAGTTTCCGCAGCGCCATTGTGACCATGACCAATTCCGTGGTGACCGGCCAGAGCGGCACAGGCGCCATCGGCATCTACCTCGGCACTGGCGAGAATACCATCGGGAACCCCACCGTGACGGTCCTGCACCTGTTGAACTCGACGATCTCCAACGTCGGCGCCGGAGGCGGCACCGGCGTCCAGGTTAATTTCTCGGGCTATGACTACAACTTGCACATCAATGCAAGCCTGGACTACGTCCTGTTTGACAACGTGGGGACCGCCATTGAATTCCTCGAAAACAGCAAGGATCAGAACCTCAACCTGGCCGGCAGCGTGAACGCCTTCTACGACTACGCCACGCTGACCTCGCAGACAAATCCGGACGGAGACGGCATCGGTGTCATCGTGAACAATCTTGTCGGCAGCCTGACCGCGCCGGCCGGCAGCGCGATGCTGGACGCCGACGGTTATCACCTGCTCGCCGGCTCGCCTGTCATCGACGCCTACACGCTCTCCGGCGGGGACCCGACCGTCGACATTGACGGCGACGCCCGGCCGCTGGGTGCTGCCGGGGACATCGGGGCCGACGAGGTGTTGCCCGTCCCCGAGCCGGCCACGCTGGGGCTGCTGGGCCTCGGCGGGCTGAGCCTGTTGGGCGCGAGCCATCGCAGGCGCAGCCGGACCGGGCTGTAGTCCCGCCTCCAACACACCGTTTACATTCGGGCCCGGCCGAGGAGGCCGGGCCCGCTTCTTGCGCCTGCCTGAGCAAGAGAAGACAGAGCACGCCCCGTCTCCTTGCGTCTGGACGGGCTTGACACGCATCCAGGACAACGGCGGACATTGCCGCGCGGGGTGGTATATTACCCGATGAACCGGGCGTCGTCGCGGACGTGGCGAGACGCGGGCCGCCCAAGGCGGCCGCGGCTGAAAGAAGAACAGATCGTGCCCACTTTCTCCGGTCTTGACCGATGGCAGATCGTGCTCCAAGAGATCGCGTGAGTTCGGACCGTCTGGCCCAACTCATCCGGCATTGCTACGAGCGGAGCATTCCGGGAACCAGGCTGCCGGGGCAGGCCGCCCTGGCCCGGCACTTCAATTGCCCCGAGTCGGCCGTGCGGAGGGCCCTGGATTCGCTGGTGGAGGAGGGCCTTCTGGAGAAGCGCGAGCGAAAGGGGACGTTCCTCAGGTCCGCGCCGGCAACAAGCCATCTGAGTCAGATTCGCGTCCTGACAGAGGAAGGGATCCCTCATGCAAGACAGCAGACGCTGCTGGCGGGCGTGGATGACGCGTGTCGAGCACACGGGGCTCGGATGGATGTGACCCTCCTGCCGTCGACATCGGTCACGTACGATGCGCTGGTCGGTCTCTCGGCCGGCAAGCCGCTGAACTGCGGATGGATCATGCTCTTTCTCGCTTCGCCGCCGGCAACTGCCGTGAGCGACCTGCTTACGCGCGCCGTCCCGTTCGTGGTGGTGGACGAAGTGCCGGGGCCTTTCCGCACGAACCTGGTCACGCGCGATGTGCAGGGCGCCTTATTCCAGACCACGCAACGTCTGATTCGGCTGGGCCACCGTCGAATCGCACTGGGTGTGATCTTTCGCCCGCTCCTGCCGATCGACACGGAACGGATTCGCGGCTTCGAACTGGCGCACCAGCAATCGGGCCTGACCGTGGATCGGGACCTCGTGGTTCATGCAAGGGGCGTGCGACACGACTGCGCCCCGCTGATGGTGTCGCTGCTCAACCGACCCGACCGTCCGACCGCAGTCGTGGGCGTCGACCAGTACTGCGGATGCGCCGCGATCAGGGCTTGCGACCGACTGGGTTTGCGGGTGCCGGAGGATGTCAGCGTCGGCGCCGCCGGGCTGCATCCGCACTTTGAACTGCCGGAACTGAATCGTCTCACCTGCTGGGATGAGGGCTCGCCTCGGGACATGGGGCGGATGGCGGTCAATCTGCTTCTGGGCCCGACCGACGGCGGAAGTCCCATGACCATCTGGCGGCAAGCCACGCTGATCGACCGGGGATCGGTCGGCCGGCCTCCCGGCGAGGTCATCTAAGGGCTTGGCCTTCCCGCCAGGCGAGTCTGCCGGCCGTGTTGCTGGAATGCAACGCCCAAGAGACTTCTAATGGCGGGGCGCAGGTGGACTTACGACAGGCATCGCACTAGTGCGACAATCTGCACTGCATTTTCTCCACAGGATTGCGTTGCAGCCGATTTGCAGACCGGAACTCCGTATAATTCATAACATGTTGTGGTGCATAGTGTTAATGGCAATATTCTCGCCAGAATCACTCCCTGGTACACCATTTGCATATCCATTAGATCACGGGCGGCACAGTGCCGCAGGAGAAATTGGGCGAGCCACTAGTGGAGGAAGGCCAACGTGAACAGGTCACTCTTCGTCACGATGGGAATGGCGACACTTGCAGTCCTGCTGTCGATCGGGGCAACCCCGTCGGTCGCGGCACTTGTCGGCCTTGACAGCAACGTGTCTGCGGATCAGACCTTTGCCGACGGCCTGTTTGTCTACGACACCTTCAGCGCGCCGGGCAGCGCTGTGGGCTTCGCCTCCTCGACCTATGGCGGAGTGGATTGGAGTCTGGCCTCAGACCGCTACGTCGCCGGAAACGGCGGAACGGTCGTGCGGGTTCAGGGCGTCAACAAGAATCGCTATCTCCCCTCGGAAATCAACTACGACTCCGCTCCCGGGGCGAACAACACCTACTGGTCCATCGTCGTGATGGCCAACCCCACGTACGGCGGGGGAAGCAATAATGCTCAGTTCAGCTCCGAGGGCGCGTTCAGTGACGGCACGGCCAACTGGACCAACGGCTACAAGGGCCAGGTCCCCGTTCCGGGCGTTTCCCAGGACGCCAATTACCATATGTTCGTGTCGAAGATGACGTGGACCGCTCACGACACGCGGGACATCACGGTCTGGTTCGACCCGGACCTGAGCCTGGCCGAGAATAACGCGGTCAACACGGCGAAGGTCAACGTGGACAATGTCTCCAATAGCGGCTCAAACGTTCGCCTCTATATCCTCGGTCTCGGGGCCACCGACGTGGACGCGACCTTTGACTACTTCGGCGTCTCGACCGGTTCGCCGTTCACCGTCGCTGCCGCGGTCCCCGAGCCGGGGACGCTGGCGCTGCTGGGCCTCGGCGGGCTGAGCCTGTTGGGCGCGAGCCGTCGGAGGCGCAGCCGGGCCGGGCTGTAGTCCCGCCTCCAACACACCGTTTACAGTCGGGCCCGGCCGAAGAGGTCGGGCCCGCTTCTTGCGCCTGTCTGAGGAAGAGAGCAAGAGGGGTCGCGTCATCCCTTCAGCAATTACTCGGATCGGCCCGATGCCTTGCGAAGGGCCTCCAGGTACGCCGCATCGACGGTTCCTCCGAGCTGCTGGCAGGCCTTCACGTCGGCCCAGGCCCGGTCGTAAGCCTTCTGGTAAATGAATACGATGGCCCGGCACCTGTGCCACGCCTCGTTCTTCGGGTCCAGCTCGATGGCCTTGCCGTAGTCGGCGGCGGATCGGACGAGATCCCCCTTGCGAGCGTAGGCCTGCCCGCGAGAGCCGTAGAAACCGACGTGCTTCGGTTTCAGCTCGATGGCTTTGCTGAAGTCGGCGATGGCCCGGTCCTCGTCGCCCTTCCTGTCATGGTAGACCCCGCGTTCCTGGTAGATGAACGCGTCATCCGGGCGCAGTGCGATGGCCTTGGTGGCGTCCGCGATGGCCTTGTCGAGTTGGCCGTCTCGGGCAGTCAGGCCGGCGCGGATGCGATAGCCGTCGACGGACGCGGGGTCCACTTCGATGGCCTTGTCGCAGTCGGCCAGCGCCAGAACGAGCTTGCCGAGTTGCTCGTAGACCAGGGCACGCTTGATGTAGGAGTTATCGTCCCGCGGGTCCAGTTCGATGGCCCTGGTGAAATCGGCGAGGGCCCTGACGTTGTCGCCCTTGCAGTAGTAGGCAAAGCCACGGTTGTTGTAGGTGGATGCAGTGGGTTCCCGCTCGATCACCGTCGTCAAGTCGGCGATGGCCCGGTCGCGGTCGCTCCGGACCAGGTAGGCCATGGCACGCGCCTTATAACCGGCCAGGTCCTTCGGATCGAGTTCGATGCCCTTGCTGTAATCGGCAATGGCCAGATCGGACTGGCCGCTGATTTGGCGGGCGCGGCCGCGGCCGAGGTAGTGCCTGGCGTTGTTCGGATCCAGTTCGATGGCGCTGGTGTAGTCGGCCGCCGCCTCCCGGTATCGCCCCATCTGCTCGTAGGCGGTGGCCCGACTGGTGCGGGCAGCGACATTCCCGGGCTCCCGTTCGATGGCCGCGGTGAAGGCGGCGAGGGCTCTGGCGAAATCGGCCTCGGCCTGGGCACGCTTGCCCTGGCGGCGATAGGCCAGGCCCCGTTCGAGGCGGAAGCAGGGGTCATTCGGGCTCAGCTCGATGGCCCGCGTGAACTGGGCGATCGCCCCATCGTAGTCGTGCCTCCGCTCGCAGAGCAGGCCTTGTTCAAAGCAGTCCACCGCGTCCGTCCCCGGGTCGGGCTGGGAGGCCGGCCCGAAGGCATCGGCCGCCTGGCTCGCCGGCGCCTCGAACATGCCGGCGGGCGGTAGGAGCAGGGCGGTAGCCAGGATCGACAGAAGAGGGATCGACGTGCGAGACATGGGCTGCCCCTTGAGTGGACCAAGTCTGGCTGTGGCGTCAGCCACGCTACCCCTGTTGGCCGGGGCTGTCAACCGGAACGCCGGGGACGTCCAGAACTGCCCGGGGCCGCCTGCGCCGGGATCGCCTTCATCCGACTTCGCGAAGACGTTTCGCCGGGCAAGCCCCCGGCCGGTCGGCCGGGGCAACTCTCACCCCCGGCCTTTGACCGGGATCCCTCCCTTCGCGGGCGAGCGGGCAAAACGCATTTGACCCGCGCGGCGGGGGCGCGAACGCGGTTGGGGCGACGATGTCAGGGGGACCGGGGGGGGATTTCCATGCAACGCATCGCGATGGTTGGCCGACGCGGGGCGATGTTCTGTGAAATCCTGGTCGGGCGGCGACGTAAACACTGGACTTGCGCGCGAAAATCGCGCGTTCCGAAAAACGCGCTAAACATTGTCGGTACAGGCGGGCGGGGCATGTTCCACGTGGAACGTCGGCCGAACCCGTGTGGCGGCAGCGCCAGCAGGGGTGCGCGGTCGGCCGGGCGATGTTCCACGTGGAACAATCGCATCGCGAGGCGGCGTTTGACGCGGAGCGTCCGGCCGGCCGAGAGAAGTGCGCGCGGATGCGTCAATGTTGCAGACTTTTCCGTTCCCGGATTTTTCGGGGTCGCGCGAGCGGGGCCGTCGCAACGTCCGGCAGCCCGAATCGAACCCGGAGCGGATGAGGGGCAGAGGTTGGACGGCGCCTTGAACTCCCTGAGAGGAATACGCCTCCTTCCCCCCTCAACCCCTCAACCCCTTTGCCCCTCAGCACCGGATACTCGGCGTTAGTCCTTGCCCCGGGGCGGGGCGGGTCTTACGATACTCGAATTCCGCCGGGCCAGGCGCCGCGGAGGATGGGAAGGCATGATGGCCAAAGACAGCAAGAGCAATCCATCACAGACGCGGCCTCGCCCGCGGCCGGAAGAGGTCGAGAAGACGCCGGCGGAGTCGATCAAGGAAACCATCGACTCAATCATCGTGGCGTTCTGCCTTGCGTTCGTGTTCCGGGCGTTCATCGTCGAGGCGTTCGTCATCCCCACCGGCTCGATGGCCGACACGCTGCTGGGCATGCACCGGCAGTACACCTGCGAAAGCTGCGGCTACACCTTCGACGTCGGCATCCAGGGGAGCGTCACCACGCTGGAGGCGATCCAGCAACTCCAGAGCGGGGGCCGCGAGGTCCGCTGCCCGCACTGCGGCTGGGCGCTGGAGACGCAGGTCGGCTCGGAGGCCGACCGTGAGCGGCCCAACCTCGGCGGCGACAAGATACTGGTGCTCAAGTACCCGTACCTGTTTTCCACGCCGCGGCGGTGGGACGTGGTGGTCTTCTACAACCCCGCGCTGCCCAGCGACAACTACATCAAGCGGCTGATCGGGCGGCCGGGCGAGTCCGTCCAGATCGTCGACGGCGACATCTTCGTCGGCGACGCAAACGACCCCTCCAAGCCGATGCGCATCGCCCGCAAGCCCGACCGCGTCCAGGACGTGCTGTGGCGGCCGGTGTTCCACGAGGACAGCCGGCCGATCTACAAGATGTCGGCCGACCGGCAGGTGCCGCAGTGGGTCCCCGAGGCTGCGGACAACGGCTGGACGACCTCCGGCCGCGTGTTCACGTATCGGCCGATGGCGTCTGGGAACAGTTCGATCCGCTTTCACAGCCTGGGCGAGGAGGTCATGGAGGCGGCGGTCCCGACGCCGGGGGACCTGAACCTGAAGTACCGCCCGCTGGGATTCGTCGACTACTACGCCTACAACCGCTACCCGCGCGACGAAGTGGAGTGGCGGCAGCTCAACATCGTCCGCGACCTCAAGCTCGAGGCGGTCGTCTTCTTCACCGACCCCAACGCCAAGGGGGTTCTGCGGATGTCGATGAACCGCCGCAACCACCGGTTCATCGCCGAGTTCCGTCAGGACGGCACGGCCGAACTGATCCAGCAGACCACCGACCTGACGGGCGTCACGACCAAGCGGGTCATCGGGAGCTGGCCGGGCGGCGGCCGGGCGACCCCGCTGCCGACCGACCGCGGCGTGCGCGTGCGGCTGCAAAACGTGGACTTCCAGGCCAGCCTCTGGATCGACGGCCGCAAGCTGATCTGGACGCGGGACGATGACTACGGCCCGGACGGGCCGGTCGGCCCGAGCCTGGAGGACCTGCGCAGGCTGGATGAGCAGAAGAGTGAAGGCGGGTTGGCCGACCGACACCTGCCCGGCGTCTGGATCGAAGCGTCCGGCGGCCCGCTGGATCTGGCCCACGTGAACCTGGACCGGGACGTGTATTACTCGGCCTACACCGAGGGGCGCGAACACACGGCGGTGGACCGCGGAACGCCACTGTCGCCGAGTGGGTCGCAGATCATGAGACTGCGCGGGACGACGGGCCATCCCAGCGACTACGACGAGTTTTTCATGTTGGGCGACAACAGCCCGGCCAGCTACGACGGGCGAAAGTGGGAGATCAACGAACCCGATTTGATGTCCTACTGGCACCTGCGCAGCCGGATTCCGGAGTCTGAAAAGGGCAAGGCGCCCAACGACGTCGCCGAGCCGTACCGGTTCGGAACCGTGCCGCGGGACCACCTGATCGGGCGGGCGTTCTTCGTCTACTGGCCGGCCGGGCTCCAGATGTTCAATTCCAGGCTACACCTGGTGCCGAATGTGGGTAAAATGCGGCTGATCAACTGAGCCGGTCGGGCGCGGATCGGAGAGGCGGAAACAGCGGCGTTTCGGGTGGTTTTCCACAGTCGGGTGGGTGAGGCGTGCCCAGAAGAGCGAACCAGTGCAAAATCCGTGCCAGAGCGGCTGCTGACGAAGCCGAAACATGGACGTTAGGGAATGGCAAACATGTAAATCATGCTGTGGAAACTGCTTCTGCAATTTCAGGAACGGTTTTCGCAACTGTGACATTGTAAGGACTAATGCAGAGTATTTAGGATTTGTCGCCGGTTTTCGGCGATTTCGATAGGCTTGCGGTTCTTTATCAACAGGTTTTCCACAGCGGCGACCAGCGCCGCCGAGGTTGAGCCCGGATGATCCTTCTGGAATCAATCGACCTGGTGAAGCGATACGGCGGGCGAACCGTCGTCAACCGCGTCTCGTACCACGTCAGCCAGGGCGAAATCGTCGGCCTGCTCGGCCGAAACGGCGCCGGCAAGACGACCAGTTTCCGCATGACCATTGGCATGATCGAGCCCGACGGCGGCACGGTGATGTTCGACGGCGTGGAGGTGACCGACCTGCCGATGTACAAGCGGGCCCGCCGCGGCATCGGCTATCTATCGCAGGAGCCCTCGATCTTTCAGCGGCTCAGCGCCCGCGACAACCTGCTGGCGATCCTGGAAACCATGCCCATGTCGCGGCAGGCCCGTCGGCGCCGCGCCGACGATCTGCTGGAGCACTTCGGCCTGAGCAAGGTGACCAACCAGCACGCCCGGACGCTCTCCGGCGGCGAGCGGCGGAAGCTGGAGATCGCCCGTGCCCTCATCACCAACCCGACGCTGATCCTGCTGGACGAGCCGTTCTCCGGCGTCGACCCGATCGCCGTCGAGGACCTCCAGAAGGAACTGCTCAAGCTGCGGGCCGAGCAGGGCCTGTCGTTCCTGATCACCGACCACAACGTCGAGCGGACGCTGGAGGTGGTCGACCGGGCCTACATCATCAATGAAGGCAAGGTGCTCCGCGAGGGCAGCCCGAAGGAACTGATCACCGACGAACTGGTCCGCAAGACCTACCTCGGCAACACCTTCCGCGGCGACGAATTCGACTGAGAAGAATTTTGGATTCGAGACTTAGGATTTTGGATTGAAGGAAGAGGGCCTCGGCCTGTGCGTATGTCCGATTGCGAACCTGTCCCCTCTTTGAATCTAAAATCGTCAATCTAAAATCTGAAATGGACTGCACGCTTATGCACGTCACGCTGTCCAGGACGTTCACCTTCGAAGCCGCCCATCGGCTGCCGGCAGTGCCCGAGGGGCACAAGTGCCGCCGCCTGCACGGCCACAGCTACAGGGTCCAGGTCGATGTCGCCGGCGAGGTGGACCCGGCCACCGGCTGGCTGATCGACTACGCCGACATCCTGGCCGCCTTCGAGCCGATCCGCCAGCGGCTGGACCACTACTACCTCAACGAGGTCGAGGGGCTGGAGAACGCGACAAGCGAGAACCTGGCCAAGTGGATCTGGGACCGCCTGGCCCCAGCCCTCCCGCTGCTGTCAGCCGTCGTCATCCACGAAACCTGCCAGAACCGCTGCGAATACCGCGGGCGGTAAGCCGCTCCGTTTCAGCCCTGCCGGCCCGACAGGGCCAGCAGTTCGCCCAGGCCAAAGGCGATCGCTGTCGCCATCAGCAGCGGCATGACGTGCATCTTCAACGCTCCGACGGCTGCCGTGTAGCGGACGCCGCCCAGCGACACGCCCTTCACGTTCTCGGCCATCTTCGCCAACTGGGCCGCCTGCTCGCCGACGTATCCGCAGGCCAGCAGCGCCGCACCGGCCGCCAGCAGCGCAGCCGTCCCCAGCAGACTGGCGAACACCGCCGGCAGCAGCCCGCCCGCCGCCGGTCCGCCGTAGGTCGCTGGCGTCAGTTGACGCTTGCCCGGCGGCAGCAGGCTGCGCAGCCCGCCCAGCGCCGTCAGCACGCAGAAGCCCATCCCCGTTAGCCAGGGCCAGATTCGGGCCGCGCCTGTCAGCCTCCAGGCCTCGTTGGCGACGTCCTTCTGCATCCCGTGTTTCCAGGCCGAGCGGAACAGCATCCCCCCGTCCGGCCAGACCGGCGCCAGGAAGATTACCAGCAGTGCCAGCCCGCCGACCGCCGCTGCCGCCTGCGCCGCCCGGGCGGCAGGGTTGCGCCACAGACCCAGCCCGCCGGCCAGGGCCAGCATCCACGCCCCGATCAGCGCCAGCGTTAGCCAGCAGTCGTGCGCCCGGTCGACGCCGCCGGCCGGGGGATGCGCCAGCAGCCCGTAGCGCGTGTAGATCGCCGAGGCGATGAAGTACCCTGCCCCAACCAGCATCGCCAGGCCTGCTCCAGCCGACCCGCCGCCGGCCAGCGCCACGACCACGAGGATCGCTGCCGCCCCCAGCGGGTAGATGGCCGCGAACTTCTGCGGGAAGTCGACCTTCGGGTTGGTCTGGGCCTCGAAGCTGGTCCATTCGGTCTTGTCGAACTTCGCGCCGCTGCGGATCGGCAGGATGACGATGGCCGCGACGATCAGCCCCAGCAGGAGCAGCCCGACGCGTACCCGCGCGCGCGGGCGGCCGGCTAGGGCTGCCGGTCGCTGATAGGTCGTCCAGGGCGTCGCCGCCGCCGGGGGCAGGGGCGTGTTCGGATCGGGCGGCCGCGGCGCCGCCGGCTCGGGGCTCAGGTCGTAGACATCATCGCTCTTGCTCATAGGCGTGTGCCCCGTGAAGACGCCCCCAATCGCCGCGATACTACACTGCGCCCCCGCCCGCCACAACGCCCGGCGGTCACTCGGCCGCCGCCGCCTCCGCGTGCCCCAAAGGCAGGTTCACCAGCACGTCGCTGAATCCGACCGGGACCAGGAACAGGATCAGCAGCATGGTGCCTGCCGTCTTGAGGGACATCATCGCCAGCGTCCAGCCCAGGCCCGGCGGCAGATTCGCCCCGGCGGGAATGCTGGCCATCGCCTGGAACATGGCGCCGAGTACCAGCGCCGCCAGCGAGAACATCAGCACGTAGAAGCCCAGCCCGGCCAGGCCGTCGCTCCGCCGGCTGGGCGAGTTCATCAGGCAGCAGATCGACGCCCCCACCGGTCCCAGCACGAAGCACCAGAGCCCCAGCGTCAGCCACGGCGCGTCGCTCACGGAACCTCCGGAGAACGCGTCGATCAGCAGCGCCCCGGTCTTCTGGGTCGGCCCGGCCGGCAGGAGCATCAGCCCCAGCACGAGAATTGCCCCGCACAGTCCCGACAGCCACGCCGGCCAACTCGTCGGCCTGAAGTACCGCGCCCGGCAGCCCGCGAACAGCAGCCCCCAGCCGGCCACCAGCCCTAGCGCCCAGAGCGCCGCCTTGCCTTGCGCCATGGCGTCCAGTTCGCCGGTTGGGGACGACATCGCAGACCTGTGCGCCTCCGCGCTGTCCACACTTCCCGCCATCAGGAGGCCCACATAGATCGCCGGGATCAGCAGGATGGCGATCGCCCCGGCCATCCGCCGCACGCCCAACGCCAGCACGATCAGCCCCAGCCCGGCCAGCAGCGGGTAGAGCAGCACGACTTTGAGCATCAGCGGGGCGTGCTCTGCGTGCTCCATCACGCTGAAGTTGATGAACTGCAGTTCGGTTGTCATTTCCCCGCTGTTGCTGAAGCTCGGCATCATCACGGGCATGACAACGATTGCGATCAGCAGAGCGCCGTAGAGCAGCAGGTTCCGCGATCGCACCGACGCGTGCGAGTGCAACATCGCTATCTCGCGCCGCTTCGGCCGCTGAAATGACGTTACGCCTGCCGGCACGGGGGACGACGCCGCCGCTGACAGACCGGCCAGCGGATCGACGGGATCCGCCGGCCGGCCGACATTGGACGCGGCGGAATCGGGTCGCAGGTCGTAATCGTTCATGTTGAGTCTCCCCAGTGCGAAAGGTGCGCTCAACCAGACGTGCCCCCCGGTCCCCACGACCCGGAGCCTGCACGGCAATCTACCGGCCGCCTCGCGCCTTGGCCAGCACAATCATCCGGCGTCACGGTGCCCCGCGTTGCATCGGACGACTCGTGCGGCTACAACAGTTCGAGTCGGGAGCGATGGGGCGGCCGGCCCGCCGCCTCGCAAGGGAGTGCGCATGTCCGTTCGATTCGTCATAGGCCGATCCGGCGCGGGCAAGACGCGACATTGCCTGGATGCGGTGCGCCGCCAACTCGCCGATTCGCCGGCCGACGGACCGCCGCTGATCCTGCTGGTCCCCGAGCAGGCCACCTTCCAGGTCGAGCGGGCGCTGCTGGACCCAGCCGGCGAAGGCACGCCGCTCGGCGGCCATCACCGGGCGCGGGTGCTTTCGTTCCAGCGATTCGCCGGGCTGCTGTTCAACGAACTGGGCGGGCCGGAGCATCCGCCCATCAGCGCGCTTGCCAAGCAGATGGCGCTGCGTGCCGTGCTCGAACCGCTGGGCAAGCGGCTGCCGACCTTCGCGCCGAGCATCGACCGGCCCGGCTTCCTCGCCCGGCTGGCCGACCTGTTCCGCGAACTGCACCAATACGAGGTGACCGCCGACCAGCTTCGCGAGCGGGCGTCGGCGGAGCCCTCCCACCGGCTGGCCGCCAAGCTGGCCGACCTGGCCGAGGCGTTCGACGCCTTCGAGGCTTACCTGAAGCAGGCGGAGTTCTCCGACCCCGACGCCGCGCTGACCGTCGCCCGGGGCCTGCTGGAACGCAGCCGGTTGGCGGCCGGGGCGAGCGTCTGGGTGGACGGCTTCGCCGGTTTCACGCCGCAGGAGTTGAGCTTCCTGGGCGAACTGGTCCGCGTCGCCGCCGCCGCCGAGATAGCCCTGGTGATGGACCCGCGGGCGGTGCCCGCCTGGCCCGGGCCGATGCAGGTCCCGCTCGGCCGACTCTTCCGCCGCAGCGAGGACACCTACCTTCGGCTGCGCCGTCACTTCGACCATCGCGGCCTGCCGGTCGGCCCGCCGTTGCTGCTGGAGCGGGTGCATCGCTTCGCCGCCGACTCCCCGCTGGTCCGCATCGAACGCGAGATGTTCGAGAAGGTCGGCGGTGGGCCGAACGGCGCCGCCTCCTCCACTCGAAACTCCGACCTCCCGCCGCAACTGCTCGCCCATCGCAACGACCGCGTGGTGCTCGTCGAGGCCCCCGACCGCCGGGCCGAGGTGCGCGCCGCCGTCGCCCAGGTGCGGCATCTGGTGTCGGCCAGCGGCTGGCGCTTTCGCGACATCGCGGTCATCCTCCGCAGCCTGGAGGAGTACTGGCAACTGCTGGTCGAGGCCTTCGCGGACGCCGGGATCCCCTGCTTCATCGACCGCCGCCAGCCGATCGCACATCACCCGCTGGTTGAACTGCTGCGGTCAGCCGTCGCGGGCATCGCGACGGGCTTCGCGCCCGCGAGCGGCCACCTGATCGCCTGGCTGAAGACCGACCTGCCGGCCTCCATGTTCGGTGACGATTGTTCCAATCCCCTGGCTGCCTATCGCGACGCGGTGGACCGGCTGGAGAACTACGCGTTGGCCTACGGCATCGGTGGCGACGCCTGGTTCCGCCCCGACCGCTGGCGGTTCCATGAGCACACCGGCTTCGGCGCCGAGGACCTGGGCGACTCGGCCGACTGCCGGCCCGACAGCCACGACCGGATGGTCGATGCGACCGCGCGGGTGCTGGCCCCGCTGGCGGAGCTTCACAAACTGGCTCGCGCCCAACCCGACGGGCCCACCGTCGAGCAATGGACCGACGGCTTGTGGCGGATGCTCCAGCGGCTGCGGGTGGCCGACACGCTCGAAGCGTGGTCGGCTGGCGATCCCGGCCACGTGCATCGCCAGGCCCTCGACGCGGTCGAGGCCCTGCTGGCCGACCTGCGGCGTTCGCTGGGCGAGCGGCAGATGACGCCTGCGGTGCTGGTGCAGGTCCTCGAAGCCGGCCTGTCGCAGCTCACCCTCGGGTTGGTCCCGCCGAGCCTGGACCAGGTGCTCATCAGCGCGATCGAGCGTTCGCGTCATCCGCGGATCCGGGCGGCCCTGGTGCTGGGCATGGGCGAGCGGTGCTTCCCGCGGCTGGCGGCGGTGCAGTCGATCCTGACCGACGGCGACCGGCAGGCGCTGGCCGAGGCGGGCGAATGCGGAGGGGGGAATGCGGAATGCGGAATGAAGCCAGGAGACCAGCCGGGCCTCTTCGACGATCCGTTTCCCGCGAAAGCCGCCGCCTCTTCTCCGACTCTCGGCACTCGGCACTCAGCACTCAGCACTTCTTCGGGCCTCCCGGCCGTCGAGCTGGCGCCGGGGCGCAGCGAGTTGCTTTTCGACGAGGACCTGATGGCCTACCTCGCCCTGACGCGGCCGGGCGAGCGGCTGTGGGTGAGCTACCCCGCGTCCGACGACGCCGGCCGACCGCTGGGCCCGTCGCGATATCTCCGCCGCCTGCGCGAGCTGCTGCCCGAGACGCCGCTGGTCCGCATTGCCGACCAGCCCGCGCCGCTGGCGGCGCTGACCGCGGGCGAGTTGGCCGGCGTGCTTGGCGGGCGATTCGCCGGCCGCATCGGCGACGACTCGCCGACGCCGCTGGAGGCCGCCTGTTACGGCCTGCTGCGCAACCGTGGGCCGGCGGCGCTGCTGCCGCTGGAGTCGCTGGCCTACGCCAACGAGCCGGGCCTGTCGGCTGAGGTGGCGGCGGGCCTGTTCGTGTCCGGCCGATCGCGCCGGCTGGCCGGCTCGGTCACGCGGCTGGAGAGCTTCGCCGCCTGCCCGTTCCAGCACTTGGCCGGGCATGGCCTGCGGCTCCAGCCCCGCGAGCGGATCGAGATGGACGCCCTCCAACTCGGTCGGTTCTATCACGAGATCCTGCGGCAGCTCTTCGACCGGCTGGCAGAGGGCGGCCGGCTGCGCTGGAGCGATCACGCGCCGGCCGATCTGCGGGCAGCCGTCCGCGAGCTGGTGGATAAGGCCCGCGACGAGCTGGACCTGCCGCGGCTGGAGGGCGGGGCGGTGGGTTGGCTGCTTCAGCAGGCCGAGGAGGCGCTGGGCGACCTGGCCGAGGCGATGGCTGCCGCGTCGTCGGCCGCCCCGACGCTGGCCCAGGCAGCGGCGGAGCTGACCTTCGGCACGTCCGAGCGCGGCGCGCTGCCGGCGCTGACGGTCGCGCTGGGCGGCGGCGTGAGCCTGGCGCTGCGCGGCAAGATCGACCGGCTGGACCTGGCCGACTCGGGCGAGGCCTTCGTCGTCGACTACAAGACTGGTCAGCGGGCCGTGGACTGGACGGGCATCGCCCACGGGCTGAGCCTCCAGTTGACGGCCTACCTGCTGGCGATCGACCAGCACGGCGGGAAGCTTGCCGCCGGCGCCAAGCCGGCAGGGGCGTTCTATCAGCGGATCACCGTCAGCCCGCCCACAGGCGACGCCCCGGCCCGGGACGAAGAGAAGTCGGCCGTCCGCGACTACCGTCGCCGCGGCCTGTTCTTGGCCGACGCCGCCGACCTGCTGGACGCCAGCGTGGCCGGCGGCGGATCGTCGCCGTTCGTCGCCTATCTGCGGAACAAGGACGGCAGCCTGTCGGCCCGCGGCAACGACGCGGTCAGCGCCGGCCAGTTGGCGGGCTTGATGCGGCTGGCACGGATGCACATGCGAAAGTGGGGCCGCGAAATCCTCGCGGGCCGATCGGCCGTCGAGCCCTATCGGATCCGCCACGCCGGTCCGTGCAGCCTGTGCGACTTCCGCAGCGTCTGCCGACTCGACTTCGAATACAACCGGCTGCGCTACCTCCAGCCGGCCGGCCGCGGCGAGGTGCTGGCGACGCTCCCGAGCGACGAGGGGGACGCCGAATGAACTGGACCGACGCACAACGCGAAGCCATCGAACACAGCCGGAGCGACCTGCTCGTCGCCGCCGGCGCTGGCGCGGGCAAGACCGGTGTGCTGACCGAACGGGTCGCGCGGTTGGTGGCCGACGGCGTGCCGGTGACGGAGTTGCTCGTGGTGACGTTCACCGACGCCGCCGCCGGCGAGATGCGCGAGCGCATCGCCCGCCGCCTGGCCGGCGCGCTGGACGCAGCGCGGGCTGCGGGCGACGCGGCCGCGGCGTCGCGGATCGCCCGCCAGGTCGTGCTGCTGGACGCCGGGCAGATCTGCACGCTGCACGCGTTCTGCAATCAGCTCCTGCACGAGAACTTCGCCCTGCTTGGCCTGGACCCGGCGTTTGACATCCTCGACGAGAGCGAGGCCCTGCTGCTGCGGCAGGAGACGTTGGACGCGCTGCTGGAGTCGTATTACGCCGACGGCGGCGAGGAGGGACGGCTCTTCCGCGAGATGCTTCACTACGAGCCCGGCCGCGGCGACGCCCGGCTGCGGGCGACGGTGCTGCGGCTGCACGGCAAGATCAACAGCCTGGCCGACCCGGCCGACTGGTGGCGACGGGTGCTGGAGTCGATCGCGCGGGGGGCGGCGGCCGGCGTGGCCGACACCTTCTGGGCCGCCCCGCTGCGGCGGCTGCTGGAGCTGGAGTGCCAGGCCGCGTCCAGCCGCCTGGAGCAGGCCCGTGCGATCGCCGCGTCGGCCGACGAAGACCTGTCGAAGTATCAACGGGACCTGGGCACGCTGGCGGAGGGGGTCGAGTCGCTGCTGGCGGCGCTGAAGGGCCGCGACTTCTGGGGCGTGCTCGCCGAGCGGGTGGCCGACTACCCCGTGAAGAAGATGTCGCCGCTGAAGCGCGAAGTCGAGTGCGCCGAACGGCTCAAGGCGCTGGTCAAGATGGTGAAGGAGACGTGGAAGGAACTGGCCGGACTGGTCGCGCGTCCACAGGCCGATGTGCTGGCGGACCTGTCGGCGACGGCGCCGCTGGCCGGGCTGCTCGCGGAGATGGTCGAGCGGTTCGGCGGCGCCTACGCGGCGGCCAAACGCGAGCGGGCGGCGCTGGACTTCAACGACTTGGAGCGGCTGGCCTACGATCTGCTGACGCGGCACGAAGAGGCGGCGGCGGCTGTGCGGGCGCGGTATCGGCAGGTGCTCGTGGACGAATACCAGGACATCTCGCCGGTGCAGGCGGCGATCCTGCGGGCTGTGGCCGGGCCGAGCCAGGACGGCGTCTGCCGCCTGTTCATGGTCGGCGACCTCAAGCAGTCGATCTACCGGTTCCGCTTCGCCGAGCCGGACATCTTCGCCCGGACGATGGCCGACTTCGCCGCCGGGCGAGGCGGCCGCCTGGTCCACCTCGCGGAGAATTTCCGCAGCCGCAGCGTCGTGCTGGCGGCGGTGAACGCCCTGTTCGAGCGGCTGATGCTGCCGATGCACACGCTGATCGAGGAGTCGGTTGGCCCGGCCTACGACGCGGACGCGGCGCTGCGGTTCGCCTGCCCGGACTACGGCGACGGCGCCCCGCCGGACCCGGCGGTCGAACTGCACCTGCTGGCAGCCGACGCGGGCGACGCCCCCGACCCGGCCGACGACCCCGAAGCCGGCAACGACGAGGGCCCCGCGCCCGCTGATGCCACCCCCGACGAACTGGGGCAACTGGCCCGGGTGCAGTTGCAGGCCCGGCTGATCGGCCGACGGCTGCGGACGTTGCTCGGCCTCGACGGCTCAACGCCCGTAACGGTCTGGGACAACGATGCCGAGGTGTGGCGCGGGGCGCAGCCGCGCGATGTGGTGATCCTGCTGCGTTCGGCGTCGCGGATCGCGCCGGCGATCGTCGAGCAGTTGACCGCGATGGACGTGCCAGTGCACGCGGCCGCGACGGGCAGCTACTTCGAGGCCGTCGAGGTCAACGACCTCCGCGCCCTGTTGGCGGTGCTGGACAACCCGCGGCAGGACGTGCCTCTCGCGGCGCTGTTGCGCAGCCCGCTGATGGGCCTGGCCTGCCCGGACGGCGCGGCCGCCGGCGACCGTGGCGGCGTGCCCCGCGGGGCGCTGACGGCTGACGAGCTGGCGCGGATTCGGCTGGCCGACCGCGAGGTGCCGTTCCACGACGCCGTCGTTGCGGCGGCGACCGACGACGCGGTTGACGCGGGTCTGCGTTTGCGGCTGACCCGGCTGCTGGAGCGGCTGACGGCGTGGCGGACGATGTCGAGGCGGCGGCCGCTCAGCGAACTGCTGGCCGACGTCTTCCGTGCGACGGGGTATCTTGATTATGTCGCGGGGCTCGCGGGCGGGGCGCAGCGGCGGGCGAACCTGCTCGACCTGGCGGCGCGGGCGAGGCAGTTCGACGCCTTCGCGCGTCAGGGGCTGGCGCGGTTCCTGCGGTTCCTGGACGAACTGGAGTCGGCCGGGGAGGATCTCGGAACGCCCGGCGCCCTTAGCGAAGCCGACAACGTCGTCCGCATCCTGACCATCCACCGGGCCAAGGGGCTGGAATTCCCGATCGTCGTGCTGGCGGACCTGGAGCACCAGTTCAACCGCGACGACGTGCAGGACGACGTGCTCTTCCACCGCAGCCTGCTGATGGGCCTGCGGCGGCTGGATCGCCGACGGCGGGTCCGCTACGCGTCGCTGCCGCATCGGCTGATCGCCCGGCAGTTGCAGTTGGAGTCGGCGATGGAGGAGATGCGGCTGCTCTACGTCGCGATGACGCGGGCCCGCGAGCGGCTGATCCTGGTCGGCTCCGACCGCGACCCGCTGCGGCGGTTGCAGCGCGACTGGGCGGAGGCCGCGTCGGCCCAGGACCTCCCCGCAGCGACGAACTACCTGGTTTGGATCGGCCCGGCGATGTTGGCGGGCACGGCGGCGGGGCGCGTCGTGCTGGACACGGCCGCAGGGCTGGAGACGCTGCCGCCGGACGTGCTGGAGCACGAGGAGGGCCTGCTGAACGTCCGCATTTACAGATCGGAAGAG
>JAJVII010000048.1 GCA_022072085.1 Phycisphaerae bacterium
CGGGCGCGGCTGCGGCGCGGTGGTGAACGTCCTGGACGTGCAGGCCCGGCGGCCCTGGCCGCGATACCTGGCCTACTGTATGAGCAAGGCGGCGTTGGAGTCGACGACGCGCGGGCAGGCCCGGCGGTTCGCGCCGCAGGTGCGGTTCAACGGCGTCGCGCCGGGGATCGTGCTGTGGAACGACGCCGACGGTGCGGAGCTGCGCGAGCGGCTGTTGTCAGCCGTCCCGATGGGTCGATTCGGCCAGCCGACCGACGTGGCGGCCGCGGTGCGGATGCTGCTGGAAAACGACTACATCACCGGCCAGGTCCTGAACGTGGACGGCGGGCGAAGCATGTAGAACGTTCGATGTGCGAAGTTCGACGTTCGAAGTCAGAAGGTCAGAGTGCGGCGCCGAATCCCCTCTTGTCCGACGTCGAACTTCGAACCTAGAACGAACTCACCATCCGCCGGCTGCGGCGGCTTCGGGTTCGGCGGTGCGGGTCCACCAGGCCGGGTCCTTGAGGTGCTGCTTCATCATCATCGCCGCCACCACGCCGTCGCCGCAGGCGGTCGCAAGCTGCATCGCCGCAGCCGTCCGGCAGTCGCCGGCGACGAACACGCCCGGCACGCGGGTGCGCATGTAGGCGGGGTCGGCCTTGATGAAGTCGTTGCCGTCCAGCTCGACGAAGCCCTTCAGCCAGCCGGTGTTGGGGATCATGCCGACGAAGATGAAGACGCCGTCGCAGGCGAACCGCTCGGCCGCGCCGCTCTTAAGGTCCTTGAGCGTGACGGCGTCGACTTTCTTGTCGCCGAGGATTTCGGTGACGCCGGCTTCGAGCTTGAACTCGATGTTGCCGCGTTCCTTCGCGACGCGATGGAGTTCTTCGACCAGGATCTTCTGGGCGCGGAACTCGGCGCGGCGGTGAACGACGGTGACCTTCGAGGCGAACTTGGCCAGGTGGATGGCCTCCTCGACGGCCGTGTTGCCGCCGCCGATGCTGACCACGTGCTTGTCGCGGAAGAACGGGGCGTCGCAGGTGCCGCAGTAGCTGACGCCGGCGCCGGCGTGCTTCTTTTCGCCGGGGACGTCCAGGCGGCGGTAGTCGCTGCCGGGGCTCAGGATGATGACGCGGGCCGAGAAGGCCCCCTTGGCCGTGTGGACGGTGAAGCTGCCGTCGTCCAGCCGCTCGATGCGCTCAGCCGGGCAGTTGGCCTTCAGCTCGGCCCCGAAGCTCTTGACCTGTTTGACCATGTGGTCGACCAGGGCGGGCCCGGGGATGTTCTCGTAGCCGGGGTAGTTCTCGATTCGGCCGGTGAGCATGATCTGGCCGCCCGGCAGGCCGTTCTTCTCCAACATCAGCGTCTTGAAGCGATCGCGGGCGGCGTAGAGCCCGGCGGCCAGACCGGCCGGCCCGGCGCCTACGATGATGACGTCATATTGCCCCTCGCCCAGCTCTGCCATTCGGTTGCTCCTGTCGGTCGTCGCGGTGGTTCGGCCAAAGGGGCTATTCTAGGGAAGCGGCCTGTCCGGTTCAACAGCGGCCGCGGCGCGAGCATTGAGAAGCCCTTAAGCTTGGCGTATGATGGAAGGATTAACTCGCCCCCGCCACCGGGGGCGCGGGAGGTGGCCATGAGCCAGGCCGTCGAAAAACAGACCGCCCATCTGAACGAGCTGGTCGAGGCGATCGTCGCCAGCTACGACGCCGACGAGCGGACGCAGCACCTGGACAGCGAGTTTCTGCCCAACCGCGACGAGGTGATCGAACTGATCGGCGAGCTGCGCGAGTTGCTGTTCCCCGGCTTCTTCACCAAGCAGAAGCTCACCGGCGAGAACGTTCGGTTCCACGTGGGCGAGCTGCTGACGAGCATCCAGGCCAAGCTCCAGTGGCAGACCTACCGCTCGCTGCGCTACCGCCGCCGGAGCGACCAGGCCGGCGGGCCCGACGACCACGCGCGGACCGAGGCCCGGGCCGCCGAGATCGTGCGGCAGTTCCTGGCCCGCATCCCGGCGATCCGCACGATGCTGGCCGGCGACGTGCAGGCGCTCTACGATGGCGACCCGGCGGCCAAGAACCTCGACGAGGTCGTGTTCGCCTACCCCGGGCTGGTCGCGATCAGCACCTACCGCGTCGCCCACGAGCTGCTGCTGCTGGGGGCGCCGCTGCTGGCGCGGATCATGACCGAGTGGGCCCACTCGGTGACCGGCATCGACATCCACCCTGGGGCGACGATCGGGCAGAGCTTCTTCATCGACCACGGCACGGGTGTTGTCATCGGCGAGACGACGCACATCGGCAACAACGTCAAGCTCTACCAGGGCGTCACGCTGGGGGCGCTGAGCTTCCCCAAGGACGAGCGCGGCAATCTCATCCGCGGGCAGAAGCGCCACCCGACCATCGAGGACGACGTGACGATCTACGCCAACGCGACGATCCTGGGGGGCTCGACGTTCATCGGCAGGGGCTGCATCATCGGCGGCAACGTCTTCCTGACCAAGTCGGTCCCGCCCAACACGCAGGTGCAGCTCAAGAGCCCCGATCTGAAGGTGAAGGAGCGCCGCGACCTGCCGGCTGCCGCCCCGGGCGCCACGGACCCCCAGTGAAAGCAGCCTGATGGATATCCGCGTGGTCACGCACACCCGCCCGGGTCGGCCTGTCCTGGCCCTGGTGCTGATGGCCTTTCTGCTGGCTGCCAGCGTCGCCGCCGCATGGATGGTCAGCCGCCACAAGGCCGTCGGGACAATCGACCTGGGCACGGCGCTGGAGTTCCCGGGCCTGCCGTTGAAAATCCGCCCGCCCCTGGAGTGGCGCACCACCGGGCCGATCCCCCAGCTCGCCCAGAGCGATCGCCTGCTGGCCAACGGCGCCCGCCTGCTGGCCCAGTCGTTCGATCCCGAATATTCCCCCGTCGGTGGGGGGCAGGCTGCCCCGGTCCGTCGGCTGGGCATCTACGTGGCCCGTGGCGTCCCCGGCGACGCCGGCGATGCGCTGGCCCGGCTGCTGAACATCAAGCCCGGCGACTGGGAGCAGGAGCTTCGCCACGTGGCCATCGGCCCGCTGCCGGCGCGCCAGATCGTCCTGTCGGGCAGCGGGCCTCAGGGCATGCCGCAGCACATCCTCCTGCGCGTCGCGCCGCTGGGCGACGGGCACTGCCTGCTGCTGGAGCTGGACTGCGTCGGCCCGCCGATGCCACGCGAGCTGCGGATGATGAACACGATCGCCGCCAATGTGCACCTCCAGGCGGCCCCGGACGCGTCCGCCGCCGCCGATCTGGGGCTCAAGCTGGGCCCAGCCGGCAACCGCTGGCTGGTCCGGGCGCGCAACGGTTACGCCCGGCAGTTGACCTTCGTGCCGCTGGCGGCCGACGCGTCGGCTGCCGCGTCGCTGCCCTGGATGGAGATGACGCTGACGGTCGCGCCGGTGCGCGGCGATCAGGACCTGGCGGCCCTGTTGAGCGACTACGCGCAGGCCGGGCTGGGCGGCATGGGCCTGGGCGGAAGGATGGCGCCTTGGCCGCCGATGCTCGTCGCCCCGCCGCTGGCGTCCCAGGCCGATCGGGCCGGCGGGGCCGTCACCGCCGAGACGCTGGGCGGGACCGCGCTGCTGCGCTACCGCCAGACCGACGACGACGCCGCCCAGAACACCTGGCTGTTTCACGCCCACGACGACATCGGGACGGTGCGGACCGACCGGGCGGTCTGGCTGCGGGTCTGGTGCTCGGCTGAGGACGAAGACCGGGCCGTGTCCGCCGCCCGTGAGCTGCTGGCTGGGCTGCAACTGATCGACGGCGGCCACGCCGGGCCTCCGGACGCAGGCGCGGACCTGTCGGCAGCCGAGGAACTGGGCGCCCGCTGGGTGACAGGGGCTCCCGTGCCGGATTACCTGCGGCAGGAGTTCTCCTGGCCATACGAGATGGTGCTGGTCGGCCAGCCCGAGACGGTCTTCGCCGAGGCGATCTGGTCGACCTACCGATGGGACCAGACCACCCCGCGCGACGCCTCCGGCGCCGCCGTCCCGCGCAAGGCGGAGGTGAAGTGGACCCCGCCGCACGCCGACGCGCCGGGCGACTTCGACCAGCAGGCGACACTCTGGGTCGCCGACCGCATCAGCGCCGAGTTGCGATGCGTCAGCGCGGGCGGGCGGATCGAGATCAGCGGCCGCAAGGGCGGGACGTCCAAGCCGTTCGTCGGGCAGTTCGACCGCCGGACCGCCGACGGCGGAGCCGACGCCGGCGCGGCTTACGCCAACTATCTGCCCTACCCCATGCTCCGCTTCGCCGCCGCGAGCGTCGCCCACGTCGGACACAACAGCGACGACAACAACCTGGCCGCCGCCCAGCTCAGTTTCCGCGTCGCCGGTCCGTCGGCCGACCGGCTGGCCCGGGTCTTCATCCAGCCCGGCCCGGACAACCGCGCCGAGCAGCCGCAGGCGCTGGCGTGGTTCGACTACGACCCCGACCCGGTGCTGATCGAGTTCCCCGCCAAGGCCGACCAACCCGAGCTGTTCGCCCAGGGCTGGTGTCTCTGCCAGGTCAAACGCGCCGGCCGCGGCGCCCAGGTCCGCATCATCCCGCGACAGTAGATCGGATCACTTCGGCAGCGCCGCCCGGGCGCGGTAGGCGTTGTTGCGCCCGCCGCCGCAGCCGTCGCGCCCGACGGGCCCATCGGAGTTGAACAGCACGAATTCATCGCCCGGCCAGAAGACCGGGTGCGGGTGGCTCTTCTGGTCCAGCCAGCCTGTCGAGTGGCGGCACAACGGGGTCATCCCGCTGCGCCCGTCGGCCAGTCGGATCAGCGACAGCCACCCCTCGGGCCCCTTCTGTTCCCAGTCCTTCCGCGGCCCGCAGTCGCCGATCATCCGGGCGTCGGCGGCGTGGCTGGTCTGCACGTGCATCGGCTGGACGCCGTCGTACCAGAACCGCCGCTCGTTGCTACCGTCGGGCTCGACCAGGATGTTGGCGTGCCGCCAGGCGTTGGTGCGCGGGTCGTCGCGGACGGCGTATTGCGTCACGACCACGCCGCGGTCGGTGAAGTATTCGTGCCCGGACCGCTCCAGCAGCCGCTTCTGCGCGATCAGCGGGCGGACCTCCTGCGTGTCGGCGCGGGCGACCCACATCCGCTGCACCAGGTGCCAGGCGCCCTCGTGGCAGAACAGCACACAGTCCGCGTCGGTCGGGTCGATGCTGACGTGGCTGTACCACCGGCACTCGCCGAAGAGCGCCTGCGCCCGGCCGTCGGTCACGTCCACGCGCATCAGCACCGAGCGCGGCCGCTGGTAGAGCCGCTCGGCCATGTCCGAGTAGATCTTCCCCGTCTGCGTGCTGACCGGCAGGTCCTCGACGTAGGCGAAGGCGAGGTATCGACCACAGGAGGAGACCGACAGGATGCCCGGGCGATAGCCGGCCGGGCAGGCGTAGATCGCCCGGTCGCCCGAGCCGTCCAGCCCGACGCCGCGCAGCTCGCGGTCGGCGAAGTAGTAGACCCGTCCGCGCACCGGGTCCATGCAGGCTCCGCTCGCCCGCACGCCCCTGGCATCGGTGAGCTGCACGATCCGCCGACCGGCCATGTCGCGCACGAAGAGCTGCCAGGCCCCCGCGCGATCGGAGGCCAGCAGGACGAAATTCGCGTCGGCCGACACGATCGGCTGGGTGAAGTAGGGGTAATACGTGTTCGCGACGTCGTCGGTGATCCGCTCGATGGCGACGCCGGTCTGCGAATCCTCGACGCTGACGGCCTCGACGGGCCAGGTCTGTCCGACGGTCATGGATGGCTCCGGTAGGGGTGGGGTGCGCTCACGGCCGGGCCTGGGCCAACTCGGCCAACAACGCCTCGCCGCGCTCGCGGTCGATCATGCGGAGGAACTCGATTCGGCCGATCAGCCGCAGCAGAAAGATCGGATCGCCGCGGCTCTGGCTGCCGATGCCGTCGCGGACGCAGTTGTGGACGATCGCCCGCAGCCGCCGCCGTTCCTGGCGCGGCACGGCCACCTTCTCGTTAACGACCAGGCCGGTCACCTGCTGGCGGCGGCAGCGCCGCGTGACGCGGAGCTTCTCCGGGGCGACGGCGAACCCCTCCTCGCCGATGATCCGCCGCACGAGCGGCAGGATCGACTGGATGCCCGCGGGCCCGGAGAAGGTCAGGTCGTCGGCGTAGCGGGTGTAGGCTGCCCCGGCGCTGCGAGCCAGGCCCTCCAGTCGGCGGTCGAGTTTGCGGCAGATGATGTTGCTGATGGCCGGGCTGGTCGGCGCGCCCTGGGGCAACCGGCCTTGGCAGGTGGTCAGGCGGGTCAGCACGTCGGCGGTCGGCTTGTCCAGGCCGAGCGACTTGAACATGCCGAAGACGCGGGCCGCGGTGATTGTCGGAAAAAAGTCGCGCAGGTCGAGGTTCAGCACGACATCCTTGCCGACGTGCGGCCAGGCGTTGCCGCGGATGGAGTAGCCGCGGCGAAAGCCTTTGACGCAGGGGGCCAGATCGACGCGGCCGAGGATGCGCTTGAGGATGCGGCGCTGGATGAACTTCAGCGGCGGCGGCGGAACGTGCAGCGTTCGCGTCGAGCCGTTCCGCTTGGGAATTTCGACGGCGCGGTAGCAGTCGCCGGCGTGAAAGGCCCAGTGAGCCAACCGGCGGCGATTGAGGCTGAGCAGGTACTTCAATCGGGCCAGCCCGGGGTTCTTGCCCTCGGCCCGGGCTTTGGATACCAGGCGCTCGATCCACCTGGCGCGGCTGCCGCGGGGTATGACCTCCAGGGTCTTGGGGTGGATGGCGCCCGCCGCTCTGCCGCCTGCCGGTCCAGGCGTGCCGAACAGCGTGCGCAGCCAGCCCAAGAGGCCCATGACATTCCCCGCGGAGGAAAGGAACGGACCGGGGCGGGGCGATGGTTTGCGTCGTCTACCAAGCTCTCAGATCGCCCGCCGTGGCGAACAACCACGCGTGGTTGTTCGAACACGGCGATAGGCAGTGGAGTGCGAACGCCTCAGCCGCGGCGTAGCGCCGCGAAAAACTAGATCGAGTCGCACCCGCCCCGGTCCGTCACCATTGGTACCACTCGCGGGAGGGGCCGTCAAGCGCACGCGGACCCGCGGGCGCAAAGAAATCCCCGGCGCAAGCGCTGGGGATTGGAAAGCCTCTTCTCTGACCCCTGACCCCTGCCCTCACACGTCCAGGTTCTTGACCTCGACGGCGTGGGTCTCGATGAAATTGCGGCGGGCCTCGACGTTGTTGCCCATCAGGACGCTGAACATGCGGTCGGCTTCGGAGGCCTCGTCGATGGTCACGCGCTTGAGCAGCCGACGGGCCGGGTCCATCGTCGTGGTCCACAGCTCGTCGCTGTTCATCTCGCCCAGGCCCTTGAACCGCTTGATGTCCATGCCCGACGCGCCGAGGTTGCGCACCGCGGTGGGCAGCTCGTGCAGGTTGGGCGTCTCGGTCACGGTCACCTTCTCGCCGCGCGTGGTGACCAGCCCGAAGCGGGCCGGCAGGTCCTCGCCGCTGACCAGCGTCTGCCGCTGGGCGAAGTAGTCGTCCAGCGCGACGCCGTAGCCGTCGAGTTTCTTCACCAGCTTGTTCAGTTCGCGGCATTCGTGCAGCTCGGTGCGTTCCAGGCGCGGAGTGGGCTCGCCGTTGCCGTTGCCGTTGCCGCTCAGGTCGGCTTCGTCCTTGTTGTGCGCCAGGGCCTCGGCGCCGAACTGCCCGGCCATCCGCTCCAGCTCGGCGTCCAGCTCGTCCTCGCCGAAGACGTAGGACTCGTGGCCGTCGAAACTCAGCCGGTGCGTCGGGAAGCCGCGCTGCGGGTCATAGTGCTCACGGCAGAACCGCTCGAAGCCGATGCCGCGGCGCTGGAGGATCGTCGTGTACTCGCTGATCTGGTAGAGCAGCTCGATCAGCTCGCGCAGCCGCGCCCCGGTGAGCGACTGGAGTTCCTTGGCGGCCTTCTTGCGGTCGGACGGCTTGACGGCCGGGTCGCACATGGCCAGCGGCCGGATTTCGAGCACCGTGTCCTCCAGCCCGTGGCCGGTCAGGATGCGGCGCATCTCGCGCTCGTCCAGGACGTACTCGACCTGCTTGCCGCTGGCGAGCTGATAGAGCGGGGGCTGGGCGACATAGACCGTGCCGTTCTCGATCAGCTTGGGCATCTGGCGGAACAGGAACGTCAGCAGCAGCGTGCGGATGTGGCTGCCGTCCACGTCGGCGTCGGTCATGATGATGACCTTGCCGTAGCGGCGCTTGGTGAAGTCGAAGTCCTCGCCGTCCAGGCCTGTGCCGACCGCGGTGATCAGCGTGCGGATTTCCTCGTTGCCCAGCATCTTGTCGGGGCGGACGGTTTCGACGTTCAGCAGCTTGCCACGCAGCGGCAGGATGGCCTGGAAGCGCCGGTCGCGGCCCTGCTTCGCGGACCCGCCCGCCGAGTCGCCCTCGACGAGGTAGAGTTCGCTCTGATCCACGTCGCGGCTGGAGCAGTCAGCCAGTTTGCCGGGGAGGTTGCCGCTGTTGAGGGCCCCCTTGCGGCGGGTCAGGTCACGGGCCTTGCGGGCGGCCTCGCGGGCCATCGCCGCCTGGGCGCTCTTGTTGACCAGGCGGCGGGCCTCGGTCGGATGTTCCTCCAGCCAGGCGCCGAGTTGCTCGTTGACGACCGTCTCGACGAAACTGCCGACCTCGCTGTTGCCCAGCTTGGTCTTGGTCTGGCCCTCGAACTGCGGGTCGGGAACCTTCACCGACACCACGCCGGTCAGCCCCTCGCGCAGGTCCTCGCCGGTGGGCGAAACGTCCTTGAGCAGGTTGTTGGAGCGGGCGTAGAAGTTCACCGTCCGCGTCAGGGCGCTGCGAAAGCCGGTCAGGTGCTCGCCGCCCTCGACAGTGTTGATGTTGTTGGCGAAGCTATGCACGTTCTCGGTGTAGCCGTCGTTCCACTGGAGGGCGATCTCGCAGATCAGCCGCGTCGTCTCGTCTTCCTTGCGGATGTAGACCGGACGGTGCAGCGATTCGCGCCCTTCGTTGAGATGCTTGATGAACGCGATCAGCCCCTCCTTGTAGCTGAACTTCTCTTCCTTGCCGCTGCGCTCGTCGACCAGCTTGATCGTGACATTGTCGTTGAGGTAAGCCAGCTCGCGCAGCCGCGTGACCAGCGTGTCGTACTTGAATTCGGTGTCGGGGAAGATTTCCGGGTCGGCCTTGAAGGTGATCTTCGTGCCGCTGGTCTTGCGCGCGCCGATTTTCTTGAGTTCGCAGGACTTCTTGCCGCGCTCGAACTCCATGAACCAGACGTCGCCGTCGCGGCTGACTTCGGCCTCCATCCACTCGCTCAGGGCGTTGACGACCGACGCGCCGACGCCGTGCAGGCCGCCAGAGACCTTGTAGACGTCGTGGTCGAACTTGCCGCCGGCGCCCAGCTTGCAAAGCACGACCTCCAGCGTCGAGATCTTCTCGGTCGGGTGCGGGCCCACCGGGATGCCGTTGCCGTCGTCGGCCACGGTGCACGAGCCGTCGGCGTTGATGCGGACGAGGATGTTCGAGCAGCGGCCGGCCATGGCCTCGTCGATCGAGTTGTCGACGATCTCCCACACCAGATGGTGCAGGCCGCGCGGCGTGGTGTCGCCGATATACATCGCCGGGCGGCGGCGCACGTGTTCGAGGTCCTTGAGGACCTTGATGTTCTTCTCGCTGTAGCCCGACGAGCCCGGGGGCTTGGGGGCCTGTTCGTCTTGGGGGGAATCAGACATCTGTGCCTCTGCTGCCAACAGGAATTCACGACCGGCTGCACGCGGCGGGCGGACCGCCCATGCGCATCGCTCGGCGGCCTCAACAACGGCGACTGCAACTAAAACTACAACGCGCGGGGTGGCGGCGGCGTCGGCGGGGGCTGAAGACTCAGGCGGATGTCCCGGACAAAGACCCCGCTGAGTTGCTCGTTCATCGCCGACAACAACTGGTCCTTGCGAAGTTGCATCTCGTAGCGATGCCCGGCTGAGTCCACCGCCAGATGCAGCACGTTGCGGTTGAAACCCTCCAGGCTCACCCGTCCGGACAGCTCCGCCGGCAGCAGCTTTTCCAGCAGCGAAACGAACTGCCCGAGGTGCTGCTGGCGCTTGAACCAGGAGCCCTCGGTCAGCCCGCCCAGCACCACGCCCAGCGGCACGCTGGTGGGGCCCGGTCGGCGCTGCTGTTGTGCCCAGTAAAGCTGGCCGTCATCCATGATCGTCGCAGCTCGCTAAGTATCTTGTGCCAGCGGCTCTTATAGCAAGACGCCGGCGGACGGAACGCTGCCCGCTCTTTAGCCCTTATCGGACCTTGGACATCTTTTGCATGAGCCCCGGACTGACCCGCTCACAAGGCCGAAATTCTACCTCATTCGGCCCGTCAAATCGAACGAAAATTGCACGCCGCCGGGGCCCGTCCGGGGCGCCTGCGCGGGTCGTCAGCAGGTCGCTTTGCCCTTGTCGCGGCGCGGCCGGCCGGGCATCCTGGAAGCCGCTTCACGGAGACGCTTGTCCTCGCCATGCTGCCCTGCCGGGACATCCCGACACCCATCGTCGTGGGCGCCGGTTCCTCCTGCCTGGGCATCGTGCGGGCCCTGGGCGAAACCGGTCTGCGCTGCATTCTCGTCGACGCCGGCGGCGGGCCCGCAGCCAGTTCGCGATACGCCGTAAGGCGGGTGCGGCTGCTGGAGATCAATCCGCGCTGCGGCCTGCCGATCTACGCGACCGTAGCGGCTGGGGTCAACGTCCCCTGGTTGGCAGTAGCCGACGCAGCCGGCGTCGAGTTGCCGCCGCCGTGCGTCGTGCTCGATGCGCCGCTGATCTGGCTGCGCTTCACAACGGAGCTCGACTTGCTGCTGGGATGGATGATCGGCCGAGGGGGCTCGAGCCCGCGGGCCTGGCGGCGGCCGCTGCAAGGCCGCCGGGTCGTCTGCGCTGATTTCAACGCCGCCGATCCGGCGTCGGCGGCCTCGACCGCCCTCTACCACCTGTGCGGCTGCGCCGCCCGATGGTTCCGCCGCCTGAGCGCCCGGCGCCGCGAGAAACGCTGACGTGCTGTGCGGAATGTTGGCGCGACAGTTCCTCGCGCCGGCGCGCAGGCGACCGCGGCGATGGATGTCGTCCGCTGCCTGCTTGCGGTTTCGCTGGACGCCCGCTGGCGGCGGCTTGTCGCCGCGCTACAGCTTGGCGAAGGCCTCCAGGGCGCGGGCGATGTGCTCGTCCTCCAGGGCGGCGCTGACCTGCACCCGCAGGCGGGCCTGGCCCTGCGGGACGACGGGGTAGCCGAAGCCCACCACCCACACCCCCAGTTTCAGCAGCCGCCTGCTCTTGGCGATGGCCTCGGCGGTGTCGCCGATCATGATCGGCAGGATGGCTGACGGGCTCTCGATCACGTCGAAACCCAGCTTCCGCAGGCCGGCGCGGACGACCGCGACGTTGTCGTGCAGCCGCTTCACGCGCTGCGGCTCGTCGCGGACGACCTGGATGGCCCGGCCGGCGCTGGCGGCCACCGTCGCCGGCAGGGCGTTGGAGAACAGGCTCGGACGCGATCGCTGGACCAGCAGATCGACCAGCCGGCTGGACGCGGCCACGTACCCGCCCGCGGCGCCGCCGAGGCTCTTACCCAGCGTGCCGGTCAGAACGTCCACTTCGCCGAGCAGGCCGAAATGGTCGGGCGTGCCGCGGCCGGTCTCGCCCAGAACGCCGATGCCGTGGCTGTCGTCGACGACGAGCATCGCGTCGTGCTCGCGGCAGAGCTTGACCAGTTCGGGCAGCTTGGCCAGGTCGCCTTCCATGCTGAACACGCCGTCGGTGACGACCCAGCGGGCGGGCCTGCCGGCGTGCTCGACCAGCCGGGCCTTCAACTCGCCCATGTCGGAGTGCGCGTATCGCACGCGCTCGGCCTTGGCCAGGCGGCAGGAGTCAATGATGCTCGCGTGGTTCAGCTCGTCGCTGATGATGACGTCCTCGGGGGCCGCGACGGTCGGCAGCAGGGCCTCGTTGGCGTTCCAGCAGCTCACGTAGGTCAGTGATGCCTCGGTGCCGACGAACGCGGCGATGTCCCGCTCGAGGCGGCGGTGGATGTCGAACGTGCCGCAGATGAACCGCACGGACGCGGTTCCCGCGCCATAGCGGTCCAGGGCGTCCTGCCCAGCGGCGACGACCTCCGGGTGGTCGGCCAGCCCGAGGTAGTTGTTGGAGCAGAGGCAGACGACCTCGCCGTATTCTTCGGTCCGCACCAGCGGGCCCATCGGCGAAGTGAGGTGCTGGAGCACCTTGTACTGCCCGCCCGCCCGCAGGTCAGCCAACAGCTTGTCGGTCCGCGCGTCGAAGGTTTTGCCAGGCATGGTGTGCTCCCTGGAAGATGGCTGGAGAAGCAACGGGTGTCGCGCGTGTTGGCCAGGGGCTAGAGGCTAGAGGTCAGAGGCTAGTGAAAGACGGTCTCCCGGCGGCTCTTCACTAGCTTCTAGCCTCTGGTTCCCGGCCCCTACACAAGATCCTCGTTCTCGGGCACGGTGAGGACCACCTTGATGGCCTCGCCCTTCTGCATCAGCTTGAACGCCCTGTCGAAGGCCGCGATGGGCATGTGGTGCGTGATGATCGGCTCGAGGTTGATGCGGCCGGACAGCAGGAAGTTCTCCATCTGGAACCAGGTCTCGAACATCCGCCGCCCGTTGATGCCCAGCACGGTCGCGCCCTTGAAGATGATATCGTTGGGCAGGTCCATTGCCACCGGGTTGCTGGGCAGCCCCAGCAGGGCGGCCGTCCCGCCGTTGCGCAGGGCGGCGAACCCGCCGCGGATGGCCGCCGGGTGCCCGCTCATCTCCAGCAGCACCGCCGGGCCGACGTCGTGGGCGGTCGCCTTGCGGGCCTCGCCGACCCAGTCGGGGTCGTCGGTCCGCAGGGCGAGCCCCGCGCCCAGCTCACGGGCGATCGCCAGCCGCTGGTCGTTCACGTCGGCGACGATGATCTGCCCGGCGCCGGCTGCCCGGGCGATGGTGACGGCCATCAGCCCGATGATGCCCACGCCGGTGATCAGCACGCTGCGCCCGCTGACGCCGGCAGCCATCACTGTGTGCATCGCGTTGCCCAGCGGATCGAAGATCGACGCGATCGAGTTGCTGATGGCCGGGTGGACGGGCCAGATGTTCTGCTCGGGCACGCGGACGAACTGCGCGAAGCAGCCGTCCACGTCGATGCCCAGGATGTCGACCTTGTCGCAGATGTGGGCGTTGCCCGTGCGGCAGGGCTCGCACTGGCCGCAGCCGATGTGGCCCTCGGCGCTGACCCGGTCGCCCGGGCGGACGTGCTCGACCGCGTCGCCGACGGCCACCACGCGGCCGACGAACTCGTGGCCGGTCGTGATGCCCAGGGGGATGCGCTTGGCGCTCCAGGCGTCCCACTCGTAGATGTGCCGGTCGGTGCCGCAGATGCCGGTGTGGGTGACTGCGACGATCACGTCGCGCGGGCCGAAGCCGGGGACGGGCGTGCCGGGGCTGGCGGTCAGCCCCTCGGTCGCCCGGGTCTTCTTGAGGGCGAACATGTCGGCGTCGCGGTTGTAGTCAAACCTGAAATCGCTCATGCGAAGAACCTCCTGCGTTGGTAGACTATGTTATTGTGGACGGAAGGCCGTCCGATATACAAGACAAAAATTCCATTATAGGGGAATTTTTCATGGCCCGCCGAAAGGCCCCCTCCCCCGACACCCAGGTGGACGCCCAGGTCAGCCGCAACCTCGGACAGCAGGTCCGGCAGATGCGCAAGGACCGCGGCTGGACGCTCCAGGAGCTGGCGGCGGCGTCCGGGGTCAGCCGCTCCATGCTCAGCCAGATCGAGCGCCAGCAGGCCAACCCGACGCTGACCGTCGCGTTCCGCATCGCCAGCGCGTTCGGGGTGGCGCTCAGCGAGCTGGTCGCGTCAGCGGCGGTGCCGGCGGAGATCCAGGTCGTGCGGGCTGCCGACCGCAGCTACTACTTCCGCTCCGACCGCAACAGCCAGATCCGCACGCTCTCGCCACTGCACCTGGAGAAGCAGGTCGAGTTTTACGAACTGCTGCTGCACGCCGACGGCGTGCTGACGTCGGCCGCCCATCACCCGGGCACGCGGGAGTTCCTCACCGTGCAGCGCGGCTCGGTCCGCGTGACCAGCGCGGGCAACACCTGCGACCTGGAGAAGGGCGACTCGGCCTACTACCCGGCCGACGTGCCGCACAAGATCGCCAACACCGGCCGCGGCTCGGCGCTGACGTTCCTGGTGGTGACCTATCGAGAATGAGCGACGGCGTCGCCGTCGCAAGTGACGGGGCTTGGACGAGATCAACTACGCATCGGGCGCGGGGGAGAGCGGGTTGCGGACGATGACGTGTTCCTCGACGACCTTGCCGCCCACCAAGTGCTCCTCGATGATGAGGTCGAGGACTTCCTCGGTGCAGTGGCCGTACCAGACGCCGTCGGGGTAGACCACGGCGATGGGCCCCTCTTTGCAGATGTCCAGGCACTTGCTCTGCGAGGGGAAGACGCCGCCGCGTTTGCGCAGGCCGAGCTTGGCCAGCCGCTTCCGCAGGTGCTCCCAGGACTTCTTCATCTGCTTCCTGCTCGCGCAGCCGGCTTCGTCGCCGTCGCAGCAGAGAAAGATGTGCCGGGTCGCATCGGCGATGCCGAGCTTGTCAGCCGCCTTGCGGGCCTCGTCCAGGCCGCCGTGCTTGTCGTGCATGTTCATGTCACTATCTTAGGCGGCGACTAGATCGATCCAAGTCCGACCAGGAGGAGAAACAGCAGGGCGCCGGCGGTGAACAAGGATCCCATGACGATGCCGAAGATTGCCCGGCCCATGCCGTGCCGCTTCGGGTCGGCCTTGATGTGACGGACCGCCCAGATGCCAAACGCGAGGGCCAGCGGCGCGGGGATGACCAAGATGGCAAACAGGCCAAGGTAACCGGCCGCGATGGCTACCCATGATCGGCCGACCGGCAGCAGCAGGCGCATGCCTGCATCTTGCCCCTCGTCACGCGGCAGCGGCGGCGGCGGGGCGACCCAGATGGGTTCCGCGGCTGGAAGGGGTGGCGTCTGGACATCCTGCGACATGGATAGCCCCCGTGAGTTCAGCCGTCGTTGCTACCCGAGGTTTACGGGCATGACGACGTACTGGAAGTCGGCGCCGGCCTTGAGCAGGCCGGGCTTGTTGGCGTCCTGAAGGTCCAACTCCACGGTCGGCTGGCCGACCACCTTGAGCGCTTCCATCAGGTATTGTGGGTTGAAGCCGATCTCCAGGGCCTCGCCCTCGAAGTCAACCTTGCACTTCACCGACGCCTCACCGGCGTCGGGCGACGAACTGCTCATCGTCAGCCCCTCGCCGCTGAAGCTCAGGCGCACGCCCTTGCTCTCCTCGTTGGTCAGAATCGAGGCCTGCTGGAGTGTCACGTAGAGGTCCTCAGTCGCGATCTGGGCCTTGCGGTTGCTCTCGCGCGGGATCACATCCTGATACTTGGGGAACTGGCCCTCGACGAGGCCGGCTGCGACGGAAGCTCGGTCGGTGTGGAAGAGGATCTGGGTTTGCGTGAACTTGACAGCCACAACTTCGTCGCTGTCGCGCAGCAGCCGCTGGATGGCGGTGAGCGCCTTGACGGGTACGATGGCCGAGACCTTTTCCTTGCCGCCCTTGACCAGGTCGCCGGCCGCCTTGGCCAACCGCCGGCCGTCCGTGGCGATGAGCTGAAGTTTCTTGCCCTCCTTCTCCCACAGCACGCCGTTGATCGCGTAGCGCGTGTGTTCCTTGGCTGTCGCGAAGAGCGTGCGGGTGATCAATTCGCCGAGCGTGCCGGCCTTGATCGTGAAGTCGGGTTCGCCATCGAACTCGGGCGCCCCGGGGAACTCGCCTGGATCAAAGCCCAGCACCTTGAACCGCGCCGACTCGCTCTGCACGACGACAGCGTTATCCTCGGCTGTTACGCTGAGCGTCTCGCCCCTGCTGACGCGGACGATCTCGGAGAACTTGTCCGCAGGCACGACCGCGTCGCCAGCGCCGTCCACCTCCACCTGGGTCACCTCGAAGCGGATCGTCACTTCCAGGTCTGTGGCCATCAGCGTGAGGCTGTTCTTGCCGGCAGAGAGCTTGAGGCATTGGAGCACAGGCTTGGGCGTCCGAGCCGCCACGACCGGCCGGACCACACCGACGGCCTCATCCAACGCTCCACGGTTGCATACCAACTTCACCATCACATGATCTCCTGTCGAGTGCAGGCCGAGCCGTCGGCCTCTGTGCGGCCATGGTCGGTCCTGCCCGATGCTTTGTCAAGTCCGGGCGCTATTCCTGATATGAGTGTTTTGTACAAGAGCTTATTCATCCTGATATGGCCTGTGAAACCCGTGAAGCTAGTGTAGCCGACCAGGCGCAAACGGCTTGCTTGAGCCAGCTTCCCGCGGCAGAGAGACCTGCACCGGCCGCGGATTATACCACCGCGCTAGCAGAGTGTGTTGTGGATATCTTGTGACATGGCCATGGACTTGCCACGATGGATGTGGGGGCTTCCGCACAGGCAGGTCAGATAATCCCCCCTTGGAGAGTCTTTCTGTGGGCAGATGTGGCCCAAATGGTATTCCGCGCCACAGGATATCCACCGCGGCCCACAAGCGAAACCGCCGTGGACAGCCTGTGGATAACCTGCGGGCCTGCGGCGCGGCTGTCAGGTGGCGCCGTTGTTGCGGCAGCCCTCGGCCAGTTGGCCGATCGTGGCCTCCAGGCGGGCGTCGTTGGCTATGGCTTCCTCGATCGTGCGGCAGGCGTGCAGGACGGTCGTATGGTCGCGGCCGCCAAAGTAGCCGCCGATTTCGCCGAGGCTGTGGCGGGTCAACTTGCGGGCCAGATACATGCAGATCTGACGGGGGAAGGCAATGCTCCGTGACCGCTTCTTGCTCTGGAGATCGGCCAGCCGCACGTTGAACCGCACCATCACCGCGTCCATGATCTGTTGAACGGAGACCTCGCGGTCGGGGGCGGCTTCGGGCGGGCCGTCCAGGGCGGCGCGGGCTAACTCCAGGCTCGGATCGGTGCCTTCGACCTGGGCCTGCATCTGCACGCGGGTGATCGCCCCTTCGATCTCGCGGATGTTGCTCTGCACCTTGGCGGCGATGAACGAGCAGACCTCCTCGGGCAGGTCGAGCCCGCGCTGGCGGGCCTTGCGCCGGGTAATCGCGACGCGCGTCTCGTAGCTCGGGGCGTCGATGCGGGCGACTAACCCCCAGTTGAACCGCGACACCAGGCGGTCCTGGAGGTCGGGGATCTCCGACGGCGGGCAGTCGCTGCTGAGCACGATCTGCTTCTGCGCCTGATACAGCGTGTTGAACGTGTGGAAGAATTCTTCCTGCGTGTGCTCGCGCTCGCCGGTGAGGAAGTGCACGTCGTCGATGACCAGCAGGTCGACGTGGCGGCAACGCGAGCGGAACGCGTGCACCGCATTTTGGGCCAGGGCCGTGATGAAGTGGTTGATGAAGCTGTCGCAGGAGAAGTAGTAGATCCGAGCGTCGGGCTTGTGCGCCAGCACGCCGTGGCAGATCGCCTGGAGCAGGTGCGTCTTGCCCAGCCCCACGCTGCCGTGGATGAACAGGGGGTTGTAGCTCATGCCCGGGTTCTCGGCCACCGCGATCGACGCCGCGTGGGCCAGCCGGTTGCCCGGTCCGACCACGAAGTTCTCGAAGACGTACGTGGGGCTCAGCTTGATCGGCTCGTCCGGCGGCAGTTCGCGGGCCGGCGTCGTGAGGCCCGGCTGGGCGTCGGTCCCGGCGGTCGGGTCGACGAATTCAACAGCCACCAGGCGACCGAGGATCGCCTGGGCCGCCTCGGCGAACGCCCGACGGCAGCTCGAGTCGAGGTAGTACGCCTTCTCGCTGTCGCGGGCGTCGACGGTGAGCGTGCCGCCGGCCAGCGTGCCGGCCTGGAGCGAGGCGAACCAGGGCTGATAGAGGTCCGGCTGCTCCTTGCGGACCTTGTCCAGGAGAGCCTTCCAGCGCTGCGCGGTGATTCCGTTGGCCACGGCCGATGAAACCTCCAAGCCGAACGACCGCAAAGGGCGGCCGGCAGCCTGTCGGATGAATCATTGTGCGTCTGGGCGGGCAGCCAACGAGCCTCAGCCCGGCCGGCGTGCGACGCGCCCGAAACGAAGGGGCGCCGGCGCCGATCCCGCTCGCCCGGGCCAGTCGCCCGAGCCGCGGAACGGACTTCCATGTCCTGGCCGAGGGATTGCGTGATGCTCGCAGACCTGCTCTCGCCAACAACAAGCGAAGTCTAGCAAATCCGCGCGGGCGGTAAAGTCAGTTTTTTCGCGGCGCGGGGTGCGGGAGGACGCGCCGGAATTCCTCTCTATCTCAGATTCGTGCGGCCGTACTGGGCCTCCAGGTGGTCGGCGTGATGGGGTCGGCCGGTCTTGCGGAGGTGCTCGCAGTACGTGGCCAACTGGCGGCTGGTGTGATACGGGCCTCCCTCGCGGAGGATCACCTGGAGCGGGTCAACCCCGTGCGGCGAAGTCGCCATCTGCTCGGCGTGCCAGCTCTCCAGGCGGGCCAGGCCCTCGTTCACCTTGTCAGGCCGGGCGGCGGCCAGATCCCGCGTCTCGTGCGGGTCATCGGCGATGTTGAACAGCATCACCGGGGCCAGTTCCTTGAAACCGGTGTGGTAGGTCCGCAGCAGGATCCAGTGCCCCTCGGCGTCGTCCCACCGCACCGAGCGCTGGCAGGACCAGGCCATCTGGCTGAGCACGAGGAAGTCGCGGCCGGCGGACCCCGGCGAGCGCAGCGACGTGACATAGGACCGGCCGTCCCAGGCGGCGTGCGGCTTGGCGCCCAGCAGCTCAGCCAGCGTCGGCTGAAGGTCGATCTGGTAGTGCAGGCCGGTGTCGACGCCGCCGGCCTTGGCGACGCCGGGCCAGCGGACGATCATGGGCACGCGGCTGGTGATGTGGTCGGCGGTGTGGTGGTCGCCGTAGATGTTCAACTCGCCCTGGTTCTCGCCGTGGTCGCTGGTCACCAGGATCACCGTGTCGTCGTAGAGGCCCAGTTCCTTGAGCCTGCCGACCAGGCGGCCAACGAAGTCGTCCGCGTAGCGGATACCGACGTCGTAGCCGTCGATCCACTTGCGAAAGTCAGCCACCGTGCGGATGTCGTCGGGGACGCGCGGGCAACGCTGGGACAGGCCGGGGTTGGTGTAGGGCATCACGTCGGCGGCGCTGTGCGTACCGAAACCGGCGCGGTGGCGGTCGATTGTCTCCTGGGTCAGCCAGGCCGGCGGCGGGTCGTTGGCGAAGGGGTTGCCGTATTCCATCGGCACGCGATAGGGCGTGTGCGGGTCCCAGACGTTGACGTGCAGGAACCAGTTATCGCGATCCTTGTTGCGCTCGATCCAGTCCAGCGCCACCGGCTCGACCTCGTCGGCGCGCTCCTGGCCGCTCTTGCCGGCCGGGTTGAGCATCTCGTTGAGCCCGGCGTAGAACTGCCACGCGCTGTGCCGCTCGCCGAAGGGGGAGATGCTCGCGGTGTAGAAGCCCGCGCGGCGGAGCGTGCCGAAGAAGCTGCCGCCCTGGAGTTCCTGTTTGAACTCGCGGTTGACCCCCTCGGGCAGCGGGTCGGCGTTGGTGCCGCCGTGGTTGACGACCTGGTTGTGGATGCCGAACTGGCCCGTGGTCAGGGCGCTGCGGGCCGGCAGGCAGGGGGCGTCGGTCACGTAGTAATTGGTGAATCGCACGCCCTCGGCGGCCAGGCGGTCGAGGTTGGGGCTTGTGTTGCGGTGATAGCCATAGCAGCCCAGGTGGTCCGGCCGAAGGGTGTCGATGTCGATCATCAGGAATCGCACGGGCAGTCTCCTTGTGCAGGCGTGGCGGCCAGGCTTGCAGGGCTCACAGTGTAGTGGCCGAACCGGACAATGCAATGGGGAGAGAGGCCCGGGCCTCTTGACCAGGGAAGTTGGAAAGCGACTACCGACTTCCGGCCGAAATTGTCTTAGAATACCATGCGACCCGGACCCGTCTGTCCCGCTACGGAGCAAGCCATGCGACAACTTGAACTCGTTCTCGCCTCGGCCCTGACCTTCACGCTGCTGGCCCTGGACGCCGCCCCGTCCTCGTCGGCGGAATACCCGTGGCCCGGCTTCCTCGCCGGCGGGCAATTCTTCCGCGACCCCGAGTGGGGCGTCTCTTTCTACGGCCCGGCCCAGGCCGACATCGAACGCCTGCCTACGCGCGGCACGCTGGTGCAATACAGCGTCCAGGCCCGCGGCGACCAGCCCGCCTGGATCATCAAGGTCGTCGCCAGCAAAGTCTCCAGCGAACTGGGCGCCGCCGAGCAACTGGCTGCCTCCGCCGACCAGCTCAAGAAGGCCTACGGCCCGCGCGTCAGCAACGTCCAGACACAGGCCGCTCCCGCGGGCAGTCCGATCCTCGGGCGGCTGACCTGCCAGATCGCCACCGGCGAAAGCGGCGGCGGGCCGGTCGAGTGCCGCTCCTACCTCTACTGCCGTCTGCGCGAGAAGCAGTACCTCACGTTCGTCGGCTCGACGACGCAGGCCGGCCAGGTGACCATCGAGCAGGTGCTCCAGTCGCTGGGCCGATCGCTGCGGATCTTCGACCCCAAAGCCGAGGGCGAACGCCTGGAGGCGGCCCAGCGGCGGACCGCCGACCTGCTGGCCCGCACCACGCCCGAGCAGTTCCACGCCCTGGCCGTCCGCTTCCCCGAAACCTGGTTCCGCATCTACAACATGGCCCCGGCACCGCCGGCCGCCGACGGGCAGCCCGCCCCCCAGCCCCGGCCCGAGCAGGTCGGCTGGGGCTACATGGTCATCGTCGCCGGCCAGGGCCCCGGACAGATCGAGGCCGTCACGAGCCTTCGGCTGGGCCAGCCGGGCCAGCCCATGCTGCGGCGTTACCAGTCCTTCTACGCGGATCTGGCCGACGGCAAGGAGATCAACCGCGAGTGGAACCGCACCGACATGCCCGCCCGCCCGGGCTCGCCGGCCGAGTCGGCTGAACGCATGCTCGTCGCCCGCCGCCAAGGGGACAAGTTCGACGTGACCGAGAGCGTCACTGGCCAGCAGCCGGGCAGCTACACGGTGAAGATCACCGGCCAGCCGTACGTGCCGCCGGCCCTGCTCGGCCTGTTGCCGCAGATGAACCGGGGGGCCGACGCCGACACCATGTGGGGCGGGTTCAGCTTCTCGACCTCGCCGGGCCAGCGGGCGACGCCGTTCGGGACGCTGCGCCTGGTCGCCCGATCCAAGGTCCAGGTCGGCTCGCAGCAGGTGGACGCCCTCCGCTGGTTCAGTCGCGAGACGACCAGCTCGCCGACAGCCGTCCGCTGGACCGACCCGACGGGCACGCAGGTGTTGCGGCTGGAGCTGAGCCCCTACGAATGGGCCGACGCCTGCGGAGTCGCCGAAGTGCCGCCCGATGTCGCCCGCGAACTGAAAACCAAACCCAACTGGCCATAAGAATTTCCACCACAGAGGCACGGAGGCACAGAGAAGAGAAACACGCTCATCCGCAGATTACGCAGATTCGGGCGGGAGGAAATACCGGACGAGGACGACCCGCCAATGGACACGAACTGACGCGAATGAGGGACTGGACCCCTGAATTCCTGCTCCTTCCCATTTGAGTCCATTCGCGTGAATTCGCGGTTCTCTCTTTCTTCTCCGCGCCTCCGCGCCTCTGTGGCAAGTCAGGATTGCTCTTGCAGGTTCCAATCGTTTGATCCGCCCGCCCATCCGGGAGATGGACCATGACCCGCCGATCGGTTTCGCACTCGCGAGCGATGTCCATCGCTGTCCTGGCGGTCGGGATGCTTCTGTCGGCAGCCGGATCGGCCCGCGCGGGGCTGCTCTCGGTCCCCGAGAAGTACTCGCCCGATCGCCCCTGGCCGGTCATCATCAGCTACCAGGACAATCCCGACCCGGAGCTGATGAGGAAGACCGACTACTTCCTCCTCCACTGCGGCGGCCAGGGCACGTTCGCCACCGACGCGACGCGGGCCAACCTCCGCGCCCTGGCGGCGAAATACAACATCGACCCGCTGCGGATATGCGGCACGGGCTTCTCGCGCGGCGGGCACGAGCTGCTGGCCCAGACCTGGCAGCACCCGCACTGGTTCGCCGCGATCGCCCCGGTCTGCAACGACCTGCGCAAGGAGCCCAAGGTTCTCAACGTGAAGTACCTCGTCGGCACGCCCACGCTGCTGCAGCACGGCAACCACGACGCGTTCCTCAAGACCGGCCAGCGGGTCTTCGAGCTGATGAAACAGGCCGGCTGCGACGTGCAGTTCGCCACCTACGTCGGCGGCCACACGCCCTCGGTTCCGTTCAAGCAGGACGTTACGCTGCTGACGAAATTCTTCGACGGCAAGCGGCTGGACCCCTGGCCGCGCGAGGTGCTGCACCTGGTCGAGCACAAGCGCTACAGCAGGGCCTTCTGGGTCGATGCGATCCTCGCCGAGGACGCCGCCGACATCGGCGCGACCTACAAGGTGACCGCCGGGAAGGACAACCGCATCGCCGTCGAAGCCAACGAGAAGATCGCCACGCTGATCCTCTACCTCAACGACAAGCTGGTCGATATGGCCAAGCCGGTGACCGTCGTCGCCGGCGACAAGGAGCTCTATAACGGGCCACCCGCCCGCCCGCTGAAGGTCAAGTTGCGCGATCCCCTGACGCCCTACGCCTGGAAGGAGCAGACCCCGCTATGGGAGGAGTTGGCCGCCATCCGCAAGGCCGCCGCCGAGAAGGAGCCGCGTCCGACCTCGCAGCCCGACGCTGCCGCGCCGGCGCCCACCACCCAGCCAGCCGACGACGCCCTGACGAATCCGCTCGCCCCGGTCCGACGGAAGTGAACGCGCTTCTCGTACTTCGGTTCGCCGCAGAGGCGCAGAGACGCTGAGGAGCAGCGGCTTGCAGAAGACTTTGCGTCGGAGTTCTTCAGCGGGCTCCAGTGCCCGTCTCGATCCAGGTCCTTCCCCTCAGCGCCTCCGCGTCTCAGCGGCGTAATCTCCGCCGCGCTTGCACGCCCCGCGCCCGCGGCTTAGATTACGCGCATCTTTGCGGAGGCAGCGCCATGTCGTTGAGCGAGCAGACCCGCGCGTTCCTGGCTGAACTGATGGCGACGGGCGGACCGGCCGGCTACGAGGCCGACGCCCAGCAGGTCGTCAAACGCTACCTCGACGCCCGCCTCGGCGACGCCGTCGCCATCGACATCGACCGCAACGACAACCTGATGGCCACCGTGCGGAGCGGCGCTTCGCCGCGCGTCGCCATGCTCGGCCACGTCGACACGATCGGCCTGATCGTCACCAAGATCGAGGGCACGGGCAACGTCCGCGTCGACCGTGTGGGCAACCCGCGGGCCGAGTCGCTGATCGGCCACATGCTCACCATCCACGCCCGCGGCGGGCCGGTGCGCGGCGTCTGCTTCCGGGCCGTGGACGGCAGCGAGAAGGCGACCGCGGAAGCGCTGGCGATCGACTGCGGCTTCGCCAACGCCCAGGCCGCCCGCGAGCGGATCCGCGTCGGCGACTTCGTCTCCTGGCCTGCCCCGTGCGTCGAGCTGAACGACGGCCGCCTGGTCGGCCCGGCCACCGACGACCGCGTCGGCGTGGTGGCCGCCTGCGAGGTGCTGATCGCCGCCGCCGGCGGGTCCGCCGGTCCGGCCGTGACCGCCGTCTCCTGCATCCAGGAGGAAGGCCCCACGCGGATGGGCGCGATCATGACCATGAGCCGGCTCAAACCGGACCTGATCGTCATCCTCGACACCATCGGCGCCGACGACTACCGCGGCTGCGGGCAGATTCGGTTGGGCGGCGGGCCGGTGATCGCCCGCGGCGGCTCGGCCCACAACCGGACCAGCGACGCCCTGATCGCGCTGGCCGAGCGGCTGGGCATGCCCTGTCAGATCGAGCCGATCGGGCGCGACAGCGGCACGGACCTCGAAGCGGCGCTGCAATTCGCCGGCGGCAACGCCATCGGGGCCTGCATCAGCATCCCCAACCGCCACGGCCACACGCCCAACGAGGTCTTCGACCCGTCCGACCTGTCCGCCGTCGTCCGCCTGGTCAGCGCCTTCGTCGCCGACCTGCCCGCCGGGCTGCTCTGAGGCCGAGCATTTCTCATAATTCAGTTCGTCGCTGAGGCGCAGAGGCGCTGAGAGAGCGGACTTGGATGAAGACGGGCATCGGAAGTCATCGAAGGACTCGAACGCAATGCCTGCCATGAACCACTGACCCTCTGCGACTCAGCGCCTCAGCGGCGAATCATGAAGAATCCTGAGGCGTCATACACGCTGCGCGGGGGCCCTGCCCCGACGACTCCACCGCCTGCGGCCCCATGCCGAGGCCCTTGTGTGTCGTATGTACAGTACAGCAGTGGCCCGTAGGTGTCCGGTCGCGGGGCTGGTCGTCGATTTCTGCGGGCCTCAGTGATGTGTGTACTGAATAAATAATACAGATGGGCGGCCTGAGGTCATTCCCCCTACCCCCTTACAGCATCCACGGCTCCAGGTCGGGGGATTCCGGGCTGGCGGCTGGGGCCTGCTGGCGCGTGGCGGGTTCGGGCCGGTCGGCCGGCTCAGGCCGGGGCTTGGCGGCCGGGGCGGCGTATCGCTCAGCCAGCATGGCCGACAGCTCCGCTTTCGGCAGCCCAAGCCGCCAGGCGACGGCGGCCGCCTCGTCCAGCAGCTCGGCCAGGCTCGCCCGGGCGGCCCGGCGGTCCGCGGGGCTCAGGCCGGCCTCGCCATCCTGGCTGCCAAGGGTGACGAAAACGCCCTTCCGCTGCCGGGCCTGCACCAGTCCCAAGCCCGCCAGCTCGCGGTAGGCCCGGGCCACGGTCATCGGGTTGACGCCGAGTTGCCCAGCCAATTCCCGCACCGCCGGCAGCCGATCGCCCCCGGCCAGCCGCCCCGCGACGATCAGCAGGCGGATTCGGCCGACGATCCGCCGATACGGCGGCCCCCCCGCCCCGCCGAGCCCGCTCAGATCACCGAAGTCAATATCCATGGCCGCTCCCGATACCCACCCGCCCCCGAACAAGGGATGTCTGTATCAATTGAATAATACAACCATAGGTGATGCCGCCCATCCTGTCAACGACAGACCGGCCTGTGGGCAGGGCAATCGGATCTTCTGGCAGGCCCCGCACTTTGCAAGGGGGTAGAGGTCAGTAGTCGGCTCCGACATCCGCCTCACGGACGATGCGATAGGCGCCGCCGTTGCGTTCGGCGATCCTCTTGAGCAGGTTGCCGCCCACGTCGTTGCCGAAGGCGATGGTATTGATGCGGACCGCATGCCCGGGGTTCAGCTTGTCGATCGCGTCGAGGGTCTCCTCCGGGATCTGCCGGTTTGTCAGCAGGTAGATCACCTCCGGCGGGCCGCCCGCGACTTTGAATGCCCGCTCCAGCGCGGGGCGCGGGTCGTTGGCGCCGCTCGGCTCCATGCCGCCCAGATTCCCGATCCAGTCCCGGGCCCCCGCCTTCGCCTCCGTCGTGGCCAGGTGGAGGCCGGCTTTGCCCGCGACCGTCAACTCGTCGGGCTTGCCATCGCGGAAGGAGATCGCTTGGAACTGCGTGTCGGGCGGCAATGCGTCTATCGAGCGGATTGCTTCCACTTGAGCGTACGCGAATGTGGCGTCGATCGAGCCCGAGTAACCCAGCACGTAGACGATTCTCTTCGTGCTCTGCGGCGCATCCAGGCCGAAGAACCTGACGCCGGGCTCGGGCGCGGCGGCTGGGCGGTCCGGGTCGAACCCGGGCCTTATCAACTGCGACGGGCCGTAGTTGGGGCTGATCAGGGCGTCGGCCAACTCAGGGTCAGCCGGGGCGGGACGACCGGCGCGCTCGCGGTCGGCCACGGCGGCCACGGCGTCGGCGTCGATGAACAGCTTCGCCCCGATGCCCGGGCACCCGCGCGCCGAGGCCCCGAGCTTGATGTTCCGGTAGCCGGCCGACACGGCCTGCCCGAAGGCCGACGCCACATCGGACCAGGCGACGAGCGGGCTCGCGTCCAGGAAAATGATTGTGAACTCCGGATTGAAGATGCCGACGAGCGCTTTGAGGCAGTCGCTCAACGGCTGGTCATACAGGGACTGGTTGTTTATGAGGACCTTCGCGGCGTCGCCCGCGGCCGACTCCAGCCGGATCTCCAGCGGAGGCGGGCACGGCGGCCCGGGCTTCGGCTCGCTGGTCGGCAGCCAGATGGCCGGGCACTTCTCGCCGACGACCAGCGCGACGCGGCGGGCCGGAGCGTCCTGGACGGCTGCGTAGAGGGCCGCGACCACGTCGGCCCATGCTGCGCCGGGAAGAGGACGGACCTTGACCGGCGTGCGGGTCTCGGCCGGTCCGTCAGCCGGCAGACCCGCCAGCGCCTCGGCCAGGCCGTGATCGACGGGACGGGGGTGGGCCAACCACTTGCCCGCGGCGGCGGCGTCAGGGGCGATGACGATCTCGATGGCGGCCGGCTCGGGCGCGGGCAGCTTCTTTGCGGCCCGGCAGCCTGGGGCGAATGCAACAGCCAGAGCCAACAGGAGTCCAACCAGCGAGGCCGGACGCGGGCGCCATTGATTGTGGGCCGAACAGTGCATGGTGTCACCTCCCCTGGGATGGCTGCGGCGCCGCTTCATTGTAATGCCCGCCAGGCCGATCAGGGAACCGGAAAGCCCGGGCCGCTGAGACGACCCGGCTGAAAGGCGCGGACGGCCAGAACCGGTGCGCCCGGGCCGGGTTGTGAGCGGTGGCGGGGGCGGTGACGGGCGGCGGGGCCGTGGTTGGGGCGGGGCGTCCAAGGCTTGGCGGAGTCGGGGCTTGGCGCGAAATGGAGAAATGCTTGACAGCAAGAAATTAGAAGTTATGAATTCCGATGCTACCCCTGCGGGCATCGGCGAAGTCGGCCGATCGCGTGAATCCGCCGACCCGGCGAACATCGGCGGGGCATGAGTGGACGGGCGGGCGATGGGCAGGAAGAAAAAAGTGAAATCGAACGAGCCCGGCCAGGGCAAACAGGAGTATGTGCCGGTCATCTACGCCCGCAGCCAGGCCGAGGCCGAGCAGTACAAGACGTTGCTGGCGGCCAGCGACATTCCGGCGGTGGTCGAAGAGTCCGGCGACGCGGCGGGGATGCCCGAAGCCATCGTCGGACAGGGCGTGCCCGTGCTGGTGCCCGACGACATGCTGGACGAAGCAAGCGAACTGATCGCCGAACACGAAGACAGTCAGGAGGATGAAACTTTGGAAGAGTTCGAGGAGACCGAAGAGTTCGAGGACGACGACGCGTTCGACGACGACGGCGACGACGACATGGATGACGACGTCGACGACGACGAGTTGGATGATGACCTGGACGACGATCTGGATGACGATCTGGACGACCTGGACGGCGATCTGGACGAAGACGTGGACGAGGAGGAATTCGAGGACGACGATCGGTCCTGACGCTGCGCCAGCCGGTGGCCCGCCGGGGCGAGCCGGCTCTCGCGGGCAACCCGCCCTGCACTGCCCCGTCCCGCAAAAGCCTTGAAGTGGACATCGGGACCAGCCGATAATATCCGGGGCGGAACACGTCGCGCGCCGGTATGAGCCGGCCCACCGACCGAGGTGAACGCATGGACGAAACGACCGGCCAGCCCGAGGCGGACCGCCGCAGCCAACCGAGCGGCGACCGCCGCGCCGGCGAGGATCGCCGCCGCAGCGTCGTCGACCGCCGCAGCGGGCTGGACCGCCGACGCGGCGCCGGCCGCCGGCGCACCGACGAGCGGCGGTCGGCCGAAGAAGGCGAAATGACCGAGGAGCAATTCGTCTTCATCCAGGCCCTGAACCAGTACAAGAAATTGAACAACACCCCGTTCCCCACGTGGACGGAGGTGCTGGATGTGGTAAAATACCTGGGTTACCGCAAGGTGGCCGAGGTGGGCGAGTTTTCCCTTACGCCCGATGGCCGGGGACCCGAGAGCTGAGTCCCCCCGCTGGGCCGGACCGGCATTCATGGGCGCAGACGAACAGGTCGTGACGCTCCTCAAGTTCGCCCTCACCATCGGGCCGATCGCCGTCTATTTCCTCGCCCTGGGCCTGCTCAATGCCCAGTCCCGCCCCCAACTGATCACCGGACGGGCCGACTTCTCGCTGTTGGCCGTCGTCTTCTTTCCCATCCTGGTCTGGGTCCTGCTGCTGGTGGTCAACCTCGGCTGGATCGTGCTGGCGATCGTCGCGTTCGCCGCCGGGCTCGGTTTCTACTGGATGATGCCGCGGCGGCAGACCTCCTGGGTCGTCTACAACGTCGGCGAGCGGCAGTTCAGCCGGGCGCTGGTCCGGGCCCTGGAGCGGCTGGGGCTGGCCAGCGAGCCGATGCCCGCCGACCCGCCGGGCCACCCCGTCCTGCACGTGCCGGCCCTCGGGCTGCGGGTGCGGCTGTCGCCCTTCCCCCTGCTGCGAAACGTCACCTGCCGCTTTGAGCGGACCGACGGCCAGCCGATCGAGCCGGCCGACCTGGCCTCGCTGCTGGCCGGCCTGCGCGATGAACTGGAGACGACCAGCGCGATGCCGACGGCGTCGGCGGCCTGTTTCCTGCTGATCGGCACGGTGATGTTGTCTGCCCCGCTGCTGCTGATGGCCCGCCACATGGACGAGATCGTCCGCGTCGTCCGCAACCTGCTGGCATAAAAAAGTGGACCAGGTCCACTTTTTCCGCTACGATCCCAGAAAAGTGGACCTGGTCCACTTTTTGGGGAGGCGGCGATGCCGAGACGGCGACGGGTGGCTGCGGGCGGAATGGTCTACCACGTCATCAACCGAGCCAATGCTCGCGTGCCGATCTTCGAGAAGCCCACCGACTACCGGGCGTTCCTCAGAATCCTGGCCGACGTCCAGCAGTTGATTCCCATGCGGATTCTGGCCTACTGCGTCATGCCGAATCACTGGCACATGACGCTGTGGCCGATCGGGGACGGCGACCTCGGCCGATTCATTCATCGCCTGACCGTGACACATGTTACGCGCTGGCATGCCCACCACGAAACCACCGGCAGCGGCCACCTCTACCAGGGGCGGTTCAAGTCGTTCCCCATCGAAGACGGCATCTACCTGCTGCGGTGCGGCTGCTACGTTGAAGCCAATCCCCTTCGCGCGGGGCTGGTCCAGCGTGCGGAGGAATGGCCCTGGGGCAGCCTGTGGCAACGGCTTCAGCTCGAGGGGATGCGGGCGGCCGATCGGCCGGTGCTGGCTGATTGGCCCCTCGCGCTGCCGCGGGATTGGGTGGAGCGAGTCAATCGCCGCGCCAGCGAGGCGGAGATGGAGGAGATCCGCTCGGCCGTCCAACGGGGGCGCCCGTTTGGGTCGACCCCTTGGCAAGAGGCGACAGCCGCCCGCCTGGGCCTTGAAATGACGCTTCGCCCCATGGGTCGCCCGAAAAAAAGTGGACCAGGTCCACTTTCCGCCTAGAAAGTGGACCTGGTCCACTTTTTTGTGAAGCGGCAGGCGATGTCGAAGAGGCGGCCGCCCAGGCGGCGGGCTACCTCGGGGTCCTTCAGCAACGCCAGCCTGGCCGTGTCCACCGCGAACTTCGCGTCCACGTTGCTCTCCACGCTGCGGCCCTGACCCTCCAGGATCAGCAGGTCGGCGCCGTCGGCCTCGGCGTTCAGTTCCTCGCTCGCGTTGGCCAGGTCGAACAGCGGAGCCCGGTTGCCCGTCTCGATCAGCCGAATCCGCCCGGCGGACAGCGCCTCGTCAAGCAACGGGTCTATGACCCGGGCAGCCGTGACGACCGCCTCGGCTTCGGGCTTGAGGATGTCGTTCAGGCTCGCACCGGTGTTGCATCCGATGACGACCTCGGCTCCGCGGCCGCGCGGGCGGGCGGCGGCCATCTCGCGGATCAGCGGCAGGCAGCCCAGCACGAAGTCGCAGCCGGCGTTGTCGACCAGGAAGATGACCTTGCGATAGGCCCACGCGTCGGCCCGCCAGGCGGCGTGCAGGGCGTCGAAGTCGTCCACCAGCCAGGGCCGCTTGGCCAGCGTTGCCCGCGTCGCGAAGAAATCCAGCCCCTTCTCGTGATACTGCCGCACCGTCGCCAGGGCCCCGAGGTCGAAGATGTTGCCCGCGAAGACGCCCTCGATCAGCTCAGCCAGCCGCCGGTCCGCGTCGCGGCTGTCCAGCTCGGCGATCACCTGGGGGTAGAACTTGAGCGCGGCGGCGTTCTCAGCCGCCTTGACGTGCCGATAGGGGTCGGGCCAGCCGGCGGCCCGCAGGTGCCGGTCGCGGATGTCGTCGAGGCTGAGGATGCTGGTTGCGGTGGATGACGCGGGGACGCGGGGACGCGGTGACGCGGGGAGAGAAGCGGAGGCGGGGCCGGCTTGTTCGTCTTCCTTCTCCGCGTCCCCGCGTCTCAGTGTCTCCGTGTCTTTCGCGCCCGTCCCCGCCGCCAGCAGGGCCTCCAGCTCCGCGTGGTAGGGCTTGCGGAAGGTTTCCAGCTCCGCGTCTGTCGGGGCATATTCGTCGCGGATGAGCTGGACGAGCGCCGGCCACATCTCAATGAAGTGCGACACCCAATACCGCCGCCCGGCCGGGTCCGCAGTCAGGTCCCAGTCCGTTGCGATGTAGTGTTCGGGATCGGCGAGCAGGGCAAACATCAGACGCTCCATGAAGAGAACGCAGAGAGAGAGCATTTTTCATAATTGAGTTCGCCGCTGAGGCGCAGAGGCGCCGAGGGAAAGGACTTGGAACAAGACCGGCGTCAGAGGAAACAAGAATGCTCCGATGCGAGGTCTTTCATAAACCCTTGTCCCTCTGCGACTCAGCGCCTCAGCGGCCAATTATGAAAAGTCCTGTAATTCCGTCCCTCTGCGTTCTCTTTATCTTCCCGCGGTCTTGAATTCCACGCGCTTCAGGATGCTGATCTGGTACATCGTGAAGCCGATCAGCATCAGGCCCAGGATCCAGGCCAGGGCGGTCGCGTAGCCGAACTTCAGCAGCACGAAAGCGTCCAGCCAGACGCGCAGGCCCAGGACCATCGTGGCGTCGGCGGGGCCGCCGGCGGTCATCACCAGGACGTTCTGGCTGGACTGGAACGCGCCGATGAACGCCCCGACGAAGTTGATGATCATCAGGGCGGCCAGGTGCGGGAAGGTGATGGTCCAGGCCTTCTGCATCGCGCTGGCGCCGTCGAGGTCGGCGGCCTCGTAGACCTCGTCGGGGATGCCCTTGAGGCCGGCCAGGTAGATCAGGCAGCCCGGGCCCATGCCCGCCCAGACGCCGGGCAGGATGATGCAGATCATCGCCAGGTCCTTGTCCTTCAGCCACAGCAGCGGCTCGAAGATGAACGGGCGGAACAGCCAGCCGTGATAGCCCGGCAGCCGGGCGAACAGGTGATAGAACGCCAGCCTCATCGGCGAGCCGGGGCAGGCGAAGGCGGCCAGGGCCCCGATTGCGACGGCCAGGCCCAGCACGATGCTGGCCCGGCGCGCCCCGGAAGGGGGACAGTCCCCTTTTCCCCGAGCGGAAAAGGGGACAGTCCCCTTGGTCTTGGCCCGCAGGACGAGGTACATCGTTTCGCGGGGGGTGTGCTCGCGTCCGAGCAGCCGGCGGAGCAGCGGCCACAGGCCCGTCAGCGGCAGCAGCAGCAGGAAGAGCTGGGCCATGTGGCTGGAGGCGGCCAGCGGGGAGACTTCGGCGCCGGTCGCCTGGCGGAGCAGCCAGCCGGCGGCGAAGAGCAGGACGATCGCCGGCCAGGCCCAGGGGATGCGGCGGGATGAGAACTCGTGCTCGCAGGCAAAGGCGGCGCGGAGCATCCCCAGGCCGGCGACGAACAGCGCGATCGCGCCGATCGCCCAGACCAGCGGGCCTACGTCCACGCGGTACGCGTGGCCGCCCGCCGAGAAGGCCAACAACGTGCGCCCGGCCAGACCGGCCGGCAGGGGCAGCAGGTCGCCCGGGGCGCGGAAGCCCAGCCAGAGCGTGCCGGCGACCGGCAGCGCGGCGGCCAGGGATCGGCCCAGCTTCGTCTCGATGTTATCCATCAGCGGCAGGTTGAACAGGGCGACGATGACGGCCGGGATCAGCAGGATGCCGAGCAGCTTGAGGGCGAAGACGGCCGGCAGCGGCAGCTCGTTCAGGCGAAGCAGCAGCGTGTTGAGCAGGCCGGCCTCGCTGGTGTCGTAGAACTTCTTCCACATGAACAGGATGACCAGCCCGCTGGTGATGGCCGGCAGGTAGAAGACGGTGCGGAAGAAAATCCTGGCCCAGGGGATCTCGTTGAGCAACAGGGCCAGGAAGATCGGGGCGAGGAACCCGAGGCTCAGCGCGAGGAAGACATACCAAAGCGTGTTGCCCAGCACCTTGTAGAACTCGGGGTCGACGAAGATGCGGATGAAGTTGTCCAGGCCGATCCAGTGGGTCGGCTGAACGATGTGGAAATCCTGGAACGCCATCACCGAGCCCCAGGCCAGCGGCACGTAGCTCCACAGGGCGATGGTCGCGACGGCCGGCCCGAGGAACAGCCAGGCCGCCAGGTGCGTCCTCCACGTCGTCCGCTGTCCGACCGAGCCGAGGTCCGCGTCGACGCCGGCGTGGGAGGAGAGCCCGACGACGAGCTGACGGGCCATGAAGAAGGCGGCCAGCAGCAGCCCCAGCCCGACGACGCCGAAGACGACCCATGCGATCCGCCGCCGGCTCTGCATCAGGTTCGGGTTGGGGTCGGTCAGGAAGCGCTTGTTGGTCGTCGCGTTGACGGTGCGGCAGGCGTCGGCGGGGTCCTGGCCCTCGATGACGACGCGGTCGGCCAGCGAGGCCAGGAACTGCTGGAAGCCGCGGTAATTCGGCAGCGCGGGCACGGCCCGTCCGACGCGGTAGATGTTGCGCATCGCCTTCTCGTACTCCGGCGGAATCTGGTCGGCGATGTCGTCGTAGCCGTACTTGCGGAGCAGGACGGGGTTGAGCGTCGTGCCCAGCCCGTTCTCGACGCTCTTGCGGACGCGGATTTCCTCGGCTTCGTCGCTGGAGACGTAGGTGATCAGCCGGACCGCGGCGTCGAGCTTCTCGCGGTCGGCGGGCGTGCTCTCGTTCAGCCGATGGTTCAGCGCGAGCAGGCCCATGTCGGCGACGGCCACCTGGATCCGCCAGGTCGGAATTTCGCGGACGCCGTCGGCGGGCGCCTGGAGTCCGCAGGGGAACTGGGCGTAGGCGCCGTCGTCGGAAATCTCCGGGGCCATCGTGAACCGCGGGCCGCCCGGCCAGGCTTCATACTCCGGCCGCTCAACGACGTAGAGCCGCTTGGACGTGACGATCACGCGGCCGATCTTCGCGTTGTAGAACAGGTCGTCGGCTGGGGCGACCAGGTGGACCCAGGTCCACTTGCCGTTGCGGTCGAGGTCGAGGTCCATCGGCCCGGCCCACGCCGGGCGGCTGGGCTCGAGGGCGTGGCTGCCGTAGTAACAGCCGATCGGCAGGCGGGCGTTGTCCATGTCCGCGATCAAGCGGGCCAGCCGCGGCGGCTGCTGCCCAGCCAACGCCTCGCGCTGGGCCGGGTCCTTCACGACGGCCTGGCGGCGGAGGTAGGCGTCGATGGCTTGCCAGTCGGCGTCGGAGACATTGAGGTCCACGCCCTTGACGCCGATGGCCGCCAGACGTTGGCCGAGGGCAGCCAGCGCTTTGGGGCCGGCCAGATCGTCCTCGCTGACCATCAGGTCCCAGCTCGCCCCGTCGGGATGGCGGGTCTGGCCCTGGGCGTCGGGGTTGGAGACGACCAGCGTCGAGCTGGTCAGCCAGCTCATCGCGATGTTGTCCTCGTCCCAGAGCTGGCGGAACTTTTCCAGGTCGCCGTTGTCGATCGTGATCACCGGCTGGCAGGCGCCCTGACTGCTCTTGCCGGCCAGCGTGCCGATCCGGTTGATCAGGTCCTGCCTGCCGGCGAAGCCGAACAGCACGCGGTCGCGGTCACGGACCTGCCAGCGGTCGCGGTCGAGGGTGAGGCGGCGGATGACGACCTGGCGGGCGTTCCCCGGCGCGCGGAGATAGAAGTCCGGCACGGCGTCCTGGTAGGGGTTCTTGGTGTGATACATCAGCACGAGCGGCCAGGCGTGCTCGGCGCCGTCGGGGCTGGCCGATGCGGGCACGAGGAGGTCCAACTTGATCGGCTTGAGGTAGGTGAACTTCTGGAGGAACTCCATGCCGCGGATCGTGCCGGGGCTGTCCAGGGCGGCGCTCCAGACGCCGTCGGCGTTCTGGACGGCGATCTGCCCGCCGGCGCCGTAGGCGTAAAGCGGGAAGGGATAGGGAGCGTGGTTGGCGTGGGCCATCTTGTAGCCGAACTTGCCGTCGCTGCTCGCCCCATCGCCCATGAGCGAGACGGCGACCGACCAGAACATCAGCTCGTCCCAGGTCTGCGGCAGCAACGGCCGCCCGCCGCGATCCATCAGGTCGGCTTCGCGCAGGGGCTTGATGCGGTAGTTCAGGCCCATCATGGCGGCCTGTCCCTCGTCAGCGCCATAGAGCCTGGCCGTCTTGAAGTCGAACAGCGCCTGGAGCAGTTCGCCGGGGATGCGGGCCTGGAGCTTCTCGAACAGCCAGCGGGCCCAGGCCTCGTCCGGGGTCAGCCGACCGCCGACGACGTCGGCTGCGTCCGGCGCGGGACCGGGGATCAGGCCGGGCTGGCCGCTGCGGACCATCAGCCCGGTCCAGACCTCCAGCAGCTCCGCGAGGCGGGGCCGGGCGCCGGGCAGGCGGTCAGCAGACATCGCCTGCACCTGCCTCATCATCTCGCGGTCGAAGTCCAGCGCCGCCTGGGGCAGCCACTTCTCGTCGGGTTCGCCGGCCTCCTGGGCCTGGCGGTTGCGCCGCTCCAGATCCTGCTCCAGCCGGGCGCGAAGGCGGCGGAAGCGTTCGATGGCGTCGCGGCGGTAGCCTGCGTCGTCGTCGTAGGCCGAGTTGGAGTAAACGAAGGTGAAGCGGTCGGGCAGCGGGCGGATGAAGTTCTCGGCCCGGTGGGTCATGATGTTTTCGGTGACGAGCTGGAGGATGTCCGGCGCCCGTCCCGCGGCGAAGGCCATCTGCATCATCGCGTCCCAGGAGGCCGGCAGGTCGCGGATCTCCAATCCGCTGAAGCGGTCGATGATGACGTTGCGGTTCTCGGGCTTCTCCAGGAAGCGCTGATAGATGGCGATGAGAATCTGGTCGTTAGGCGTGGTGGCCACCCGCGGGTAGCCCCAATAGTGGACGATGGAGATCTTGCCCTCGCGCGACTCCCTGGACGCCGATGCCTGGTCCATCTGCCGCAGGACAATCCACGGCGCCGCGATCAGCACGATCAGCGAGAGAGCGATCAGACGTATGCGGCCTGGCGTCATCGGCTTTCAACTCAATTCGGATTCAACACGAAGGCTCACGAGAGAGCAGACCAAGGGCCACGAACAAAGCCCAGGTCCTTCCTCACCCATGAATTCCCTTCGTGGTCTTCTGCCTCCTCTTTCGTGGCCCTTCGTGTTGATCCTCCGCACTTACTTGAAGCTGGGAATAATGATGCCGCGCAGGATCACGTTCTGGCAGAACAGGAACACCAGGAACGTCGGCAGGGCAGCGATCACCAGGGCCGCCATCGCGATCGGCGCCTGGTTGGTCTGCTGAATGTTGAACAGGTGCACCATGATCGTCCACATCTTCTGGTCCGGGCAGATCAGGAACGCCCACATGAAACCCGAGTAGGCGGCCGTGAAACTCTGGAGCGTGATGATCGCGAAGATCGGCTTGCTCAGCGGGAAGGTGACGTTCATGAACGTCGTCACCTTGCCGGCGCCGTCGATCTCGGCCGCCTCGTACAACTCCTGCGGCAGGGCGTCGAAGAAGCCCTTGAGCAGGAAGATCGTGTACCCGCTGGCGATGCTCGGCAGCACGAGGGCGGCATAGGTGTTGATCAGCCCCAGGTGCTTGAGCAGCAGGAAGCCGGGTATCATCCCCACCGCCGGCGGGAACGCCATCGTCGCCAGCATGAACAGCAGCACCTTGTAGGTGTACTTCAGGCGGAATCGGCTCAGCGCGTAGGCCGCGAACGGGTTCACCGTCACGTGCGTGCCGATGGCCAGGACGATCAGGATGATCGTGTTGAACATGGCCCGGCCTTCCAGCACCAGGTCGTCCAGCACGACCGCGAAGTTGCCGAACACGAAGTGGCGCCGCAACTCGCCCTTGTGGGCCCGGAACTCCAGTACGTCGCGGTCGGCGATCGGCATGCGGGCCAGGGCGTACTCATCGAAGCCCGGCCCGTAGAAGTCCGCCCCGCGCCGCGTGGCGTCGGCGATCCGGGCGTCGTCCATGCCCGGCAGGTAGAGGCGGCGGAACTCCTCCTCGCGGTCCTTGTAGACCAGCCGCAGAAAGTCGCGCCACGCGTGCTCGGTCAGCCGAAGCTGCCGCCGCGAGTAGTCCAACTGCATCTTCTCTTCGACGCCGGCGGCGCCGGCGACGCCTTCACCCGTCTGTCCGTCCGGCGGCGGCGGGGCCGTCGGGTCGCGCCCGACCCAGACGATCATCGCGCCGGGGGCCTTGTTGGCGACGAAGTAGCGCCACTCGGCCGCCATCGGCGGGTAGATCGGCTCGCGGTCGGAGGCATAGGCTTCGGTGAAATCGCTCAAGGGGTCCAGGCGCACGACCCGCCGCCCGCGAACGCGAAGCGCCGCCACCCAGCGCCGCTCGACCCCGCGGTTCAGCCGCTGGATGGCCGCGGCGTTCAGCCCGAAGGGCCCGGCCAGCCGGGCCCACTCCTCGTCCACCCGCGGCGGCAGCAGGTAGCCCGTCGGCGCCTCGTCCGGCGTCGTCGCCGGGCGGCCGCCTCCGACCGCCATTCGCAGC
>JAJVII010000066.1 GCA_022072085.1 Phycisphaerae bacterium
CCGCGTCCACCGCCAGGCCGCGCGACCCGCCCGCGCCGGGCGGCCCGCCGTGCAGGTCCAGCCGCCGCCATTTCCCGCCGGCCACGTCATACGCCCACGTCTGCGAAGGCGGGGCGTCGTCCACGCGCCGGCCGTACCCGCCGGTCTGGATGATGCGTCCGCGGGCCGCGTCGTAGAACAGCGACGTTTCGTAGCTCATCGGCGGCAAGCGGTCGTCGTCGATCCCGAACGCCCGGGCACGCAACGCCCACGTTCGCGCGGGCTGCTCGGCCACGGGCTGGGCCGTCACGGGTTGTGCGTCCGCCGGAAGGTGCGCCAAGTCATCGGCCGCGGCCGGATCGCCGCTCTCCGCCAGCGCCGTGGCGGCGAGGCGTGTCAACTGCGCCGGGCCTTTGCGCATCATCGCCACCAGCGGCGCCGTCAGACGCGGGTCGGTGGTCCCCGCGGCCGCGAGCATTTCCGCCGCCACGGCCGCGGCGTTCCGCTGCTCGGGCGAACCCGACGCGATCGCCGCCGCCAGCAGGCCCATCACCTGCGGCGACCGGCTGGCAGCCAGGGCGTCGACCGCGCGGCGGCTGGCCGTGGGCTGGCGGATCATCCCCCCATCCAGCAGCGCCCGCGGGGCAGCCGCATCGTCCAGGTCGCCCAGGGCGGCCGCCGCCTGGACCTGCTGCCATCCGCCGCCGCGGGCCAGCAGGTCGCTCAGCAGCATCACGGCAAAGGGGCTCCGCGACCAGCCGATCGCGCGCGTGCCGATCGGCAGCGACTGGCCGCGCGACCGCCCGACCCGCAGCAGCACCGACCGCGCCGACGCGTCGCCGATCCGCGACAACCCCACGCAGGCGGCCATCGCCAGCCGCAAGTCTCGCCCGTAGGCCGCCGCCGACAGCAGCGGCACGGCGTCGGGGTTGCGGGACTGGCCCAGGCCGATCACCGCAGCCATCTTCAGCGGCCCGGGCGTGGCGTCGTCGTTCATCCACGCCGCGACTGCCGGCACGCCGCCGCACATGCGGGCCAGGCCGGCGATGGCGTCGGCGCGGACGGCGGCCGACTCGTCGCAGGTCAGCCGCACCAGCGCCGCCGCGGAACTCTCGCCGCCGATCCAGCCCAGGGCGTCGGCCACGGCAGCGCGGACGGAGGCGTCGCGGTCGTCGGCCGCCCGGATTAATATCTCGCGTGCGACGGGGCTCACAGTGCGCCCCAGCCCCGCCGCCGCACAGCGGCGGACCGCCGGACGTTTGTCGTCGAGCAAGCCCGCGAGCGTCTTGCAGGCCCGCTCGCTGCCGACTCGGCCCAGCGCATCAGCGGCAGCCAGGGCAGCCGCGGGCGAATCGCCGCGAATCAGCCGGGCCAGCGGCCGCACGCCGTCGTCCTCGCCCATCCAGCCCAGACCCGCGGCTGCGAGCACGCGCGTCAGTTCGTCGTCCGCCTCCGTCGCGTCGGCCAGCACGTCGAGGGCGTCGACCAGCCGCGTCCGTGCCAGTGCGACGGCCGACTCGATGCGGACCTCGTCCGGCTGCGCGGCGTCGCTCAGCAACTGTTCGAGCAGGTCCAGCGAGTCCGGCCCGCCCAGTCGGCCGAGCGCCCAGACGGCGTCGGCGCGGGCAGCCGGTCCGAGCTTGCCTTTCTCGACGGCTTCGCGGATGGACGACTCAGCCGAGTGAATCCCCCCTGCCCCGACGGCGATGACGGCTGACCGCCAGCCGGCCGACCCGACGGCCTCGGGCAGGTCGACCTTCGCGGGCGGGTCCTCGACCACCGTCTGGGTCAGCGGCACACGGCCGAGGGGGTGGAACCGCCGGCAGCCGGCCTCCAGACGACCCAGCGCCGCGAAGGCGGCCCAGCGGACGGACGCCTCTCCACGCGTCGCCGCGGCCAGCAGCGGACCGACCGCCTCGGGCCAGTTGCCGTCAGCCAGTTCCGACGCCGCGGCGCGAGCGGCCGCGTCGCCGCCGGTTCTCAGCGTCTTGGCAAGTGCCTTCAGCCGCCCCTGCTTGTCCTCCGGGCCGAAGACAGCCACCTGGCGTTTCCATCGCCACTGGGTGCCGGCGGCCGCGGCCACCTTGTCCAGGAGCTGCCGCAGGGCGATCCGCTCGCCCGGCTTGAACGGCCCGACCGACGATCCGCCGGGCAGGTTGAGCGTCAGGCCGCTGGCCGCCCAGCGCAGGCCGGCCTGGCGGTAGGCGAGGTCCAGGGCCTCGGGAATGGAGACCGCGGAGCGGGGCATCTCGATCCGCTGCACCTCGGTGCGCGGGAACGGCGGTGGCTGGAAACGGTCGCCGTCCGCGCCGCAACCGGCCAGCAGGCCAGCCGTTGCCAGTGCAAGGCCGTACAGAACCCATCGCGATGTTCGGGCATGATGTGTTTGGCGTCTCATGGCCAGCCATGCTACCCCGCCGACGGGCAAACTGTCGAGGGCGGGAATAAACCTGCGCCCATGCGACTCCCGGACATGGGTATCCTGTATTGCGGCACATGAATCGGCCTGTGCGTCGGGCCGCGAAGGAGGCCTTCACATGCGCAATTCGCTCGCCACGCTGCTGTTCGCGGCCCTCTCCGTTCTGGTTGCGTCGCGCTGTGCGTACGGGGACGGCTGCATGATGCTGCCGCGCGAGGTCGGGTCATCCTCGCAGATCGTCGCCAGTTCGCCCAGGCAGGAGGCCCTGCTGGCAACGGACGGGCGGACGATGCAGGTCGTTCTACAGACGTGGTTCGATCGCGGACCGGCGGAACTGGCCTGGGTGGTTCCGGTGCCGCAGAAGCCGGAGAACATCAGGCAAGGCCCGGAGGATATGTTTCGTGGCCTGGCGTCGATCACGACGCCCGAGTTCTATGAACTCCGCCGGCGAAGCGGCTGGGGGCTGAGTTGCGGCTGCGCAGCCGGCGCGGGCGAGGCTGCTCTTTCCTCGCCCACCGGCGCGGTGAAGGTTGAGGAAACCGGGACGGCCGGGATGCTGGAATACGCCGTCCTGTCCGGCCGCGACGCCGGAAAACTGGTTGACTGGTTGAACGATCACCGCTACCGCGTGCCGACTGGGGCGCAGGCCGTCTTCGACCGCTACGCGCGCGACGGCTGGCACTGGCTGGCGATGCGGCTGAAGCCGGACGCCGGCGACTGGGCCACCGCGGCCCCCCAGCCGATCACCTACACCTATCGCGACAGTCGGCTGGTCTATCCGATGGCCATCTCCAGTCTCTCTGCGGCGCCGCATAACGAGATACTCCTCTATGTCGTCAGCGACCGGAGATACGGCTGCGGCAACTGGGCCAATGCAACGATCAACGAGGGCGACCTCCGCCTCGATCCCGCAAGCAATGACGGCACCAACTACGCCGCCGTGTTCGAACATGCGACGCGGGCCGACGGTGGACACGCGTTCGTCACCGAGATGTTCAGCAACTGGTCGCTGTTCGGATACGAAGACGGGCGTAACGCGCACTTCAACGCCGTCCTGGACCGCGGCCTGCTCGACAATCTTGGCAACGGGCAGTGCATCACGCGGTTGCGGGCCGTCATCGGACCGGCCCAGATGGACCGCGACGTGGAACTGCGCCCGTCGGCCAGCCAGGACAAGGTGAGCAACCGCTTCCATCTTGCCGCCGTCACCGCCGAGAGTCCGACACTGGCCGCCGTGACGCCGCTGCTGGCCTTCGGCGCGCTGTGCGCGGGCGTCTCGCTGCGCCGTCGCCGCGGCTGGCCACGGGGTGCAGGAATCGGCTGCATCCTGCTCGCCTGCGCGGCGTTCGCGATGATGTAACGCCCGGCCGCCGCCCTGCCTCATCACCTATCCGGAATCGCCTGCGAACCGGTTGCCAGCACCATCGGCCCGGCCTACAATGCCGCAGGTGTTTGAGTTGAGCGCCAGCCCCTTCCGTTCGGTTGTGTTCCCGGCCTCGTTCGAGGCGCGGGCCTGATTTGTGTCGCCCCTGGCGAGGCGGCGATTCCGATCCGATTCACGGTCCCGGGAGGAACCACATGTCGCAAGCGCAGAGCATCGAATCGATCCTGAAGGAAGACCGCGAGTTCCCGCCGCCGGCTGGCTTCTCGGCCGACGCCCACGTCAAGAGCCTGGCCGAGTACGAGAAGCTCTACCGCCGCAGCATCGACGACCCGGACGGGTTCTGGGGCGAGGCGGCCGGCAAGCTGCACTGGTTCAGGAAGTGGGACCGCGTCGTCGAGTGGGATCTGCCTTACGCCAAGTGGTTCGTCGGGGCCAAGACGAACATCAGCTACAACTGCCTGGACCGCCAGGTGGCCCAGGGCCGCGGCGACAAGACCGCCATCCTCTGGGAAGGCGAGCCGGGCGACCAGCGGACGCTCACCTACCGGCAACTGCTGGCCGAGGTCAGCCGCTTCGCCAACGTGCTCAGGAAACTGGGCGTCAAGAAGGGCGACCGCGTCACGCTCTACATGCCGATGGTGCCCGAACTGGCGATCGCGATGCTGGCCTGCGCCCGCATCGGCGCGCCGCACTCGATCATCTTCGGCGGGTTCAGCGCCCAGGCGGTGGCCGACCGCGTCAACGACGCCCAGAGCAGCGTCATCATCACCGCCGACGGCGGCAACCGCCGCGGCAAGGTGATCGACCTGAAGGTGAACGTGGACGAGGCCTGCCGCATGACCCAACTGGTCAAGACCGTGGTCGTGCTCAAGCGGGCAGGCAACAAGGTGAACTGGGTCGCCGGCCGCGATCATTGGTGGCACGAGTTGGCCGAGGGCGTCAGCGACCAGTGCCCGGCCGAGCCGATGGACAGCGAGGATCTGCTGTTCATCCTTTACACCTCCGGCACGACCGGCAAGCCCAAGGGCATCATCCACACGACCGGCGGCTACATGGTGGGAACCTACCTGACCAGCCGCTACGTCTTCGACCTGCGTGACGAGGACGTCTACTGGTGCACCGCCGACATCGGCTGGATCACCGGGCACAGCTACATCATCTACGGCCCGCTCAACAACGGGGCGACGACGCTGATGTACGAGGGGGCGCCCAACCACCCCGAGCCCGATCGCTTCTGGCAGATCGTGGACAAGCATAAGGTCACGGTGTTCTACACCGCTCCGACCGCCATCCGCGCGTTCATCAAGTGGGGCGAGCAGTGGCCGAAGAAGCACGACCTCTCCTCGCTGCGGCTGCTGGGCACGGTCGGCGAGCCGATCAACCCCGAGGCCTGGATATGGTATCACAAGGTGATCGGCGGGCAGAAATGCCCGATCGTCGACACCTGGTGGCAGACCGAAACCGGCGCGATCATGATCACGCCGCTGCCGGGCGCGACGCCCACCAAGCCGGGCTCCTGCACGCGTCCATTCTTCGGCATCGACCCGGCCATCATGAGCAAGGACGGCCGCGAGCAGCCGGACAACACCGGCGGGTTCCTCGTGGTCCGCAAGCCCTGGCCGAGCATGCTGCGCGGCATCTACGGCGACCCGGAGCGGTACAAGAAGCAATACTGGAGCGACATCCCGGGGGTCTACTTCACCGGCGACGGCGCCCGCCGCGACGGTGACGGGTACTTCTGGGTCATGGGACGCGTCGACGACGTCATCAACGTCTCGGGCCACCGCCTGGGCACGATGGAAATCGAGAGCGCCCTGGTCAGCCACCCGGCCGTCGCCGAGGCGGCCGTCGTCGGGCGCCCGGACGAAATGAAAGGCCAAGCCATCTGCGCGTTCGTCACCCTCGAAGGCGGGTACAAGGCCGGCGACTCGCTGCTGGACGAGTTGAAGAAGCACGTCGTGAAGGAAATCGGCTCGCTCGCCCGGCCGGAGGAGATCCGCTTCACCGACTCCCTGCCCAAGACGCGCAGCGGGAAGATCATGCGGCGGCTGCTCAAGGACATTGCCAGCGGCGCCGAGACCGTCGGCGACACGACGACGCTGGAGGACTACTCCGTGCTGGCCAAGCTCCGCGAGGCGACCGAGGGGTGAGCCCCCGGTCGCGGTCCGGTCAGCGCACGACGAAAGCCCGGAGCGGACCGCTCCGGGCTTCTTTCGTTGCAGCCGCGACAGGTCACTCCGCGTTACGCGGGGACAACCTGCTCGCCGGCGGCGTTGACCACGGTGATGGCCTCGCAGGGGCAGCCCTCGGCCGCCTCGACCACCTCGGCGTCGGCAGCGGCGGCCAGCCCGTCGGGCTTGACCTCGGCCACGCCGTCGTCGTTGATCGCATAGACCTCAGGGGCGGTGCCTTCGCACACGCCGCAGCCCGAGCAGGTATCGCCATCAACGGTCACCTTCAGTTCCGACATCGCAGACCTCCATCTGTTAATCAGGGGCTCAAGACCGTAAAGCGGAAATTATGCCGTAAGAGAGCGTTTCTGTCAAAGTTTGTGTAGGGCAAAATGGCCGAATACGGGACCCGGCCGACCCCCATTTCGCATGCGCTACGCGAAGACCCCGAAATACCGCGAGAAAAACCGCTCCGCATCCACGGCCATTGCCGCTTCGTGCGGGCCTGCGGGGTCGGGCTTCCACACCGTCGCCCCGGCGTAGTGTGAGCCGCACAACTCGACATCCACGCAGCCGCGCTCGAACCGACAGACTTGATCGTCAAAGATCGTCACCGCCGCCAGAGGATCGTGGAACGTAATCTGCTTGGGGCCGGCGGCGAACCACACCTCGGCGAAGTCCAGCACCGGCCGCAGCAGTTGGGCCGACGCGAACCGCCGTCGGACCTCGTCGGCGGCCAGCGTCACCTGGCGCGTCACGTCCAGCCCGATCGAACGGTGGACCGCCGGCCGCGGGCGAACGCCGGCCGGGTCGTAGACCATCGCCGTCGCGTGCGGATCGTTCAGGGCGTTCCACTCGCAGACCGGGCTGCCCGCCAGCCTGCGCGTGAAGACGCCGCACATCAGCACGAGCGACTTGAGCAGCGTGGGGATCTCCGGATCGGCCGCGAACAGGCAGGCGACGTTGGTCATCGGCCCGATGGCCAGCAGGACGACCTGGCCGGGGTTCTCGCGGATGGTCCGCTGGAGGAAGGCGATCGCCTCGTGCTGTGGAAAATCGCTGCGGTGCTTCCAGCGTTTGAGGGCCTCGGCCTGCGGGGGCGGCTGCTGCGGGCTGGGAACGATCAGGCCGGGCTCGACGCCGGGATAGATCGGCACGCCCCCCCTGCCGGCCGCCTCGCACAGGGCGCTGCACATGCGGGCCCGGTCGAGCCCGCCGGCCGACACGGTCGTGACGCCCAGCAATTCGCACCGCGGCTCGGCCAGCAGGTAGGCCAGCGCGCAGGCGTCGTCGATGTCGTTGCCGATGTCGGTGTCGAGGAGAACCTTCGTCTTCATGGTGCATGGTTCCGGGGGCATCGGTCTTGGACGCAGGACATCGGGGGCTCGCTCACCCCTTCACGCCCAGCAGAGCCGCCACGGCTTCGCCGATGCGGGCCGGGCTGTCGGCGACGGTTACGCCGGCTTCGCGCAGGGCGGCCATCTTCGACTCCGCGGTCCCCTGCCCGCCGCTGATGATCGCGCCGGCATGGCCCATCCGTCGGCCGGGCGGGGCCGTTCGGCCGGCGATGAAGCCCACCACCGGCTTGGTCACCTTGTCCGCGATGAACGCCGCCGCCTTTTCCTCGTCGGTCCCGCCGATCTCGCCGATCATCACGATCGCATCGGTGCCGGGATCCTCCTGGAACATCGCCAGCAGGTCCACGAAGCCCAGCCCGTGCACCGGGTCGCCGCCCATGCCGATGCAGGTCGATTGGCCGATGTTGCGCGAACTGAGCTGCCAGACGGCTTCGTAGGTCAGCGTGCCGGAGCGCGAGATGACGCCCACGCCGCCGGGCGTGTGGATGTAGCCCGGCATGATGCCGATCTTGCACGCGCCCGGCGTGATCACGCCCGGGCAGTTGGGCCCGATCAACTTCGCGCCACGCTCAGTCACCTGCCGCGTCGCCTTCACCATGTCCAGCGTCGGGATTCCCTCGGTGATCGCAACGATCAGTTCGATGCCGGCGTCGGCAGCCTCGCCGATGGCGTCGCCGCAGACCGCCGCCGGCACGAAGATCATCGTCGCGTTGGCTCCGGTCGCGGCGACCGCCTCGGCCACGGTGTCGAAGATCGGCAGGCCGTTGTCGTCCTTCAGACCGCCCTTGCCCGGGGTGACGCCGCCGACCATCTTCGTGCCGTAGGCCAGGCAGCCCTTGGTGTGAAACGCGCCGGCGGACCCGGTGATGCCCTGGCAGAGAACCTTCGTATCCTTGTCAACGAGAATGCTCATCGGTGATTCCTATTTCGTGGCCTTGACGACTTTCTGCGCCGCGTCGGTCAGGTCGGAGGCGGTGATCAGCGTGGGCAGGTCGCCCTTGGCGCCCTCCAGCAGCTTGCGGGCCCGCTCGACGTTGGTCCCCTCCAGCCGCACGACGACGGGGACCTTGAAGCCGATTTCGCGGCCGGCCGCGATCAGGGCTTCGGCGATCAGGTCGCACTTGGCTATGCCGCCGAAGATGTTCACCAGGATCGCCTTCACCTTCGGGTCCGAGAGGATGATGCCGAAGGCCTCCTTCGCGCCGTCGGCCGTGACCGACCCGCCGACGTCCAGGAAGTTCGCCGGCTCGCCGCCGTGCAGCTTGATGATATCCATCGTCGCCATCGCCAGCCCGGCGCCGTTGACCAGGCAGCCGATGTTGCCGTCCAGGGCGATGTAGCTGAGCCCGGCGTCGCGGGCCCGTATCTCCGCCGCGTCCTCTTCCGTCGGGTCGTACAGCGCCTCGACGTCCGCGTGCCGCGGCACGGCGTTGTCGTCGAAGTTGATCTTCGCGTCGATGGCCGTCACCTCGCCGGACTTGGTGAGCACCAGCGGGTTGATCTCGGCCAGCGAGCAGTCCTTTTCCAGGAACACGCGGCCAAGGGCGAGCATGAGCTTCGCCGCCGCCGCGGCCGGCTTCTTCGTCAGGCCGATCGCCGCCGCCAGCTTGCGGGCGCTGTACGGCTGAAGGCCCAGCATCGGGTGGAACGCCTCTTTGTGGATGGCCCCGGGTTTGGTGCGGGCGACTTCCTCGATCTCCACGCCGCCCTCCGCCGACGCCATCATCACCGGCACGCCGCGGGCGCGGTCGAGCACCACGCCGACGTAATACTCCTTGGCGATCTCGACGCCGGCCGCCACCAGCACGCTGCGGACCGGCACACCCTCGGGCCCGGTCTGGTGGGTCACCAGCGGCTTGGAGAGGATGCGGTCGGCCTCACGTTTGGCCTCGTCAGCCGACTTGACCAGCTTGACGCCGCCGCCCTTGCCGCGGCCGCCGGCGTGGACCTGCGCCTTGACCACAGCGACCGCGCCGCCGAGCTGCGTGAACGCCGCCGCGGCCTCGTCGCCCGAGCGGGCCAGCACCGCCTGCGGCATCTTCACGCCGGCCGACAGCAACACCTCGCGCGCCTGATATTCGTGGACTTTCATCTTGGCTCCATGCTCAACAACGGTGGGAAACAGGCCGCCATGGTAGGAACCCGGCGCGTCCTTGTCAACGCGGGAGGCGTCACTTGCCGGCCAGTTCCTCGGCGGCCAGACGGGCGGCTTCGGGCGACCAGCTCAGGATCATCCAGGCGTCGGCGTATCGCATGGCCGGGCCCATCAGGCCGAACTGGAGCCACCACGCCGGCGCCTCGGGGTCCTTGCGAATCTCCAGCCGCGCCAGCTTGCTGCCCTGCGACTTGGCCTGGAGCCAGTGATCGAGCACCGACATCACCGCGGCCGTGTCACGCCGGGCCGCCGGTTCGTCGCGAACCTGCGTGACGATCGTCACCGCGCCGGGCAGCCGCATCGGGTGGACCGGCCAATCGTGAATCCATATCTCCGGTCCCATCGTGTCGAACAGCCGCCGCACCGCGGCGAACTCCAGTTGGCCGGCGTATTTCTTCCACCCGTCGGACAGCCGCCCCTTCTTGTGAGCCGAAAGCGACAGTTCCATCGCCGCCTGCAACCGGGCGACGTACTTGCCGATCGGCAGCCGGGCCGCGCCGTAGTAGTGGGCCCCCGCCGGGACCATCCGGGCCACCTGCTCGGGCGTGAAGTCGTCGGGGTTGGACAGGTCGAGTCGGCCGGTCGGCTTGCCGGTCTCTTCGTAGAACAGCCGGCTGTACAGCTTTCGGCCGCTGAACGACAGGGCCCACGCGAAATGCTCCAGGTGCGGCGTGTCGAACGCGCCGGCGATGGCATCGGCCCGGCCGGGGATGATCCCCTCGATCCGCCTGGACACCTGCAGCCAGTCGCAGTAGACCGACATGGCCCGCCGCCCGATCACGGCCTCCATCTGCCGGACGTACCAGGCGTTTCGGCCGAGCGACGTCTCGGGCCTGGCGGCCGCGTCGGCAATCGCTTCAAACGACCCCCTGCCCAGGCCGATCACGTAGGCCTTGCCGATTCGGCCGACCTCAATGTCGCGCAACCACGCGGGCATCCGCTTGTCATGGATGCGCTGGAACTTCCACTTGCCCGCCTGCTGCCAGGCGATTGTCGTAGGGCCCTCACTGCCGCCATAGAAGTAGTCGGCGAAGATTCGCATCAGCGCCCGGCGGATGTCGTCGTCGCCGTCGGGCGCCCAGAAGACGATCGCCAGCCGCATGGCGGCCATCACGTGCCGGTCGCGCGGGGTCGTGCGGGCGCTGAAGTCGATCAGGCTGATGGCGTGCGGACGCGACGCGAACACCGGTGCCGCCGTCGCCAGGTTCGCCACCACCTTGCCCGAGTCGGGGACCAGCCCCGTCCGGTCGGCCCATCGGATCAGCCGATTGGTCATGCCCTCGGTCATGGCGACCCCCTCGGGCAGGTGCGCGGGGTCGTAGATGTAACTGACCACGGCGTCGGCCGGCAGGAAGTCGGCCAGTTTCGCCTCCTCCTGCCCCCGGGCAGGCGACAGAGCCCCGCAGCAGGCCAGCACCGCAACGGCTGCCAGGTTGAATCGTCGCGTCATCGCATATCCTCGACCCCGCGCCGGTTCGGGAGGCGCCGGGCACAGGCGATCAGAACTAGAAATCCTCCTCAGGCGCTGGAGCCGGCGCAGGCGCGGGGGCATCCTGATTTGGTGCCATCGGAATAGCCTCCATTTGCCGGGTCATCTTCCGCGCGGTCTGGCGGAAGGCCCAGTAGCCGCCCGCCACGGCAGCCGCGACGCCCACCTCGGCCACGACGACCGTCGCGCTCACGCCGGGCAGCCAGCCCCGGCCGACCATCATCAGCCCGTCCGGCTGGTTGACAATCACCCCCGCGGTTCCACTGACATGCCGCAGCAGCGCCGCCTGCGTCGGCAGCCAGGCCGGATCCAGGTCCACGCCCTTGCGGCGGACCACCGACGAAATCGTCTGCCACAGCGGCGGCAGCAACGGGTAGATCATCTTCATCGTCTGGCGATCGTCGGTGTAGCCGACGAACGACGCCCCGGCCGGCAGCTTGGCCATGAGCGCCTTGAACTGCTCATCGCCGAGGATGGAGCCCTCGCGCCCCCGGGCGATCTGGTCCAACGCCGCCTTGGTCGTCTGCGGCCACAGCGACAGGACCAGATACTTGTCCGTCACGCAGTAGGCCGGGGCGACCGGGTTGGGGATGCCGCGCGACTGCATGTAGCGGATGCGGCTGCCCTTGTACTCGACCTCGGCGAAGGTCACCTTCGGCCGCGGCGGGGCGGCGTTGTCGTCGCTGTTGCCGTGCTGGCGGCCGGTCGAGGCGGCTGACAGGACCGTTTCGATGCGGCCCATCGTCAGCCGCAGCTTGGCGGGATCCTTGACCTCCATCACCAGCGTCAGGCCGGTGACCAGCACGCCGCCCGCGCCGGGCGAGTTGTACATCACCAGGCCGTCGCCCAGGCAGGCCAGCATGTCGTCGCGGACCTTGAAACTCAGCGTCTCTTCGCCGCGGGCCAGCCCCTCGCTGAACTTGCCCCAGATGTCAGGATACTTCTTGAGCTGCGTTTCCAACTCGGCCCAGAGCTTCAGCCAGTCGAGGTTGCCCGCCAGCACGAGCGTCGAGTCGCCGGGCGCCACCGACAGCAGGTCCGTCCGCAGCGGTTTCTGGTCAAACAGCCGAGTCAGGCCCGACTTGTCCGGCGGCGTGCGGACGTGCACCCTCGTGACGAAGTCCTCGCCGTCCGGGGCGATGGTGAATGTGTAACCCTCAAGGGACTCCATCAGCCCCAGTATCACCTTCAGCGCCTGCTCTTCGCGGCCGCGGCTCTGTCGGGTGACCGCCTTCATGAGCGTCATAAAATCGTAATGGACGGTCAGGAGCCCCTTGCCGACCTTGGCGACCCCCTCGGCAAACTTCGGATCGGTCGCCAGCGACTTGCCCGTCCCGTCGATCGTCGCCGCGACGGCGCCCGGGGCCTTGTCGCCCAGGGCCACCAGGACCAGGTCGCCCACGCGGCCCCAGGTGATTGCCGGCCGCTTGCCGTTGGACTCGTACTGGTTCAACATCTGGAGGCCGATCTGTATCTTCTTCCGCTTGCCCGCTTCGGCCGGCGGGACGGCCTTCTCCAGGATATCCTCGACGAGCTTGAGCACCTCGCCGGCCTTCGGCCCGCCGTCGATGACGATCGCGGCGTCCAGTACCGCTTCTCCGTGCCCCTCGGCCGGCGGCTCGAGGGAAAGCAGCGAGATCGCCCAGGGCCGCTCGCGCATGATCGCCAGCCCGTCGAAGATCATCTTGTCAACGTCCTCGCCGACCTTGGCCTTGACCAGCTTGCGAACCTCGGCCATCGTGCCGTCGATCCAGGTCGTGATCTCCGCGTCATTGGAGAGCTTGCCGAAGCGCGTCGCGGCGACGGCCGGCCGACTGGCGTCCATGCCCACCCAACCGATGTAGATCATACATTGCGCCGGCAGCCGGTTCGCCAGGGGCGGCACGGCGTCCGCCGGCAGAGCCACCGGCGGCGGCGCGGGCGGCATCGGCGGGGGCGGCGGCAGGGCCGGCTGGGCCCAGGCCGGGACGACGATCGCCAGAACCAGTCCGATCGAAACGAGCATCCTGCGGTTCATGTTCTTCATCTCCTGATTCGGTGCATTCCTTCGCATCACGACGCCCGGGCCGAGCCTCTAGTCCTTGCTCATTTCCTTGCGGGTTTCGTCAAGGAGCACGTTCAGCCGATCGCGCGTGACCCACTCGACGTGGCCGTCCTGGAACAGGACGTTGGCCCCATCGTTCCCGTTGATCGCCGGGTCCTCATAGATCAGCACGCTGCGCGTGGCCCAATCGCTTTCCTTGACCGGCTTGATGTAGATGTAGGATGTCTGGCCCGACTTGGCCTGCGGCGCGACGAGGATGTCGGCCGAACACTCCCCGCTGTCCACGAGTTGTTGAAGGCTGTCGGGGTACTTGTTGTTGCTGGCCTGGTAGGCTGCGATCGACTTGCCCATGTTGCGCAGGTTGGCGCCCGACTTGGTCCGCTCAGCTGCACCGCGGGCCTTGCCCAGGGCGGGCAGCAGGATCGAGACTTCGAGCGGCACGTTCAGCGGGTTGGCGACGGCGTCGATCAGCGGCAATGGCCCGCGGCTGATGAACGTGATGCCCTCGGGGTCGGGCACGACCGCGGCGAAGCTGTCGCTGAAGTTGGCCAGCAGCGTCGACTGTCGCGGCAGGGCGTCGACGTCCAGCTTCATCCCGGCCTTGGCCGCCATCGAGCAGGCCACCTGCCACAGCGGCAGCGCGACCGGGTAGGCGATCTCGATCATCTGGTGCGTGTTGAGATACCAGATCGCCGACGCACCATTGCCGTCGGCGGCCAGGCGCATCACGAACCCCTGATTCGCCAACAGCGACCCCTCGCGGCCGCGGTCGATCTGGGCCAGCGCCGCCCGCAGCGTCTGGGGGAACATCGAGATTACGACATACTTGCCCGTCACGCACCAGGCCGGCGAGACAGGGAACGGCTTGCGGCTGCTGACAACCGTGTAGTGATAGGCGTGCTGGCCGATCTTGCCTTCGCGGAACTCGACCTTCGTGCGGCTGGATCGCTCCTGCACGCGCTGGGCGATCGCGGCGGCCAGCTTGTTCAGCCCGGCCTCTACCTTGGCGGCGTCGCGGACCTCGGCCACGATGGTCAGACCGCTGAAGATGAACCCGCCCGCCGAGGGGGCGTTGTAGACGGCTATCCCGTCGCCCATGGCCGCCGCCAGCTCACGCGGAGTCAGGCCGGTCTTCTCCTGGACCGCCTTGACCGCGTCATCGTAGCGGGCCTGCAACTGCGGGAACTTCGCCAGGACCTTCTGAAACTCATTCAGAACCTTTGTCCGGTCCTCGCTGACGGCCAGCAGGAACGTCGCGTCCGACGGGACCGTCATCAGCAGGTCGGTCGCGATCGGCTTCTGGTCGGCCAGCACGAGCAGGCCGGGCTTGCCCTGCGGCGTCTGGAGATAGACACGCGTGACGAAGTCGCGCCCGCTGGGCGCCAGGCCCAGCGACGCCGCGTCAATCGCCAGCAGGCCCGAAACGTCCAGCGCCTTGTTGATCTGCTCGCGCTTGCTGTCGTTGCGAATGGCTGAGCCCAGCACGATCGGCAGCAGGTCTTTGCGGAACCTGGCCGTGTCGGCGTAGATCGCCAGCAGACTGCCGGGCACGCGGGCCATCGCCCTGGCGAACTGCGGATTGCCCGCCAGCGACGGCATGGCGTCCCCGCCGTCCAGCCGCTTGAACATGTCGGCGATCGCCGACTCGGCGCCCAGCGTCAGGACCAGGTGGCCCTTGTGCTCGCCCCAGCAGAGCGACGGCGAGTCCGCATCCTTCTGCACGGCCTTGTAGGCCGACCCGTCGGCGTTCTTCTGCTGAATCTTGTCTCGGGTCGCCGCCGGCAGAAGCTGCGTGAGCAGCCGATCCACCTTGGCCGGCGTCTGCCCGGCCTGGGCGCCCAGGTCGATCAGCAGGACGACCTCGACCACCGGCGCTTGGTGTCGGTCAGCGTTCTGGCCGCCCTGGGGAAGTTCCAGCTTGACCAGCGACAGCGCCCCCGGCCGGGGCAGCGCGACGTCGAACACGAGCGATTGGACCGAGTCGAACATGCCCTTCGGCATGCCGGCCTTCTTGCTCAGAAACGCCTCGGCCTGCTCCAGGGCGGCCTTGAGGTGCGGCTCGACCTCCGGGTCGTGGATCGTGCGCGACAGGCCGGTCTGCTTGAGCGCCGCCCGGTTGGCATCGATGCCGCCCCAGCCGATATAGAGCAGCGACTGGCCGGGCAACTTGTCGGCCAGCGGGCAGGCAGCCGCGGCAGCCGGGGCCGCGGGCATCGCCGGCTGCCCCAGCGCCGGCAGCGCCGTAAAGACGACCAGCAGACCCACCGTCAGCACCGTGCCGGCAGACAGCCATCGGGTTCGCATCTCTGATTTCCTCCTGCTAGCGAATACTTTCCGTGATCATCCCGGTCGTCACGGTTCTTCGTCGGGCGCCGTCGCCGGCGCCTCGATCGCAACGTGAGCCTGCCCGCCCATCACCGCGAACGGCTGGAAGTAGGCGACCATGAATGCCGCCCCCGCCGCCGGAGCGCCGCCCAGCACAAACCCCGTCGCCGACGCGCTGCCCACCTCGCGGATCAGCAGCCCCTCCGGGTGCGGCGCGATCCAGATCACGACCGGTGTAACGCTGTCGCCAAGTTTCGCCGGGTCCAGCCGGGCGTCCAGGGCCAGTTTCTCGCCGGCCTGCGCCTTCACCATGTCCAGCACCTTGTTGGTCAACGACGCGCCGACGTTCACCACGCGCGGAATGTTCACGTAAACCATACAGGTTGCGTCGCCGGGGCGATGCTCAAGATAGCGGCTGACGCCCTGCAAGCGGACGGCCGATTTCTCCGGCGTCGCCTCCAGCGTCTTGAGCACGCCGCGGATCGTGTTGCTCACGATCAGGAAGTCTGCGTCGTAGACCCAGGCAACCTGGCCGCCCGCCTGGTCGCGCATGTACTCGACCATGCGATCGCCGACCTGGTACTTCCGCGGCGGAGGCAGCTTCCGCACATCGCCGTCGAAGCAGCCCAGCAGCATCTGGCCAACGACGCCGGCCGGCGCCGCCCCCATTTTCCGGGCGGCCTCGGGGTTGTTCACCTTCCACTTGAAGACCAGATGGGCGGGAGCGGCGAACTCGGCCGCGAAATCGAACGGCGCCTTCACGTCAGGCGGCGGGGTCGGTTTGCCGACGCCTTCGCCGCCGCCCATCATGTCGCCCAGCCGCTGCTCCAGCACCTTGTCGAACTGGAGGTTCTCGTTCTCGTAAGCGATCAACACGCCGCAATCGGTGAACAGGCCCAGCGCCATCGTCACCATGAGATCGCGGGCTACGTCCTTCATCCCACCGTCGGCCGCGGCATCGTCGGTGGACTGGAGCAGCGTGATTCGCTGCTTGGCGTGCAGGTAGACCCGCCCGGGCAGCAGGCGGCAGACCACGCCCGCAGCCGCGTCGGCAGGGACCAGGGCCAGTTCCTCGTTGCTCAGGGCCCGACCTTGGAACGGAAAGAAGATGCCGTTGGTCGCCGGCGCCGCGACGAAGCGGTTGGCCACCACCGCCTGACCGTCGTAGCGGATCGAGCCGCCGTAGACGGCCTGGTCCAGCCCCAGCGCGTCCAGCACGCGGGCCGGCTTGCCGGCGTTGGCCTCCTCCTCGGCCCCGGCCTCGCCCAGCAGTCGCCCGACGCCCGCGACATCCACGAACGAGCGCGTCAGCGCCGAACCGTGCCCCCACTTCTGCGCGACCGACTGGTAGGCGGCCGATCGCCCGAGGGCCCCGGCCTTTCCGCCCACCGACTCAGCCACGCGCGTTGCGGACGATTCGTTGAACGCCAGGAAGAACACATTGCGGCTGACACCCCAGCAGAGACTCTCGCGGGCGTCCTTGTTGTCCTCGTCCTTCCAGCGGGCCACGGTCAGCCGAACGCCCCCGACGTCGCGGCTGGCCACGTCGAGCGACTCGTGGCTGCCCATCAGGTCCGCCAGCAGAACGCCCAGCAGCGGTTTGTAGATTCGCTCGCTGAAGAACTTCTGGTCGTCGGCGGCCGGGCCCACGTCGAGCATGAGCACCACGGCGCCGATCGGACCGTCCTGGCTGATCCGCTTGCGGGCCTCGCCGGACGGGTCCAGCAGCGCCACGGCGATCGGCCGACGGAAACCCAGCCCCGCCAGGTCCCAGACGGCCTTGGCCGTCGCCACCGCTTCCTTGTTCTCCATGTCCGCGATCTCTTTGGCGACGACCTTGACGATCTGCGCCCGAAGCCCAGCCAGCGAAGGCTCGTCCCAGAAGCGGCGGAAGTCGGACTGGAGATAGGCCGCGTGAATGGCGTCCTGGCCGCACCAGCTCGCGTAGACCAGCGTGTCGGCGGGCAGCAGGTCGGCCAGGTCGGCGACCGGTTTGGCGCGGTCGGCGGCGGCGAACGGAAGCCGCGGCAGGCGGGCCTGGGCCTTGGCCAGGCGATCGTCGGAGTCCTGCCCGCGCAGGGCTGCGCCCTGGAGGCATAGCGTCAGGCACGTCCCGAGAATGGCAAGCTTGCACCGCATGCGTTTGTCCCCATGTTCGACCAGGCGCAACCAACGACATTCGGACAGGCCGGCGGGACTCACCTCGACCCCGGCTTCATCGTAGCCACGGCCTCGCACACCCGCAATTACAAACGGGCGGTCCGGTTACAGTCGCCTCTATTACTTGCCAATGCAGAAGCGCGAGAAGATCCGGGTCAGGATGTCATCCGTGACCACGCGGCCGCTGATTCGCCCCAGGTGCTCGCTCGCCTCGCGCAGCTCATGAGCCGCCAGCTCGGCGACCGTGTCGAAATCCTCCCGCGCCGCCAGCGATCGGGACCTGCCGACCGCCGCCGCCGCATCCGCCAGCCCCGCCCGGTGCCGGGCGTTGAGCATCAGCCGCTGCCCGCGGCGATCGGCCACGTCGGCGAACACCGACGCGTTGATCGCCGCCCGCAGCGCCTCGATGCCCTGCCCGGTCGTCGCCGAGACGCAGACGCCCTCGGCGGGCAACGGACCAGGGGCCAGATCGACCTTATTGTAGACGCGGATCGCCTCGCGGCCACCAGCCTGCGTCCACGCCGCCCCCGGCTGCGAGGCCGACGCGTCGGCGACCCGCAGCAGGCAGTCGGCCGACCGCACCGCCGCCTCGGCCGCCTGCTGCGCCAGGCGGCTGATCGCGTCTCCCGGCTCCTGCTCCAGGCCGGCCAGGTCGAGCAGGATGGCCTCGCCGTCGGCCAGCGTCAGCGGCGCCGCCAGGACGTCGCGAGTGGTCCCCGCCAGCGGCGAGCAGAGCGCCCGCTCCACGCCGGTCAGGCGGTTGAGCAGCGTGCTCTTGCCGACGTTGGGCGGGCCGACCAGGGCGACGGTTGGCCGATCGGCCAGCGACTCGAAGTTGCCGGACTCGGCCTGGAGACGCGCGATCGCCCCGGCCGCGTCGGCCAGGCCCCGCGACAGTTCCCCCGCCGTGATGAACCGGATCGGCTCGTCGGCGAAGTCCAGGCCTGCCTCCAACTCAGCCAGCAGGTCCACGAGCCTGTCGTTGATCGCCCCGACCGCGCGGGCCAGCGCCCCGCCGGCCAGTTCCATCGCCGCCCGGAGCTGCCCGTCGCTGCGAGCGGCGATCAGCGCGGCGACGCCCTCGGCCTCGGTCAGCTCGATGCGTCCGCCCAGCACCGCGCGGAGCGTGAACTCCCCAGGCTCGGCCGCCCGCGCCCCAGCCGACAGGAACGCACCGACGACCGCCTCCATCAGCGCCGCCGAGCCCGGCAGGTGCAGCTCGAGCATGTCTTGGCCGGTATAGCTGTGCGGCGAACGGAACCGCCACGCCGTCACCGGCAGCCACGATCGGCCGACGCGGACCTCGGCTGCCACGGCCGCGAAACCCGGCCCCTCCAGCCCCGCAGCCGCCCGCATCGCCCGCGCCGCGACGGACAGGCAATCCGGCCCGGACAGCCTCACCACCGCGCGCAGCCCCGGCCCGGCCGCCGTGCCGACGGCCACGATCGTCCGTTCGCTGTCCAGGTCGTTCCAGTCCATGGATGACTCAAGTGTATTGTGTCGCGGCCGTGCTGTCATGTAACATTGCTCGCGAGTCGAGCACGTGGTCTCCGCCGGTATGCGGCGGCGACCGCTTTACGGGGTGTTCATGCGATCCGTCCAAGCCAACGATCCGTCGCCTTCGTCGGTTTCACTCCCGGACCCGCCCGCCGACCCGGCTGCACGCCGGGCCCCGTCGCACGCGTGGGACTTGTTGCTGTTCGTGATCGCCCTGGGCGTCTTCTGGCTTTACCGCAATCCCTTTCTCACCGACTGGGACAGCTTCGACTACACGATCCAGGCCATACAGGGCCAGCCCAGCACGCTGGCGTCCGGACGCTACTTCTTCATCGCCATCCACGCCGTCGCCTGGCGGATCGGCCACGGGCTGTTCGGCCTGGCGCCGCAGGACGCCTGGCTGCTGTTCACCCGGCTGACGCTGGTACTGGCCGGGCTGGCGACGGTCGCCCTGTTCCGCGCCGCCTGGCTGCTGACGCGGAGCGGGCTGGCCGCCCTCATCGCGATCGCCCTGTGGCTGACCGCGCCCCAGGTGCTCGTCTACGGGTCGGCCATGATGACCGAGACCCCGACGACGCTCTTCTTTGCGTTGGCCATCGTCATGGCCGAACTCTCGGCCCGCGGCGCGACGCGGCGACGGAGCGTCTGGCTGGCGCTGGCGGCCGGCGGACTGTTCGCCGTCTCCTGCAACATGCGCGAGACGCTGGTGGTCTTCGCGATCTACTTCCTCGGCCGAACGCTGCTCGTGCCCGGCCGCGACTGGATCACGCGGCTGGCGGCCGCGGGCGCCGGCCTGCTCGGATTCGGCGCGGTCATGGCGGTGGGCATCGCCCTGGCAGCCTGGCGGCTGGGCGGGCTGGACGTCTTCTGGGCCAATGCCACCCACTGGCAAGCCAGCATGGCCGAGGAACGATCCGAATACCCCAACGTCCCCCTGCACAACGCCCTGGTCGGACTGGTCTTCTGCGCGTCGGTGTCGCTCCCGGCCGTTTTCTGGATCCTCCCTTCGCTGGGCGTGTTCTTCAGACGTGCTTATCGTCGCCAGGCCGAGGTCGATCTGGTCGCCAGGCCTGTCCGCTTCGAGCCGCTGGGCTGGCTGCTCGCGGGCGACGCCGCCTACTTCGTGCAGATACTGAGCAATCACGACGTGGCGGTCAATCCGCGATTCGCCATGCTCCTGATGCTGCCGCTGATGCTCCTGGCCGGCGCCGCCCTGGCCGACACCGTCCTTCGCCGCAACCGCCGATGGGCCGTCGCCTTCGTCGCATTCATGCTGCCGGTCATCCCGTTCGTCGCGGTCAGCGCAACATGGGCATGGACCGGGTGGCTGTGGAAGTCGCAATTGCCGCCGGACCTGCGGATGCTCGTCTGGCCTCTGGCTGCTCTGACCGCAGCGATCCTCCTGATCCTGATGCTGCCGGCGATCCGTGGCCGCGGCGGGCGTCTACCGGCGACCGGAGCCGTGACGGCGGTGATCGTCGCGGGCGCGTTCGTGCTCGTGGCCGGGCAGGCCTTCATCGACCACAACTACTTCCGCGAGAGCCGATGGAAGCGGCTCTTCGTCGATTCCATCACCGCCCCCGGCGCCCTGCCCGAGGACGCCATGCTCATCCCCAGCGGCGGCACGCCGGCGGTGCAGTATCTGGTCGGCGGCGGCGCCCACGACGGCTGGATATTCCCGGGCTACCTGAGTCCGGAGGAAGTGGAACGCATCGGCGACCGCCACGGCTGGGTCGTGGTCCCGTCGGGCTGGCCTTGGCCGGACGGGCGGACCGTCCGCGGCCTGGGCCTGCCGCGGCCGACGCTGGTGCAACTGGTCGAGGCCTACCGGCGCAGCGGCAAGCCGGTCTACCTCTTCGGCGGCCAGAGCATGTGGAAGCCCTCCCGCAACCCGTCGGCCCGCAACACCGAGTGGCCGCAGGTCGAGCAACTTCAGTTCCGCTGGCAGCTCGACGACCGCGGGCCCGGCGATATGCTTCGGCTGACGGCCCCCTGGCCGACAAGGCCGACCCGCCTGCTGCCCGTCGGCACGGGCAAGTTGCGAGCAAACAACGAATGGCCGATCCTGGAACAGGACTGGATTTCCGTCCCGGCGGCTGCCAGCCAGCCCGCCACGGACGAGGAAGCGATCAAGCAGTGATCTTGCGGGAATGCAACCGGCCGGGCGAAGGACTGGCGAGGCAAGACCATTTCCTGCTGTCTTCGCGCTCGCTGACTCTCGCCGCCAAGCACTCAGTCGCGACCGTCATTGAACGCGAACCGCACGGTTCGCCAACGACACTCCTTGAGCGGCGTTACTGCTCCAACTCCGCGAGCGCTTCCTTGGACAGTTCCATGTTCGCGTAGACGTTGGTGATGTCGTCGTGCTCTTCCAACGCCTCGATCAGCCGCATGACCTTGCCGCCAACTTCCGCGTCGACCTCGACGTTGTTCTTGGGGATCATGCTGAAGTCGGCCGACGCGGCCTCGATGCCCTTCTCGGCCAGCGCCGCCCGCACGGGCTCGAACGTCGCCGGCTCGCAGGTGATCTCGAAGCCGTCGTCGGTCGGGGCGACGTCCTCGGCGCCGGCTTCGGCGGCGATCATGAACAGGTCTTCCTCGGTTGTCGCCGTTCCGGGAACGGAGATGACGCCCTTCTTTTCGAACATCCAGGCGACGGAGTTGGGCCCCGCCAGCGAGCAGCCCTGCATGTCGAAGATCTTCCGCACCTCGCCGGCGGTGCGGTTGCGGTTGTCGGTGAGGCCCTCGATGAAGACCGCAACCCCGCCGGGCCCGAAGCCTTCGTAGACGACCTCCTCGAACCGCGTGGTGCTGTCGCCCTCGCCGGCGCCCTTCTTGACGGCGCGGTCGATGGCGTCGTTGGTCATGTTCATCGCCTTGGCCTTGTCGATCGCGTAGCGCAGCGACAGGTTCATTGACGGGTCCGAGCCGCCGTTGCGGGCGGCCGTCATGATGACCTTGGCCTGCTTGCTGAAGACCTTGCCGCGGCGGGCGTCGATGACGGCCTTCTTGCGCTTGATCCGAGCCCAGTGGGAATGTCCGGCCATGCTCTTGCTCGTCCTTTGTCTCAGGTGCGTTCGGCGCCGGGCGGAGTCACGTTCTCGCCCAGGGGCGCCACGGGCACGTTGGATTTTCCGTTCTCAGCCGCCTCGATCTTTCGCAGCACGCCCTCCAGACTGGAACGGTCCAGGCCGCGGGGAATGCTCCTGTGCTTGCGGTAATCCTTTTCAGCCTTCTTCCACTGCTCCAGGGCCTTGTCGCGCTCGCCCAGGCGATAGAGCGAATCGCCGTAATGGTCGAGGATGACACCGTCAGGGTCCGGCTCGCTGCCGACGGCGCGGGCCAGCATCGCCGACGCCTCCTTGAACTGCCCGCGCTTGTAGAGCACCCACCCCAGCGAGTCCATGTAGGCCGTCGTGTCCGGCTGGGCCGACAGGGCCTTGTGGATGAGCTTCTCGGCGCGGTCCAGGTCCTTGCCATCGTCGGCCAACTGGTAGCCCAGGTCGTTGCTGGCGCCGGTGTGGTCGGGGCTGACCTTGAGCGTGGCCTCAAGCTCCTTCACCGACCGCTCGCGGTCCTGCACGCGCGAGTAGCAGTTGGCGGCCTGGTAGTGAATCTCCGCCAGCACGGCGTCCGCCTCGATGTTCATCCGCCCGGCCATCGCCTTGGCGGCGTCGAGTATCTTGGCCATCGCCTTGTCGGCGTCCTCGTGCCGCTTGAGCCCGACCAGCGCCTCAAACCGCGACATCTGGAGGTCGATGTCCTCCTGCGCGTTGGCCGGGGCCGCGTCGATCAACTCCAGGGCCCGCTGGTAGCGGCCGACCATGTTCAGCAGATCGACGCAGCGGCCAACCCGTTCGGGATCGGCTTTGTACATCGACTCGACGGCCTTGGCCGCCTCGTCCGGGCGGTCGGCCCGCAGGCAGACGCCCGCGAGGCGGTCCCACCACATGGCCGCCTGCTCGGGACTGCCGGCGTCGGCGGCGGCCTGAGTGAGCACTTTGGTCGCGTCATCATAGCGGGACAGCCGCACGAGCGTCTCAACGTAGTAGAGCACCGCGCTGTTGTTGCCCGGGTGCTCCTTGTAGATGCTCGCCGCCAGCGTCACAGCCTCGTCGTCCTTCTTCATCGCCGCCAGCACAAGCGCCTTGTGCAGGCTGATCATCATCTTCGTGTCGGCGTCCTGCTCCAGCCCGATCGACCGGTCCAGCACGCCCAGCACCGGCGCCGGCTGATCGTCCTGCACCGCCTTGCGCGCAAAGGTAAGCACGAGTTGCACCAGTTCGCGAAGCTGGCCGTCGTCGGCGCCCATGAGCACCTTGGCCGCCTCGGCGATGCGGTGCTCGGTCGCCAGCAGCAGCGTCAGCCGCCGCAGCACGTCCAGGTCCTCCGGACGCCGCTCGCGAACGTAGCGATACTGCTCGATCGCTTCTTCCAGCCGACCCGACTGCGTGCAGGCCGAGCCAAGTTTCTCGTGCAGGTCCACCAGCCGCGGGTTGAGCTTGATGGCCTTGTGCAGCGCCGCCACCAGGTCGTCGGAGCTGACCAGGCCGCGAAGCTGAACGACGGTAGCCGGATCCACGTCGTCGGAATAGGCCTTCTCATAGACCGCCGACAGCGACAGGGCCTGCGAGAGAACCGCCTGCGGATTCTCCGGGTTCTTGGTCACGACCGCCTTGAGGGCGTCCAGGCCCTGGCGGATTCGCGCCGGCTCGCCCGGGCGTGTCGCGACGGCCTCCTCGACGGCCGCCTGCCCCCCCAGCGCAGCGGCTTCGACGCTCTTAGGATCGATCTGCTGGGCCTTGGAAGCGTAGAGCTTGGCCTCCTCGTATTGATCCATCCCCAGGTTGAGCTTGGCCAGCCGGATCAGCACGCCCAGGTCGCGCGGGTTGATCTCGTACGCCCGCCGCAGCCGGCGCAAGGCGGCGGTCGGCTGCTTGCCGGCCAGGTAGGCCTCGGCCAGGTCAATGGCGATGTCGCTGCGCGTCGGGGCCAGTTGCTCGGCGCGGCGGAGGACGTCGATGGCCTTGTCGGCTTCGCCGCGGGCCAGTTGCGTCTGGCCACCGACCTGGAGCAGCGTCGGGTCGTCGCTCTTGATGCCGCCGGCTTTCTCGAAGTCGGCCAGTGCGGCGTCGGGCTGATCCGCTTCAAGCTGGATGCGGACGCGGGCCACCCACGCCGGCGTGAAGTCGGGCTTGTCCTTGACCGCCGCCGCAAGGTCGGCCAGCGCCTGATCGCCCTGCCCCGCGTGTTCGAACATGCGGCCGGCGACGTAACGCGTGGCAAAGCTGTCGTCCTTCGCGGCTGCCGCCTCGGCGCCGCCGGACAGTTCGCGGGCCTGATCCGCGGGCATGGCCGCGAAGAGTCGGTCGGCGGCGGACAGCACGTCGGCGTCCGCGGCATGGGCCTTGAGCGAAGCCGCCAGCCGCGGGGCGGCCTGTGCCCACTGCTTCTCCGCCGTCAGCCAGTCGAGCAGCCGCACGTGCACCGCCGCTGGAGCGGCCGGGACCTGCGTCAGATAAGGCTCCAGCACATCGCTGCCGGCGCCCTTGCCGGGGTTTGCCTTCTCGGCGGCGATCGCGGTCATCAAGGCCAGCGTCGCGTCGGCAGACGTGGGCTGGCGGGTCGCGGGGCCTGCGCCGAAGAGCCAGGCCTTGCCCAGGTCAGCCAGCGACTGGGCCGTCAGCCCGGCAGCCGTCGCGTCCTTGACCAGCGTCTCGGCGTCCTCCGGCTTGGCGGCCGAGGCGATCTGGCCAAGGACGTCGCCGGCCTTGTCCTTGCGGTTGTCGGCGAGGTAGGCGCTCACCATCGCCAGGCGCACCGAGTTGCCCTGCTGCACGTCAGTCGGCAGTGTCTTGAGCAGGGCCATGGCCTCGTCGTCGCGGCCGAGCGTGACCTTCAGCCGGATCACGCGGGCCGCCAGCGTGCCGCGGCCCTCGCCGGCCAGTGCGAACAGCACGGGGTCGGCCTTCTGGGCCTCGGACATCTTCTTGAGGTCGGTCGCAGCCAGCACGTTCTCCAGCAGTTCCATCGCGGCCGCCGAGCGTCCCTTGTCCTGGAGCAGGCGGCCGAGGTCGTAGGGCAGCCGCAGGGCGACCGCCGAATCGGCCGGCGCCGGCTTGCACCGCGTCGCCATCAGCATGGAGTCCATCGCCGCGTCAGGCCGCCCGAGCTTTTCCTCCGCCAGGCCCAGCCAATACCACGCCTCCCGGTCGTCGGGCCCCATGTCCAGGGCCCGCTGGAGGTGAATCTCGGCCTTGGCGGAGTTGCCGCCGAGGATGTGGGCCTGGCCCAGCATGCGGTGGACCTCGCGGCTCTTGGGGGCGTAGGTCAGGGCCTTTTCCAGCTTCACCGTCGCCAGCACCGTGCGATGCTGGTCGATGAGCCCTCTGGCCTCGGCCAGCAGGTCGGTCGCCTGCGAGGGCAACTCGGCCATGGGCGTGATCTTCACGTCGGGAAGCTTGAGATCGACAGTGAGGTCCGACAGCGTCGCGCTGCGGGCGTCGGGCTGCGTGGACGGAACGTCCGCGGCTGGCAGGGGCGCGATCGCCGTCAGCACCACCGCGACCAGCGTCCATGCGGCCGACCAGAGGCAGTCCTGCTGGGATCGCGTCATCGGGTGTCCCTCACCGTAAGATTGTCGATCGTCAGGGAATGATCAGGTTCAGCGGGTAGGTAATTATCCCGCTGGCGCCGGCCTTTTTCAACTCCAGCACGAGCGACCGCTGCACGCTCTCGTCCACGATGACCTCGACGGCGACGAAGTCGGAGTCGGCCAGCGCCGACACCGTCGGGCTCTTCTCCGCAGGCAGCTGCTTGAGCACGCGATCCAGGTCGGCCCTGGCGACATTCATCTTCAGCCCGATCTTCTCCTTGGCCGCGATCGCCCCGTTGAGCAACAGCCCCAGGTCGGTGAGCTTCTCGCGCTTCCACGGGTCGGCCCACGCCTGCCGGTTGGCGATCATCCGCGTGGTCGAGCTCAGGATCGTGTCCACGATCCGCAGATTGTTGGCCTTGAGGCTCGACCCGGTCTCGGTGACGTCGACGATGCCGCTGAGCATGCGGGCCTTGACCTCGGTCGCGCCCCATGAGAATTCGACCTTCACCTTGACGCCGTGTTCCTCGAAATAACGGCGGGTGACGTTGACCAGTTCGGTCGCGACGATGCCGCCGTCCAGGTCCTTCGGCCCGCGGACCGGCGACTCTTCCGGCACCGCGAGCACCCAGCGCACCGGACGCCGCTGGGCCTTGGCGTAGATCAGCTCACAGACCTCGTGTACGTCCGCGTCGTTCTCGCGGACCCAGTCGTAACCGGTCAGGCCGCCGTCGAGGATGCCATCCTCGACGTAGCGGGCCATTTCCTGGGCGCGGAACATGACCAGGTCCAGTTCGTCGTCGTCGATGCTGGGGAAGTAGCTCCGCGAAGAGACCGAGACGTTGAACCCCGCGTGGGTCAGCAGGTCGATGGTCGAATCCTGCAACGAGCCCTTGGGGATGCCGAACTTCAGCTTGTGTTGGGTCGGGTTGGACACGATTACCTCTTACTTCTTCTGTGCGGGTGACTTTCGCGCGGACGACTTGCGGGCGATCGCTCCGCCGGCCGAGGGGACGGCCCGGGCAGCCGGCTTGCCGCGGGGCGGCGGGCCGGCCTTGGCGGGCTCCTGGCGGAATGCCTCCAGCAGCAGCGCCACGTTCACGGCGTCCTTGGCCGGCACGACGCGCTCCAGGAAGCCCTGCGTGTCGGCGGCGTCGGTCTCCGGATGCACGACGCCCTGCTCGATCAGCAGGCCGACAAGCTGGCGGTCGACCGGCATCGCGTGCACGCCCAGCCCGAGCAGGCAGACGCGGCCCTCGACGTACGGCGTCATGCCGGGAATCGACGCGACGAAGTTGCGGGCCTCGCGCTTGGGCGCGTCGCGAAGCTCCAGCATCTCCAGCTTGTCGAAGCGGTCAAAGATGCGCTGGAGGGCCTTGATGATCAACTGGGCCCGGTCGCGGGCGTTGCCCAGCGTGTTGGGCAACGCCTCGGCGATCTCCTCGGGACGCGAGACGCGCAGCTCGTTGTAGTCGACGAAGTGCCCGGTCAGGCGGCTGAGCGCGACCTTGGCGGTTCCCTCGGAGGCATCCTCCAGCAGGGCCGCCCATATCAGTTCCGGGGTCGGCGCGACCGGGACGGCGGCGGGCTCGGCCGGCGGGCGATAGGCCTTGCGCAGCCGCGCGACGAAGTTGCGGAACTTCCGTTCGTACGTCGAGCTGTTCTTCATTCGTTCGTCTTCTCCCGGGAGGGCTCGACCTCCGGGGCCGGCCCGGGGGTCTCCTCCATCGCCTTGCGAATGGCTTCCAGCGTCTGCTGGGTCCGGATCGCCTGCTCGTCTATGCGGATGTCCAGGTGCGGGACCGTCTTGGAATCCATGCGGTCGCCCAGCATCCGGCTCAGCCGCCCGCTGGCGTGGCGCAGGCCCCGCAGCAGTGTGCGAAGCTGGGCGTCGGTCGCGCCCAGCGCCGTCACCTTCACAATCGCCTGCCGCAGGTCCGGCGACAGGTCCACCGCGGTCACCGTCACCGGCACGCTGATGCGCGGGTCGTTCAGCCGGTAGTTGATCAACTCAGCCAGCGTGTGCCGGACCAGGCTGGCCATCTTGTCAATGCGTCGGGACATCAGAGGAACTCAATCTGGTAGTCGACCAGTTCGGCCCGCACGTCGCCCTTCATGAAGTTGACCACCTGGTTGAGCACGCCCTGCACGTACTGGTGGTCATTGGAGACCATCGCCACGCCGATGATCGCCTGCTGGAGCGACTCGTTGGCCCCCACCTCGGCGATCGAGATGTTGAACCGGTGCGCCAAACGCTCCTTCAACGACTTGACCACGCGCCGCTTGTCCTTGAGGGACATCGATTCGCGGATCAGCAACTGCGCCTGAAGCACGCCGATGATCACGTTGAAGAACCTTCAGCCAGGCATCCACGAACTCCCGCTCGCGGCTCGAATGCAGGAAGTGGACACGGCAGCCGCCCATTCATCATCCGACATCTTTCTCACAGCGTCCGGGCGACCTCCTCGGTCGTCCACGCCTGGAGCCGGTCGCCGAGTTTCAGGTCGTCGTAGCCGGCCAGCTTGATGCCGCACTCCAGGCCCGCACGCACTTCGCGGGCGTCGTCCTTGAACCGCCGCAGGCTCTCCATCGACAGCTCTTCCTGCACGACGATGCCTTCGCGGATCAGCCGGATCTTGTTCGACCGCTGGATCACCCCGTCGATGACCAGGCAGCCGGCGATGGTGCCGATCCGCGAGACCTTGAACGTCTCGCGCACCTCGGCGGTCCCCATCACCTTCTCGCGAATCTCCGGCGAGAGCATTCCTTCCAGGGCCTTGCGGACCGAGTCGGTCAACTCGTAGATGATCCGGAACTGACGGATCTGCACGCCGCGCTCGTTGGCCAGACGTTGTGCCTGGTCGTCCACGGCCACGTGGAACCCGACGATCACCGCGTCGCTGGCCGTCGCCAGCAGCACGTCGCTCTCAACGACCGCGCCGACCGCGGCGTGGAGGATGCGGACCTTCACTTCCTCCGTGCTCAGCTTGCCCAACTGCTCAATCAGAACCTCGATCGAGCCCTGCACGTCGGCCTTGACGATCAGCGGCAGTTCACGCGTCTCGCCGGCGCTGATGCGGCTGAACAGGTTCTCCAGCGTGACGGCCTGGCGACGGAACAGTTCCTTCTCGCGACGGGTGGCCTGGAACTTCTCGGCCATGTCCTTCGCTTCGCTCAGGTCGGAGATGACGTAGAACTTGTCACCCGGGTCGGGAACCTCGTCAAGCCCGGCAATGGCTACGGGCGTCGCGGGGCCGGCCTGGCGAACGTCGGCGCCTTTGTCGCTGGTCAGCGACCGGACGCGGCCGAAGCTGGGCCCGCAGACCAGCACGTCGCCGACCTTCAGCGTGCCTTCCTGCACCAGCGCCCGGGCGGTCACGCCCCGGGCCGGGTCGCGCTCGGCCTCGATGATCGTCCCGGTGGCCGGGATGGTCGGGTCGGCTTTGAGTTCCAGCAGCTCGGCTTCGAGGCTAAGCAGTTCGACCAGGCTGTCCACACCCTCGCCAGTCGTCGCGGAGGTGCGGACGACTTCGGTCGACCCACCCCATTCGCGCGGCGAGAGACCCTGCTCGGCCAGTTGGCCATACACGCGGTCGGGGTTGGCGTTGGGACGGTCGATCTTGTTCAACGCCACGACGATCGGCACCCCGGCCGCCTTGGCATGGTTGATCGCCTCGACGGTCTGGGGCATCACGCCGTCGTCGGCAGCCACGACCAGCACGACCACGTCGGTCATGTTGGCGCCGCGGCTGCGAAGCTGGGTGAACGCCTCGTGGCCGGGCGTGTCGAGGAAGACCACGTCGCGGCCGCCTTCGTGGTAGCGGTAGGCGCCGATGTGCTGGGTGATTCCGCCGGCTTCGCCCTCGGTCACGTGGGCGTGGCGGATGCGGTCCAGCAGGCTCGTCTTGCCGTGGTCGACGTGCCCCAGGAACGTCACCACCGGCGGACGCGACTGGAGGCTCTTGCGGTCGATCTTCCTGAACTGGTCGGCCAGCCGGTCCTGCGGCGACTTCTCCTTGTGGACCGTCAGCTCGACGCCGAACTCGGCCGCCAGCGAGATCGCAGCCTCCGGCTCCAGCCGCTGGTTCATGGTGGCCATCACGCCCGAAGCCATCAGCTTGCGGATGATCTCGGTGCTCTTGACCGCAATCGCCGCCGACAGTTCCTTGACCATCACCGGCTCTTCCACCTCGGCCTGCGTCGGTCGGCTGGCGACGAACTGCTGATGGCCCTCGTCGCTTCGGCGGGTGCGAAGCCTGCCGGTCGCCTGGGCCAGACGCTCCTTGCGTTCCAGCAGGTCCTGGTCGCGCCACTCGCGGACGCGCTCGATGGCCTCGCTGCGGGCGCTGCGGCGGGGGCTGCGGGTGCGGCGTTTGCCGCCCTTGCCGCTCTTGTCATCCGTCTCGCCTTCGGG
>JAJVII010000010.1 GCA_022072085.1 Phycisphaerae bacterium
TCTGCCGTAGACTGACTCATGGTGGCGTACTCCTCTGCCCGCGTGGGCGGTTTGGTGGTTATCTGCAAGACAACCAGAGTACGCCGCCTTTTCATTCCCTCATCAACAACTTTCGGTTATACCTCCCAGCCCCGCTTCACGTTGCCCAATGCGAAGAACGCGGGGTACTTTGAGAGTGCGGGTAGAGGGTCGTACAAGCTGAATGCTGTTGGCCATAACCTCGTTGCTCACGGCCTGCCCAAGTCCGCTGACAACGGCGCAGCCAAGCCGCGAACGGCTTCGAAGCGTCCCAAGAAGCCGGCCAAAGAGTAAGGGCATGATGCATGGCCCCACAGGATGCAAACGCCTATCTCGTGCATCTCCGGGAACGGGCAAAGCAGGTGAAGAACCTGTTGTCTCGCTCGCGATCCAATCAGGTGCATGCGACCTCAATCAAGAGTGCCTCAAAGGAGGCAGTGGCTTTTTACTTCAAGGAATCGCGCCTGTCGTTTGCGGGGAGTGGCCTGGATAATGAGAGCTTAGCGAGCCTCGACAAGTGGTTTCAGGAACTGTTGACCCACACTCAAAAGGCGTCCCTGAAGACTGGCTATGCGCGCACGCTCAAGTCAATTGAGCAAGAGTTGAACGGGGTCGAAGTCGCTCTGCTATCGGCATCGCCTTCCGCACAAACATCCCCCACGCGGTTACTAGACGGGAGAGAAGAGAGGATTGCGTCAACTTTGGGTGGCTTGGTTGCGTCCGCAGGGCTGTCCTATGAGCAGGGCTGCATCGACCTCCGCGATGGCACACGACGCAGCTATCGAGGCGCAGCCACAGAATTGAGGGAAGCTTTGCGCGAGGCGCTGGACCACCTCGCGCCGGACGTTCAGGTGACATCCCAAGCGAGTTTCAAACTTGAGGACGGGCAGAAGAAGCCAACCATGAAACAGAAGGTGCGCTTCATCCTTGCCTCGCGGGGAAAGAACAAGACTCAGACATCCCCGGCGGAGAACAGCACGTCGCTAGTTGAAGACCGTGTGGGTGCGTTGGCGAGGTCCGTTTACGATCGGTCGTCGCTGTCAACGCATGTTGGAACGACGAAACAGGAAGTGCAGCAGGTAAAGGCATACGTTGACGTTGTGTTAACTGAGTTGCTTGAAATCGCGTAGGTTGCCAAGGCCACGTGTAGCGTAGAGTCGTTATGAAGAGGGTTGCTGTCGGGGAGGTGATCGGGCTTTCTCGAAAGAGAAGGCCCGATTTCGTTAACAGACCACGCCCGCAGAGAGTTGCCTGCCGCTCCTCGCGTAACCCGTTGCCCGCAAAGAGTTACGGCGCTTTCCGCCCGCCCCGCCCGCGCTCTCGGTTATGAAATTCCGCGACCAGGCTGCGAGCGTGACCCCAGGGGTTGCGTTCGGGGTGTCGAATATTCGGCCTCGAACTCTCGCGCTCTCTGGTTAACATCGCCCGTTAGTTAACAGGAAAAAAACGACCGGGGGCCTGGTCGCGCGCATTTCTAACTCCCCCACCGATCGCTGGAATCACCGCCTGCCCGAATCCCCTCGCTGCGTGGTGGGCGGGGCGGGATTGGCGGCGGGTTCGGCAGGCTGACTGCTCGGGCTGACGGTAATCTCGGTCCAAGGCCCGACCACCATCTCGTTCTGTCGTCCGTCTGCGTAGGCCAAGGCTCGCAACCAATAGACCCCTGGCTTTTCAATGTCGTAGATATCCTGTAAACGTCCGGAATGGGTCAGCTTGCCCCGGGGCGGCAGCACTTCCCACGTCGCCTGCCAAGGCGACTCGTAGTTGCCCTCGTTGTCACGTGGCCATACGAGCCGCCGGTCCGAATCCCGGACCTCAACCATCAGCTTGCCCATCCATTCAAATCCATACGGGTAGCGGAGGCATATCTTCCGCTCGGCCGAGTTCAGGTTCCTGACCGTCAGGTCGAAGCGGATGTCCTGCCCGAGCTTGAACTGGGCGGCGGACGGGCTGAGGACGAGCGACAGTTCCCGGTCGCGGTCCATCTTGCCCCAGCCATCCGCATCCCCCTGCGTGGCCGGGGCGGGGGTGGCGGAGGCTTCCGGTGTCGTCGTCGGCGAAGTCCCACGTTGCCCGCGCTCGTCGAAGACGAGCTTCTCGTAAGCGTCCCAGGCGGCTACTAGGTGGCATGTCACTGGGTGCCGCGGGTCCTTGGGCTCGATAATCGGCTGAATCAGAAATCGGAACCGTGCGCCGACGGGTGTTTCGCCACTGGCGAGGAATGGGAACCCCATCGGCAATTCTCGCGGCAGGCAGTACTCCCGATTCGCCAGGGAGAAATGGACGACAAGGGTGCTCAGAACCATGGCGTCCCCGTTGGCGGAAATCAGTTCGGTTGTCTCCACGTACGGCCTCGGCTGAATCGAGATCAGTAGCGAACCATTGTCCCTTCGTTCAATCAACTCGGCTGGACTAGTTCGTGGCGTGTCTGGATAGGTCGAGGGCCTCAGCGATTCCGCCCCCTGGGTGGCCGGCGGGGCGGCTTTGACGGCAAGCTTCTCCTCACCGTAGGCCACGGGACCGAGAGCAAACACAATCACTACCACAATCGCGAATCGCAGGCGATCTATCATCAGCCTATCCTCCTATTTCGGCCCCGCCCATTAGACGCGCGAACCTGACGGAAGTTCAAGCCCTTGTTTCCGAATTCCAACGACCAGGCCCCCGAAAGTGTCCATTTCTAACTCGCCTGCGGTAGGTAGTTAAGGGGCGGACGCCGCACGTCGCGGCGTCGGCTGCCCCCGAACCTGCCAGCCAGACGACCCGCCGGTCCCGTAGGGAAGGCTGTCGTGAACGGCGCAACCGGAGCGCCCATGTTCCACGACGACCCCAGCCGACTGACCGCCGACGAGAGAACCGCCGAGATCGCCGCCATCCTCGCCCGGGGTGTGCTCCGCTTCCGCCAAGGCCGCCCACGCCCCCGTAACCTCATGGCCGGCGGCCGATCCCAGTTGATAGGACTTCCTGCTTGCCTATCATTCCTATGTATGGACCGGACGCGGATAGTCGTTTCGAGCGAGGCCGGGCGGCCGGCCGCACATTTCAAGGCCGCGTTCACGTCGTCTGCGAAACCTGCAACAACGCGATCGCAGAATGAGATTCGCACCCAGAGGCTGGCCGACAGGCCGGAAAGGACCCGACCATGACCGACAACGGCAAGTGCCCGGTGACCGGCGCGATGCACACGCACACCGCCGGCGGCGGCACGACGAACAGGGACTGGTGGCCGAGCCAGTTGAAGCTCGACCTCCTGCACCAGCACTCGGCCAAGTCCAACCCGATGGGCGGGGACTTCAGCTACGCCGAGGAATTCCAGACGCTCGACTTCGCCGCGTTGAAGAAGGACCTGCACGCCCTGATGACCGACTCGCAGGACTGGTGGCCGGCGGACTTCGGGCACTACGGGCCTCTGTTCATCCGCATGGCCTGGCACAGCGCCGGCACGTACCGCGTGGGCGACGGCCGAGGCGGCGGCGGGCGGGGCCAGCAGCGCTTCGCGCCGCTGAACAGTTGGCCCGACAACGTGAGCCTGGACAAGGCCCGGCGGCTTCTCTGGCCGATCAAGCAGAAGTACGGCCGAAAGATTTCATGGGCCGACCTGATGATCCTGGCCGGCAACGTCGCCCTGGAGTCGATGGGCTTCAAGACGTTCGGCTTCGGCGGCGGGCGCGAGGACGTTTGGGAACCCGACCGCGACGTCTACTGGGGCGCCGAGGGCAAGTGGCTGGACGACCGGCGATATTCCGGCGACCGCGACCTGGAGAACCCGCTGGCGGCGGTACAGATGGGCCTGATCTACGTGAACCCCGAAGGCCCCAACGGCGACCCGGACCCCGTCGCGGCTGCCAGGGACATCCGCGAGACGTTCGCGCGGATGGCGATGAACGACGAGGAGACGGTCGCGCTGATCGCAGGCGGGCATACCTTCGGCAAGACCCACGGCGCGGGCGATGCGAAGCTTGTCGGGCCCGAGCCCGAGGCCGCCCCCATCGAGGAGCAGGGCCTGGGCTGGAAGAGCAGCTTCCGCAGCGGCAAGGGCGGCGACGCGATCACCAGCGGCCTGGAGGTCACCTGGACGACCACGCCGACCCAATGGAGCAGCAACTTCTTCTGGAACCTCTTCGGCTACGAATGGGAGCTGACCAAGAGCCCGGCCGGCGCCAACCAGTGGGTCGCCAAGGGCGCCAAGGCGACGGTTCCCGACGCTCACGAACCGACGAAGAGACATCTGCCCACGATGCTGACGACGGACCTCTCGCTGCGGTTTGACCCGGCCTACGAGAAGATTTCGCGGCGGTTCATGGAGCACCCCGACCAGTTCGCCGACGCCTTCGCCCGGGCGTGGTTCAAGCTGACCCACCGCGACATGGGCCCGCGGTCGCGCTATCTCGGCCCGGAGGTTCCCAAGGAGGCCCTCATCTGGCAGGATCCCGTGCCGGCTGTCGATCACAAACTCATCGGCAAGGCCGACGCGGCGGCGCTCAAGGCCCAGATCCTCGCGTCCGGCCTGTCCGTGTCGCAACTGGTCTCGACGGCGTGGGCGTCGGCGTCCACGTTCCGCGGCTCGGACAAACGCGGCGGCGCCAACGGCGGACGCGTCCGCCTCTCGCCGCAGAAGGACTGGGAGGTCAACCAGCCCAAACCGTTGGCCAAGGTCCTCAAGGCACTCACCGGCATCCAGAAGGCGTTCAACGCCGCGCAGAAGGGCGGCAAGAAAGTCTCGCTGGCGGACCTGATCGTGCTGGCCGGCTGCGCCGGCGTCGAACAGGCGGCCCGCAACGCCGGCGTCAAGGTGACGGTCCCCTTCTCGCCCGGACGCACGGACGCCTCGCAGAAGCAGACCGACGTGGAATCGTTCGCCGTTCTCGAACCGGCGGCTGACGGGTTCCGCAACTACCTCAAGGCCCGCTATGCGGTGTCGGCGGAGGAACTGCTGATCAACCGGGCGCAGCTGCTGACGCTGACCGCGCCGGAGATGACAGTCCTGGTCGGCGGCTTGCGCGTGCTGAACGCCAACGTCGGCCAGACACCTCACGGCGTCTTCACCAGCCGCCCCGAGGCGCTCACCAACGACTTCTTCGTCAACCTGCTGGACATGGGCACGGCCTGGAAGCCGACCGCGAAGGAGGGCGACCTCTTCGAGGGCCGCGACCGTGCGAGCGGCAAGCTGAAGTGGACCGGCACGCGGGTCGATCTGATCTTCGGCTCCAACTCCCAGCTCCGGGCGCTGGCCGAGGTCTACGCCTGCCGGGACTCGCTGGAGAAGTTCGTAGCCGATTTCGTCGCCGCGTGGAGCAAGGTCATGAACCTCGACCGGTTCGACCTCAAGCGGTCGCGCTGATCGCGACGCGACGCGCTCCCCTTCAGGTCGCGGCTACTGAATCCTGTAGAAGCAATCTTCACCACAGAGAACACAGAGAGCACAGAGTCGGGAGTATCAAAAAATTCTTGATTTCAGGCATTTCTTGACGCTTCTGACCTCCTCTGTGATCTCGGTGTCCTCTGTGGTGAATGGAGATTTCTCTTGCAGGTCTCAATAAACGTCTAGCCGCGAGCGTCGGCGAACGCGGAGTTGTCACGGACCGGCCGGCGGGCGGACGCCGACGAAGAGGCTGGACGCTTCATCCACCTTCCACAGGCCGGCGGCATCCCGGCGGAGCGTAACCGGGCGCGGCGTGTCGGCGCCGGAGCAGAGCAGCAGCACGCGGAATCGGCCGACCGACGGCGTCGGCTGGGCGTGCGGCCGCCAGCTCACCCGCAGCGGCTGCTGCGGCTGGTAGCCGTTGGCAGGCGTCGCCCCGAGGAGATACGAGCGGGCGACGAACGGCTTGGCGGCTGACCCGCGCAGGTAGTCGCGATAAGTCTGGCCGGGCTCCTGGCCGTCGTAGAGGCTCCCCTTGCGCAGGTTGTCCGGGTGCAGGAGCATCGTCGCGCAGGTCATGCCCAGTTTCTCGTCCTGGTTGCAGGCGAGCATGACGGCCACCATCGCGGCGGCTGCCCCCTGGGGCGTGCGGCCGAGATCCTTCTGAAGTTGGCCGAAGGCCGCGGGCGTCGCCGGGACAGGCCCGATCTGGACGACGTGCACCGCGACGGCTGCGGAAGTCGGCGTCGTTGGCGGATTGACGTTGTCCAGCGAGCAGCCGGGCAGGACGATCACCGCCAGTGCGAGAGTCAGCAGACGCGTGCGCATGTGCATCCCTTTCCGGGTCGAAGAGGCATCCTTCCCGAGAGGGATATCGGAACAGGAGGGGCCGCCTCTTTAGGCTGGGCCGCGGCCACACTCACGGCTGTCGCGCCACGATACGCCGGTCACGGCACGACGACGGAATGGTTGCACCCGGGGCAGCGGCAGGTGCGGCCGGAGAGCGAACTCCGCGCCCGAAGCTGCCGTCCGCAGCCGGGGCAGACGACGACGATCTTCTCGTCGGTGCCGGCCGGCGCCGTTGCGACGGCCGCCGGAGCAGGCATGTCGGCGTCCTGCTGCGGCGGGGCGTCGGGCGACTGGGGCTGGGCCGCCGCCTGCCAGGGCTCAGCCGTCGGAACGGCCGGCGGCGCGGCCGCGTAGTCCGTGGCATACACGGGCACGGGGATGGGGGCGGGCTTGCCCCGGCGTTTCCTGTAAGCAAGGAAGATCACGGCGCCCACGGCTGCGGCGATGCCCGTCCCCGCCAGGGACATCATCGTGAGGTCGAGCCCCGCCTTGACCTGGAGACTGCCGACGATGCGATTGAAGGCCGCATCGTTGTGCGGCCTGTGATCGGCGGCCTCGGTCAGCGTCATGATGTAGACCTTGCCGCCCGCGGGAACGAAGTACTGTTTCTGGTGTACCCGCGTTGCCACGCCGGGCAGGTGTCCGGACCATTCGGCAAAGAGCGAACTGCGGCTGCCGACCTGCGCCTTGTTGACGGTGATTTCCTCCACGGACCCGCCGAACGACCGCACCTTGTCGCTCAGCATCTTCCGGTATTTCGCGCACGTCGCGTTGTCGGGCGTCAGACGGTCGCGAACGACAACCATGTTCACGTTGGGGGCAAATTCAAAGTCGTTCTTCGCCAGGTCCACCACCATGCAGGAGATCATGGACAGATCGGCCTCGGGGACACGGACCCCCTTTTCGCGAGCCACGCGTGCGACCTCCTGCTGCTGGCCCTTGGTCAGGATGACCCAGTCGTCGGGGTAGGACAAGGAGTAGCCATCGTCGCTCTTGAAGTCCTTGCCCCAGGCGGCGTCGAACGGGCACGCCAGGATCGCCAGGGCCACTGCAACGGTCAGCATCGACGTCCCGGTCGGTCTTGCAGTCATGGCGGATCGGGCCTCCAGTTCAGGTGCGGGCCGAGCGAGCGGACGACGGAGCATGAGACCCCAAGCCAGCCGTCCGCACAGCCCGCGAGCCGCGGTCGGCCGACATCGACGTGGAGGCTGGAGGCGAAGCGTTCAGTCCGGACAGGCCGGCCCCCAAGGCGTCTCCCCGCGACTCAAGACAAGGACATGACGCCGCCACTCTACCGCCCCCCGCCCCGCCGGGCAAGTGCCTGCCAGCGGGCGACCCTCGCGGCCGGCCGACGCGACGGGACAGGCGATTCGAACGAGGCCGGCGGGCGGTCACGTATCGCCGGCTGGGACGGTTGCGGTTGTCGGATGGTAGCGGAACAGCAGCGGCTTGTCATCGGAGCCGAGGTCGCGTCCTGACCTGGCCAGAGCGCGTAGCCCAGTTCGCCGAGTTCCGCGACGTCCTCCCGGACGCCGATCACCCACAGCGGCGGATCGGCCGGGTTCACCTGCGCCGCCCATCGTCGGGCGGCCTCGTCGGGATCCAGGACGTTGGACAGGTGCTTGCGGGTCTCCAGCACCTCCGGCAGGTCGCGGCCGAAATAGAAGTTCACCGCCCCATCGACGCGGCCGTAGGCTGAAACGCCCTCACCTTGCGGCACGATCGACGCCGCCCAGAGCCCGACGGTCAGGTTCTCGGGCTTGCGGTCCCACAGGTCGGCCCGCGTGGAAAAACCAACGCTGGCCAGTGCGGCCCCCGCGGTCAGCGCCGCGACCACCGCTCGGCTGCGCCCGCGCTGGAACGCCCAGACCGCCAGCCAGAGCGGACCGACGATGACCACCCCCATGCCGAGCATGTGCAGCACGCGGGCCCGCCAGTCGGACGGGACGAACGCCACGGCGACATAGGCCTCGTGGCCATCCAGGGGCGGTTCGTTGGGACGCCAGAACACGACCCCGCAGGCTCAGACGAACGCCAGAAGATAATGTCGCCAGGCCTGGCGTCGGTCGGATTTCATGCGACTGCCGGTTCCTCTTTCCCGCCGCTCGGCGGGATGCCCGCCGCCCCGTTGGCCCCAATCGACTTCCCTTCGCGTCACAAGACGCGACCCGGCCCGACCGGCATCCGGCCGCCGGGTTGACCCGCGCCGCGTCGCCGGGTAGCTTCATTTCCTAGCGCCGACCCGATGAGGAGAAGCTGAACATGCGCCCCGCCGTTGCCATGCCAGACGTCTTCGGCTGCGAACCGGCGATCCTGGGCGGCCCTCGCGCCGTCCCTCAGGACCACGCCGACCTGTTCGCCTGGCCGATCATCACGCCCGACGACGAGCGCGCCGTGCTCCAGGTTCTCCGCGCCGGAACCATGAGTGGCGACGACGTCAGCCAGCTATTCGAACAGGAGTTCGCTGCCTGGCAGGGCGCCCGGCACGCGCTGACGTTCGAGAACGGTACGACGGCGCTGCTGGTCGCGATGTGGGCCGCCGGCATCGGGCGCGGCGACGAGATGATCTGCCCCTCGATGACCTACTGGGCGAGTTGCCTCCAGCTCTTCAGCCTCGGGGCGACGCCGGTCTTCGCCGACATCCAGCCGGACACGCTCTGCATCGACCCGGACGACATCGAGCGGCACATCACGCCGCGGACGCGGGCGATCATGGTCGTCCACTACTGCGGCCACCCCTGCGACATGGAAGCGATCATGGCCGTGGCCCGGCGGCACAGCCTGCCGGTCATCGAAGACGTCTCGCACGCCCAGGGCAGCCTCTGTCGCGGGCGCAAGGCCGGAACGTTCGGGCTCGTGTCGGCGGCTTCGCTGATGACCGCCAAGAGCCTGCCTGCCGGCGAGGGCGGCGTGCTCTGGACCGACGACGAGACGATCTTCCAGCGGGCCCTGGCGTTCGGGAACTACCGCCGCAACGCGACCGAACTGACCGCGCCGGACCTGCGTCCCTTCGCCGGCCTGCCGCTGGGGCAGATCAAGGGGCGGATGAACCAGATGTCCGCGGCGCTGGTTCGCACGCAGTTGGCCCGCTACGATCGGCGGATCGCCGGAATCCAGTCGGCAATGAACCGCTTCTGGGACCTGCTGGAGGGAACGCCGGGCCTGCGGCCACATCGCCCCGCCGCCGGGTTGGGCAGCACGATGGGCGGATGGTATAACCCGCTGGGCCACTACCTGCCCGAGGAACTGGGCGGCCTGCCGGTCGAGCGGTTCATCGCCGCGGTGCAGGCCGAGGGCGGGCGCGGCGGGCGCGGCTGCAACACGCCCCTTCACCTGCACCCCATGCTCAACGCCGCCGACATCTACCGAGACGGCCGCCCGACGCGGATCGCCCACAGCGACCGCGACCTTCGCCAGGGGCCCGGCTCGCTGCCGGTGACCGAGGCGCTGGCGTCGCGCTGCCTGGGCGTGCCCTGGTTCAAGCACGATCGGCCCGACGAGATCGCCCTCTACGCCGCGGCGTTCCGCAAGGTTGCCCTGTCGGCGGACAAGCTGGCGGCTGCGCCCGCGTAGCGCCGCTCACGCCGTGCGCGTCGTTTCCTGTCTTGTCGAAAATCGCCCCTGCCTGTAGCATGAAACTCTGTACGATCCGGCTTCATACTATCATCCGGACGGCGCTGCGCAGGGACAGGTGTTCACCCAGACGACGAGGTAGGTTGCATGTTCAACCGGCTGCTTGACTCATCCGCCGCCCGGCGGTCCGGGCGACTGTTGTTGGCGCTGGCCGGGGCGGTGGCTCTGACAGCCGCTGCGGCCATGCCCGGCTGCGCCAAGCCCATCGAGTATTCCGCGCCGCCGGTCGACCTTCGCCCCCAGAAGGCGATCCCCAGCTACGACGACACGATCGGCTACTACGCCGACACGTCGGCCGGCGCCGAGACGCTGATCCGCGGGTTCGGCCTGGTGCTGCTGCCCGGAACCACCGGCTGCAGCGAATGCCCGCCGTCGATCCGCAAGATCATCTACGACCAGCTCAACCAGATGCACGCCGGCGAGTCGGCGTCGGTGCTTTCCGGCGTCCCGCTGGAGAAGTGGATCGACGATCCCAAGACGGCAGTCGTCGAGGTCCGCGGGCGGATGCCCAACGGCGCCATCAAGGACCAGACCTTCGACGTGACCGTCTCGGCGCTGCCCGGCACACAGACCACGAGCCTCGAAGGCGGGGTTCTCATCACCACCGAGCTGTCGCTCTGGCGGCGCGGCATCACCGGCGGGCTCATCCACGGCGAGACGTTTGCCTTCGCGGCCGGGTCGGTCTTCGTCAACCCCTTCGCCGAGTTGAATTCACCGGACACCACGCCCGCGCCGGTCGATCCGTCCAACGCCGCCGGCGAAGAGAAACCCCTCCCGCAAGTCGATCCGCGCATCGGCACGATTCTCGGTGGCGCCCGCGTCATCAAGGACCAGCCGCTCTTCCTGACCCTCCGCCAGGCCGACTACCAGATCGCCCAGGCCTGCCAGGACCAGATCAACACCGCCTTCCACGCGCCGGAAGTCCACCGCGTCGCCCACGCCCGCGACGCACGGATCATCGAGCTGACCGCGCCGCGGGCCTATCGCCCGCAGATGGACTATTGGCTGAGGCTGATCCAGCAGCTCTACCTGCGGCACGAGCCGGGCTTCGCCGCCCAGCGGATGACCGAACTGGCCAAGGAGCTGACCTGGCCCGACTGCGACCGCATGCGGATCGCGCTGAGTTACATCGGCATCGGCAAGCCGGCCATCTCCTATCTCCGCACGCTCTATCGCGATCGCAACCCGTCGGTGGTCTACTACGCCGCCTACGCGGGCCTTCGGCTGGACGACAGCCTGGCGATGGAAACGCTCTACGAGATCACGCAGGACAAGGAGAGCCCGTACCGCGTGCCGGCCATCCTGGCCCTGGGCGAGCCGCACCGGTTCCGCAACATCGGTATCCGCCTGGCCCGGCTGCTCAGCGAGGAAGACCCGCTCGTCCGCATCGCCGCCTACCAGAGCATCGACCGCCTCGGAGGCGAGCTGATCCAGAGCCAGTGGATCGGCCTGGACAAGCTCGGCTTCCGCCTGGACGTCGTCCGCTGCGACGGGCCCTACCTGGTGTTCGTCACGCGCATCTCCGAGCCGCGGATCGTCATCTTCGGCGGCCATCGCCTCAAGCTCATGAACCCGACGATGATGGCCTCCAAACGCACCGGTGTCACCATCGCAGCCAAGGCCGGCGACGCGGACTTGAGCGTCTTCCGCGCCGATCCGACCACCGACAAGATGGTGCAGGTCGGGTATGAAACGCGGTCGGTCATCGACGAGCAGACCAAGCTCCCGGTGAATCGCGACGTGCCCACCTACGTCTACAAGACCGGCTACCTTCTCGCCGACCTGATCCGCGCGCTTGGTTCGCCGCCCTACCGCAACGAAAACCGGCACATCGAGGGCTTCGGCCTCAACTACGCCCAGGTCGTGCACGTTCTCTACCAACTGAGCAAGACCAACCAGATTCCGTCGGACATCTATCTCCAGCCGCTCAGCCGTGTCGACGTCGAGTTGGCCGCCGAGAAGTCTATCGCCGACCAGGTCCGCGCCCCCGCCGACGGCGACCAGGGCGCCGGCCCGACGACGCGCCCGGACGACGACCGGCCCGACATCGTCATCGAGGCCCCGGGCGCCCCGCCGAAGATCGGGGGCTGACCCCGGGCGTTACGGAGTCGCCGATGCCCCGTCCCGCCGGCCGACTGATGATCGCGTGTCTGCTGGCGTCGTGGACGCCTGCCGGCATGGCGTCCGCCGGCGCCGACGACGGCGAGTTCTACCGAAGCGACTTCGCCGCCCTGCCCGACGGACCGGCCCCGCCCGCACACTGGCGGCTGGCCGAGGGGATCTGCCGCATCGTCGGCGGACGCCTGCACATCGCCAGCGACCGTTCCAACCCCCGCGCCATTCTGGACGTGGCCTGCCCGGGCGACGCGACCTGGAGGGCCACGCTCCACGGGGCCGGCCGCAATCACCACGTCGGCCTGCTCGCGCGCGGGGTCTACTGCCTCCAGACCAACCGGCAGTTCAGCCGCCTGGAACTCCTGCGGCTGACCGGCGGCCAATCCAAGGTCGTCGCCTCCGCGCCGCGCTACTGGATCTATGCCCGCGCCGGCGACCGGCTGGAACTTCGCCTGGTCGTTGTCGGCCGACGCGTCCGCGGCTTCGTCGACGACAAGTTGCTGATCGACTGGGAAGACCCCGACGCACCGCCGGCGGGCGGACAGTTCGGCCTGCTCGGCGGATGGGGCACGGACCTGGGCGTCAGCAACGTCTCGCTGACCAGCCGACCTGACCTGTCGCAATGGCCGGTCGGCCAGCCGCCCGCGGCCGCCCCCGCGGGCCTCGTCCGCGTCGTCTCGGTCGATCGCATGTGCGACGGAAACGTCTACTTCGACCGCGGCCAGCCGAAGCTCGCGTTCAGGCTGACCACCGACCGGCCGCTGCCCGCCGCAGTCAGGCTGACCTGCCGGCTGATCGACGTGCGGGAGAAGGTCGTCGCGGAACGGACGTTCGACGCGAAGCTCTCGCGCGGCGCGCAAACGCCCGCTGAGGTGGCCTTCGACCCGCTCGGCCGGGGCTGCTTCAAGATCGCGCTGCACGTCAACGCCGGCGACGCCGGCGGGGGCTGGGTCGAGGATCTTGCCAGTTTCGTCGTCGTGTCCAAGGCCCTGGCCGACCGCCCGGCCGACCCGCGGTCGTACTTCGGCGGACACATGGACGGCATCAATCTGGACTGGCACCTGTCGGCTGGGCGAAGCATCGGCATCCGCTGGGCGCGGTGCCACGACATGCTTCAGTACACCTGGTGGACGCGGGTCCAGCCGACCGGTCGCGACGACTGGCAGTTCGGCGACGCCGCCCAGCGGAGCGTCGACGCCGCGGGGATGTCCACGCTCGGCGAGTTTCTCTGGACGCCGCGATGGGCCAGCACACAGCCGGACGACCGGAACTTCGCGGCCTTTCCCCCGCGCGACGCCGCCGACTTCGCCCGCTATGTGCGGACGCTGGTCGAGCGGCAGCGCGGCAGCATCCGCTGCTGGGAGGTCTGGAACGAGCCGCACTACTCGGGCTTCTGGCGCGGTTCGCCGGCCGACTACGCCCGGCTGCTGAAGGTCGCCTATGACGCCGCCAGGCGCGCCGATCCGCGCTGCACCGTCATCGGCGGCGGCGGGCTGGACCTGGACAGCCGCGACTGGATCGTCCGCATGCTCGACGCCCTGGACGGCCGACCGATGGACGCGATCTCGATCCACTACCTCGACCCCGACGCCGGGTCCGAGCAACTGGCGTGGTTCCGCGGTGTGCTGGACGCCCACGGTTTGAAAGACATGCCGATCTGGAACACCGAGGCGTCGGTGCTCAGCACGAGTTTCCTCGACCAGGACCGCGCAGGCCTGTTCGAGCCCGAAGCCCGGTTCCATTTCCGCAACGCCTGTTGCGAACTGGTCCGCATGTACATGACCAACCTGTCCAACGGCGTGACGCGCGTGTTCTACTACCACCAGGCCGACCCATGGCGGTTCCGCGCGTTCGCCAAGCCGCGCGTGCTCGAACCGCCGCCCATCGAGGCGGGCATGTGGGACGAGGCCCGGGCGTTCAAGCCGCTCGCCTCCGCCCACGCCGCGCTGGCGCTGGCGATCGACGGCAAGGCCTTCAAGCGTCGCACCGACCGCGGGCCGTTCCAGGCGCACCTGTTCGCCGACGACTCTTCCGCGACGGCCGTCTGCTACACGATGCTCCCGCACTTCGCCGACCGCCTCGCCGGCCGGGCGACGCTGCCGGCGGGGCTGGACGCCGGGCGGCTGACGATCATGGACTTCATGGGCAACGAATCGGCGGCCAAGCCGACCGGCGGGCGGCTGCCGCTGGTGTTGTCGCGCGAGCCCTTCTACCTCACCTGCCGAGGCGACGACGCCACCGGCCAACTCAGCCGCCTTGTCGAGTCCGTCGAGGCCCCGCCGGCCGGCGAGTGACCCCAGCCGCCGGCCTGCATTGGCCTGTATCGGCCTGAGTCGGCCTGCATCCCGCGGGCGCGGTCTTGCGGGTCCAGCCCACAGGAGCCTCGGCCGAGCCCGGCCGTTGCCCGTGGCCGCATTCGGCCGGTCGAGGTCGACCCGGAGGTGGACCGCGCCGGCTGATCGCCTCCTGGCTACCCTGGCCCCCGGCCAAACAAGAGCGGCCAAGACGCACTCCCCCCGAGCCGAGTCGCGGCCGTTTTTGCAGGGCTCCAACGCGCAGGAATTGCTCATCCCCAACGCCGCCGACGGTCGATAGATAGCCCTGTCGGGCGTGTTATCGGACCAACGGTAGGCCGACAAATCTCGCCCATACCACTACTTAAAGGTTGCTTCGCACCCCCATACGCCGTATATTGTGGTCCCGTGGACCTTGTCGCACAGTTCTGGGTGTGATCCCCTTCCCTGGGGATCGGTCATGGAGGACAGCGGGCAAGCAGCGGAATTCCTGCATACCATTCTTTCGCAATCGGCCGGCCGGTCCGCCGTTGGTGTGTTTGTTTTGCGCCCGTGACCGCCCTGCCCTCCGGTTGCCGCCGCGACGCCCGGGAGCAAACTGCCTATGAAGCTGCTGAAGCTTGAAGCCTTCGGATTCAAGTCCTTCGCCGACAAGACCGAGCTGGTCTTCGATGAGGGCACGACCGTCATCGTCGGACCTAACGGCTGCGGCAAGAGCAACGTTGTCGACTCGTTCAAGTGGGTCCTTGGCGAGCAGTCGGCCAAGAGCCTCCGCGGCGACGGCATGCAGGACGTGATCTTCAACGGCTCGGGCGGACGCAAGCCCGCCGGCATGGCCCAGGTCATCCTCACCTTCGACAACTCCGACCGCCGTCTGCCGGTCGAGCAGACCGAGGTCTCCGTCGGCCGACGGCTCTATCGCGACGGCACGAGCGAGTATCTGCTGAACAAGAAGGTCGTCCGACTGCGCGACATCAAGGAACTGTTCATGGACACCGGCGTGGGCGTGGACGCCTACTCGCTGGTCGAACAGGGCAAGGTCGATCAGGTGCTGGCCTCCAACGCGACCGAGCGCCGCGCGATCTTCGAGGAGGCCGCCGGCATCAGCAAGTATCGCGCCCGCAAGCGCGAAGCCGAGCGCAAGCTCGAGCGCGTCCAGCAGAACCTGCTTCGGCTGACCGACATCATCGGCGAGGTCGACCGCCGCCTGCGGACGATCAAGGCCGCCGCCACCCGGGCCCGCAACTACCAGGAATACGACCAGCGGCTGCGCGAGCTGCGCGTGTCGCACTACCTGTTCCAGTATCACAAGCTCACCGAAGGACTGGCTGAGGCCCAGCGGCTGGTCGCCGAGGCCCAGGACCTCGTCGCCCGCCACGCCGCGACCCAGTCGCAGGCGACCGCCCGGCTGGAGGAACTGGACGATCGCCAACTCTCGCTCGCCGGCGAACTGGCCGACCTGGACAACCGCCTCGTACAGGTCGCCTCGCAGGTGGCCAACCACCGCGACCGCATCCACTACGCCGCCGAGCGAGAGAAGGAACTGGCCGCCGAACTGACTGCCCGCCGCGGCGGGCTGGTCGGCCTGTACCACCGGATCAACGAACTGGCCGCCCATGAGCGCGATCTGAACGCATCGGCCGCCGAACTCGACGCCGCCGCCGAAACCGGGCGCAGCCGCATCGAGGCCATCGGCCGCGACCAGCACGCCCTGGATGTCGAACTCAACGAGATCGCCGCGGCGTCGGAGCAGACCAGCGCGGCCCTGTTCGACCTGGTCCGCAAGACCGCCCAGTTGAACAACACGCTGCACGAGCACAAGACGGCCCAGGCCAACCTGTCGGCCCAGCAGGAGCGGCTGGGCAACCGCGAGCGTGAGATCGACGACCATCTCGAACGCCGCCGCCGCCAGCGCGAGACCTGCCAGGCCGAGATCGCCCGCATCGACGCGGAGCTGGCCGACCTCCACTCGCAAGTGGAGCAGGCCAAGTCCGCCGCCGCCGCCAAGGGCGCGGCCATCCGCGAGTTGAGCGAGCGGCTGGGCAACCTGAAGGACCGCCGGGCGTCGCTGAACGGCCGCCGCGACCTGCTGGTCGCGATGGAACGCCGGCTGGAGGGCCTGGCCGACGGCCCCGCCGACCTGCTCCGCCGCCAGGCTGAAGCCGACGCCGCCCCCGATGGCAACAACCCGCGCATCGACGGGCTGGCCGGCCTGGTCGCCGACTTGTTCACCGTCGCGCCCGAGGACGCCGCGATCGTGCAGACCGCGTTGGGCGACCGCGACCAGTGGATCGTGGTCCGCCAGGGCGATGCCCTGGCCGCCGAACCGGCGCGGCTGCTGCTCGACTCGCTGGCCGGCGAGGTCACGCTGATCTGCCTGGACCGGCTCAGCCCGGCGACGCCGGACCTGAGCCCGTGGCTGAATCGGCCCGGCGTGATCGGGCCGGTCAGTCAGAAGGCGCTCTGCCAGCCGGTCTTCCTGGGCGTGCGCGACCTGCTGCTCGGACGGGCCCTGCTGGTCGAGTCGCTGGAGGTCGCAACGCAACTGGCTGCCGAGGCGTTGAACAACTCGCAGCTCCAGTTCATCACCCCCGACGGCTACCGCGTGTCGGCTGACGGCCGCGTGACCGCGCCCGGCCGCCGCGAAGCCGCCGCCGACCAGTCGCCCGCGACGATCGGACTGATCGGGCGCAAGGCCGAGCTGCGGGCCCTCAACGAGCAACTGGAAACGCTCACCGGACGCGTCGCCCAGGTCGAGAGCGAGCTGTCCGCCGAGTCGGCGGAGGCCGCCCAGATCGAACAGGTCCAGCAGGAGCTTCGCAGCCAGGTCTACCAGCGGTCGACCGAGCGCGTCGAGATCAGCGGCCAGCTTCGCCAGGCCGAGGGGGCGATCGACGAACTGCTGGCCGAGCAGAAGCTGCTGGCCGGCGAGGTCGAGGAACTCGTCGCCCGCCGTCACAAAGCCGCCGTCGGCCAGACGCAGGTCGAGGAGGAACTGGCCCACCTGGAGCGGCGGCGGCACACGCTGGCGACGCAGGCCGAGGAATTCACCGACCGGCTCAGCGGCCGCCGGGCCCGGGCCGAGCAACTCACACGGGCGATCACCGAGGCCAAGGTCGAACTCGGCCAGGTGGAGGAACGCCGGCTGGGCGTGCGCAGCCAGCTTGGTGCGGTCCGGCGAGGCCTGTCGGAGCAGCGATCGCTCCAGGCGGCGGCCCGCAGCGACTGCCGCTCGCTGGCTGAGCGAATCGCCCAGAGCCAGCAGGCCCAGCTCAACGGCGAGGCGGCCATCGCGTCGCTGTTCGTCCAGAAGCAGAGTCTGGGCGACGCCCGAGTCGTCCGCGCGGGCGAGCTGAGCGAGGTCCGCCGCGAGCTGGGCGACCTGGAGGAGGCCGCCCGGGCCGCCAGTCACCAGCTCCACGCCGCGGAGGAATCGCTGCACGAGACGCAGGTGGCCCAGAACGAGCAGCGCGTCCGGCAGGAGGATCTGGTCCAACGCGTCGGCGAGGACCACGGCATCGACCTGCCGCAGCTCTATCAGACGCAGCGGCCCAGCGAGGGCGACCTGAGCGTGGACTGGAACGCGGTGGAGGCCGAAATCGCCGACCTCCGCGGTAAGATCGAGCGGCTGGGCAACGTGAACCTCGATGCGATCGCCGAGCAGGAGCAGCTCGAATCGCGGTCGACGTTCCTGCACGGCCAGCTCGGCGACGTGGAGCGGGCCCGCGAGCAACTGGCGTCGCTGATCGAGCGGATCAACAACGAGAGCCGCAAGCGGTTCGCCGAGACCTTCGCCCAGGTGCAGGAGCACTTCCGCGAGCTGTTCCGCAAGCTGTTCGGCGGCGGCAAGGCCGACCTGGTCATGGAGAACCCCGACGACCTGCTGGAGAGCGGGATCGAGATCATCGCCCGACCGCCGGGCAAGGAACTGCGGTCCATCTCGCTGCTGTCCGGCGGCGAGAAGACCATGACCGCGTTGGCGCTGCTGCTGGCGATCTTCCGCAGCAAGCCCAGCCCGTTCTGCATCCTGGACGAAGTCGACGCCGCACTGGACGAAGCCAACAATGAGCGGTTCAACCAGCTCATCCTCGAGTTCACGAGCTTCAGCCAGTTCATCATCATCACGCACTCCAAGCGGACGATGACGGTGGCCAACACGCTCTACGGCATCACGATGCAGGAGCAGGGCGTCAGCCGCCGCGTCGCGGTACGCTTCGACGGACGCACCGTCCGCGGCGAGGAGGGCGAAACGCTGGAGGCCGCCGAGTCGGCGCCTGCGGTGGCGTGATGCGGCGGACCCAGCCGGGCGAACGAAGGAAGCCCGGAGCGAATCGCTCCGGGCTTCTTGTTTTCTCTTGCGGGGCACGTGAACGCCGGACGCCGCCCTATCCTTCCTTGTCCAATCCGTAGTAGCGTATCTTCTTGTAGAGCGTCGTGCGGTTGATCTTGAGCATCTCGGCCGTCTGCTGGCGGTTCCAGTTGCTGGCGATCAGGGCCTGGCGGATGACGGCCCGCTCGGGAACCTCCAGCGCCTCCTTGAGGCTCATCGGCTGACGGCTCTGCAACGGCTGGGCGACGTCGTCCTGCTCCAGTATGCTCGGCGGCAGGTCCTCCATCTCGATCAGCGGGCCCTTGCTGAGCACGACGGCCCGCTCGACGACGTTCTCCAGCTCTCGCACGTTGCCCGGCCAGGGGTAGCGTTGGAGGGCCTTGAGCGCCCACTCGCTGATGTTCGTGATCTGCTTGGTGCTCTGCTGGCTGACATATTTCTTGAGGAAATGCTCAGCCAGCAGCGGGATGTCGCCCAGCCGCTCGCGCAGCGGCGGCAGGTCGATCGCCACGACGTTGATGCGGTAGTAGAGGTCCTCGCGGAACTCGTTCCGCTCGACGGCCGCCTTGAGGTCGCGGTTGGTGGCCAGCACGACGCGGACGTCGACGTTGATCGTCTCGTTGGAGCCGACGGCTTCGAGCTGGCGCTCCTGGAGCACGCGCAGCAGCTTGACCTGGAGGCCGGGCGTGGCCGACGAGATTTCGTCCAGGAAGATCGTGCCGCCGTCGGCTGCGACAAAGCGGCCCTTCTTGTCGCTGATCGCGCCGGTGAACGAGCCTTTGACGTGGCCGAACAGTTCGCTTTCCAGCAGGGTCTCGGGCAGGGCGCCGCAGGAGACCTCGACGAAGGGCTTGCTGGCGCGGCCGGAGCGGTGGTGCATGACACGGGCAACCAGGCTCTTGCCCGTGCCGCTCTCGCCGGTGAGCAGCACCGTTGAGTTGCTGCTGGCGACCGACTCGACCAGGTCGAACACGCGGAGCATCTTGTAGTCGTGCCCGATGATGTTGTCCAGGCCGTAGCGCATGTCGAGCTGATCGCGCAGCGTCTGGTTCTCGCGGATCAACGACTGCTGCTGGAGGGCCCGCTTGACAACGAGGCGGATCTCGTCATCGATGATCGGCTTGGTCAGGTAGTCGTAGGCGCCCAGTTTGATGGCCTCGACCGCCGACTCGATGGTCCCGTAGCCGGTGATCATGATGACCACGACCTCGGGGTATCGCTGCTTGATGACGCGCAACAGCTCGAAGCCGTCGCCGTCGGGCATGTTGACGTCGGTGATGACCAGTTGGTAGGCGCGCTTCTCAAGGGCCGTCAGGGCCCCGTCGAAGTCCTCCACGCCGTCGGCGTCGTACCCCTCGAGCTGAAGGAATTCCTTCAGAGAGTCGACGATGATGGCGTCGTCGTCCACGATGAGGATGTGCTCATTGGCCACTGGAACGGTCCTCCCTCTGGTCCCCCCCGGGGCGCTTCCTGGATTCCGGGCGCGACTCGTCGGACGGTTTCATCATGCTGCAACTGCTCAACGGCAGGGAGATGGTGAAGCAGGCGCCGCCCTCGGGGCGATTGCCCGCCTCGATGCGCCCGCCGTACTTCTCGACGATGTCGCGGCAAATCGCCAGGCCCAGGCCGGTTCCCTGGCCGGGCGCCTTGGTCGTAAAGAACGGCTCGAAGATCTTCTCGTTGTCGCCATCGGGCAGGCCGACCCCGGTGTCCTCGAACCGGATGACCACGTGGGATTCCTCGATGCCTGCGGTTACGGTGATCGTCCCGCCGTCGGGCATCGCGTCCACCGCGTTCTTGATAAGGTTGCAGAAGACCTGGAACAGATTTCCGCTCCGCACCGCCGGCAGGCTGTCGTCGTAGACGCTGACGATGGTCACCCGCTGCTCCATCGCCTTCTGGTCCATCGCCCTGATCGCGTCCTCGATCAACTGGCTGATGGCTGCGTCCTCGGCCGCCGCGTGAGTCGTGCGGCTGAACTCCAGCAACTCGCTGATGATCTGCACCATCCGCATCAAGCCTGTGCGGGCCTGGTCGAGGTAGTGGTCGACGCGCTCGCGTCCGGCCCCCTTGTCCATCGCCCGGCCGGCCAGGTTGATGTAGCGGAGGATGCCGTCCAGCGGGTTGTTCAGTTCGTGGGCGACGCGGGCGGCCAGCTTGCCGACGGCGGCCATGCGCTCGCTGACCGCCAGCCGCTTCTCCATCGTCGTCTGCGTGGTGACGTCCTCGATGACCATCACGCCGAACTGCCCGGGCCCCTGGCTGCCGGACATCGGGGAGCAACTGAAGCGATAGATGCGCTGCTCCTCGGTGCCCAGGTGGAGGTAGACCATGTCCTCGACACGGGCCGCCTCGCCGCCGGTCATGCAACTGACCAGTTGCTCGCGCCAGTCCTCGGTGCTTCGCTCGGGCGTGCCGGTGGAAAGCATCTCGTCCAGCCGCGAGCCGGGATTCAGGAGCTGGCTTGAAAGCTTGTTGACCGCCCGGACCTCGCACTTTCGATCGAATATGACCAGGCCCACGGGCAGGTTGTGCAGGATCGATTCGGTGATCAGACCCAGCGCAGAACTCTCGCCGGAAGCACCGGGCCGCGTTTTTCGAGACGATGTAGTCATCGTTTCAGGAAACCAGCGTCATCCAGTGACGCCACCGGTCAAAATGTTGCTTTTTCGCAACATCGCTGGAGTCACCATCGGCGAATTGATTCTACAACTTCACTAATATCAACAGGATGTGGGCTTCGGCCATCGCTTCCGACATGCCTGACAAGCATGTTCCGAACAGCAATTGTCTCGGAAATATAGCCTCCCGCGCGCTGCTACGCAACAGGAATGTCCTGAAAACCAACACCTGCTGTTGTGCAAAATCAACAGCCACAAACCACCGTGTGTCGTTCGTCCGTGATCGACGTTGACTTTCTGTACAGCCGCTGGAGCGGAGGGGCCGGATTACCCGCGAAGGCTCCATCCCTCCCACCGCCCGAGGCGGGCACGCCTGCATGTTGCACGGCCTGCCAAGCAGCGGTAGAGTGACTCCCTCGCAGTGGTTGGCTTAAGGAGCACGGCATGATCATCGGCGTCCCGGCTGAGACCAAGAAGGATGAATACCGCGTCGGGCTTCTGCCCGTGGGCGCGGAGCTGCTCGTGGGCGACGGCCACCAGGTCCTGATGCAGGCGACCGCCGGAGTCGGCAGCGGCATCATGGACGAGGAATACGCCGTCTGCGGCGCCGAGATCGTTGACAGCGTCGCCGAAATCTACGCTCGCGCCGACATGATCATCAAGGTGAAGGAGCCCCAGCCAGCCGAGTTGGCTGCCATCCGCCCCGGACAGATTTGGTTCACATACTTCCACTTCGCCGCCAACGCGAAGATGTCGGCGGCCTTCATGGCCTCCGGCGCCGTTGCGGTCGCCTACGAGACGATCACCGACTCGGCCAGCCTGCTGCCGCTGCTGACCCCCATGAGCGAGGTCGCCGGCAAGATGAGCGTCCAGGAGGGCGCCAAGTATCTCGAGCGTCCCCAGCTCGGCCGCGGCGTCCTGCTGGGCGGCGTGCCCGGGGTGGCGCCTGCCAACGTTCTCGTGCTGGGCGGCGGGGTCGTCGGCACCAACGCCGCCAAGGTGGCTGCCGGGCTCGGCGCGTCGGTCGCCATCTGCGACATCAGCCTCCAGCGGCTGCGCTACCTCAGCGACGTCATGCCGGCCAACGTTCGCACGGTCTTCTCCGACCCGCACACCATCCGCGAACTCTGCCAGCAGGCCGACCTCGTCGTCGGCGCCGTGCTGATCCCCGGCGCCCGGGCGCCGATGCTGATCCGCCGCGAGGATCTGGCCACGATGCAGAAGGGCGCGGTCATCGTCGATGTCGCCGTCGACCAGGGCGGCTGCGTCCAGACTACGCACCCCACCACGCACAGCGACCCGACGTACATCATTGACGACGTGGTCCACTACGCGGTCGCCAACATGCCTGGCGCGGTCGGCCGAACCTCGACCTACGCCCTGTGCAACGCGACGCTGCCCTACGCCCGTCGGATCGCCCGGCTGGGCTATCTCGAAGCCGCCCGCCGCGACCCCGGCGTCGCCGCCGGCATCAACATGGCTGGCGGCAAGGTGACCCACCGGCCGGTCGCCGAGTCTCTGGGCCTGCCCTATTCACCGCTGATGCTGTGAACGGAAGTCATCCTTCGATGACGGCCCGAACCGTGTGTTCGTTCACCGGCTGAACCAGGCCGCGTTCGGTGATGATCGCGGCGATCAGTTCGTGCGGCGTCACGTCGAACGCCGGGGCGTAGACCTTCACGCCCGCCGGCGCGGTCCGCCGCCCGAAGCCTTCGGTCACTTCCTCCGCGCCGCGTTCCTCGATGGGGATAGCCGACCCGTTGGCCAGGCTCAGGTCGAACGTCGAGCTGGGCGCCGCGACGTAGAAGGGGATGTTGTGAACGCGAGCGAGTTGGGCCACCGAGTAAGTGCCAATCTTGTTGGCGGCATCGCCGTTGGCCGCGATGCGGTCGGCCCCGGTGATGACCAGGTCCACCTTGCCCTGGCTCATCACGAACCCGGCCATCGAGTCGGTGATCAGGGTCGTGTCGATGCCCGCCTGCATGAGTTCCCAGGTCGTCAGCCGGGCCCCCTGGAGCAGCGGCCGCGTCTCGTCGGCGAAGACGCGGAAGGGCACGCCGGCGGCGTGGGCGGCGAACATCGGGGCCAGCGCCGTCCCATATTCCGCCGTCGCCAGCCCGCCCGCGTTGCAGTGCGTCAACACGCCGTTGCCCGGGGCGATCAGCGATTGGCCGTGCCGACCGATCGCCCGGCACATGGCGGCGTCCTCCTCGCGGACGGCCTCGGCCTCAGCCAGCAGGCGGAGCTTGAGTTCCTCCAGCGGCAGGCCGGCGTTGGCCTGGGCGACGGCCGACATCCGCTCCAGGGCCCAGAAGAGATTGACAGCCGTCGGTCGGCTGGTCGCCAGGTAGTCGGTGGTCTCCTTGAGATCGACGAGGAGGTCCTCAACGCTCTCGCTGTCGCGGATGCCCAGCACGACGCCGTAGGCGGCCGCGATGCCGATGGCCGGCGCCCCGCGGACGCTCAGCCGCTTGATCGCCTGCCACATGGTTTCCACGTCGGTGACGCGGAGCATGCGGACCTCGCCGGGCAGGAGCGTCTGGTCGATCATCTCGCAGGCCCCGTCGAGCCCGCCAAGCCAATGGATGGTGCGAACGGGTTGCTTGTGCATGGGAACGTCTTTCTGCAAGTCGCTGACGCGAGGACACGGAGACGCGGCGACGCGGGGAAATCGCGACGGGACACGTTGCGAGAAAACCGGGCGGCCTATTCGCCGGCCAACTTCTTCTGCAACGCCTCGTTCTTCTTCGCGACGCCGTCGGCCAGTTTCTTCTTGTAGGCCGCCAGCTTGTCCACCAGCGACGCGTCGGTGAGGCTGAGGATTTCGACCGCGAAGATGCCCGCGTTGCGGGCGCCGGCGGCGTCCAGACCCATGCCCGCGACCGGCACGCCCGGCGGCATCTGCACCGTGCTCAGCAGCGCGTCCAGCCCGCCCGGCATGCCCGACGAGGTCGGCACACCGATCACGGGCAACGTGCTGGCGGCGGCGCAGACGCCGCCCAGGGCCGCGCTCATCCCAGCGCAAGCGATGATCACCTTCACCCCGCGCCCCCGGGCCCCGGACGCGAACTCGTGCGCCGCCGCCGGCGAACGGTGGGCCGAGCATACCCGCACGTCGTAGCTGACGCCGAACTCGGCCAGGGCCTTGGCGCAGTTCTCCATGACCGGCCAATCCGAGTCGCTGCCCATGACGATGGAAACGTCCACCTTCTGCGTCATCGATAGGCTCCCAATGAGGCGGGGGACCGCCGATAGTTCAAGCATCCGCGGGCGCGACGCCCGCATCCAACCCCCTCGCGCCGCGGCCGATCACGACCCGGCGGCTTCCTTGAACGTGAAGGCCGCCTTGATCAGGCCGCTCGACCGTTTGTCGGTGGCGTCAGCCAGCGCCTGCTTGTAGTCTTCCAGTCGATAGGTGTGCGTCAGCAGCCCGTTGCACTTTAGCTTGCCCTGAGCCATCAGCCGATGCGCCAGGGCGTAACTGTTGATCTCCTCGCCGTCGAGTTTCTCGATCTTGCGCCCATTCACGCCGAGCACCCGCACCTCGCGGAACCAGACGCTCGTCCAGTCCACCTTGCGGGCGTTGTTAGTCCCCAGCAGCACCACCCGCCCGCCGCCGCGCACGACCCGCAGCGAGTCCTGCAACGTGCGGCTGGTCCCCACGCAGTCGAAAACCAAGTCGAAGCCCCCAGCCAGCACGCGGGCGCCGAACATGCCGCGGGCCACGCGAGCGCCGGACAGTTCAGCCAGCCGCTCGTAGCGGTCCGCCGACCCCGGCCGACCGGTCGAGACCGCCTGGTTGGCGCCCAGCCGAACGGCCGCGTCGGCCTGGAACTCGTGCCGCGTGTCGATGATGATCCGGGCTTCGCAGCCCAGGGCCCGCAGCCCCGCGACCACGCCCAGCCCGATGATGCCCGCGCCGACGACCAGGATCAGCTCGTCGTTCTTCGGCTGGCCCGCCAGCACGCCGTGCAGGGCACAGCCGAGCGGGTCGGTCAGGATCGCATCCTCGTCAGGGATGGAGTCGGGCACCTCGAAGAGCTGCCACTGGTGGGCGACGAAATACTCGCTCCACGACCCGCCGGTGCGCCAGTTGTAGCCGATGCTCACGCCGGCCGGCAGCAACGGATCCTCTCGCGAGAAGTTCTCGCACGCGCCGATCTTGCCCTCGGCGCAGGTGCGGCAGGGCGGATCGACGCCGCGGACCTTGCAGTTCAGCGACGGCTCGACGCTGACGCGCTTGCCGGCCCAGGCCGCGTCGACCGCGGGCCCGACGTCGACGACCTCGGCAAGGTTCTCGTGACCTAGGAACATCGGATAGCTGACGTGCGGGCGGAGAATAGTGTCGGGCGACTGGCGGAGGCAGACCGAGGCGACGTCCGAACCGCAGATGCCTCCCATGATCGTGCGGCAGCGGACCCAGTCGTCGCCGGGCAACTCGGGCATGGGCCGCTGGCCGAACTTCAGCGGCGACAGCAGGCCCCAGAACGCCCGGCGGTTCATCCGTCCGGCCATCCGCGTCCACGCCATGCGGGGCAGAGAGAAGTTAAGCCAGATCGCCTTCATGTAATCCTCTTGGCCAAGTGTGGACTGTATGAATTGACGGGCCGGTTGTCAACGAGACAGTCGGCCCGGCTGCCTCCGGACCGTGTATAATTCCGACGAATGGCTGCCTCCGACGCCACCCCGCCGACCGAGCACCCGCTGATGGACAAGGTGCGCCGCTTCCCGACGACGCCCGGGGTCTACCTGATGAAGGACGACCGTGGCGTGGTCCTCTACGTCGGCAAGGCCGCCAGCCTCCGCAGCCGCGTGAGCAGCTACTTTCAGCCGTCGGCCGACCTCGACCCGCGCAAGCGACAGATGGTTGAGCAGGTCGTCGATGTCGACTTCCTCGACTGCGAAACCGAAGCCGAGGCGATGCTCACCGAGGCTCGGCTGATCAAGGACATCCAGCCGAAATACAACGTCCGCCTCACCGACGACAAGACGTTCCCCTACCTGGAGATCACCGTCCGCGAGGACTTCCCCGGCGTCTACATCACGCGGTCGCCGCAGGCCCGGGGGACGCGGCTCTACGGGCCGTTCACCAACGTGGCCGCCCTTCGCGAGTCGCTGTCGCACCTCCAGAAGGCGTTCAAGTTCCGCACCTGCCACCTGGAGATCGACTCCGACGACGAATCGCGGCGGCACTTCCGGCCCTGCCTGCTCCACGCCATCAAACAGTGCACCGCGCCCTGCGCCGATCGCATCAGCCGCGACGACTACCGCCGCGACATCAAGCGGCTCCAGCGGTTCTTCGAGTCGCGCCGCTCGGTCGTGCTGCGGCAACTGGAGAAGGAGATGGCCGACGCGTCGGCGGGCCTGGAGTTCGAGCGGGCCGCCCGGCTGCGCGATCAGATCAAGGCCCTGGAGGGCCTGGCTGAGCGAGGCCAGCCGGACGAGCACGTGCAGCCCGAGTTGTTCTACCAGGACCCGCGACGCGGACTCACTTCGCTGGCTCGCGTGCTGGACCTGCCCGAGGCGCCGCGGACGATCGAGGGGTTCGACATCGCGACGCTCCAGGGCGGCCAGAGCGTCGGATCGGCCGTCTTCTTCCTCGACGGTGTGCCGTTCAAGAACCGCTACCGCCGGTTCCGCATCAAGACCGTCAGCGGCGTGGACGACTTCGCAAGTCTGCGCGAGATCGTCGCCCGTCACTACCGCCAGGCCGGCCAGGGCCAGGCGCTGTTCCCCGACGTGATCCTCATCGACGGCGGGCCCGGGCAGCTCTCTTCGGTGATGGAGGCGCTGTCGGAGATGGCCCGCCGCCCGGCGACGGTGATCTCGCTGGCCAAGCGAGAGGAGGAAATCTACCTGCCCACGCAGCGCGAGCCGATCCGGCTGGGCCGCAACAACCCCGCGCTGCAACTGCTCCAGCAGGTGCGCGACGAGGCCCACCGCTTCGCCCAGCACTACCACCACATCCTGCGCCGCAAGGCGATCTTCGACGAGGACGTCAAACAGGGCCGCCGCCCGCCCGGCCGCCGCAGGAAGGACGCCGACGCCCGGCCTGAGCCGGGCAAAGAGTGATCCGCCCGGGAGCGATTTCATGTAGAATCCTGGCCGCGGCAAGTAACACCTCGGCGGACTGCACACCTGGGGAGAACGTTAATGGAGCATCGGATCGACCCAAGCGGCGAGCGAAGGACGATCGGCCAACGGGTCGGGTTCTGGCTCGGCCTGCTGCTGTTCGCCGTGCCGCTGGCGCTGCCCACGCCCGGCAGCATGGTCCGGGCCGTCGAGCGGAAGGCCGGCGAGGACAAGAAACTGGCCGCCGAGTTGAAGGCAGAGACCGCCGCCCTGCTCGACGCCCGCGGCCACGCGGACGCCGCCGCCGACTCAGCCGACTATCGCAGCGCCCACGCCGACTGCATCGCCGCCCGGGCCCGGCGGCTGCTGACCGCCGCCGCGATCACCGTGCTGGTCGCCTGCTGGTGGATCACCGTCGCGATCCCGATCCCGGCCACGTCGCTGCTGCCACTGATCCTCTTCCCGCTGCTGGGGGTCATGCCGATCAAGGAGGCCGCAATCCCCTACGCCAACAGCAACGTCTTCCTCTTCATGGGCGGGTTCATCATCGCCCTGGGCCTGGAGCGCTGCGGCCTGCACCGGCGGATCGCACTGCACATCGTCCGGCTGGTCGGCACGGGGCCCGCGACCATCGTGCTGGGGTTCATGATCGCCAGCGCGTTCCTGAGCATGTGGATCAGCAACACCGCGACGGCGATGATGATGCTGCCGATCGGCCTGGCCGTCATCGCCCAGATGCCCGACCTGCACGACGGCGTCGAGCCGACGCACGCGGTCCGCGATTCGAACTTCGCCTGCGCCCTCATGCTCGGCATCGCCTACGCCGCCAGCCTGGGCGGCATCGCCACGCCTATCGGCACGCCGCCGAACATCAGCTTCCGAGGCCAGCTCGCCCGGCTGTTCCCCGACGCGCCGGAGATCAGCTTCGCGCACTGGATGGTCATCTTCGTGCCGATGGTCGTCGTGTTCCTGGCCGCCGTCTGGCTGGTGCTGGTGCGCGTGACCTGCCCGCTCAAGTCGCGCAGCGCCGCCGGCGCCGCCGACCCGCCCGCCGGCCGCGGGGCCATCCGCGAGCACATCCGCCGGCTCGGCCGAATGGCCTGGGACGAGAAGGCCATGCTCGTCGTCTTCCTCGCGACCGCCCTGCTCTGGATGACCCGCAGCATCGAACTGGGCACGGGGCGCGACGTCGGATGGGCCGCCTTGATGGAGCGGCTGCTTCGCCACGCCGACGGCACGCCGGGCCCGTTCCGGGCCGCGTTCATCGACGACGCAACCATCGCAATGGGCATGGCATTGCTGCTGTTCCTGATCCCGTCGCGTCGGGCCCGCGAGGGCGACGCTTCGCCCGGGCGACTGATGGACTGGGAGACGGCAACGCGGCTGCCATGGGGCATCCTGCTGCTGTTCGGCGGCGGGTTCTGCATCGCAGCCGGTTTCACGACCAGCGGGCTGAGCTACTGGTGCGGGCAGACCTTCGCCGGGCTGGGGCTGCACAGTCCCCTGGCGCTGGTGCTGTGCACCTGCCTGGTGATGACGTTCCTGACCGAGCTGACCAGCAACACCGCGACGACCGAGATCATGCTGCCGATCCTGGCCGGCGTCGCGCCGGCGATGGGCGTCAACCCGCTGGTGCTGATGCTGCCGGCGACGGTCTCAGCGTCCTGCGCGTTCATGCTGCCCGTGGCCACGCCGCCCAACGCCATCGTCTTCGGCTCGGGCCGCATTCCCATGAGCCGCATGGTCCGCAGCGGACTGATCATCAACCTGATCGGGGTGCTGCTGGTGGCGGCCGCGTTCTTCCTGCTGGCCGCCCCGATTCTGGGCATCGACCCGGCTGCCCTGCCCCCGTGGGCGAAGTGACCGCGGCCTGCGCAGCCGACCGCCCCCTGAAACCCCGCCATGACCGGCTGGGCGTTCCGATTCGCGCCCTACTCCGCCGGCGCAGGGGGAGCCTTGACGGCGCCACCCGGCAGCAGTTCCGCCAGCGCTGCCTCCAGCACACGGGCCGTCGCGGTCTCCTGGCCGATGGCGACATCCGCACCGGCGGCCTGGACTCGATCGACCAGGCTGTCGAAGTTCGCACGGGTCAGGATGCGGGCCGACGGCGCGACGGACCGCGCCGCCCGCGTGGCGCTGATGCTGGCCTGCCCGTCGGGCATCGTGATGACGATGCAGGAGGCCTCGGCGGCGCCAGCCAGTTCCAGCACCTCGGCGCGCGTCGCGTCGCCGTAGATCGCAGGGATGCGGTCGGCCTGGAGATCGGCCACCGTCACCGCGGCGGGCAGGCCCTGGGCCGGTTCTTCACCGAGGCCTTCGACGGGGTCCTGGTCCGCGACTTCTGGGCCGCCTACGACGCCCTGGACGTTGGCGAACATCAGTGCTGCCTGGTCCA
>JAJVII010000038.1 GCA_022072085.1 Phycisphaerae bacterium
GATCCCACAGCCTGCCGTCCATGGCATAGCTCCTTTCGGTTTGGTTACCAGAAAAGAGCTTAACCTAAACGGCCGGCTGTTCTTGTACCCGGCTCGGCAATTATGAAAAACCCTGTGTCTCTGTGGTGGATTCTTCCGCCGTTACGCCGTGGGCAGGACCTTCTCGACCTCGGGGTGCGGGCGCGGGATCACGTGGATGCTGATCACCTCGCCGACCCGCCCGGCAGCCGTCGCTCCGGCGTCCACCGACGCCCGGCAGGCGGCCACGTCGCCGGTCACTGTCACGCTGACCAGCCCCGAGCCGGCCTTCTGCATGCCCATGTAGCGGACCTTGGCGGCCTTGAGCATCGCGTCGATCGCCTCGATCGCCGCCACCAGGCCCTTCGTCTCGACCATTCCAATCGCTTCCTCTGCCATCGCGTTTCTCCTGTGAGTCCCGTGTCGGACCTTGATTGCCTTCGATTCTCTCGCGACGCGCTCGCTGACGCTCGCGGCTAAACGTTGCGCTCTTTCGTATCGTCTGCCAGGAACGCCGCCGTCTGCCGGGCGACGATCAGTTCCTCGTTGGTGGGCAGCACCCAGCAGGCGACGGACGCCCCGTCGGCGTCGATGCGGGCTTCGCCCTTGGCGGACTGGTTCCTTCTCTCGTCCATCGCGATCCCCGCGAACGCAAGCCCTGCGCAGACGTCCGCCCGCAGGTCCGCATCGTGCGTGCCGATGCCGCCGGTGAAGACCAGCGCGTCGCACCCGCCCAGTTCGACCAGGTAGGCGCCGAGGTAGTCGCGGATCGCGGTGACAAACACGTCCATCGCCAGCTTCGCACGTTTGCTGCCCGCGGCGATCGCGGCCCGGATGTCGCGCATGTCGCCGCTGGTGCCGCTCAGCCCGGCCAGTCCGGCGGCGCTGCCCAGTTCAGCCAGCAGGTCGTCCGCGGTTCGGCCGGTCTGGCTCATCATCAGCTTGAGGCCGTAGGCGTCGAAGTCGCCCGCCCGCTTGCTCTGCGGCAGGCCCGACTGCGGCGAAAGGCCCATGCTCGTGGCCACGCTTTGCCCGTCGCGGATCGCGCACAGGCTGCTGCTGCCGCCGAGATGGCAACTGACGATGCGCCCGGCCGACGGCATCAGTGTCGCCAGCCGCGTTGCGATGTAGTTGTGCGACGCGCCGTGGAAACCGTAGCGTTTGACGCCGAACCGGTCGGCCCACTCGGGCGGGCAGGCGTAGTGCCGCCGCCGCGGGGGGTTGCTCGCGTGGAAGCCCGGCTCGAAGCAGGCCACCAGCGGTGTGCCGGCCAGCGTCGCGCGGAACATCCGCATCGCGGCGATGTAGGGCGGGTTGTGGGCCGGGGCGATCGGCACGAAATACTCCATCCGCGCCAGCAGCGCGTCGTCCACTCGGCAGACCGGGTCGCAGTCGCCGGCCATCACGGCCTTGAACGCGACGGCGTCCAGGTCGTCCGGCGACGCGAGGGCGCCGTCGGCCACCAGGCGTTTCATCGTCGCGGCGATGGCAGCCCCGTGGTCGGGGCACTCCCCGCCCGGACCGCCGATCCGCTCGACGCCGCCCGATGCCAGTTCCGTCTCGCCGGCCTCGTCGATCGCGAAGAGGCGGTACTTGAAGCTGGTCGAGCCGATGTTGGAGACCAGGACCTTCATGCCTTCTCTACCCGATCTACCCGAGGAAGGCGTCGCCCAGCATCGCGTGCGGGGCGGGGATCACGTTGCTGGCGACCAGCTCGCCGACCTTGCCGGCGGCGGCGGCGCCCGCTTCGACCGCGGCCTTGACCGATCCGACGTCGCCGCGGACCAGTGTCGTGCAGTAGCCGCCGCCGATGTCGATCCGCTTGACCAGCGTGACGTTGGCGGCCTTGCACATGGCATCGGAGGCCTCGATCAGGCCGACCGACCCCTTGGTTTCCACCATGCCCAGAGCGTCCATGAGTTTCTCCTGTCGCAAGTTGCCCGCCTCCAGGAAGCGGGACTGAACGAAGATTCGGTCGTGATCGTCTACTTCTTGCCGCCAGCCGCCTTCTTGACCTTCGGCAGTGCGGGCTCCAGCTCGTCGTGCGGGCGCGGGATGACGTGAACGCTGACCACCTCGCCTAGCCGGGCGGCGGCGGCAGCGCCGGCGTCGGTGGACGCCTTGACCGCCGCGACGTCGCCGCGGACGAACGTGGTGACCAGGCCCGAGCCCACCTTGTCCCAGCCGATCAGCTCAACGCTGGCGGCCTTGCACATGGCGTCGGACGCCTCGATCAGGGCCACGAGCCCCCGCGTCTCCACCATGCCCAGTGCTTGCAGTGCCATATCAGGCTCCTTCAAAAAGGTCGATGCTCCTGCGGCCTCGGCCGCCGTGAACTCGAATGCCGAATCACCAACAGATTCGCACATCATTCGCCATTCGGGCTTCGACATTCATTCGACATTCGCCACTCGTCATTGCCTCACGCCGTCAGTTCCACGCCCGTCGCGTCCACCAGGTTGCAGGCGTTGCCCTCGTCGGTGTCCAAATGGACTTCGAGCAGAAACCGCTCGTCCACGCGGCAGCGAACGCCTTCAAATGCCGTCGGGCAGTCGCCGCCCACCCGCAGCCGAACCATCTGGCCGTCGGCGAACCCGTAGGCCTTCGCGTCGGCTGGGCTCAGGTGAACGTGCCGCTGGGCCCGGATGACGCCCTGCTTGAGTTCGATGCTCCCCTTGGGCCCGACCAGGAGGCAGCCCGGCGTGCCCTGGATGTCGCCCGACAGCCGCACCGGCGCGTCGATGCCCAGTGCGACCGCGTCGGTCAGGCTCACCTCGACCTGCGTCAGGTTGCGGGCCGGGCCGAGGATCCGCACGTTCTCGATAGCCCGGCCGCGCGGGCCGACGATCGTCACCCGCTGCTCGCTGGCGAACTCGCCCGGCTGGTAGAGCCAGCGGTAGACCGTCAGTTCCGCGCCCGGGCCAAAGAGTTTCTCCAGCGTCGCCCGGTCGGCGTGCAGGTGGCGGGCCGAGATGTTCACCACCAGGTTGGGCGTCCACGCGGCAGCCAGCGGCTGAACGCCGGCGGCCAGCCGATCAGCGAACTGCTGCCGCACGACCTGGCGGACGATCCGCTCGAGCTGCTCGCGGGGCATCGGGATATTGGGCGATTCATCCATGTTGGGTTTCCGCGAAGATCACTTCCGCGCCGCAGGTCGCCAGCCAGCGCCGCTGCTCGTCGTTGGCGCCGGCATCGGTCACGATCAGGTCCACGTCGGCCAGGTCGCAGAGCTTGACCACGGCCCGCCGCCCGAGCTTGGTATGGTCGACCGCAAGGATCACCTCGTCAGCCGACGCCATCATCCGCCGCTCGAGGTCGACCATCATCTGGTTGGCGTTGAACGCGCCCTCCTCGCACAGGCCCGCGCAGCTGAGCACCAGTTGCGAGGCGTGCAGGCCGGCCAGTTGCGTCTCGGCCATCGACCCCAGTGCCACGCCGGTGCGGGGGTAGAGGTAACCGCCGATCAGCGTCACCTCGGTGTTCACCTCGCCCGAGAGCAGCGAGGCGATGGGGACCGAATTGGTGATGACGCTCAGCCGTCGGCCGGCCAGGGCGGCGGCCACATGCCAGGTCGTCGTCCCGCCGTCGAGGATCAAAGCCCCGCCGGCCGGCACGCGGGCGGCCACCGCGGCGGCGATGGCCTGCTTCTCGACGGCGGCGGTGGTCTGCCGCTCGTTGAAGCCGAGCTGGTGGGCAGGGGAGTCCTTGACGTAAACCGCCCCGCCATGCGTGCGGCGGACGATGCCCAGTTCCTCCAGGGCCTCCAGGTCGCGGCGGGCGGTGGATTCGGAGATCGCCAGGCTGCCGGTCAGCTCAGCCAGCGAAACAAATCCCCTGGCCGAAAGCAGCTCCGCTTCCCGGCCTCGGCGCTCACCAATTGTGGCGTCGTTTGCCATGAATGAATATCGCCGTCGCGTGAAAGATTCCGATCAAATTGTGTCGCGTGTCTGGTGGGAATGCAAGGAAATTCCCTGTTGCGCCCCGGCGTGACGGCCGAAATCAGTCAGTTCTATGGAGATTGTGATTCAAGTAACTGGCTGGATGGTGGAGTCAGTGATGTTATCGGACTGAAAAAGTGGACCTGGTCCACTTTTCTAGAGGTATTCGCTCATCAGGGAGGGGTCCGGGCGGGGGATGACGACCTGACTGACCAGAAGGCCCCGGGCGGCGGCTTCGGCCGCGCCGGCGGCGACCGCTGCCTGCACGTCGGCGACCGTGCCCGTCAGTAACGCGAAACCCTTGCCCCCTAACGCCATCGCCACGTGGATACGGTAAACCGTGACGCGGGCGGCCTTGGCGGCGGCGTCGGCGGCGGCGATCACGCTCACGCCGCTGTAGGTTTCCACCACGCCCAGGGCCTCTCCGCTGCGGGTCAACGTCACCGACTGGCCCAGCGCGGGGAAGACCGACTCGTGCACATTGGGCAGCACGAGGTGGTCGATGATGGCCTCGCCGGCGGCCTCCACGCCGGCCTGCACCGAACTGGTCACGTCGCTGACCGAGCCGGCAACGACGACGAAATATTTGCCCGAGCAGATCGTGCGGGCGATCAGCGTCTGGACGTTGGCGGCCTTGAGCATCGCGTCCTGCACGCGATAGCCGATCCCGATGCTCGACAGCTCGATCGCCCCGATGGACCGCGGACCGGCCATGACATTCCTCCGGTGACCAAGAGGTCTACCGCAAAGACGCTGAGGACGCAAAGAAGAATGGGACCTGATGGAAGAGGGGGAGAGGCCTCAGCAAATCTCTCTCCCTCTCTTGCGACCTTCGCGTCTCTGCGGTTCAACTCCTTCAGCTCTCGATCCAGATCGCGCCGGCTTCGACCGCTTTCACCACCCCGTCGATGCTCGCGTGGACGGGCACGCCCAGGGCCGGCTTGCCGTCGGTCACGGGCGGTCGGCCGACCTCCTGGCCTCGCTTTACATGGTCGCCGGGGCGCACCGTCGGCTCGCAGGCGGCGCCGACGTGCTGCTTGAGCGCGATGCCGACGCGCCGGGCCTCCACGCTCCGCTTGCTCAGCTCGCCGACGTTGCGGAAGCCGCCCAGACCGAGCTTGAGGATCAGGGCGTGCATCGGAATCTTCCTGCCGGCCAGCAGGTTGCCGGGCCGATCGGGGTTGAACGGCGGCTCCTTCCAGCGCGTGCCTTCGGCGGCGATTCGCCGCTTGTTGGTCGTGCAGACGTTCTTGGGGTCCAGGTCCTCGGGGCAGGAGTAGAGGCTGCACAGGTTGCACTCGCAGCAGAAGCTCGTGCCGGCGGTGTTGGCTTCGCCCACGAGGTTGAACTGGAGGCTGCGCATCGCCCGGTGCGGCTCGATGGGATGGCCGAGCAGGAACCGCGGGCAGAGTTCCGTGCAGAAGCTGCACTGATCGCAGGCGGATCGGCCGATGCGGACGATCTGCTTCCATTCCTGCCGCCGTCGGCGGATGACGACGTGGTCGCCGCCCAGCACGACGATGCCGCCGGTGGTGCGGGTGACCCGGGCGTCGTGGTTGTCCTCCAGCGTGCCCATCATCACGCCGCCGACCATGTAGCAGGCGTCGGGGACGGTGGGCCCGCCGGCTGCGGCGACGCACTGGGCCAGCGTCACGCCGATCGGCACGCGGAGCGTGACCGGGTCGGCCACCGCGCCGGCGACGGTGAGAAACTTGTCGACGACGGGCCCGTCGTCGGCGGCGGCGACGTTCATGGCCGTCTCAACGTTGATGACAACCGCCCCGACATGCAGCGGGATGCCGCCGGGCGGGATCACTCGGCCGAGCACATCGTAGACCAGGATGAACTCGTCGCCGGCCGGGTAGCTGTCGCGCAGCGGGCAGATCTCCATGCCCGGGCCCAGCCGCGGGCGGACGTGCTCGATGGTGTCGGTGTATTTTTCCTTGACGCCGACGACCCCGCGGGCGGCGCCGACCAGCCGCATGGCGGCGGCCAGCCCCGCGAGCACCTGGTCGGTGAAGTGGCGGAGGACTTCCTTGTCCTTGTGCAGCAGCGGCTCGCACTCGGCGGCGTTGAGCAGGACGGCGTCGGCCTTGCCGGCGAGCTTGACGTGCGTGGGAAACCCCGCGCCGCCCGCGCCGACGACGCCGGCGGATCGAATCTGTTCCAGGGAGGGGTGGGACATGGGGTCAGGGACCGAATGTCGATAGCCGAATTCCGAATGACGAACGAATGTCGCCTGGGAGAAGGGGTCAGGCACGCTTTTTGCCCCCGAGCCGGCGAAAAGCGAGCCAGACCCCGGGGTTTTTCAGAACTCCCAATTCGCCATTCGCCATTTCCCGACTATGCCCGACAGGACTCGAACCTGTAACCTTCGGCTCCGGAGGCCGACGCTCTATCCAATTGAGCTACGGGCACAAAGCTGGGAAGCCATTCTACAGGCGGGCGCAGCCGTGTCAATGTTCGCGCGGATGGGACCCCTGATCCGCGATCCGGGACTTGGCCGGGGCTGACTCGTGCCGGCGCGAGGTGGTTGAAAGGGAGAGGGGCCGTTATCATGGCGCCAAGGCACATACACGGACCCTGCGAAAGGAAGTGGGCGATGTATCGACTCGCGGCGGCTGCAATGTCCATGTCCCTGCTGGTTGTTCCGATCGGCCTGGCGGATGCCGCCGATGCGCCCGGGACGCTGACCGCCGTGCAGGTCCGCAATCTGGCGGGCGGGGAACTCAAGGCCGTGCCGGTGACGTTCGGCCAGGCGTTCGCGCGCGGCGACGTGCCGGTGATGAAGACGCCGGGGTTGGCCGGCGGCGGGATGATGTACCAGGTCGATGTGAAGCGGCACTACGACGACGGCTCGGTGCGGTTCGCGGTGATCTCGCTGCTCTGCCCGACGCTGGACAAGGACAAGCCGGCGTCCGCCGACGTGGTCGCCCGGCCGGAAGCGCCGTCGACGGCCGTCATGGCGCCGGTGATGCTGGACAGCGTGCTCAAGGCCGGCTTTGACGCGACGGTGAAACTGACCTTCCCCGACGGCAAGGTGCGGACGGTCTCGGCGCGGGCGCTGCTGGACAAGAGCGGCGGCAAGGCTGAGACCTGGCTGAGGGGCCCGGTGTGCAGCGAGTGGCTGGTTGCGGGGTCGCCGGCTGACGCGGACGGCGACGACCCGGACCTGGAGGTGCGGTTCGCGGTGCGGGCCTATGTCGGCGAGCGCCTGGGCGAGATCGGCTGGGTCCGCGTCAGCGTGACCGTCGAGAACTGCCGCGACACCTGGGCCGGCAACATCCGCTATGACGCGTCGGTGTTGGTCGGCGGCAAGGAAGTCTTCACGGCCCAGGCCCTGGACCATCGCCCGCTGTCGCGCTGGCGGAAAGTGTTCTGGTGCAAAGTCGCGGGCAACGAGGTCGTGTCGGCCGACGCGCCGGCCGTCCAGGTCGTGCACGACCTGGCCTACCTCTCGCACACCGGGGCGCTGCCCAACTACGACCGGACGCTGAAGGTCTCCGAGCAGGCGCTCGATCGGCTGGGCAAGGGCTGGACCGGTCCGCGGACCGAGATCATGGGCATCGGCTACCTGACGGCCTACATGCCGACGACCGGCGGGCGGGGCGAGATCGGATCCTATCCGAACTGGGCGGTGGAGTACCTGCTGAGCATGGACCCGCGGGCTGAGAAGGTCGTGATGGGGCAGGGCGACCTGGCCGGCAGTTGGCCCATCCACGTTCGGGCCGCCAAGACCGGTCGCGTCATGACCATCGACGACCGCCCGAAATTCTGGCTGGACGGGCGCGGCAGCGACAAGCCCAAGTGGCAGCCCGACCGCACCCCGGCGGCTGAGTCGCAGCAGAAGCTGGACCCCGACACGGCCCACGTTGGCTCGTTCGCCTACGTTCCCTACCTGGTCAGCGGTGACCACTACTACCTGGATGAGGCGTATTTCTGGGCGAACTACGGCCTGCTGGCGACCTGGGACGCCCCGCGCGGCGGCGCGAGGGGCATCCTCGCCGGCCAGTGCCGCGGCAACGCGTGGTGCCTGCGCAACCTGGCCGACGCGGAGTGGATCGCACCCGACGGATCGCCGGAGCAGAAGTATTTCGCCGCGAAGATAGCCAGCAACATCGCCGACCGCATCGAGCGGGCCGCGAAGACCGAGGCCCAGGGCAACAAGCTGCACGCGTGGTACCTGCGCGACATGAACGACGCGCGGATCCACAACCCCGCCAATCCCGACTGGATGGTCAACGTCCCCTGGGAACTGGACTACCTGACCTGGTCGTTCCACCACCTGGTCGAGCTGGGCTGGACCGACGCGGCCAAGTTCCGCGACTGGCTGCTGGTCTACCGGATCGGCCTGCTGACCCACCGCGACCAGTTCGACCCCGGCTTGGCCGCGCCCTATCGGCTGGTCGCCGCGACGCGCGACCCCAAGACGAAGGAAGTTCACTACTATCAGACCTGGGCCGACCTGGACCGCGAGAACAAGCTGCTCTACAAGACCTCGGAGATCGGCGGCGACTACGCCTACAGCGCCCTGGCCGTCTCGGCCTGCGCGGTGGACGGCCGGTTCCCCAAGTCCGACGACGCCTATGGCTGGCTTCGGAAACATCTCTTCGGCGACGGGCCGTACAAGGGCAGCATTACGTGGGCGATCGTCCCCGGCGGCGCGACCGCGGCTGCGGGCAAGTAGAGGCAACCCGGCCACGACAGGCGTAAGATATGCGTGGAGGTGCACCATGCTCCGCGTAATGTTTCTGTCCGCGCTGGCGGCGTCGGTGGCGGCGCTGTCGTGCGGCTGCGAAGAACCCGGCTACTACTTCCGTCCCGTCGATCACCAGGCGGGCCTGAGCCCCGACGGTTCGGGCGAGCAGGCCGGCTACGTGCTGGCTGCCGACGGCGGGCATGCCGCCGTCGTCGCCCTGACGGCCCAGGGCGGGCTCATCAGGCGCGAGGTCCCCGGCACAGCCGCCCGGTCGCCGCAGGGGGTCGTCGTGGTCCGCGTGCGCGTCCACAACCGCGTCAGCCGGCCGGTCGCGCTGGCCGTCGGCGACCTGAAGCTCGTTGACGACGAGGGCAACGCCCACGCCGTCGCCGAGGTGCTCGGCCGCGAGGAAGTGAAAGGCGACGCGCTGGCCGTGGCCCCGGGCGAGGCGGGCGATTTCAAGCTGCTGTTCGACCTGGGGGCCGGCGACGTATTGAACCGGCTGGGGTCGTTCTCCATCGACTGGAGCGCTCGCGTCGGCGACGCGGTGCAGACGTTCAGCACCAAGTTCGTCCGCAGCGCCCGGCCGGAGGTCTACTACGAGGACTACTACTACGCCCCGGGTCCGTACCGCGGGCCGGGCCCCTATGCTCCCTACGGCTACTACGCCTATCCGCCGGGCTGGTATGACCCGTATCGGTATCCCGGCGCGTCATTCCACTTCGGCTATCGCGGCGGCCGCCGCCACCGTCACTGAAACGGGCGTCATGCCATGCGCGCCCAGCCGCGCGACTTGGCCGGGTTCAGCGGGGGGATGCCGAGGATCTCTCGGCCGGTCTTAACGTAGTAGCGGTAGTTCTCCAGCGGCGTGCCGTTGGGGATGCGGTGGTCCAGGCCGAAGATCGTGCCCGTCTGGCGCGTCAGCGGCTGCATCTTGTATTCCAGCTCCGCGCGGATGTCCGCCTTGCTGCGCCGCAGCACGTGCTTGTCGATGCCGCCCTTGATGGCCAGTTCCTTTCCCAGCCGCTTGCGGACGGCCACGATGTCCATGCCGGCTGCCGGCTCGAAGGGGTGCATGTGGTTGATGCCGGCTGCCAGCAGCCCGTCGAGCACGGGGTTGCAGTCGCCGTCGCTGTCGATGTCGAACAGCCGCGTGCCGCGGGACGAGACCAGGTCCCACACCGCGCGGTAGTAGGGCCCGATGAACCGCTCGATCTGCCGGGGGCCGACCAGCGGGCCGCTCTTGCCGGCGAAGTCCTCGTGTACGCAAAGCATGTCGACGGCCAGTTCCGCCGTGACGCGATCGAGCACGGCCAGGCAGGTGTCGCGGGCGGTCGAGAGGATGTCGGCGATCAACTCGGGCTGGTCGTAGAAGGCCATGCAGGCCCGCTCCTCGCCCATGAGTTGCCGCGGCAGGTCGAACCCGCCGGGCATCGCAGCCCGCACCAGTTCGCCGCGGTCGCGGGCCTGGCGAGCGGCGGCCAGCCTGGCCACATTGATGCGATCCTCGCTGAACTGAAAGTGCGGCCGCAGCTTCCGCTAGTCGTCCATGTCCCGCACCGGCCAGTCCAGCGGCAGGGCGATGGTCGCAGACCGCTTGATGAGCTTGGTCGTGCGGCCCAGCCCGTCGCGGCGGACGGCGAATTCGGCGTTGTCCTCGAGGACGACGGACTCGGGCAGGCCGACCGCGCCTGTCGGCGCCGGGCAATGGCAGAAGGGCGTCCAGTCCCAGTCGAACGCTTCCAGGCCGATCTCGTCGTCGCTGGCCCCCTGGGCCCGCCACTCGGCGTCAAGTCCCACCAGCGGGCCGAACAATTCGCAGAACATCGGGCGATCGACGCGGCCGAAGGTCATCAACTCGACGTAATACTCGCGATCGAACTTCATGCGACGGGCACGCCTTTCCGCCCGCATTATCCGCGCCGCCGGCCCGGCCGCAATGCCCGGCCTGTTCCGGCAGCCGCCCGGCCGGGGTATGATGGAACGCGTTATGGACGCCACTTACCGCCACACGCAGATCGGATACGTCACGATCGTCTCGCTTGGAATCGGGGCGGCGGTTATCGCAGGGCTGATCTGGGCGACGCCGGGCCCGCGGGCGATCCTCGTGCCGATCATGGTCGTGCTTGCGGCCTGCCTGGCGATCTTTCCTTCGCTGACAGTACAGTTAGACGGGCAGGCCGTCCGCGTTCGATTCGGCGTCGGGCCGATCGGAAGGATGATCCCGCTGGGGCGCATTGTCGCCTGCCGCGCCGTGCGTAACCGGTGGTACTACGGCTGGGGCGTTCGGCTGATCCCCCGCGGCTGGATGTTCAACGTCTCGGGCCTGGACGCGGTCGAACTGGAGTTTGCAGGCGGGCGCAAGTTCCGCATCGGCACGGATGAGCCGGCGGCGCTGGCGGCGGCCATCGACGCGGCACGCGGCGCATCAGGCCCGCATGCGGCGACTGCACACTGATTCGCGAATCCTCACGCCAGCAGCGACCGCAGCGTCCGCAGGTCGCTCAGGGCGTTGGCGTGCATCGTTTCGATTCGCTCCCCTTCGCTCATGCCGCCGGTGAACTCCAGCGCGAACGAACCGGCGTAGCCGCAGCATTTCATCAGCCCGAGAGCCTCGCCCGCCAGCGCCGCGTTCTGGTCCATCCGCACTCGCGCGTTGCCTTCGGCGACCATCTGGAGATGGGCGTGGGTCACCTTCGGCCCGAACAACTCGAACCAATCGGCCAGCGATTCGAACCGGCTGAAGGGGTGAACGATGATCTCCCACCCCTCCCTCTCCCTTCCAGGGAGAGGGGCGGGGTGAGGGTTCCCGGCTTCCTCTTCGGCGTCCAGTGCATCGAAGAACCGCCGGGCCGCCGCGGGCGTTTCAATCACCGTGCCCGGGTGGCACTCGCACAGCAGCGTGATGCCGCTCGGCAGCTCGCGCCGCCACGCCCGCACATTGGCCAGGTATTCGTCCCACCGCGCCGCGTCGCCGCCGACGTTGAACTTGATCCCGCGGGCCCCCAGCCGACGGGCCAGTTCGCCGGCGGCGGCGCGGTCGGCGGCGCCGGCGTCGGTCATTTCGGCGTAGCTGTTGAAGACCGCGACCGGCAGCGGACCGCCCGCCAGCGCTGCGACTTCCGCATCGCCCGCGAGCCGGGCGTGGTTCTCCCACAGTTCCATGCCGTCGAAGCCGTCTGCCGCCAGCCGCCCGGCCCACTCGCTGACGCGAAAGGTCGGCGTGCGAGGCTGTCCGCGCAGCCAGCGATTGCGTTCCAGCAGGACCGTCCCGATGAGGATGTCGTGTTTCATGGCCGCAGGCTACTGTCGTCCGGGCCGCGATTCAAGCGGACGGCCTTGCGTCGTGCGGCTGGAAGAGTGGACATGGTCCACTTCCGGGGGATGCTGATGACGTCTTCCCGCTGGGCGTGGAAGCCGCGTGCCGACTGAACTGCCCGTCTACTTCACGTTGAGTTGCCACGAGACCTTGAAGCGGTCGTTCACCCACGCGTATCGCCGACTGAAGCCGTAGTTGTCCGGCGGCATCAGCACCTCGCCCTTGGCCGACAACTGCTCGAAGAATTTCTCGAACTGGGCCTCGTCCGCGCACTCGACGAACAGCGACAGCGACGGCGTGAAGTCGAACGCGTGCACGGGAGGGCTGTCGAAGCAGATCATGGGCCGGCCGGCCAGCGTGAAGTCCGCCCGCTTGATGGTCCCTTCCTTGCCGGCCTCGCCCGGCCCGAACCGCTGGACCCGGTCGATCCGGGAATCGGGGAACAGCCCGACATAGAAGTTCATGGCCTCCTCAGCCGACCCGACGAACAGCAGGAACGGGGAAATGGAAACGGTCACGGGCTTGCCTCCTGGAGTAGGTTGTTCCTGCCGACCCGAGTCCGCGACCGTTGCGGGCTGCCTGGTCTGCTCGGACCTGCGGCACCCGCCCCCCACCGTCGCCACCAGACAAAGCAGAGCGACGACGATCCTGCCCGGTGATCCTTGCATGTCGATTTCCTCCTGCTCTCGGACGTAATTCGGCGACCGGGGGCAATCGCGTTCGGCCTTCCCCGCTCCCGGCTTGCTGCCTGGGGCAAGTCCCTTGCTTGCGAGAGGAGGAAGGGCCACGCCCCGGCTCCTTCCTGGCGCCCGCCCTGGCCTCGGGCAGGCGATGATCAGTCATCCCTTGGCGGGTCTGCCGCGGCGTCGGACCCTCTGTGCCCATCCGCGGACATCTGTGGTTACAAGTCCCCGCGGGCCGGCATCTCGATGCAATCGTTCGTCCGCTGCATCCAGTCGGCCAGCCGGGCCCGCAGCGCGGCGGCCTCGGGGGGCGGGGCGGGGGCGTCGCAGAGGTTGGCCGTCTCGCCCGGGTCGGCGGCGCGGTCGTAGAGTTCGTCGGACCAGCCGTGGTTGTAGATGAACTTGTGCGTCGGCGTCACGACGCACCGCTGCTGGAAACTGCGGCCGCTGTTGCCGTTGAACTCGCAGAAGACCGCGTCGTGGCCCGAAGCCGCCGGGTCGCGGACGATGGGGGCCAGGCTTCGGCCGACGGAGCGGTCCGGCGCCGCGACGCCGGCGTAGTCGCAGATCGTGGCGGCCAGATCGAGGTGCTGGGTAAGCTGCGACCGGTCGGCCGAAAAGTGGACCTGGTCCACTTTTCCCGGCGGCTTGATGAGCAGGGGGATGCGCACCGCGTCGTCATACATGCACATCTTCTGCCATAGCCGATGCACGCCGAGCATCTCGCCGTGGTCGGTTGTGAAGATTACTACCGCGTCGTCCCAGAAACCGCGGCGCCGCAGCGCGGCGACGACGCGGCCGATCGCGTCGTCCAGCAGGCGGACCAGCCCGAGGTAGACGGCCCACGCCTGCCGCCACTGGGCGGGCGTGTAGGTGGCGCCCAGGTGGCCCGGGATGTGCAGCAGGTGCATGGGGCTGTGGCCGGGGGTCCATCGGCCGACGTGCGGCGGCAGGTCCAGGCGGCTGGGGTCGTAGAGACTGTAGTAGGGCTCAGGGGCCGTGAGCGGGCAGTGCGGGGCCCAGAACATGGCCATCAGCGCGAGCGGCTGGCCCGGATCGGCGGCGTCGATCGCCTCGACGACGCGGTCGGCATACCAGAGGTCGCGGAAGTGCCGGGCCTCGTGCGGCCAGGGAGCCGTGTTGGCGTTGGTGTAGTGGACGACCTGCGGCCGACCGGCGGCGTAGTCGAGCGTGGGCGAACGGAACGCGGCGTCCGAAAGCTCAGCCAGCCCGACGCCGGCCAGGTAGGCCGCGTGCTGCCGCGTGGAGGCGATGAACTCGATCGCCGCGTGGCGGTCCTTCATCGGCGGATCGCTTCGCAGATGGTCCGTGCCGGCGTGGACGACGCGATAGCCGCTGGCGGCCAGCAGTTCGTAATAGGTCTGGCCGCGGGCCGTGCCCCAGGGGGCCTCGGCCGGGTCCCAGGCGTTGACAATCGCGCCGTGGGCGTGCGGCCAGGTGCCGGTGGCGATGCTGTTGCGCGCGGGGACGCAGAGCGGGCAATTCGTGTGGTGCTGGGCGAAACGCACGGACTCGGCGGCCAGCGCGTCGATGTTCGGCGTCGCGCCGAAACCCCCGCCATAGCAGCCGAGCACGTCGCGGCGCAACTGGTCGGCCATCAGCACGATGATATGCGGTTGCGGCATGCCGGGTCCTTCCGTCCGCCCGCGCGAACGTTACGGATGCGTTTCTATCCGCTGCCGCCACCGGCTGCAATGGCCCGTCTACCTGTGCGGCGGCCGCTTCGCGCAAAGCAATGCCCCCGGAGCTTTCGCTCCGGGGGCTAACTCGCGCCTGTGGCAGACAGGCGATATCCGTGTGGCCGCCTTCAGACCAGTCGGCAGCCGTAGTTCCAGTGAATGAACGCCGACGAACTCCACAGCGTCGCCAGCCAGCCCAACGCCAGCGTCGCAGTCATACGCATTCGCCCGGTCCATCGCGACCTTCCGCACGCCGGACGCGAACGCTCGCTCGTCCTTCTTGCCTCCCTGACAGCCATCTCGTCGCCTCCTCTCGTCTCCACTCAAAGCGTCGCATTCCCGGCGCTGGATGGCAAACTGATTCCGCTCATAACTTCAGCGTACTGAATATGTTACAATCTACACATCTTGCCCGGACTGCCCCGTTTTCCTAGCTTTACAAATAACAAATAATACTGATTTGCATTTGACCGGCCGCCATGCGGTGATAGCATTCGCGTGAGAGAGGAAGGGGTTGTCCGCGGCCTGCTGACCGAGAGAGAGTTGGCCCCCGCTGGCTGTCCTTTCTTGCTGCACCCATGCGCAATCTGACTGTCGCCGCACGGCCCACGTCGTGACGGACGTTGCTCTTGTGGGCTCTTGTTCACTTGTGAACCCGCTGATCGCGGGTTGGAGGGAGAGTGCGAGATGCGAGTCGCCGTCTTTCTGTCGCTGTTCCTGGCGACGCTGTGCCTGTCGGCCGTTGCGTCGGCCGACGTAACCATTCCCGTCACACTGACGCTGACGCCGCCGTCCACGACCAATGTCGATTCGGTGAGCGTTCATGCTGACGGGGTCCTGGGCTCGTTCGTCAGCGGGGGAAGCACGAGCAATCTGTCGGGCACCATCGACATCGAGATCAAGGCCCTGGATCTCACGGCGGTCGCGCCGATCGAGGTCAAGTTCACCGGCGGTACGCTCAACGGCACCGACGTTCACTTCACGTCGCCGGGGCCAAGCGGGGGGCAGATCTTCTTTGATGCGACCGGGATGTCGGGCACGTCCAGCACCCCCACGCCGCCGTCGTCGGTCACGCTGTCGACTCCGCTGCCGAATTTCAGCGGGACGTTCGCGACGGGCGAGCATCAGGTGATCGTCAACAACGGCAGCGCCACGGTCAGCAGCAACGACGCGCTTGCCGGGGCGATTCTCTCTCTGCCGGACACCCGGAACCTCTCGACCGCCCCGCTGTCTCTGGTGGACAGCACCACGCCCGGCAACAGCACGATCCAGGTGACCGACCTGGGCGGCGGCCTGTTCCGGGTCGACCTGACGATTCCCTTCAACACCGACACGCTGCTCTACAGCAACGCCGACACGTCGGGCCTGGGCAACGTCTACCTGAACCAGGCCGGCACGATCTTCGCGACCGGCCAGTTCCAGGGCGTCGCCGCTCCCGAGCCGGCGACGCTGGCCCTGCTGGCCCTGGGCGGACTGTTCTCGACCGGCGGCCTGCTGCGTCGTCGTCGGATCGGCGGCTGAGCCGCGGAGCGTTTTGGCTCCCCTCTTCCCTAGACATCGAGAAGATGAGGAGTCGGCCACGGATTTCACGGATTACACGGATGGATTCAGACCCAAGCGCCCGGCCGTCGGCCGGGCGCTTTGATCTTGCGCAGGAAGTCCAGAGGCTCGCCCTCCCAGCCCCGGAAGGGCCGTGGCGACACGCGCCGACAAGCCGATCGGCTGACTGCCCGCCCGAAGCGGCTTCACGCCTTCGCGAGCCTGGCGTAACAGGGCGCACAGAGCCCCCAGGACTTTTCATGATTGGCCGCTGAGGCGCTGAGTCGCAGAGGGACAAAGGTTTATGGAAGGCGTTGCGTTCGAGTCTTTCGATCACTTCCGATACCCGTCTTCATCCAAGTCCTTTCCCTCAGCGTCTCTGTGCCTCAGCGGCGAACTGAATTGTGAAGAATGCTCAGCCCCCTGTCCCCGATGTTGCCGGATTGCAGCGCTTGTGTTGATTTTGAGGGACAGTTCAGCCACGCCGGTTGTTTGGAAAGATTTCTTGTTGCGCCGGAAGATTCCGGGCTCTTCCGGGATGCGGTTGAACCCATTCCGGCCAGCGGTTCGTGGTACGCCGTTTGCACGCACGGTATCGGCACTGGTCGGAATCATTGTGTAGGTGCTTTGGGACGCCTGCGTCTGATGTGTTCCGGTCCCTGTCTCGGGGGCGCCCTCCCTGCCGACCTCCTGACGAGAGAAGGATGTTCCCGCCGATCGCCGCGGCCCGGCCCGCATGCGGCTCGCGGGAGTTCTGCGCACCTTGATCTCGCACCAGGAGTAGATCGCACCATGTAGCCCTTCAATGATCCAGTCGCGAGTATCCCGGCAATCCAGTCTGTGAAGTCCTGTCAGCAGCCTGCCAGTTGAAGATCCAGGTGGCTTCTGCCGGTGCGGTTGTCCAGCCGCCCGGCCGGAGAGCGGCAAGATCCCGATCGATCCCAGCCAGGAAGGGAGAGGGGAAGTTCTGCGCCCGCGGCGTCTGGTGGACGCCCGGGCTCGCGGAAAGGACTCCCCCATCGCCCAGGGACGGGCCGAGCGGTGCATCCTTGATACGGAGAAGTGCATCATGTCGAAGACGGCAAGGGGAATGCGGTTGTCCAGGCTATCGTCGGTCCTGGCTGCAGTTGTGGTGAGGAGGTGGAGGGGCGAGCACCGGGCCGGCGCGGGCCCCGACCGGACGAACGCAACTCGGCTGCTTGTGCTGCTGACGGTCATCCTCGGCCTGGCGGCCTCTGCATCGCCGGCCCGGGCAGGCGTGAGCCTTACCGGCTTGGGCGACCTGCCCGGTGGCGCCTTCTACAGCGTCGCCTATGGCGTCAGCAGCGACGGCGCTGTCGTCGTTGGATATGGCATCTCCGCCTCCGGCGCCGAGGCGTTCCGCTGGACGGCTGGTGGTGGCATGGTGGGCCTTGGTGACCTGCCCGGTGGCAACTTCGACAGCCGCGCCTACAGCGTCAGCAGCGACGGCGCTGTCGTCGTTGGGTATGGCAGGTCGGCCTCAGGCTGGCAAGCATCCCACTGGACGGCAGCCGAGGGCATGGTTGGCCTGGGCGACCTGCCCGGCGGCAACTTCTACAGTGAGGCCCACGGCGTCAGCGGCGATGGCACGGTCGCTGTCGGGTTTAGCAACTCGACCTCGGGGAACGAGGCGTTCCGGTGGACGGCAGCCGGGGGCATGGTTGGCCTGGGCTACTTGGCCGGCGGCAGCGTTCTTGACAGCTGCGCCAACGGCATCAGCAGCGACGGCTCTGTCATCGTCGGGTGTAGCTTCTCCGCTTCGGGTCAGGAGGCGTTCCGTTGGACGGCAGCGGGAGGCATGGTGGGCCTGGGGGACCTAGCGGGCGGCGGCTCCAACAGCGTCGCCTGCGGCGTCAGCAGCGACGGCGCTGTCGTCGTTGGGTATGGCATCTCCGCCTCCGGTGCCGAGGCGTTCCGCTGGACGGAAGGCGGGGGTATGGTCGGTCTGGGCGACCTGCCCGGCTGGGACTTCTACAGCTGCGCCTACGGCGTCAACGGCGACGGCAACGTAGTCGTGGGTCAGAGCAAGTCCGCCTCGGGGTACGAGGCGTTCCTATGGACCGCAGAGGGGGGCATGGAGCGGCTGTGGGATGTGCTTCTGGCTGCGGGTGTGGACCCTGCCGCCGACGGGTGGTCAATACTGTCGGATGCCTCTGCCGTCAGTGCCGATGGCAACACGATCGTCGGCTATGGCATACGTAACGGCAACACGGAGGCCTTCGTCGCCGTCGTCCCCGAGCCGGCGACGCTGGCCCTGCTGGTTCTGGGCGGAGTTGGCCTGCTGCGGCTGCGCAGCGGCGGGGGGAAGCGCGAGGCCATGGGCAGGGGGGCGTAACCATCACATCTGCAAGGTCCACGGGTGCGGATGGTCCGCCCCGGAAGATCGCCAATCCAAATTCAACGAAAGGATCAAGTCATGTTCGCAGGAAAGAAAATCGCACTGCTGGTGTTGGCGGGTTGGACCCTGGCCTTGTGCCAGGTGGCGTCGGGTTCCCTGGTCGTAGACAAAGCGTCGGCCTACTCCCGGGCCCCCTGGACCGTGTCATCCACGGACTTGCTGGGCGGGCTGTTGCCATCCGCGGGTGCCAACACAGGCGCTCATGTTCAATGGTTCACGGATGGCTCGGGGGGCGACAATTATGGCGAGAATGGCGAGAACTGGACCCCCTATAGCGCGACCACCTGGGTGGAATACGCCCTGAACACAACATCGGCGCCCCTGGGATACAGCATCACGGGCGTGAATACCTTTGCGGGCACCGCCGACTACCTCTGCAACCAGCACTATACCCTTTCCTTCAAGCGGATGGGGGAGAGTTCCTTCACTGCATTCGGCACTTTCACAAACGCCCCCTGGGGCCAGCAAACCCAGGTCACACACCACGGCACGGCGATGTGGATATACGACAGTGCCGGCGCACCTCTGGTGACCAACGTAATAGCGGTCCGATTCGACATCTACACCGACGTCACGTGGGGGCTTGGCTCCACCTACCGCGAACTGGACGTGCTCGGCCAGGCGACGGCGAACCGGACGCCGACGGCCGTTGCGGGCGGGCCCTATGCAGTCGATTACCGGTCGGCACTCGACCTGAACGGCGGGGCGTCTTCGGACGCCGATGGGACGTTCGGCGACCGAATCGTCTCTTTTGAGTGGGATCTCGACAACGACGGGACCTTCGAATACCTGACCAGCGATCCGAACCTGTCGATTCCGTGGGACGACCTCTGCGGATACGAGCTGGGCGCAAGCCATCCGCTGACCCTGCGGGTCACCGACAGTTTCGGGGCCAGTTCGACCAGCCTTGGTTCCTTCACCGTAGCTGTTCCCGAACCGGCGACGGTCGCCCTGATTCTGCTTGGGGGCTGCCTGAGCGCAGGCCTTCGCAGGCGGCGGCGATAGGCATGCCAAAGTCCCAAGGCCCAATACACGTGATGTGCGAAGAGGACTTCCAAGGAGAATGATCATGAAGACGTCAGCGACGACGCTCCGGCAGACGCTCGTAATCCTGGCGGTGGCGGTGTGCCTGGCGGCTGCAACGAGCGCCCGGGCATCTACGGTGACGTTTGAACTGGTGATTGACACCGGCGCGAACACTTTCCAGTTATTTGCCTCCACTCCGACCGAGGCGGGCAACATGGGCATTGCGGCATACAACGTGGCCCTGCTGAATATCACATCGGCGACCAGCAATCCGCCCAGGGGGTTCGAGAACAACGGCTCGGCCTATCCTGTCCGCGGCTTCGCCACCATCCCCAACAGCCTGACGCTGAGCGGCCCGGGCTCTCTGTTCGCCGCCCAGGATGCGCTTACGCCCACCACACCGATCCTGGGGATCGGGCAGGCGGCCGGCTCAATCACGCTGTACCCCAGCCTGATTGCCGCCTACTACAGCACGGCAGGCGCCAACTACACGTGGGATGCCAAGTACCTGGTTGGCTCCGGCACGTATGACGGCGCCGGCCCGCTTCCGGCCTTCGGCGCTAGCGTGGGCGCAAATGTCTACGACTCCGCCAATGGCCCGTCCTATGCGCACACGGCCGGCATCGCGGAGATCGTGACCGTCGTTCCCGAGCCGGCCACGCTGGCCCTGCTGGCCATCGGCGGCCTGGCGGCGGGCGCCGTCTCGCGGCGGCGGCGCCGCAGGTAGGCCGGCGGCATGGCGAGTCCTTTGCGGAGCCCGGGCAGGTCTGGCCCGGGCTCTTCGTTTGCCCGGCGGTCCGGCGAATGAATGGAAATCCGGGGCGAATTGCATTTGATCGGGCGGCGGCGGCGACTACTATTGACTCAGGTCAGCCCGTCTCATCAGGCCGGTGAGTGGCATCGTTCGTTCTGCCTGGAGGGAAAGCCATGAATCGAGGCATGATCGCCTGCGTTGCGGTCGTAGCCGTTCTCTGCTCGGCCTCCACGCTCTTCGCCCTGCCGACCGACGACTTCAACGACAACTCCCAGGCCGCCACCTGGACCAAGCTGGAGGACAACTCCGCCAAGTCCTCGGTCGCCGAGACCGGCGGCGTGCTGAAGTGGACGGCCTCGGGCACTTCGACCTCCAACGATGACGCCCTCTACATGAGCAACGGCGCCGCCGGGTTCGCCCTGAGCACGGCGTCCGACTTCCAGTTCAGAATCGACTACAACCTCGGCGCCGTCAGCCAGCACGCACCGGGCGGGACCGACTTCGCCGGCGTGCTGGACCTGGGCCTTGGCATCGACGTCACCGGCCACGACTCGCTGAGCATCGGCTACGGCATCGGCGGGATTTCCGGTCTGGGCAGTTTCACGGGCCTGTTCGCGGCCTACCGCGTGGCCAACGCCCAGACGATCCTGACGCCGACGGCCGCCGGCGGCGCCTCCGGCACGCTATACGTCAGCTACGACTCGGCCAACGACACGATCTACCTGAGCGATCTGGGCTACGGGGCCCTGAACGGGAAGTTCACGATCGACGACATCGTGCAGACGGTGTGGGGCGCATCGCAGTTGCTGGTGGCCTTCGGCGGCCGGACGAAGTACGTCTCGACCGACGACGCGAACAGCTACCTGGACAACTTCGTGGTGGACCAGGGCGCGGCCGTCGCCGTCCCCGAACCGGCGACGCTGGGGCTGCTGGTGGTCGGCCTGCTGACTGGCGGCCTGCTCCGCAGGCGGCGGATCGGCTGATGGGACGTTCTCCGGAATGTTGAGAAGGGGGGAGTCAGCCACGGATTTCACGGATTGCACTGACGGGTCGAGACCCGAGCGCCCGGCTGCCAGCCGGGCGTTTTCATTTGGCGAGGCGGGGGGGCCGCTCCTTCCACTCCCCGGGCTGGACGGCTGAGCGGTCTGGCGGCGGCGAATGGCTTGAGGGGGCAGGGGGCGAACGCCGATGGAATACGATGAAGCCTTGTTGCGCCTGCGCGCGGGCGGCGCGGGGCGGCGGACCCGGCGGAGGCGAAGCCGCAAGTCTAGAAATATTTTGGACTTGCACGACCGCGCGGGCCGGCGGCGGAGGGTTTTGAGGGGGGCTTTTGGATTGACTCAGCCACTGCCCCCCTTATAATCGCGGGGGACATTGGTGGGCGGAGGCAGGGATGGTCTGCGCGGAACGGATAAGCCGGTCCGCTGCCCTGTACCGCCGGGCCTGCGAGGGGCGTTATTCTGTTGAAGCGGCAGAATGAACTGGCGTAAACGACTCGTCATCCTGGGCTCGGCCGCGATGGCCATTGGCATCGGCGTCGGCATCAGGCTGACGGCCAAGGATGGCTCGTCGGGCGATGCCGCCTCCGGCCCGCCGCGGATCAGCGTCTCGCTGGCCAATGCGACCCTCCTGTCCGACGACTTCCCGCGCGACGACGTCGAAATGTTCGGCAAGCTGCTGAACAGTTGGCGCGAGGAGGGCACGCAGATCGTCCAGTATCGCGGCGAGTTCCGCCTGGACTACGGCGGGCGGCGGCACCTGTCGGCTGACAACGCGGTCATCTGGATCACGCCGCGGCTGGTCGGCAACACGACGCTCAAGCGGTTCGTGGTCTACCTCGAAGGCCAGGTCCGCATCACCGAGGGCGAGCAGGGCACGGTCACCGACTCGCGGCACATCGCGACCTTCCAGACGACCGGCCGCGTGTGGACCGACGCGGATACGCGCGTCGAGCAGGCCGGCAACGACACCGAGCTCTACCGCCACGCCCTGACGTTCCGCGATCAGCACGCCCCCGGGGCTGCGCCGGGGGCCGGAAGCCCGGTCGTTCCGGTGGCGGCCCGCAAGCTGACTCCCGCGCCGCCGCAGGTGACCTATCGCGGCGGCAAGACGACGGCCAAGAAGGTCGGCGACGAATGGGTCGTCATCGCGACCGACGGGGTCTACATCAGCCGCACGGACCCCAACGCCCCCAACGACCCCAGTTCGTTCGTGGAGATTCGGTCCCGCGAGGCGGTCCTGTTCGCGACCAGCGAGGGCAGCAGCACCGAAGACGCCCAGGGCCGCCAGGTGACCGCCCAGCAGGTGACCGGGGTCTACCTGCGCGACGACGTGATCATGACCCGCGGCGAGCGGTCGATCCAGGCCAGCGAAATCTACTACGACATGGAATATGACCGCGCCCTGATCCTGGACGCGGTGATGTACACCCGCGGCAAACGCCGCGATCAGAGCGACGTGCCGGTCTACATGTGGGCCGAGCGGATGCGGCAGCTCAGCCCGACCGACTATCGCGCCTACAACGCCAAGGTGACCACCAGCGAGATGTTCACGCCGGTGACCGACCTGACGGCCAAGCAGGTGGACGTGCACGACGTGACCAAGCGGGCCGGTCCGTACGAGGCGACGCAGTACAACGCGATCGAGTACAAGACCCGCAACCAGTTGGCCCGCATTCGCGGCGTGCCGATCGCTTACTGGCCGGGCAGCCAGGGCACGTTCAGCGAGGGCGAGACGGCGCTGCGGACGATCCGCGTGGGCATGGCCAGCGACTTCGGGGCGTCGATCGAGACGCAGTGGCATCTGTTCAAGCTGCTGAACATGCAGGAGCCCGCCGGCTTCGACATGTACCTGAACCTGGACGCCTTCAGCGAGCGCGGCGTGGCCGCGGGCATCGACGGCAAGTACCTGCGCGACAACTTCTACGGCAAGCTGAACAGCTACCTCGTGCTGGACAACGGCAGCGACAACCTCGGCCGCGACCGGCCCGACGAGAAGCAGCAGCAGGAGACCATCCGCTACTGGGCCCGCTGGCAGCACCGCCAGTATCTCCAGCAGAACTGGGAGTTCACCGGCGAAATCAGCCTGCTGAGCGACCGCAACTTCCTGGAGGAGTGGTTCAAGGACGAGTTCGACACGGGCAAGGACCAGGAAACGCTGGCCTACGTCAAGAAGGTCTGGGACGACAACAACGCCTTTACCGGCCTGTTCAAGATCCGCCTCAACGATTTCCTCAACCAGGTCGAGAAGCTGCCCGAGGTCAAGTATTACAAGCTCGGCGAACCGCTGTTTGACAACAAGGTGGTCCTCTTCGGCGAAGCCGGTGCGACCGTCTACAACCGGGCCGTGGATACCGAGCGGACCGACATCAAGGAGAGCGGCGTCGGCTTCCGCGGCGACGCCCGCATCGAGGCCCAGTTCCCGGTCAAGCTGGGGCCGATCAACCTCGTGCCCTACGCAATCGCCCGCGGCACGGTCTGGACCAACGGCTGGTCCGACAGCGACCCCAACTCCTCCAGCAACGGCGGCGGCGGGACCGGCCGAGTCTACGGCGCTGTCGGCCTGCACAGCGCGACCAACATCACCCGCGTCTTCAACGACGTGGAGAACCGCTTCTGGGACATCCACCGCCTCCGCTGGCTGATGAAGCCCGAGGTGAACCTGCACCTGGCGGCGATGAGCGTCAACCGCGACGAGCTTCAGCCGCTGGACCCGACGGTCGAGGGCATCAACGGCTCCAGCTTCGCCAACGTCTCGTGGCGGAACGTGCTCCAGACCAAGCGCGGCGGGCCGGATCACTGGCGCACCGTCGACTGGATGATCCTGGACCTGGAGTTGACGGCCTTCGTCGGCGACCCGACCAAGTCGCACTTCGAGCCCGAGGCCACGCGGCCGCCGGTCGTGTTGCCGTTCTTCGACAAGGACGTCTACGCCTTCGGCTACTATGCCCCCAGCCGTCCGGAGGAGTCGTTCGCCCCCAACGGCGTGGTGCTGGACTACTTCTACCAGTGGCGGATCAGCGACACGACCTCGCTGCTGGCCAACGGCAACTTCGGGCCCGGCGGGCTGGACATCGAGAACATCGGCTTCGCCTTGGAGCGATGGCCGCGGCTGAGCCTCTACTTCGGCCAGCGCTACATCCGCGCCCTGGACTCCAACGACCTGGTCTTCAGCGCCAACTACCAGATCGACCGCAAGTACCGGGTGAACTTCACCTACGCCTGGGACATGAAGAACAGCGCGACCGCGGTGACGCGGATCACCCTGGTCCGCCAGCTCCAGCGCTGGTATGCGGCGCTCACCTTCGAGTATTCGCAGACCGCGCAGCGCCAGCTCGTGATGCTCAGCTTCTGGCCGCAGGGCGCCCGCGAAATCCGCTTCGGACGCGGCGTTTCGCAGTGGGGCGCTTCGACCGAAAGCGGCGGCCAGTGACCTCCTGCTGACGGACGCCTCCGCATGACCCTCCAGGAACTCCAGGCCCTGATCGAAAAGATGTATTCGCACAAGGACCGCGCCCGCGGCGCCATCCGCACGCTGCCCTGGTTCTTCGAGGAGGTCGGCGAACTGGCCGCCGCCATCGCCGGCGGCGACCGGGCCGAGCAGGAAGGCGAGTTCGCCGACGTGCTGGCCTGGCTGGCGACGCTGGCCAACGTCTGCGATATCGACCTGGCCGCCGTGATGAGCAAGTACACCGGCGGCTGCCCCGGCTGCGGCAAGATGGCCTGCATCTGCGACAGCAAGCCGTGAACGAGAGGCTAGAGGTCAGAGGCTAGAGGCTAGCAAGAGGCAAAGGTCTCTTTTCTTCGCTAGCCTCTAGCCTCTGGCCTCTAGCCCCTCGTCTGCTATAATCGCCCCCATGCCCGAATTGCCCCGTCGAATCGCGCTGATCAACCAGAAGGGCGGCGTCGGCAAGACGACGACGGCCGTCAACCTCGGGGCCGCGCTGGCCCGGGCGGGGCGGCGCGTCCTGCTGGTCGACATGGACCCCCAGAGCCATCTGACCATGCACGTCGGCGTCGAGCCCGACGAATCCACCCCCACCGTCTACGACGTGCTGGTTGACGGGCGCCCGGCTGTCCAAGCCGTCCGCGACACCGCCAGCGAGCGACTCCGCGTCCTGCCGGCGACCATCGACCTGGCGGCTGCCGAGGTCGAACTGGTCGGAGTGGTCGGGCGCGAGGTGATCCTCCGCGACGCACTGACCGCGCTGGCCGATGCCGGCGAATCGACCGCCTACGACTACCTGCTGCTGGACTGCCCGCCGTCGCTGGGCCTGCTGACGCTCAACGCCCTGGCCGCCGCCGACGAGGTCTTCATCTGCCTCCAGCCGCACTTCCTGGCGCTCCAGGGGGTGGGCAAGCTGCTGGAGACGGTCTCGCTGGTCTACCAGCGGATCAACCCGCGGCTGCGCGTCACCGGCGTGATCCTCTGCATGTATGAGACGGGCACGCGGCTGGCCGGCGAGGTCACCGACGACCTGGTCAGCTACCTGGACGAAAACCGCGCCGCCCGCAGCCCCTGGTCGGAGGCGCGGATCTTCAGGACGATCATCCGCCGCAACATCAAGCTGGCTGAGTGCCCCAGCTTCGGCCAGCACATTTTCCAGTATGAACCGCTCAGCCACGGCGCCAACGACTACGCCGCACTGGCCGCCGAGGTGGTGACCATGGAGCCCGGCACGTCGGCTAGATCGCCGCAGAACGACGCCGGCCTCAGACCCGCGCCCGCGCCGATCCAGGTCGAGGCGACCACGCCCGACGTCGAGGCCGTCGAGGCCGCCGGCGTCGGCGAGGCGGCCGTGACCGAGCCAGAAGCCGCGGCCGCTGCGCCGCCGCAGGAGGCCCCATCCGACGAAACGCCGGCTGCGGTCGCCGCCGATCCGGCGCCGACCGCGCAGACAGCCCCTCCCGCCGCCCCGGAACCGCCCGTCGAGTCGGCCGACCCGGCGGCCCCGTCGCAGGACATGAGCGACCATGCGGCCTTCGGCTAGACGCGTCGGCCTGCGGACGATCCTGGGGCGTCGCCTGGCCAGCGGGTGGGCGGTGTTCCTGTGGGCGTGGGCCCTGCTGGTGGCGACGCATGCCCCGTACCCGTTTCACACGACGGTCGAGGTCGGCGGCGTCGGGCTGGATAAGATCGTCCATGGCCTGCTCTACGCCCCGCTGGCCGCGACGGTGGCCGGATTCCTGGCCCGGCGCGGCGTGCGGACGTTTGCGCGTCGCCATCGGCTCTGGCTGATGCCGGCGATCCTGCTGGCGTTCGCCACGCTGGACGAGCTGACGCAGAGCCTGCCGGATGTGAACCGCAATGCATCGCTGGCCGACTGGATCGGCGATGCGGCGAGCATCCTGCTTGTGGCCGTCGTCGCTGCGGGTCTGGCTTGGCGGGCAAGGCGGAGCCGAGTGCCGAGCGGCTGACGTCTTCATCTCACGCGTCACTGCCTATCGCGAGAGGACGCATGAACACGATCGACTTCCAGCGACTGGCCGACCGCGTTCGCGAGGCCGTCGCCGCCGCGCGCCCGCACGTGCGCTACGCCGAGGTGCGGCTGGAGCGGCATGACGCGACGGTGGTGCGGTTCAGCGGGCCGCACCTGGACGCCGCGGGCCGCAGCTTTGACGCCGGCGGCTCGGTCCGCGTGCTGCTGGCCGGGGGCGGCTGGGGCGTGGCCAGTTTCAACGGGCTTGAGGACATCCCCCAGCGGATTCGCGCCGCCCGCGACTGCGCCGCGGTGCAGGATGGCGATCCGCTGCCGCTGGCTGACGTGCCGCCGACGGTGGACCTCGTGGTCCGGCACGTCGAGGAGGATTTCCGCGAAGTCCCGCTGGCCGAGAAGGTCGAGCGGATGCGCGGCTACAACGCCCGGTTGCTCGAAGCCGACCAGCGGATCGTCGATACTGACGTCGCCTACGCCGACCGCTACGTTCACAAACTCCTGGTGACCAGTGAAGGAAGTTGCATCCGCCAGGAGGCGGGCTATTGCCAGGCGGTCCTGGCGGCGTCGGCCCGCAGCGGCGAGAACATCCAGCGGGCGTTCGAGGTCCTCGGCGACACGCGCGGGGGCTATCGCAACGCCCGGCTGATCGCCGACCGAGTGGACGCCGTCGCCCGGCGGGCCGTCGAGTTGCTCTCGGCGCCGCGCGTTCGGGCCGGGCGGTATCCGGTGGTGCTGGACCCGCGGCTGGCGGGCGTGTTCATCCACGAGGCGTTCGGCCACCTGAGCGAGGCCGACCATATCTGCGAGAACCCGCAGGCCCGGGCGATGATGGTGCTCGGCCGCAAGTTCGCGCCCGACTTCTTCAACGTCTACGACGACGCGACGCTGGAGGGGCAGTGGGGCAGCCACGCCTACGACGACGAAGGCGTCCGGGCCGCCCCGACCGTGCTGATTGCCCAGGGGCGTCTGTCCGGGCGGCTGCACAACCGCTACACCGCCGCCCGGCTGGGCGAACAGCCGACCGGCAACGCCTGCGCGATCAACTACCAGCACGCCCCGATCGTGCGGATGACCAACACCTACGTCGCGCCCGGCCGGTCCGGCCTGCGCGACCTGCTGGGCCCGATCAAGGAAGGCGTCTACGCCTGCGGCATGTTCGGCGGCCAGACGATGCTGGAAGATTTCAGCTTCTCGGCGGCCCACGGGCGGATGATCCGCAACGGCGAACTGGCTGAGCCCGTCCGCGACATCGTGCTCTCAGGCAATCTCTTCAAGACGCTGGCGAGCATCACGGCGGTCGGCGACGACATGCAGATGCACTCGGGCGGTTGCGGCAAGGGCGGCCAGAGCCCCAAGCCCGTCGGCATCGGCGCCCCGCACATGGCCATCGACAATGTCCTGATCGGAGGTGGCGTGTGAGCGGCAACCGCATCGACGCCGTCGCCGAGAACCTGGCCCGGCGCACCGACGCCTTCGAGACGTTCGAGGTGGAGCAGCGCGACCTGACCGCGAGTTTCGAGGCCGGCGCACTGCGGTCGGCCGAGACGGTCGAGCGCAACGGCCTGGGCCTGCGCGTCGTGGTCGGCGGGCGGATGGCCGTCGGCGGAACCGGCGACGCGACGGCGCTGGCCCGCACGGTCGACGCGACTATCGAGGCGGCGGCGTTCGGCGACCGCTGCGCGTTCGAGTTCGCCCCGCAGGCCGCGGGCGGCGGGCCGGCCTGCTACAGCCCCGCGGTAGCCGAGATGAACGCGGACCGGCTCGTTGCCGTCGGGCGCGAGGTCGTCGGGCGTCTGGAAGACCTGGCCGGCGACGGGGTGACGCTCAACGTCCGCGTCATGGCCGAGAGCGACGGCATGAAGTTCGCCAACTCCGCAGGCCAACGGTTCGACTACCGCACGACGCGGCACCGCGTGTCGGTCAGCCTGCAAAGTTTCGCCGAAGGCGACATCGTCGGCATCTGGGAGTCTGACTCTTCTGCCGACGCCGGCATCGACTTCGACGCGCTTGCGTCGCGCGTTCGCGAGAAGTTCGTCCTTTCCCGCCAGGTTGTCCCGCTGGAGCGGACCGACGTGCCGGTGATCCTTACGCCCCACGGCCTCGACGCGTTCCTCGCCCCGCTGATGGCCGGGTTGGACGGCCGCAACGTCGCCGACGGCGTCAGCCCGCTGGCCGACGTGCTGGGCGGCGAGCCGATCGTGGACACGCGGCTGACGGTCATCGACGACGCGACGGTGACCGGTCGGCCGGGCACGCGGCCGTTCGACGACGAAGGCGTTCCGACGGCGCGGACCGTGCTGATCGAGGGCGGCTGCGTGAAGAACTTCCTGCTGGACCTGTTCTCCGCGGCCGACCTGGGCCTGACGAGTACGGGCAACGCGGCCCGCGACCTGGCCACGTCGCCGGCGCCCGAGCATTCGAACCTCGTCGTGGCCGTGGGCGACACGCCACTGGCCGACATGATCGCCGGAGTGAAGGAAGGTCTGCTGATCGATTACCTGATGGGCGTGGGGCAGGGCAACCTGCTGGCGGGGGACTACTCCAACGCGATCGGCCTGGGGTTCGCGATCCGCGACGGCCGCATCGCCGGCCGGGTCAAGGGCCTCACGCTCGCGGGCAACGTGTACCGCGACTTGGCCCGCGTGACTGCGATCGAGAACGCCGCCCACTGGCGAGGCGCGACCTGCCTGCCGCACGTGCGTCTGGACGGGCTGAGCGTCAGCGGCTGACGGCGGCCGCCGATGTCCGATGTTGCTTCTGGGCAACATATAGGCACCCAAATGATGCGTTTTCTCAACATCCGGCACAACCGCACAGAGTGACCCACTAGGCGTCGCAGATTGCAACTACTTTCCATTAATGCAGTTGCGTGTCGCGCACGGGGTTCTAACCCGCCGTGGCACGCCATTTGCATGTATTGGCTTACAGTTCCAGGCCAGGGAACCTCGTGAGTTACTTCTAAGTCTGCCTTCCCTAGCCCTGATTATTCACGAGTTTCACGCTGCTGCGCATAAGAACGGCCTCCGAAGCCCTGTATAATGCGGGTATCTGAAACATCCGCTTACACCAGGCAGGGAGGCCGATCCGTGACAGACTGTCGA
>JAJVII010000072.1 GCA_022072085.1 Phycisphaerae bacterium
CGATACAGTTGATCCCACAGCCTGCCGTCCATGGCATAGCTCCTTTCGGTTTGGTTACCAGAAAAGAGCTTAACCTAAACGGCCGGCTGTTCTTGTACCCGGCTCGGCAATTATGAAAAACCCTGAGGACACCGAGATCACAGAGGAGGTCCGAAACGTCAAGAAATGACCGAAATCCAGAATCTTTCAATACGTCTGACTCTGTGCCCTCTGTGTTCTCTGTGGTGAAGATTTCTTTTTGCCGGACTCAATAGCCCGACATAATTCGGCGTCGGGCAGCCGTTCGTTGCACGAAGATTACGGATTCCGACGCGATTCGTCAATCACCAACCGCGTGAATCCGGTAGGGCTCCAGGCAGCGATGGACGGACCGGCATGGCGGCCGCGACCGGTAAGGCCATTCCGGCATGATTGGTTGAGCTGCCTGAGAGACCCAGCCCGGTTGATCGTCGGCCGGCGAGTGTTCCACGTGGAACATTCGCCCAGCGGGACGCGGAGTCTGGCAAGCGATGGCCGACCGATTTGCTGACCCCGAATCCGGCAGGCGGATACGCCGACGCGAGAACGGCGAGGTCGCCTCGCGCCAAAGGCGTTGCTTGGTTTGCCTTGAGAAGTCGGAAGACTCGGATTGCAGGAGCGACTAAGCCGAGTGAGGAAAGGCTCTGGTCGTCGCCGGGGACAAATGGAGGGCGCGCAGAGGCCTCGGCGACTTCGATGGACTCCGATTCGGGCAGGGCAGTCGCATCCTCTTCGGTCAAGCCCGCTGCTTACAGCGGAAGCGAATTCCTGTCGCAGCCTACCCCGCCAAAGCAGCCGCATCGGCCGCGAAGGGCGGAAGCGAGGGGGCTTGGCCGAAGACCCACCCCGGCTGTGAACCCCAAGTGCAAACAAAGCCCGCCCGAATGTTCCACGTGGAACAGCTTCTAAATAGCATATATATAATATTATCTTATATCAACAATATAGCCCGGCCTTACACGCCACGCCGCGACGGATCCCAGATCAGCTTGTGCAACTGCAACTGAAGCCGCACGTCCAGCCCGTCAGCCAGGATCCACCCAGCCAACTCTTCCGGCGACAGGCGGCCAAACACGGGCCCCAACAGAATCGGGCACCGCCCAACCAGCCCGTGCTGGGCGATCAGGCCGCGGGCCCATTCGTAGTCCGCGCGGCCAGTCAGCACAAACTTCAGCTCGTCGGATGGACGCAGCAAGTCTAGATTTTCAAGCCGGTTATGATCTTCTTCTCCGCTGCCCGGGCACTTCACGTCCATGATTCGGATCACCCGTTCGTCCACCGGGGCGATGTCGCAGGCCCCGCTGGTTTCCAGCAGGACGGTGCAACCGGCGTCGGCCAGCCGGGCCATGAGGGGCAGGGCGGCCGGCTGGAGCAGCGGCTCGCCGCCGGTCACTTCGACCAGCGAGCAGCCTATATCGACCACCCGGGCCAGCACGGCCTGCACGCTCATGGGCCGGCCCTCGTGGAACGCATAGGCCGAGTCGCACCAGGAGCAGCGCAGCTGGCAGCCGGTCAGCCTGACGAAAGTGCAGGGCAGGCCCGCCCGGGTTCCTTCGCCCTGGATGGAATGGAATATCTCATTGACGATCAGCGTGTCAGCCATCGGGTCCATTGTAGCATGGGCCCGTCCGGCGGCCACCGCGGGGGGAGGGGAGGAACACGGATTGCACGGATTGAAGACCGATTTCACGGAGGGAAGAGAGGCGAGGGAGGGGGAACACGAATTCCTCTGGGTGCAATCCGTGGCCAATCCGTGAAATCCGTGTTCCTCTTCTCCCCCGGCGGGTCAATTGTCTCCAGTCTCGCCCGCCCGCATGCCGACATGGATACTGTCGTATCTCGACCGTCCGCCAACGCGCATCCGAACGCGAAGGGAGTCGCCATGTCCGCGCCGCCGCCGGCCGACCCGCTCAATCCGCTGTTCATCTTCTCGCCCAACGCCCGCTGCGGGATCACGCTGCTCCAGCGGCTGTTCAACTCGACGCGCAAGATGATTGTCTACGGCGAGAACGCCCTGCTCGCGGTGGCCCTGCCGGCGCACCTGGTCGGGCTGGCCGGGCAGGCGCCCGAGCTGGACGCCGCGCGTAAGCGGTTGCTAACCGGCGACTACGATTTCTGGTCCAGCTCCATCTGGCCGAGCACCGCGCGGGTGCAGCAGGCCGTCGTCGACTCGATCCGCCACCTGCTGGGGACCTACCAGCAGTGCGCCACCGAGGACGGTTTCGCCCGGTGGGGGTTCAAGAACCCGATCTCCGACGGCCGACACATCCGCCTGTTCCGCGACGTCTGCCCGCAGGCCCGCATCATCTTCATCCACCGCCACATCGCCGACATCGTGCGCAGCCAGAAGGCCCGCAAGTGGCTGGACAGCGTGGGCAAGGTGGCCGCCGAGGCCCAGCGCTGGGCGCGGATCATGCAGTACATGGCCGACGCGACCGGCGACGATCGCCTGCTGGTCATTCGCTACGAGGAGATGATCGCCAGCCCCGAGGAGTGGGCCGACCGCCTGGAGACTTTCGCCGACATCCGCGGCATCGACCGCGCCGTCTTCGACCGCAAGGTGAACACCTTCGCCGGCTCGCAGCGGAACGGCCATTCGCCCGACGAGTACATCGACCCCGAGGAACTCGCGCCCGCGGAGATGGAGGCGATCCATCGGCTGGCCGGCGCGGCGTTGCGTCAGGCGGGCTACCCGTCGATGGCCGATTGGCACGCCGCCCGGCAGGCCAAGGTGGCCGAGCGCTTGAAGCTCGCGACGCCGGTGTGAGCGAACGGGCGACCGGGGCAGGGCAGTGGCCCGTGCGATTCCCCCGGCCGGACGCTATCCTCATGTCATGGGCGAATGGAACATGGCCATGATCCTGGCGGCCGTCACGGCCATTGTCCTGGCCGGGCTGCTCGCTTCCTGCAAGCCGACGCCCCCCGCGCCGGGCGGCGAGGGTGACCTGGCTGTGACGGCCGACACCCCCAGGTCCAACGACTGGTCCAGCCCGCGGTCGCGAGCCGCGATGCTCCGCGAGCGGAACAAGGCCCGCGCCGCATATCGCTACGCCGACTTCCAGCGGCCCGAGCCGTTGCAGCGGTGCTTCACCGAGGCGATGCTCTTTCTCTACGACCGCCGGCTCTACGACGCGACGACGCGGCGGTGGCGGGCGGCCGAGTTCCTCGACGCCGGCCTCCGCGACTTCGGCGGCTACGACCAGGTCGTGCTCTGGGTCAGCTACCCGCGTCTGGGGGTGGACGGGCGCGACCAGTTCGCGATGTTCGATGACCTGCCGATGCATCACGCCGGGGACGGCCCGCCGGCGCCAGCCCTGAAACACTGGGGCGACGTCTGCCACGCCCGCGGCGTCCGCGTGCTGATCGGCTATAACCCGTGGGACACCGCGACCGACCCGGCCGAGCGCCATCGCGGCGGGATGATCGAGCTGCTGCGCGGCTGCGGCGCCGACGGCGTCTACCTTGACACCATGAAGGCCGTGCCCCCCGGCTGGCCCGAGGCCATGCGGGCGGCGCTGGGCCGGCCGATCGCGTTTGAGAGCGAGGGCGGCCCCCCGCCGGCGGCGATGGCCGACATGCACAGCAGCTGGGGGCAGGGCTATCCCGTCGAGCCGCCCGACCGTTTCTATCGCGACCGCTACTGGTTCCCCCGGCACAAGATATTCCTGACCAGCAACCGCCACAGCCGCGACCACTGGGACGAGTTGCGGGCCGCGTTCTTCACCGGCAGCGGCGTGGTGATCTGGGAGAACGTCTTCGGCAACGACACCCGCTGGCCCGGGCGCGACCGGGCACTGGCCCGCGCGCTGCTGCCGATCATGCGGGCGACATGGCAGCACTACGGCAGCGACGACTGGGAGCCTTTCGCGCCCGTCGAGGACTCGGCGCTGGCTGCCAATCGCTGGCCCGGGCCGATGGGCACGCTGTTCACTGTCGTGACGCGCGGCGGCCGCGCCTACGACGGGCCGATCGTCGCGGCCGATCCCGCGCTGACTTACGTGGACCTGCTCACCGGGCGGCCGATGGAAATCCGCAACGGCCGCGTCGTCGGCCACCTCGACGCGCGAGGCCTGGCGGCGGTGCTGGCGGTCGATGCGATGAGCGACGAGCTTCGCGCGACGCTGGCGAAGATCGCGCCCGGCCGCCTGCCGGCGTGGGAGGCGCTGGACCTGCGGCGCGTGCCGCCGCCGGCCGACCCGCAGCCGCGCGATCGCGTCAGCCGCTACCACGGCCGCCGGCCCGCGGACCTGCCCCAGGGCATGGCCTGGGTCCCGCCAGGTCGGTTCGCGATGCAGGTCGCGCACAAGTGGCACGGCTCGACCTGCTCCCCGCACGACAGTTGGCCAAAGGGCGGACGGGTCTGCGAGATGCCGGGGTTTGCGATCGACCGCGCCCCGGTGACCAACGACGAGTTCGCTGCGTTCGTGACCGCGACGGGGTATCGCCCGGCCGACCCGCGTAAGTTTCTTGCCCACTGGCGCGACGGCCGACCGCCGACGGGGCAGGGGGGCCACCCGGTGGTCTACGTCTCGCTTGCGGACGCACGGGCCTACGCCGCGTGGGCCGGCAAGCGGCTGCCCACCGAGGCCGAGTGGCAATACGCCGCACAGGGCGACGACGGGCGGCCGTGGCCGTGGGGCGAAACGTTCGACGCGCGGCGGGTCAACGCAGCCGGCCACACGCTGGCGGTCGGCTCGCTGGACGATGCGTCGGCCCTGGGCCTTCGCGACCTGGTCGGGCATGTGTGGCAGTGGGTGGACGACGAGTATGTCGACGAGATGAACCGGTTCACGGTTCTCAAAGGCGGCAGCTTCCATCGCCTGTCGGCCGACCAGAGCCGGTGGTACACGCCCAGCGGTCCGCTGCCGCTGAACAGCCACGTCAAGATCGCCCTGCTGGACGACGCCGCGATTGATCGCTTCGCGACGGTGGGGTTCCGCTGCGTAAGAGAGTAGCCGCGGCGCGGCGCGCCTATCGCTTGAGGATCAGCCGCAGGGCCGCGAGCAGCAGGTCGACGTTGCGGACCGTCGAGGAGTGGCCCATCAGGCCGATGCGCCAGGCCTTGCCCTTGAACGGACCCAGGCCCGCGCCGATCTCGATGCCGTATTCCTCAAGCAGCCGCCTGCGGACCGCGGCCTCGTCCACGCCCTCGGGCGCCGCGACGCAGTTGAGCGTCGTCAGCGAGCGGGCGGGGATGTAGCGCAGGCCCAGCGATTCGAGCCCCGCGCGCAGCCGGGCGTGGTTGGCCTGGTGGCGGGCGATCCGCGGATCGAGCCCCTCCTCCAGCACGATCCGCAGCGCCTCGCGCAGGGCGTAGGTCATGTTCACCGGCGCGGTGTGGTGATAGACGCGGGCCTGGCCCCAGTATTGTCGCAGCATCGACACGTCGAGATACCAGCTCCGCACCTTGCTTTTTCGCGACTCGATGGCCGCAACGGCCGCCGGGCTCAGCGTCACCGGCGCCAGTCCGGGCGGGCAGCTCAGGCACTTCTGCGTGCCGCTGTAGCAGGCGTCGATCCGCCAGTCGTCCACGCGGACATCCGCGCCGCCCAGGCTGGTCACCGCGTCCACCAGCAGCAGCGCGCCGGCGTCGTGGACGAGGCGCGAAATCTCCTCCAGCGGCTGGTGGGCGCCGGTGCTGGTCTCGGCGTGGACGATGCCGACGACCTTGGTGCGCGGGTGGGCCTTGAGCGCGGCGGCCACGGCGTCGGGCTCGATGACGCGGCCCCACTCGGCTTCGACCTTGTGGACGCTCGCCCCGCAGCGGTCGGCCACGTCGGCCATCCGCGTGCCGAACACGCCGTTGACGCAGACGGCCATCTCGTCGCCGGGCTCGATGAGGTTGACCACGCAGGCCTCCATGCCCGCGCTGCCGGTGCCCGAGACGGCCAGGGTCATTTCATTGGCGGTGCGAAAGACGCGGCGGAGCAGGTCGCGGGTCTGGTCCATGATCCGCAGGTAGGCCGGGTCGAGGTGGCCGACTGTCGGCGCGGCCAGCGCCGCCAGCACACGCGGCGGCACGTCGCTGGGGCCCGGGCCCATGAGAATCCGCTGGGGCAGGTCGAGCGGGTCGCAGGTTTCGGTCATGGCGGTTCTCCCTGTCGGTTGCATGGATTCGCGAGGCGCATTATGCGCAGCCGGCGCAAGGCCCGCAATCGCAAAGGGGCAGGGGACAGAACACGGATTGCACGGATGCGACGCGGATTTCACTGACGGAGCGGGGGACGGCAGCAGAGGGGAAGAAAAGGCGCTAAGGGCGTTTGACCCGCGCGGCGGGGGTGCAAACGCGGGTTGCGCGACGATGTCGCGCGAGACGGGGGGAATCTCCTTGAGATATGGGGCGATTCCCGGCCGACGCGGGGCGATGTTCTGCGAAATCCGGGTCGGGCGGAGACGCAAACACTCGACTTGCACGCGAAAATCGGGCGTTTCGAAAAACGCGCTAAACATTGTCCGCCCGGGCGGGCGGGAAGTGTTCCACGTGGAACGCGGGCCGGTCGCGTGTGGCGGCATCGCCAGCGGGGGGTAAGGGGGCGGCCGGGCGATGTTCCACGTGGAACAATCGCGTCGCGAGGCGGCGTGCGGGGCGACCCGTCCGGCCGGCCGAGAGAAGTATGCGCGAATGCGTCGATGTTGCAGACTTTTCCGGTCCCGGATTTTCGCGGCCGGCCGGGATGCACAGCCGGGGGCGGCTGTGCCACGCGGAGAGAGACGGGTCCTTCAGAAGAACACTTCCGTTCCCGCGCGAGCCCCTCCGCCCCTTCGCCCCTCAGCCCCTTTGCCCCTCCGCCCCTTCTCCCCTCTGCGTTCACGACTTCGCTTTTGCCTCGCTAACCTTGTAAACCCTGCTCCTCCCATCGGCCGATATCTGCTATGATGGAGGGTCGCGCTGTTGGAGTGATTGTCGCGATGACGCAGACCGCCAACCAGACGTACGACCGCGTGATGGGCAACCTCGAGATTCTCGAGGATTGGCCCGAGCGCTACCGCTACATCATCGAGCTGGGCCGCAAGCTGCCCGCGATGCCGGCCGACGAGAAATGCGAAGCCAACCGCGTCCACGGCTGCCAGTCGACGGTGTGGGTGTCGGCCCGCGTGGTCCGCAGCGACCCGGCCGTCATCGAGTTCGACGCCGACAGCGACTCGCACATCGTCCGCGGGCTGCTGGCGATCCTGCACGCCGCGTACAACGGGCGGACGCCCTGCGAGATCCGCGAGTTCGACGTGGAGCAGTCGCTGTCCGGGCTGGGCTTGCAGAGTCACCTCTCGCCGACCCGCCGAAACGGCCTGCACGAGATGGTCCGCCGGGTCAAGGCACTGGCCTGCGAGTATTGCCCCATCCCCGGCTGCCCCGACGACATCGAGCCGGCCAGGCGATAAGACAGCCTGATCGCAGCGATGACGCGGAATACAAATGGAAGAGCCCGCTGCCGGCTGGCAGCGGGCCTTGTCGTTGGGTTGCGGATCGGGAAGCGTTTACGCCCTGCGGCGGCGGCGGATCGCGCCGCCGAGCATGCCCAGGCCGCCCGCCGCCAGCAGCGCCAGCGTCGCCGGCTCAGGCGCCGCCAGCGGCGTGATGTCCAGCACCAGCTCGGGCTGGATGTAGATGCCGTTGGCTTCGACGTAGGCCGAGTCGCCCTCGAACACGTTGTTGATCGGGTCGTACTTCAGGCCCTGCTCGCTGGTGGCCATCGTGTTGTTGCCGGAATACTGGATGTACTTGAACAGCCGCAGGCCGTAGTTGGGGTCGCCGCTCTCGATCCAGGCGGTCACGAAGGCAGTGACGTCCCACTCGTACCATCCGCGCGTCGTCGTCGACAATGAGTTCACCGCCGCGGCGATGTCCACGTCGCTGGCAGCCGGGCCCTTGGTCTTGCTGCCGTCCCAGACCGAGTCGGTCCAGAAGTCGGTGCTGCTGAAGTAGCGGATGTCGCGGTCGCCGCGAAGCAGGTAGATGCGGTCGCCGGCGTCATCGTAGTAATAGGATTCCAGCGTCCCGCTGGTGGTCAGGTCGTCCAGGTCGGCCGTGGGGTTCAGGCGACGGTTGACGATGTCCCAGTTGCGGATGACGGAGGAGTCGGCCCGGCTGATGTAATGTCCGACGCCGTCGTTGGGGTCCACCGCCAGGTCGGTCACGTTGTTGATGTAGTAGACGGTCGTGGAGTTGTGCGTCGTGCTCTGCAATTCGGAGGTATCAACCAGCGTCCCGATCGTGGCGGCGAACTCGCTGGCGCCGTCGAAGGTCGAGCCGTAGTTGGAGGTTCCCAGCGAGCCCTCGGTCCAGTCGCGCAGCATCGGGGCCGCCTTGATCGTGGCGGCCACGCCGGCCTGCTGATAGACCCGCAGCGTCGCCGAGTTCACCGTGGCGCCGACGTAGCTGCCCAGGTCGAAGCGGATCAGCGAGACCGAGTAGTGGCCGGCCTCGCTGGTGGCCGGACTGCCGTGGCCGACCGACATGGCCTTGTCCGCGCCGTGTGCGTACTGCTCGTCGCTGCCGGAATGGCTGATCTTGGTGTCGGCAACGTCGTTGTAGACATAGTTGCCGGTGCCGTCCAGGACGGCGTTCTCCTTGAGGATCAGCGTGTCGGCCCGGGCAGAGGCCGCCCAGCACATCCCCAGTGCCACAAGCACGATCCAGGACTTTAAGTGGATGCGTCGCATGGGTTTCTCCTCACTGGCGAACTGGCGAGTCCGGCCGGCTACGGGCGATGGGTCTTGCGCTGGCTGCCGGCCATTAGAGCCCTGTGTCGGGCACATGAAGTAGTGTGCAAGTGCCATGCCAGAAGCACCTGAATTCCAAGCCGTCTCGCACAAGTGCTTATGAGACCGACAGCAAAAAAAATATATTTCACATGGCAGTGCAAGTATCTGGGCTGCACTATGTTGAAATTGATCAACATTGCCCATACGCGATGTTGAATTAGATCAACACAGGTCTTGGCCTTCGAGATTCAGGCCCAGGGGGGCGGAGCGGCCTTCCCGAGTTCTCCGCCGGCCGCGAATGGGGTATAGTAGGGGACGGGTGACGTTCTCCTTGTGCACGACCCCTCTGCCGACGCGTTCCCGAAGATCGATGGGGATGGATGCCGCGGGGCGACCCGATGAGCGATATGAGTCTGAATACAGGCTTGCGTCAACGCGTGTCCGACGAGTTGCTGCCCCGCGTCCGCGGGCCGGCCCAGTATGTCGGCGGGGAGATCAACTCGCTGCCGCGGGACTGGGGGGGCGCCGAGGTGCGGATGGCCCTGGCGTTCCCCGACACCTACGCCATCGGCATGAGCCACCTGGGCAGCCAGATCATCTATCATATTGCCAACCACACAGCCGGCGTGGCGTGCGAGCGGGTCTTCAGCCCGTGGATCGACGCCGAGCGGGTGATGCGCGAGCGGGGCATCCCGCTGTTCACCTGGGAGAGCCGCCGCCCGGTGGCCGAAGCCGACCTGCTGGGCGTCAGCCTCCAGTATGAGATGGCCTTCACAACGGTCCTGAACCTGCTGGACCTGGCGGGCATCCCGTTGCGTTCAACTGACCGGGGCCTGGACGTTCCGCTCCGGAAAAGTGGACCAGGTCCACTTTTTCCGGTCGTCGTCGCGGGGGGGCCGCAGTGCGACAATCCCGAACCCATGGCCCCCTTTGTCGACCTGTTCGTCATCGGCGACGGCGAGCACGCGATCGAGGCCATCCTCGCGGAGTTCAAGGCCGCCCGGGCAGCCGGCGCCTCGCGGCGCGAGTTCCTGCTCACGATGGCCCGCCGCTACGACTGGGCCTACGTCCCGGCGTTCTACGCCGTCGACTACCACGCCGACGGCACGCTGGCCAGTTTCACCCCCACCGAGTCGAGCCTGCCCGCGGCGCGGACGCGCTGCCAGACGCCCGACTTTGAAACCGTCGCGTTCCCCACCGCCCAGCTCATCCCCTGGACCAAGGCCGTCCACGAGCGCGTCGCCGTCGAAATCATGCGCGGCTGCCCGCAGCGATGCCGCTTCTGCCACGCCGGCTACACCAAGCGGCCGCTCGGCTGGCGAAGCGTCGATCGCATCCTCGAACTGGCTGACGCCGGCTACCTCGCCACCGGCTTCCGCGAGGTCGCCCTGACCAGCCTGAGCACCGCGGACTACCCCCGGCTGGCCGAGATGATGGAGCGCGTCAACGAGCGCTTCGCTCCGCGCGGCGTGAACATCTCGGTGCCGTCAATGCGTGTGGACAAGCAGTTGGCCCACATCCCCTGGCAGATCAAGCAGGTCCGCAAGAGCGGGCTGACCATCGCCGCCGAGGCCGCCCGCGACCAGATGCGCGACCTCATCCGCAAGAAGGTCAGCGACGAGAACCTGATGGACGGGGTGAAGTCGGCCTACCGCGCCGGCTGGCGGTCGATCAAGCTCTATTTCATGATCGGCTTCCCCGGCGAGACCGAGGACGACGTGCGGGGGATCATCGAGCTGGCCAACCAGGTCGCCTTCGCCCGCAAGGACGCCCTGGGGCGCAACGCCAGCCCCGGCGCGGTCACCGCGTCGGTCAGCCCGCTGGTTCCCAAGGCCCACACGCCCTACGCCTGGATCGCCCAGAAGAGCGTCGATTACTTCACCCGGGCCCGCGACCTGCTGCTGGAGGAGGTCCGCGGCACGCCGGTGCGGCTGTCCGTCCACAAGCCCGACCGGGCGCTGCTGGAGGCGGTCTTCGCCCGCGGCGACCGGCGCGTGGCCGACGTCATCGAGATCGCCTGGCGCAACGGCGCCCGGCTGGACGGCTGGGACGAGTGCTACGACCACCAGCGCTGGCTGGATGCTTTCGCCGCGGCCGGGCTGGACCCCGCCTTCTACGCCAACCGCGAGCGTCCGATGGACGAGCTGCTGCCCTGGGCGTTCATCCACAGCGGCGGGCGGATGGAGTACCTCAAGCGCGAAGCCGGCAAGACCTACACCCAGCTCGAGACCGCCGGCCTGTCGGCTTCGGACTGATCGCGCGCCGGCTTCCGGTGCATTCGAGCGATCCGCAGGACTCCCAGCTTACATGTGGCGGGCCGACGGCTGGAAGCTGATCCTCCAGGTCCCCGGCGAAATGGCCCCGCCAGGCCAGCCGGGCAAGGCCGTGAGACGGACAGGGACAAGCGCCATCTGTTCCCGGGCGGGGCGGCGCAGGACAACGCCCCGCAGGCGGCTGCGGGGCGGTGGAAGGCGCGGGCGGAACGTCAGCCATCAGGCCTTGCGGCGGGCCCGGACGCGGATCAGCGCCAGGCTGCCGATGGCCAGCAGGCCCAGCGTGGCCGGCTCGGGAACCTCGGCCAACTGGAAGCCGTTCATGGGAGCCCTCAGGCCATTGCCGATGGTCGGATCGGCCCATGTGACGCTGATGACGCCTTGATCGTTGGAGACCACATTGTCGAAATGGCAGTAGGGTTTTGAAACTGGGGAGTCGTCTCCGATGGGGGTGTACTGGTACATAGAATCGCTGGTCGTCTTGGTCACCCCGGCTATCGTGAACAGCGAGTATTCTTCGTTGGTAATCGTGTCCGCGCCATAAAAGACCAGCTTGTAGGCCTGGTTCGCTTTCAGGTTCGAGATGGTGAACGTTATGGGGTCTTCAGTATTGCGGAGCCTGACATCTCGAAACAGGGGATCGCTCGTGTTGCTGTTCCCGCCGCCGGAATAGGTGTTGCTGTTGTTCAGCAGGATCGCCTTGGCATTGCCGTATGAGTCGGCAAACCACCAACCTGTGTCCACCGGATCCCATTGGTCTTGGTTGGCTGCGTTGACGTACGTCCCTCCGCCGAAATTGCTGGCGAAGTAGGACACCGGTGCGACAGAGGTCTCCTCGTCGGGGCCCCAGTCCACATTGACCACCAGACCCGCGTGGGCGACCTGGGCCCCCAGAAGTGCAACGGCCACTGCCAACAAGGTGAACAATCTGACTCTCATCGCGGTTCCTCTCCAGTTGAAGAACAAGGGTGCTCGATCCGCAATCGATTCGGACGCCCTTCTCTCTCAACTGGCGTAACCACGCGGAACACGAAAGCCACCCGTTTGGCTGAGCGGGTAACGATGCCCGTTCCGACCTACGCCCGCCAACACATGCAAACGGCGTACCAGAAACGAATCTGGGCAGCCCAAAACCAGGGCCCTGCCCAAATTGTTGGCCGGCATACATTAGCGATCGCAGGAGAATCGTAAGCTTCTGCCTTACAGAACTTTCCCATCTTCACTCACGTCGCTTTTTCGCAACATCGGAACCCGCACATGTTGATCTTCCTCAACACGGCCCGCGCGGCGCCAGCCAAGGCCGAGCCCATTCCCGCAACACCGCCGGGCGGCGGCACGGTTGAAAAGGGTGTCGGCTTGGGGCATGATGCAGGGAACCTAAGGAGACTTCATGATGCATGCAGCACGATGGTTGGCAGGCGCGGCGGCGGTCGTGGTATTGGCGGTGGGGTCGGCGCTCGCTCAGGAAGCGGGCGTGCCCGCGGACCTGGCGGTGCTTATGCCGCACCCGGTCGAGAAGTCGATGTTCCACGGCAACACGACGGCCCTGCCGGCGCCCGGCGAGTTCGTCCTGCCGCTGGACGTCACCGAGCAGTGGGGCCAGGGCGGCCCGCGCTTCGTCAGCGGCGGCGTGCCGCTGCTGCCCGGCCAGGCCAAAGAGGCCTCCGACCTGACGCTGGCCGTCAAGGACAAGGACGGCAACCTGGTCCCGGTCTCGGCGCAGTTCCGCGTGCTGGCCCGCTGGTGGCGGGCGGACAACTCGATCCGCTGGGTGCTGGCCGACTTCCAGGCGAGCATGGGCGGCTCGGACACCAGGACCTTCTACCTGACCAACAGGAAGCTGGACGCGGCCGCTCCAGCCGGTCCGCTGGCCGTCGAGCAGAATGACGACGCCATCACCATCACCACCGGCCCGGCCCGCTTCGTGGTCAGCCGCAAGAAGTTCAACCTGCTCTCGCACGCCTACGTCGACAACGACGGCAACGGCCGGTTTGAGCCGGGCGAGGATCTGCTGGCGGCCTCGGACACCGACGGCGTGGTGATGGAGGACACGCTGGGCAACAAGTATTACGGGTCGGCTGACACGCGCGACGTGCGGGTGATCGAGTCGGGCCCGCAGCGTGTGCGCGTCCGGGCCCGCGGGGTGAACAAGGACCCGTCGGGCAAGGGCTACAGCAAGGGGATGTACGAGTACGACTTCTTCATGGACTTTTACGCCGGCTCGACCGACGTGCGGGTCGACGCGGTGCTGGGCAACAACTTTGCCAAGAGCATCGGCAGCCCGACGTTCGATGACGCGTCGGTGATGCTCAAGCTGGCTGGCGGCGGGGCGGGCTATCGCATCTACGGCGGAGCCCCGCTGGACGGCAAGCTGGCCGGCGACGCCCGGGTCATGATCTACCAGGACTCCAACGGCGCCGACACCTGGCGCGAGGCGCAGGGGCACTACGCCGGCGAAACCTCGACGTTCCGCGGCTACCGGGCGCTGTTCCGCACGCCCTCGGGCAAGTGGCAGACCGAGCACGAGAACCACGGCGGCTACGGCACGTGGGAGGTCAAGGAGGCCGACAAGGCCCCGGCCGAGCAGGTCATGATCCAGGGCGATCAGGCCCGCGGGCTGACCAGCCTGTACAACAAGCAGGGCGGGCTGATCGTCCACACGCAGTTCTTCTGGGAGCAGTTCCCCAAGGGCGTCGAGGTCGGCGCCGACGGGACGGTGCGCATCGCCCTGTTCCCGCGCGAATACAAGGCGGTCCACTATTTCGAGGACGCCAGCGCCAAGGGCCACGTGCTGGTGCTGCACTTCTACACGCCCAAGATGAAGAAGGTGTATGCCGCCGACGAGGCCGGGCGGACCTGGCCGCACGTCTTCGCCGACTGCTGGGACTGCCCCGTGTTCCCCGAGCCGACGATGGCGCACAAGGCGGCGACCGGCGCCATGACCGACCTGGGACCGTACACCCCCCCGACGCGCGGTTTCGAGACCTGGCCGCTTGAGGTCAACTACCGCCGCATGCTGATGACCGACAAGTACTGGGGCAACGGGTTCGGATGGCAGGTGTTCGGCAGCCGCTGGCAGGCGCACGGCGGGCACTCGATGCGCGGCGCCCGTCAGCCGATCAAGGAGGACGCCTGGCTCTACAAGTTCTACACCATCAACGACCGCAACTGGCGGATCTACGGCGAGGCCCGCAGCCGCAACTTCCGCGACGTCCGCTGCTATCGCATCGAAGGGCAGGACCCCTTCGGGTTCGACGGCTGGGGCGACTTCAGCAAGGCCAACCGCAGCGAGGACTACACCAACCGGCCGCAGCCGAGCGACGCGGAATACAAGAAGTTCACCGAAGGCTTCTGGCCGCGCAGCACCTGGTGGCTGCCCAACCCGGCCCACCAGACGCTGGACCTGATCTACGACCGCTACCTGTTGTTCGGCGATCAGCGGGCGCTGGAGAACATGCGGATTGTCGCCGCCCACGCCGGCTACTGGCTCACCGGCCGACCGCCTTATGTCCACCGCGAGACCGGCTGGTCGTTCCGCGCCCTGGAGCGCTACTGGGAACTGACCGGCGACGCGGCGGCTGAGAAGAAACTCGACCAGGCCCTGGAGGTCTACAAGGGGCTGATCGGCAAGACCCCGCTGGTCTGCGGCACCGAAGCCAAGGGCGGCAGCATCAACTGGTGGTTCACGCAGGTCTTCAGCCGCGGCGTCTCCATGACCGCCCTGCACACCGGCGACGCCCGGGCGCTGGACCTGGTCAAGACGCTGGTGGTCGACAAGGAGAGTCGCACCGACTACTTCTGCATGCTCTTCGCCGTCGCGTATCACCTGACCGGCGAGCAGAAGTACAAGGACGCGATCCTGAAGAAGACCCACGACGGAGACACGCTGCTGACGGTGAATACCGACGGCGATTTCCCGGCGACGGCCCACTGGCTGATGAACCAGCCGCCGGCGAAGAAGTAGGAATCCCGCCGTCAAGGAGACGGCGGGTTCGGCCAAGCCCCGGCTCGCCTTGAGCCGGGGGCGCATGGACCGGCGCTCCCTCCGGCGCCCGGCCACCCGCACCCTTCACGAGAGGCCACGCCCATGATCCGCAGACTCGTTTTCGCATCCGTCGCGCTGGCTTGCTGTTCGACGCTGCTGGCTGACAACTGGCAGATCCCGCTCACCTGCCCGGCGCCCGAGGGCCCGTCGGGCTGGCGGCCGATCACCATCGGCGTGCCCCTGCTGCCCGGCCAGGCAAAGACGACGAGGGAGCTGCACGTCCTGGGGAAGTCCGCCGACGGCAAGATGACCGAGTTGTCGGCCCAGTTCCGCGTACTGGCCCGCTGGTGGTACAAGGACCAGATGGCCGGCAACCCCGACTCCGGCGACAACTCCATCCGCTGGGTGCTGATCGACACCGCGGTCAACGTCCAGCCGGGCAAGCCGGTCGAACTCGTGCTGACCAACGCAGGCCAGCGCTCCTCAACGCTGGAGATGGAGTCGGTCACCGACGACGCGATCACCGTCGATACGGGCGTTGCGAAGTTCGTCATCAGCCGCAAGAAATTCAACCTGCTCGACCAGGCGACGGTCAACGGCGTCAAGCTGCTCGACTCGTCCGCCCAGACCGGCGGGGTCATCGAGGACACCTACGGCAATCGGTATTACGGGTCCGCCGGCACGACCAGCGTGACGGTCGTCGAGTCCGGCCCGGTGCGCGTGCAGGTGCGTGCCAAGGGCAAGTTCATCGACCCGTCCGGCAGGGGCTACAGCAAGGGGATGTATCGCTACGACGTGCTGATGAATTTCTACGCCGGTCGGCCTGAAGTCTACGTGGACTATGTCATCGTCAACAACGCCGGCCAATCCATCGGCTCGCCGACGTTCGAGGACGCGTCGGTGCTGCTCAAGCTGGCGCAGAAGCCCGCCGGCGGGCGACTCTACGGCGAGAAGCCGACGAACTTCTCGTTCGGTCCAGCCGGCTCGTTCTGCCTCTACCAGGATTCCCTCGGCTGCGCCGCCTGGGCCGGCTGCCCGGGCGTCGGCCACATGCACTCCAACGGTTATACCTATCCCAAGGGCACGCTGACCAGCTTCCGCGGATTCCGCATCTATCAGCGGGCGACCGCGGCCCAGCAGGCGACGACCCAGCCTGAGGATTGCGGGGACGTGGTGGCCGGGGGCGACCGCGCCCTCGGCCTGCTCCAGGTTTCCGCCCCGGCCGGCGACCTGGTGGTCTACGTGCCCAAGTTCTGGCAACTGTTCCCCAAGGCGCTTGAGGCGGGCGCCGACGGCGCGGTCCGCATCGGCCTGTTTCCCCACGAGTTCAAGGGCGTCCACTACTTCGAGGACGCCTCCGGCAGCGGCACGGAGTTCGTGCTCAGCTTCGCGGCCCCGCCGTCGGCTGACCCGGCGAGCAAGGAGCGAATCGCCCCGCTGATGGTCGACCCTGCCGCCGTCGCGGCCACGTGGGAGCGCCGCCTCATGCCGCGCCCGACGCTGGAGCACTCGGCGGCCTGCGGGGCGCTGGCCGACCTGGGCCCCTACTCGGTCCCGACGACCTCGCTGGACAAGAAGCCCGACAGCCGCATCGCCCTCTACTCCGACCGCTCGTTCACGACCGACGAGCTCTACGGCAACGCCTACGGCTGGCAGATCTTCGGCGAGCGGTGGCGCAGCAACGGCGGGCACGGCCGGCGCGGCGCCCGCCAGCCGATCGACGAGGACAACTACCTGTTCCGCTGGCTCGTCGGCGGGCGGGGGGACTGGTTCGACGCCGGCGACGCCCGCAACCGCCAGTTCCGCGACGTGCGGGTCTACCAGATCGACATCGGCGAGCAGGACCCGTTCGGCTTCAAGGACTGGAACGCCTTCCGCGCCGCCAACCGCAACGAGGACTGGACCAACCGCCCGCAGCCCAAGGACGCGGAGTACCTGAAGTACACACAGGGCCGCTACTCGCGCAGCGACTGGCCCTTCCCCAACCCCGAACACACGACCATCGACCTGCTTTACGACCGCTACCTGCTCTTCGGCGACGTGCGCTGCTACGAGAACATGCGGATCGGGGCAGCCCACGGCGGGTACTTCAGCGGGCGCGGCGGGAGTTGGGCCGACGGCTGGCCGTGGCGGGCCAACGGCTGGGGGATGCGGGCCCTGTTCCGCTACTGGGACCTCACCGGCGACAAGGAGGCGGAGGCCTGCCTGCGCGACGTGATCGCGACGCATGCCAAGCACATCGGCACGAAGGACTTCATCTGCCACAACGACGTCCGCAAGGCCGAGATCAACTGGTGGTTCACCAACATCTACTGCCGCGGCGTGTCGATGATGGCCCTGCACACCGGCGACCCCAAGATGCTCGAGCTGCTCAAGACGCTGGCAGCCGGCAAGGAGGCCCACGCCCGCAACGTCCCGGCATTGTTTGCCGTACTCTACCACCTTACCGGCGACGAAAAGTATAAGAAGCTGGTCCTCGGCGACGACGACGGCGCCAAGCTGCTGACGGTCGGCGGTTACTACCCGGCCTGCGACCACTGGCTGCTGCACCAACCGCCGGCCAAGCGGTGACCGCGGCGCTTTCAACCTGAAGGATCCTTCGTGCCGCCCGAGCGCATCGACATCGTTGTCCCCGACAGCGTCCTTGACGAGAACGACGCGAAGCGCGAGCGCCTCGCCCGCGCCCGCCGACTCCTGCCCACCGACCGCGTCCCGGTCAAGGCCAACTTCAACCAGTGGGGCCTGCTGACGGCCCGCGGGCGGACGCCGGCCGACTACCTCGCCGGCCCGGTCGAGAATCTCCGCGAGCAGATCCTCAACGAGAAGTGGGCCTTCGAGAACCTCCGCGACGACACGCCGCTGCCCACCGGCGGGCTGAGCGTGACGCCCGACCTGGGCTGCCTGCGCGGCGTCGAGTTTCCGATGGAGGTCCGCTGGCTGGACGACGGGCCGCCCAAGTGCGCCCACCCGCTCACCAGCCCCGAGCAGATCGACGCGCTGGAGGTCCCGCCGCCCGACGGCGGGCTGGTCGCGACCTACATCCAGTGGTGGCGGGCCATGTGCGACGCCGCCGGCGACCTCGACCTCCGGCTCAACGGCCAGCGCATCGAAGTCCGCCCGACGCTCACGCGCCCGGGCGGGCCGATCCCCTCGGCCTTCGCGCTGGCCGGCGAGAACCTGCTGCTCTGGATGCTCGCCGAGCCGGAGCGCGCCCACCGCCTCATGCAGATCGTCACCGAGAGCCATATCCGCTGCATCCGCTATCTCGACGAGCTGACCGGCCGCGACCCCGTTCACGCCCAGGGCATGGGGTGCGACGCCGGCGAGATGCTCAGCCCCGCTCTCTATCGCGCGTTCGTCGTGCCCTATTACGACCAGGTGTGGCAGGCCTACCCCGGCCCGCGGGGGCTGCACATGTGCGGGCGGATCGACCACCTGCTGCTGATCCTGCGCGACGAGTTGCGGATCGACGCCCTGGACGGGTTCGGTTTCCCGACTGACCGCAACAGGATGGCCGACGCCTGGGCCGGACGCGTCGCGACCGCCGGCGGGCCGGACCCCAGCCTCATCCGTGACGGTCCGATCGAGGCGATCGTCGCCGAGTGCATGAGCTACATCCGGACCGTCGGCCGATGCGGCGGGTTCACGCTTTCGATCGGCGGCGGGGCGGCCGTCGGCACGCCGCCTGAGCATATCGAGGCCATGGTCGAGGCGTCGTGCCGCGCTGGCCCCGTGCAACCCGTAACCCATACCTGCCGCGCAGGAGAAACACCGTGAAGCCATTCGCCACAGCCCTGATCCTGGCCCTTCTGTCCACCGGCCCGCTGCCGGCCGTCACGTATGAAGCCCCCCTGGCCACCCGCGGGTCGGCTGACGCGAAGCTGGCCGCCGGCCCGACGGTCGAGAAGGCGGGCAGCGGCGCGAAGATATCCTTCGCGGTCTCAGCCGCCACCGACGTCGAGGTGGCGATCGTTGACAGGGAAGGCCGCGTCGTGCGTCACCTGGCCGCCGGCCTGCTGGGCGAGCACGCCCCGGCGCCGCTGGCGGCCAACTCGCTGAAGCAGGAGCTGACCTGGGACGGCAAGGATGACGCCGGCAAGATTGCTGCGGGCGAAAACTCCGTCCGCGTCCGCGTCGGGTCGCAGGCCCGCCTGGATCGCCATGTCGGCTGGGACCCCCTGGCGTCAAACGAGTTCATCCCGGCCCTGGCGGTCGGCCCCACGGGCGAGCTCTACGTGCTGTCGGCGAACACGACCTACGGGCGCTCGTCGGTCACCGTGTTCGATCGTGCGGGCAAGTACCTGCGGACGGTCCTGCCGTACCCCGCCTCGACGCCGGACGCCCGAGCCGACGCGGTCGGCCGTCTCCAGATCGGCGGCGAGAAGCTGCCCATCGTCTTTGACGCCCATGCCCACGCGACCGCGCCGCTGACGGCCGGCATGGGCCGACAGAGCATGTTCATCCAGCCCGGGACCGGCGCGCTGGTGCTGGCCAGCGCGGTCGGGACGATCGCCAACCACGGGCCGATGCGCCATCTGCTGGCGATGGCCCCCCGCGGCGGCGGGGCCGACGGCATGAGCTTCATCGGCCCGGAGATCCTGCCCGCCCGCGGCTTCATGGGCGGAGCAGGCGAGCGCGGCGCAGTCACCTACGACGGCCTTGCCCCCAGCCCCGACGGCAAGTGGACCTACGTCACGACGGACATTGGGAGTTCGAGCTTCGCGAAATTCCGCAGGCACGGCGTCTGGCGCGTCGACTGGAGCGACAAGGCGCTCGGCCAGCCGTTCCTGGGCGCCGCCGAGGCCGGCAACGACGACACGCACTTCAATGACCCGCAGGGCATCGCGACCGACGCGGCCGGGCGGATCTACGTGTGCGACCGCGGCAACAACCGCGTGATGATCTTCACGCCCGACGGCAAGCCGGCCGGGCGCTTCGCCGTCGACAGCCCGCAGCAGATCGCCGTCCATCCGGGCGGCGGGGCGGTTTACGTGGTCAGCCGCAAGCCCGGCCAGGCCCACAAGATCGCCGGCTCGACGTTGCTGAAGTTTGCCCCGTTTCAGGGCGGCACGTGCAAGGAGCTGATGCACGCGGCGCTGGACAAGAAGGGGATCGAGGCCATCGCCATCGACCCGTCGGCCGACGCGGCGCGGCTGTGGGCGAGCATCTGCGTCGGGTGGGAGAACTGGCAGGTCGTCCCGGTCGGTGAGAAGGATGGGGCCTTTACGTTCGGCACGCCGTTGCTGAACCGCGCCGGGTTGTGCTACCCGATGTTCATTCACGCCGACCCGGCCCGCGGGACGGCCTACGTGACCGACTGGCATGCCGGCGTGAAGCGGCTGGACCTGGCCACCGGCAAGGTGGACGGCACGATCAAGGGCAATGAGGCGGTGCCCGCGGCCGACGGCAACCTCTACCTCGCCACGGGCTGGCAACTGATCGTCAGGCGGACCGACGCCAGAGGCAAGCCGCTGGAGTTGCCCGACGGCGACAAGCAACTCGGGCCCTGGCCGATGGGCGGCAAGTCCGACGACGAGTGGGCCCGCTCCAAGGGCCCGCAGGTGGGCGACCGCGGCCACGTCTTCGCGCCCAACGGCGATCTCTACATCATCGTCATGCCGCAGTACGGCCCCGGCCGCGTGGATGTCTACTCCCCCGACGGCAAATTGAAGAAGCAGGGCCTGATCGACAACTTGCCGCACGGCACCAGCAGCATAGGCGTGGACCCGGCCGGCAACGTCTACCTGGGAGTGAACCTCCGCCCGCGCGATGGCGCCGGTCCGGCGTTCCCGTTCGGATTCGCCGACCAGGTTCCGGCCCAGCCGTGGTACTCCTGGCGGAAGATCGAGCGCAAGGCGCCGTGGATCTACCCCTACTACAACAGCTACCTCTATCACTGGGGCGGGGTGATGAAGTTCGGCCCGCAGGGGGGGCGGTTCGACATTCGCGACCCGCAGAACAAGACCGCACCGCCGGTCGTGTTCCCGGCTGGCGTCGCCGAATTCCGCAATGGATACCTGAACCGGGAGGTCGCCGTCCAGGGCGCCCTGTGGCACTTCATGGGCGCAGGGCCGGTGCCCAGTTGCGGCCTGAACTGGGGCGACCCCTCCTGCACCTGCAATAACCTGCGCCTGGCGGTTGATGCGTTCGGCCGGGTCTTCGCGCCCGATGCCTTCCGCTTCAGCGTCGAGATGCTCGACAACGCAGGCAACCAGATCGCCCGGATCGGCCGATACGGCAACGTCGACGATCCCGAAGAGTCGGGCGGGGCGGACCTGCATTTCGCCTGGGCGGCCTTTGCCGACTTCGCCGGCGACAGGCTCTATGTCTCCGACTCGGTCAACCGGCGCATTTCGATCATCCGTTTCGACTGGAAAGATGAGAAGAGCTGTCCCATTGAATGAGAGGCCGATTATGAAGGCATCGCTGTCCGCCCTGGTCGCGGTTCTGCTTGCTCCGCTGGTCGTCTGGGGCGAAACCTACGAAGCGCCGCTGGCCACCCGCGGGCCGGCTGACGCGAAGCTGACCGCCGGCCCGACGGTTGAGAAGGCCGCGGGCGGCGTGAAGATCGCGTTTGCCGTATCGGCAGCAACCGACGTCGAGGCGGCAATCGTCGACGAGGACGGCAAGGTCGTGCGGCACCTGGCAGCCGGGCTGCTGGGCGAGCACGCCCCGGCGCCGCTGGCTGCCGGCTCGCTGAAACAGGAGCTGCTCTGGGACGGCAAGGACGACCTGGGCAAGGCGGTGGCGGCGCCCGACTGTTCCGTCCGCGTCCGGGTCGGGGCGACGCCGCGACTGGACAGCGTGCTCGGGTTCAACGGCAACACGCTGGGCCCGATCCAATCGCTGGTGGTGGGCGACAAGAGCGAACTCTTCGTGCTGGTGCGTTCATGGGTGTCGCGCGGGCGGACGGAAATGCGCGTCTTCGACCGCCGGGGCCGCTACCTGCGGACGATCATGCCCTACGCCTCCGAGACGCCGGCTGACCGGACGAAGTCGGTCGGCCAGATCACCGTCGAGGGCAAGTCGATCCCGGTGGTCTTCACCGGCCACGCGGCCGGCCTCTACCCGCTGACCGTCGGCATGCCGCGGCAGACGATGGCGTGGAACCCCAAGGGCCACATCGTCGCGGTCAGCACGCTGGCGACGGCGTTCGAGCACGGGCTGCCGCGGCACCTGCTGGCGTTCGATCCGCACGGCGGAGCGCCGGCCGGGGTGAATTTCGTCGGCCCGGAAATCCGCCCGCCGACCGGCATCCAGTGGGGCCACGGCGAGGGCGACGACCCCTGCTTCGACCACGTCGCGGTCAGCCCCGACGGGCGCTGGGTCTACTTCACGCATTCGACCTACGAGAACCCGCACGCGGTTTACCGCATGCAGTGGGGCGAGGACAACGGCGCGGGCATGGAGGCCGCCTTCCTCGGCGAGGACATGCGCCCGGGCAGCGACGCCGGCCATCTCAATGACCCGCAGGGGCTGGCGGTCGACGCCTCCGGACGCATCTACGTCTGCGACCGCGGCAACAACCGCGTCATGGTCTACTCCCCGGAGGGCAAACCCGTCGGGCAGTGGGCGGTGGCCGACCCCGAGCAGATCGCCGTGCACCCGACGACCGGCACGGCCTACGTGCTGACTCGCCAGCGGCCCTGGGGCGGAGCGCCCAAGGACATCGGCCCGCTGTCGATGGCCGAATACAAGCGTTGGAAGGCCCGCCAGGCCGAACGCCAGGAGCGGATGCCCAAGCGCACGCCGCCGGCGCTGATCAAGTTCTCGGCCTTCTCGCCCGACGCCGCGCCGCGCGAACTGGCCCGGCTGGAGCAGGACATTGAGTTGATCGCCCTGGACGGATCGGCCGACCCGCCGGGCCTGTGGGCGGTTGCCAGGAAGATGGGCCTGCTGCCGCTGATCGACCGCGGCGACCGCTTCGAGGTCGGCGAATCGGTCGGCAACGCCGAGGGGCTGACGTACCCGGGCTACGTGCAGGCCGACCCGGCCCACAACCGGGCGTTGATCTACGGGCTGGACACGCAATACAAGGTCCGCGCGATCGACCTGACGACCGGGGTGCGGAGCAACTTCCTCTCGGACGTCAGCGAGATCGCCCTGGCGCCCGACGGAACGATCGTCGGCTCGGGGCAATACGGGGCGGACGTGCTGCTGCGGTTCGACAGCGAGGGCAAGCCGCTCAACTGGCCGGGCAGCAACTCCAACCGCGCCTCGACGGCGCCGTTCATGTCGCGCGGACTGGGCCTGGGACAGCGCGGGCTGTGCGTGGCGCCCAGCGGCGACATCTACTTCATCCGCAACGGCGAGGAGCAGGCCGTCCAGAGCCGGCTGGACGTCTACGGGCCCGACGGCAAGCCAAAGCGATCGGCGCTGATCGACGGCATGGGCCTGGGCGACTGCGGCGTCGGCGTGGACCCGGCGGGCAACATCTACATCGGCGCCAACGTCAAGCCGGCCGACCACCCCATGCCGCCGGGCCTGGAGGGCGTCGTCCCGCCGATCGACTGGCTCTGCTGGGCCAACGGCAAGTGGCACTACCGCCGTCCGCCCTGGTACTACTCGATGCGCAACGAGTATCTCTATCATGTCGGCGCGGTGTTCAAGTTCGGCCCGGGCGGCGGGGCGTTTTACGGGCGATGCACGATGGTTCACGACCAGCGGAAGAACGGCGTGTCGAAGCTGGACGACCCGGCCAGCGCGCCCGCCGGTTCGCCCGAGTATCGCAGCGGCTACCTGATGCAGCAGGTTCGCGTCGCCGGCGCCTTGTGGCGATGCGGCGGCATGAGCCTCGTGCCCACCAGCGAGCGGCTCTGGGGCGACCCCGCCTGCGTCTGCATGACCAGCCGCCTGGATGTCGACCGCTTCGGACGCGTGGCCGTGCCCGACTGTTTCCGTTTCAGCGTGCAGTTGCTGGACGCCGCGGGCAACCGGCTGCTCCGCATCGGCCAGTACGGCAACGCGGATGACATCGGCAAGGTCGGCGGGCGGGACATCTACTTCGCCTGGCCGGCGTTCGTGGACCTTGGGCCCGATGGCCGGCTATACGTCTCGGACAGCCTTAACCGCCGCCTGGTGGTGATCGGTTTCGATTACGCCGATGCCGGCCAGTGCAGGCTGCCGGCGTCCGAATGAACCGGAGGTGGCCATGACAGGGGTATCGGGCGGACGCGTTCGGCTGACGATGCTCAACTCGATGGCCGGCGACGACTTCCCCCTTTCGCTGGACCGCCAGAAGTCCTGGGGCGTCGCCGACCTGGACCTCAAGGACCGCATCTTCGGCTGCGGCGTGCTGGAACTGACCGACACCCAGGCCCGCCGGGCCGCCCAGATGATCGCCGACCGCGGCCAGCGCGTCTGGTGCATGAGCACGCAGCTCTTCCACGACGCGATCGAGAAGGGCGAGGCCCATTTCCGCGACCATCACCTCGCCCGCGTCGGACGGGCCGTCGAGCTGGCAGACATTCTGCGACCGCACTTCATCCGCCTGCTCTCGGCGACGACCGAGCGGCGGGCCGGGATCGCCGGCGCCCCGGGCCGGCTGGCCCGCGAGGCCCCCTGGCTGGCGGCGATGTATCGCCAGGCCATCGACCGCATCGCGTCGGGCGGCCACCTGGCGACGATCGAGAACGAGACCGGCGGCAACATCCTGTCCAACCCGGCGGAGGTGGCCGAGCTGTTCGAGCTGCTCGACCGCCCGGGCAAGGTCAGCTTCACCTGGGACGCCCAGAACATGTGGCAGGTGAGCGGGCAGCCGCCGTCGGTCGCGATCTACGACGCGATGCCGCCGGTCCTGCGCTTCGTGCACCTCAAGGGCGGGGTCGCGGGCCCCGACGGCCGGCTACAGTTCCGCTCGTCGCTGGCCGACGCGAGCTGGCCGGTGCTCGACGTCGTCCGGCGCGTGGTGGCCGACGGGTGCAGCGAAGTGATCTGCCTGAACCCGTCGCACGGCCCGCCGCCGCCGGGGCAGGGGTATGTCAATCACGTCGAAGCCGACATGGCGTTTCTGCGGGAGCACGTCGCCGGGATTGTCTGATCGCGCGGGGGCTCACTCGGGCATGGGGACGGGTCGGCCGTCGCTGAGCAGGGCGGCCTCGTAGGTCTGCATTACCGACAGCGCGAACTGGAGGGTGCCCAGCGTCGGGGCCCGGCCGCCCAGCGCCGCCGTCGCCCAGTGGTCCAGCTCCCCGACGAACCCCTGAAGGAAGATGGCCTTGTTCTCCAGCATCGAGAGCGTGTGTTGGGGCTCGAAGATCATCGCCGCCTGCGCGGGGTCGTCGGCCGGCGCGGTGAAGTCGTCGGCCAGTCCGTAGTCCGCCCGGTAGCCCGGCGGGGCGACTATCAGGCGGGCGTTGTTCTCGTTGACCATGTGCCCGTGTTCGCAGATGACCTCGTACCGCTCGAACGGGACGCTGCGCGCCGAGCCTTCGGCCAGGTGGAGGCAGCCGACCGCCCCGGAGGCGAATTGCAGGACGACGAACCCCCCGCCGGCGCCGGCGCGGTGGACGACGACCGACCGCGGGCGGCCGCCCAGCTCGATCATCGTGCTCAGCGGGTGGATGCCGTTGCCCAGCCAGTTGGTGAAGCGGCGCTCGGCCAGCACGGCCGACCCGTCGGGGGGCACGTCCATCGGGAAGCGGGCGAGGATCGACTGGATCGCCCCGAAGCGCGGCTCGGCCAGAAACTTCTTCATCCGCCGCGTCACCGGCATGAACGCCTTTTTGAACCCGACGACGACCGCGGGCCCGGGTCCGGCGGCGCGGGCGGCGGCGGCCCGCTGGGCCTCGATCATGCGCTGCACGCCGGCGGCGTCCTGGGCGGGCGGCTTCTCAAGCCAGACGTGCAGCCCGGCAGCCAGCGCCTCGCACGCCAGGTCCGGATGCTGGCGCGGCCCGACGACCAGCAGCACGCCCTGAACGTCGCCGGGCGCCAGGGCCTCGGCCAGCGACGCGGCCGCCCGCTGCCCGCCGAACTGGCGGGCGCACGCGCGGGCCCGCTCGATCTGCGGATCGACGCACGCGACCAGTGTCAGCGGCAGGTAGTCGAAGCAGGGCAGGATGGAGCGATAGGCGTGCCCGCCGCAGCCGACGACGGCGACGTTGAGGCGCGGGCCGTCCTGGTGTGCAAGGAGCATAGGACGATGGGCGGTTAGAGGTCCAGCACCGTGCCGACGCCGAGGCGGCAGGCCTTCTCGAAGATCGCCCGGGCCAGCACGATGTCCACGCTGCCCACGCCGATGGTGAGGCAGACGATGCGCTCGGCTTCGGCGGTCCGGCCGGGGATCTTCTCGGCGACCAGCTTGCCCAGTTCGCCGGTGAGGTGATTGGGCAGGCCGCTCTTGAACAGCCCCTTGCCGCGGAGCATCTCGATGTCGGCGATCGAATCGACGTAGAGCCGGTCGGCCCGCTCGAGCAGGTCGGGATCGAACACCGCGTCCAGGTCCAGCGCCAGGACCAGCGCGCCGCTGCGGACCTGGTCGGGATGGATCGCCGGCTTGGGGGAGTCGCTCAGCGTGGTCGCGCTGACCAGCACCTCGGCGCCGCGGACTGCGTCGGCGGCCGTCTTCACCGGCTCGATTTCGATCTTGCGGTCCATCTTGCCGCGCCAGCCGCGGGTGGCCGCAGCAGCCGACGGCGCGTGGACGTCGTAGACGCGGATTCGCTCCAGCTTGGGCAGCACCGAGACCAGGGCCGGGATGTGCCCGCGCCCCTGGACGCCGCATCCGATGATGCCCGCGGTGCGGCTGTCGGGCCTGGCCAGCAGACTGGCCGCGACGGCCGACACGGCCGGCCCGCTGCGGGCGGTCAGCCAGGTCGCGTCGATCAGGGCGACGGGGAAGCCGGTCTGGGGATCGGTCAGCAGCGCAAGGCCCGAAACCTGCGGCAGGCCGCGGCGCTGGTTGTTCGCGAAGTTGGAGACGAACTTGATGCCGCAGGCCTGCACGTTGGGCACGCAGGCGGGCATGGTGCTGATCAGCGCGTCGCGCTGCGGGAACAGCGAGACGCCGGCCGGCTCCTGCACCTTGCCCTTGCCCTGCTCGCGCAGCGCGATGCGGACGTGGTTGACGATCTCGGCCGACTCCCAGGGCAGCCGGTCGACGTCGGCCTGATTGAGGTAGAGCAACTGCTTGCCGAGCTGGAGCTGGTGGCGGCCGCCGTGCACGACGGCATGGGAAACGGGCGCGGGCCTGGGCGGCGGAGTCGCGGCGGGCGTGTCCTTGGCTTTGGCAGCCTGGGGGCTGGGACGCCTGGATGCCTTCTTCGCCGCTGCTTTCTTCTTGGCCATACAGCAGGCCCTTCGAGAAATGGCCCCCGGGGCGTCGGCCGCTCCCGGCGGGCTTTGATGTGGTGAAGCATGGCAAGGGCGAACGACGTTGTCAAGTGTTGACCGCCTCGGGCCGGGGGAGACTTGCCCGGCGGCAGCGGCCCGCAGCCAGGTCGGAGGTGTTGAAATCGTGCCCCCCGTCGGATACCCTCCGGCGGCTCGGCCTGGACTCCGGGCCCGGACGATCCATCACCCTCGATCGACTCTCGGAATCGGCCGGCGGCGCGGGCAGCCCGATCCGCGCGGGGGCACGGACGAGGCCGTCAACAAGGTTTCCTGCCCCGGGTCGCGGCAATCGCCCGGCAGATGACGGGCCTGGATGGACGAAGCCCCATGGGCATCATCGCAACGGTGGGCAGACGCAGTCTGGGCGTCATGACGCTCATCGGCGCCATGTACGCCCTGCTGATCGTCGGCGGGGTGACCATGGTCTATCCCTTCCTGCTGATGCTCTCCACCGCCACGACGACCCCCAGCGACATGCAGGAATACCGCGTCATCCCGGCCTACTGGCACGACGACAACGCTCTCTATCGCAAGTTTCTCTGGCTGCGATACGACACCGGCCGAGCCGGCGAGGCGGCGATGGACTACAACCTCGCCTATTTCCCCGGCGGCGCCCAGGTCAGCAGCTTCCGCCTGGACGAGTTCTTCGGCTGGGGCGATCCCGACGCCGCCGAATCCCTCGGCATCGCCGAGCCTCCGGCTGACCGCCTCAACCCCGACGACCCCGACGTCCGCGCGCGGGCCGACGACCTCGACCGCTTCCTGCGCGAGGCGCCATTCCTCTGGCCCGGCCCGCCTCTGACGGTCAACCCCGACCAGGCCGGGCCCGACCGGCGGCGGCCGACGCTCGTGACCGACCCCTTCGGGCGGCCCGGCGACCCGCGCGGGATCACGACCGGGCTGGGCAACCGCTACCGGACGGTGGGCTACATCGGCTCGGCGTTCACCGGGCTCTCGGGCGTCGGGCGCGACCAGTGGACCGAATTCCTGAACGCCTACTACCTCAACCGCGCCAAGCCGGACGAAAGCGATGGGACAAAGCTCCAGCGGCTGATCGACCGGCAGGGGCGGCCTTACGAACTCTACCGCCAGGTTCCCTCCGGCTACGACATGCCGCGCTCGCCGAGCTGGAACATGATCCCCGGCGACTACCAGCAGATGGACTGGATGCTCTACAAGGCCGCCTGGACCAGCGGCGCGCCGATCGAGTTGGCTGGCAGCGACCGGCCGGGCATCCTGCCGGAGACGGCCCGCCAGTTCGGCGACGACCCGGACGCCGCCGGCGAATACACCGACGCGCTGGGCCGCACCAGCCGATGGAGCCGGGCGCACGACCTGCGGGCCCTTCGACCGACGCAGTTCCTGCCGGAGTTCTGGCGGACGCTGAAGAACCGCTACATGACCATCGACGCCCTGAACGTCGCGCTGGGCCTGACGCGGCGGCTGGGCAAGGACGACTACGATCGCGGCGGGCGCGACGTCGTGGCGGCCGGGCGGGTGAACGTGCCCGCGCCCGGCGGCGGGCGCGCCGCCGTCGCCGAGAGCAGCCTGGGCGTGCTGCTGCGAATGGCGGTCGGAGGCGGCCGCCCGGCGACGACGCCGGACGAGGCGCCGACGGGCTACCTGCTGCCGCCGCGGGTGGACGAGGAGTGGGCCCGGCTGGCCGGGCCCTTCGGGCTGAAC
>JAJVII010000058.1 GCA_022072085.1 Phycisphaerae bacterium
CGCACCCTGCGGCTCCGCGGCCACGACCCGATGACCACCATCGCCAACGCCCTGCGCGCCTACCTGACCTCTGGCCAACTCCCGCCACTACCCGTAGAATCCGTTGCAGACGGGTGAAGTCTTACGCTCGTGCAGGTGCTCTGCGAAGATCTCGGCGTCAAGTACGACCTGGCCTCCAGGGACAACTTCTCCTTCGCCGACTCCCGTGTCGCCTTCATCCATGGCATGATCCCGATGCCGGGGCAGACGCTTGCGGATACGCCGGGCGGCACCTGCGCCTCGATGCCGGTGCTCTACGTGGCCGTCGGTCGACGGCTAGGCTACCCGCTGAAACTGGCCACCACCAAGGGCCACGTCTTCGTCCGGTGGGAGGGCAAGGACAGCCCCATCCCCACCTGGCGAGCCCGGTTCAACATGGAAGGCACGCACGGCTTCTCGTCGTTCCCCGACGACTACTACAAGACCTGGCCGTTCAAACTGACCGACTTCGAGGTCCAGACCAACGGCTATCTTGTCTCGTTGACGCCGGCCGAGGAGTTGGCCGAGTTCCTGGCCTCGCGCGGCCATTGCGGGATGGACAACGGCCAGCCCGCCTTCGCCGCCCGATGTTACGAGAACGCCTATCGCTACGACCCCCGCCGCCCCGCCTACGCAGCCTGGTTCGCTGAGGCGGCGGGGATGAGCGGGTACCGCCCCTTCACCCCGCAGTTGGTTGCCATGCAGGCACAACGGACCGCGCCGCGTAACCCGCGCCAGCCGCTGGCGGATTTCGACTTCCCCAGGCCGAGTGTAACGAGGCAGGCAGCCGGCGCGACCCCGGGCCAACCCCCGGGTGCGTGGCCGCTGCAGCCGGTGACGGCAGGCGTCCAGCCGCATAACCCGCAGATTCCGCAGCCCGGCGTGCTCAAGCCGGGATCGCGCGACGGGGCGAAGCCGCCGCAAACGGGCGCTACGAACCCGTATCAGCCCTACGCGCCGCCCACGCCAGGGCCGCCGAACAGGTGATTGATAATGACGCCGAACAAGCCGATAATCTTGAACAGAAAGGGGACCCCGATGAAGACCTCCCGCCTGTTTGCCACTCTGGTTGGCGTGGCCATCCTTACTCTTGCCGTCGCCAACGCCTCGGCCTACTACAACCCGGCGACGGGGAGGTTCCTCCAGCGGGATCCAGGCGCAGGTACGACGCCCGCGTGGACCGGGACTCCGGCACGTGGCAGCGGATTCATGCGATTGGATCAGTATGCAGATGGCCCGAGTCTCTACCAGTACGTCAGAGGTAATCCTGCTGTTGGTCTTGATCCGGATGGCCAGAAGCGCCTCGTATTCATGTTTGAGGGTATTGGGGGCTTCGCGGGCAACAAGGGGTCCTTGGCTGATCCTCGGTTTTCCACACGCAGCTCGCAGTTTGACAAAGAAGTATTTTACGATGTCAGTGGGTTTCGTGGGGTCGCAGATCACCTGGCAGACAGCGTGGTGGCGGCTGGTGGGGATCAGGAATTGGCGTACTACCCCAACCACGCGTATGTTGAAGCCTTGGAGGATGCGATCAACGTCTTCAAGGTAAAGGAACCGCTCCTCGTCCCGCCTTTAACGTCGCCACCGCCTCCAGGTTGGGCTTCCTCTTGCTCGTACCATACGATAGCGGTCATCGGCTTCAGCTACGGAGGGCATGAGGCCCTCAAGTTTGCTGACGCCTTGAAGAACAGAGGGGTCCGCGTCGACTTGGTCTTTACGGTGGACCCCGTCTGGAAACTCCACGAGATCAACCTCTTCTTTCAGATCAAGAAGCAGCCCAACACTCAAAGGTTGATAAACTATTACCAGGCGATGGACAAGAGGAGCCTCGGAGGACTCCCGATCCATGGCCGAGCCGTCATCGGGGCTGACAACGCACATCAGGAACGCAAGAGGCTTAACGTTATGATGCCAGCTTCCACGACACGCGCGGAAGTCGAAGCGCAAGCTCACCTTTGGATTGTTGATGACTTGGACGTGCGAGACAGCCTGACGCAAGAGGTTAGAAATGTTCCAGAGACGCGAGCACAGATGGCGTATCCATAGCTCGAACCGCAGGCTGGCCAGATGGACGACGACGCTGCTCTGCACCGCCCTGTTCCTCCAGGCGGGGTGCGCCCAATATGAGGAGGTCGCGTTTACTGTCTTGAACAATGATGGTCGTCCTGCCGGGGATGCGTGGGTGAGCGTTCACCCTATTGGGCCCCAGCTACGGCTTCCCTTTCAATATGTCCCCGCATGGGTGGGTGGAATTACTGACGCTGATGGCAACGTGGTTCTTCCGGTCGATACGCAGTGGGAGTGGCCTTCTGAACTCTTTGTCTCGGCGGGCGGCCGCGACGGATGGCACTACTCGTTAGTCCTCCAATCCCTCGAGCGGAGTCGCGGCTTCACGTCGTTCATGACAAGCGACTCCTGGATTACAATCAGTCACGCGGGTGAGGATCCCTTACCTGAATTTAAGGGCGTCCTGATGCGATTGGATTCTCCAATATCGAGGGACAAACCGATTCACGTCACCCTCATAATGCCACCGGCCAGTGCCACAGCTCACGGCTCGGGACCGGTGACAAGATACTATCGGGAACCCAATCAGGAAGCGGCAGACAACGAAGCGAGGATAAGAATCATGCATTCCCTGGGAAAGACGCCATAGGGGACATGAACACCGTAAGCCGCAGCGCACATCGCGACGGGGAGCTGTGATCGAGATTCTCAAATGGCGGATCGCCCTCGGGTCGGACGGGCCGGCAGAAGCCAAGAAGTGCTCAGACTAGCTCAGTCCCTTGGTGATGAACCGCGTGCCCCGCCGATGCTGGCATGCCAGAGGCGGCATCGTTGCGCGAGGCATGGGGCAGCGCGAACCGGTATCAGCCATACAGGCCGCCCACGCCGGGTGGAGGCAGCCGGAATCAGTCCTGCAGGCCTCCAGTGCCGGGCCAGCCGAACAGGTGATTGACAATGACGCCGAACACGTTGATAATCCTGAGAAGAAAGGGGGCCCCGATGAAGACCTCACGCCTGCTTATCACGCTGGTCGCTGTTGCTGTCGTCTCCCTCGCTGCTGCCGACGCATCGGCCTACTACAATCCGGCGACGGGCGCGTTTCTTCAGCGAGACCCGGGGCCGGATGGTCCAATGCGAGTCGCTGCCGGCGGCGCTGTACCTGTGGCAGGATTTGTGCCGATGGATCAGTATGCGGACGGGATGAACCTATACCAGTACGTCGTAAGCAACCCCGCACGGTTCACCGATCCCTACGGGCTGTGGAGCGGCGACGATCACACCGCCCTCACGAAGGCATCATTCGATCAAGCATTTCCAATCAAGGTGGCTGGGAAGCTGCTTGAATGCAAGAACCACATAGTCGATCGGCTGGTGGCCGCGAACCTGTCCCAAGACAAAGGGCAATCGTTCAAGGAGAACAAGCGTCACTACAACCGCAACATAAATCAGGCCCCCGCGCAGGCCGATGCCGCATACACAACCTACCTGGCTCAGGAGATCAAGACCTTCGAGGACGGTCTGGGAAAAGTCAAGTGGCAGTGTGTGAACAAAGACGAGCAGGCCACCTGCGGAGATGCCTTGAACGCCATTGGCAGACTTGCCCATTCCTGGCAGGATTTTTACGCGCATGCTGTCTTGCTGAATGACAATGGAAGGCCAGCATCCCAGGCAGCGTGGGCCGCTGGAATTCGCGGAACGCCTGATAACCTGAATCCGAAGCTGAAACCGTCGAGTTGGGGTGGCGTGTGGAACACAGGCGAGCATGGCGGCTTGCTGGATGGAGAACCCTCTGATAGAGACAAACCTGGTGGTAGGCAATGGCGGTACAATGACGCCCGAGATTTCGTGGCGGATAAGTTCAAGAAACACCTCTCGGCCTGGTACGTGAAGTGCAATTGCTGCTGCCCACCGCGATGGTGATGCATGGCGACTTCTGCATGCGACCACAAGCAGGCTTAGGGAGCGGTTATGCCGTTGCTGAGATCCAGCCTACATGTTGGCTTCATTGTCCTTTGGTCACTCTCGGGGTGCCAGGGAAAGCAAGACCCGTCTCGCGTCGCTCACCCTGGCGATAAGCAGGCCGACAGGGAGCAGCGTCCGCACGCCGGCGAGCCCAGCCCCCCAACTGGCCCGGAACGATTGCCAATAGGGTGGAAGATACTCCCGTCCACGAGTATGCCACCGAATGACAAGTACCCTTGGTGGCAGAGCAATCCTCAGACTCTGGAAGGAAGAGAGGCCCAGGAATTCGAGCTGCTCCTGAATCGGCCAACACACGCATCTAAGGTATGGGCTATCATGTACTCTAGCGGCAACGAGAGAGTAGCATTTCTTGCTATGACCTTTGAAGGCCGAGATCAGGCCGAAGCGGAGTACACGTTCCTCCAGGAGAACCCATCGCCGGAGTGGCTCTTGGGACAATCCAAGCAGCGGGACGACACCATCGTCTTGCTGGCCATAAAGAAGGATTGCAACGCTCATGGCTTCTTCGTCGGTTACTTCAATGCCATTACTCGTTAGCTGAATACGAGCCTTCTGTTCAGTTTCACACGCATTATGAAGTCTCGTTAGTGTCAGAGCAGACGGTGTCTCTGGCCCAACGGAATTCGACGGCTTCCACTCGGGGCACCCTATCGTCCTGACGGGCCACGCCAAAGTCGTGGTGGTCGCACATGCCGAGAGCGATCACATTGCGTAATCCAATTCCGAAATTCTTCAGGATCTTCCAGATCGGCAAGTCCTGCGTCGTAGTGTTGCGTGAATTGCCCAACACGAGCCGGCCGCGGTCAGCCTATGAAGCGGATGCGTGATCCGCAGGCCGCATTGACCACGCGACACCCAGGGCTCACTGCTTGCGCTTGCGGCGTGTCTTGCGCTGGCGGGCCTGTTTGGCCAGGCGGCGAGAGGAGGTCCGCAGCCAGTCAATGGCTCCCGGCGTCGCCTGCCAGGCCCGGCCGCTTTCGGCAATGCAGATGATGGCCTCCTCCTCGCTGCCGAATCCGTAGCTCTCGGGCCAATAGTCCGGCTCCGCCTTGCCCGTCAGAAACCTGGGCAGGTGGCGGTTGACCCGAATCGCGTGTTTCAGCAGCTTGTCGGCCTCGGGCGTGTCGCCTTCTCTGCGGAACGCCAGCAGGGCCCGGCAGTAGGGCCAGGTCGCCTGGAACTCTTCGGGGTACTGGTCAACGATCTCGGTCGCCTGGTCGTCCTGGCCCGTCGCGATCAGCAGGGGCAGCAGGATGAAGCGGTTGCCCTGGTTGTCGTTGGGGTTCAGCCGGAGCAGTTCGCGGTAGGTGGCTGCAGCGTCGGCCAGGTTCTCGCTGTCCATCTGACACTGTGCCAGCCCGGCCAGTGCCCGCATGAACGGGCGGCTCTGGTGGATGTCCCAGAAATCGCCGACGTTCTCCTGGAAGAATGCCACGCCCAGCGCCCGCCGGCCGGCCTGGGCGCCGGCGGCGTAGAGTTCCGCGGCCTTCTCGGGCTCAAAGGCATGCTCGGCCAGCAGCACGTAGGCGTCGGCGCAGTCGGGGCAGACGTTCAAGGCCTGCCGGGCCAGGGCGATCCGTCGTCGGCCGACCGAGTCGAACGCCCGGAAGCAGAGGTCCTGCGCCTCTTCCAGCGGCGTGCGCGGCGGGTATTTCAATTCGTCCGCAGGCCTGCCGACGAACTCTCGGTTGATCGCCTCGTTGAGTTCCTCGTCCGTCTCGAATTCCTTGCCCTCGACGAATCGGTCCATCTGGGCGTGGAAGGCCTCCATGCTGCGACGGTCCGTCAGGCCGTGCTGAAAGAGTTCTACATGGGGCGGCGGGTCTAGCAGGACCGAACATCTTTGCGCCCGCCAGCGCCGCAGCACGCCGGCGGCCAGGAGTTCGCTGACTTCGGCGAGCCGCTCGGCCGCCGACAGGGTCTCGATGGGATCGACGAGGTTAGGCCTCGCCCGGCAAGGTATCCGGCTGCGTCTCAATGTACGGCCTGACGGCCGAAAGTTGGGGCTCGCGGACCGCCTGATTGACACAGCGATTGACACAATCGTCTGTGTCAATGAAGACGCCCTTCGTAAGACACTGAATTCCAATGTCTTACGAAGGGCGTTCGGGCGACAACGGAGAGGGGGGGATTCGAACCCCCGGTACCCTTGCGGGCACAACGGTTTTCGAGACCGTCACCTTCAGCCACTCGGTCACCTCTCCGGGTGTCCGTGAACCTATCGGCCACGGGCGACTGCGAACTGAACAATTTACGACAAGGCCTAGCCATTTTCAACTGTGAGCGGGCCGAGGAACACGGATGGCACGGATTTGGCACGGATTGCACGGAGAGAGAGGAGGGCTTCAGACGCGTTCTTGCCTTTCGGGCAATCGGTCCTGAATCCGTGTAATCCGTGTTCCGCCGCCCGGCGCGGCCGTCAGCTCTCGCGACCGAAGAAGATCCGCTCGACGTTGCGGCGGAGCAGGTCGTAGCCCAGCTCGACGGCCTTTTCCTCGCTCCAGCCGCGGGCGATGACGAAGTCGTCGGCAAGCACGGCCGCCAGGACGCGGCGGTACATGTTGAACTTGGGGGCGATGAACTCCAGCTTGTAGGCGTCAGAGTAGTAGCCGATCTGCTTGGTGCGGGCGACCGCATTGATCCGTTGGCGCAGGTCGCGGTCGATGGTCGGGGCGATGTTCGCGTACCACCAGTGGCCGCTGGTCACGACGTTGGGGAATATCCACGCGTAGGAGGCCAGTTCCTGGTTCTGCCCGCCGTCGAGCACCGACACGGGGAAGGTGACCGTCGGGAAGGCGTTGAACAGCCGCTGGTACTGGTGCAGGCTGGTCAGGTGGTTGAACAGGTCGGTTCCGCCGGGGACGCCGTCCTCGTAGACGCCGCGGTTGACGCCGATCATCAGGTCGAAGGGCAGGCGGTAGTCGCGGCAGAATTCGGCGACCGTCCAGAAGATGAAGCGGTGAACGCTGCGGACCTCGTAGCTGGTCATCTCCTGGCCGTCGAGGAACTTGGCCAGCATCGGACCTGCCGACTCGTCGCGCTCGGGGAAGGGCTGGAAGCTGGGCGGCAGGCTGATGGCGGCGGCCCGGGCGCCGGCTTTGACGAACCGCTCGAACAACGCGGCGATCGCCCGCCGCAGGCTGCCCGTGTCGCCGACCTGCACGCCGGACGACTTGTTCAGCCGGGCCATGACCTCGGTGTCGTTGAGCCGGAACACCAGCGAGTCGGTGCGGAGGCAGGGGACGTATCGGCCGGCGTCGAAACCGGTCAGGGCGTCGTCGAATTCGTTGGTCAGGAAGACCTTCTCGATGTTGCCGGCGCGGAGCACCTGCTCCTCCCAGTCACGTTCGGCCATGCAGGCCGACGCGGCGGCGGACACATCCTCCACGTTGCCCGCGTCGATGCGCTCGCCGTCGAACCCTAACAGCGTCCGGGCGATCTCCAGCAGCCAACTGTATTGCAGGGTGTTCTCGATTAACGGCAGATGGTCGGCCAGCGACCGCATGCGCTGCTGGGACGGCAGGGCCGGGTCCAGCAGGGCCTTGTCCATGCCGGCCGAGTGGGCCAGTTCGGTGTAGTAGTGGTAGCCCAGCAGGTCGTCCAGCCGGTGCGACGCCGGATCCAGGGCGTTCACGTGCGTGTGCGGGTCGATCAGCGGAATGCGGCGCAACTCGTCATAGAGCGTGGTCGTCAGCTTGTCCATGTCAGCTTCCCTTGCGGATGAAGTGCGCGACGGCGGCCGCCAGCACGTCGTTGCCGGCGTCGGTCATGTGCACGCCGTCGCCGCAAATGCAGTCATCGATGCCGGCGGCCGTGACGGCGGCGTGCAGGTCGTTGATCTCCAGTCCGGCGGCCCGGGCGGCGGCTGCGGCGGTCTGGTTGTAGCGGTCGATGTCGGCGTTATAACGATGGAAGTCGCGCTTGGACGACTGATGGCGTTCTTCGACCACCGGCGTGGTGGTCGCCCAGATCAGCCGAGCCTGCGGCGCCAGCTCGCGCAGCCGCGCGAAGATCACCGGCAGGTTTGCGGCATACTGGGCCAGCGGAACCTGGAAGGCCCCCGTCCCCGGCGTCACCTTCAGGTCGTGCAGGCCCGCGTTGATCTGGACGACGTCCGGATGAAGGCCCTCTGTCCAGGCGTCCAGCCGCTCCAGGTGGCGCCGCGTGTCCCCGCAATTGTCCTCGGGCCCGACGACGGTCCAGCCGGGGCCCAGGGCCTCGGCCACCTTGTCCTGCATGCCCATGCGGATCGAATCGCCCAGCAGAAGCAGCACACGTTTCATCGCATCAACTCCGCTCAGGCGTAGAACCCGTCAGCCGTTGCGGCCACCAGGTCGGCGACCGCCTTGACGTTCTCCAACTTGGCCGCCAGCGGGATCTCCTCGTGGCCGAGGATGAACCGGCGGTCGTTGCGCATCGTCTCCAGCGTTCGGCCGACGTGGGCGGCGATCTGGTCAACCGACGCGGTCGCGTAGAGCGACGGGTCCACCCCGCCGACCAGCCAGATGTCGCCGAGCGTCTCGCGCAGCCGGGCCAGGTCCGCGTCGCCCAGCGGCGGTGGGGTGATCGCTTCGATGCCGTCCAGCCTGATCTCCGAGAGCACGTCGGGCATCGGCCCGCCCAGGTGGCCGCACATGTGGACCAGGAAGGTCTTGCCCGCGCCGTGGACGACGTCGGCGTAGTCGTTCAGCCACGCGACGCAGTGCTCGCGATACATCCGCGGGCCGGTGAGCCTGCTGGAGGTGTCCTCCATCGGCCTCAGGATCATGCCCGGACCGGCGGCGGCGACGCGGTAATACTCCAGGTTCTTGCGGTGGATCGCCTGCATGAGATCGACCAGCGGATCGGGGTCGGTCATCATGGCCATGAGCAGTTCCTGCACGCCCATGTCCCACATCAGCAGGTGCATCAGCGGCGTCGCGGGCACGTCGATGGTGGGCAGGTCGCTCTCGGCCAGTTCGACGGCCGCCTGCTCGTAGGCCGGCTCGAAGGTTTCGTCTTCGATCATTGCACGGTAGGCGTCGTAGCTCTCAGGCCCCTTGACCAGGTGCTCGTGGGCGTAATGAGTGCCGCTCTGCGAGTCCCAGGTCTTGTGCTCGCGCAGTTCGCCCGCGGGCGTGCGGTAGACGCGGACGCCGGTTGCCGGGTCATAGACTTCCTCGACCGCGTGGCGGACGACCTTGACCGACTTGATGCGGTGCAGATAGTCGGCGCCGATCCGCCGGGCGGCCTCACGCTCGATGTGCCGGTAGGGGGTCGCGTCGCCGGGCGGCTTGCCGGTGAGCTTGCGGGCGAAGCCCTCGTTGATCTCCGGCGCCCAGGGCAGGCGGTCGGGCGTCCCGCCTTCGAGCAGCGTTCTGATTCGCTGGTTGTACATCTTCGTCTCCGGTCTGTTGGATTGGGAATACTACCAGCAAAGCCCGGGGCCGGCCATCCCCGGGCTTCGGGACGCGTTCGATCGGCAGTCGCATGCCGGCCTCAGCGGTCCTTTCGGCGGGCCTTCTTCTCGAGCTTCTTGCGCTTCTTCTCTTCCAGCCAGCGGTCGAAATCCCCGGTGCACTGGAAGACAACGGCGTCGGCGTCGCCGTCGCTCATTTCGCACTCCTTGGTCGAGTGCTCGCGGCAGACATCGAACCGCTCGGCATAGATGCCGCACTTGCCTTCACCGGTCAGGTGCTTGCAGAACGTGTAGAACTGCACGTACCAGTCGCCGTCCTCGAGGAAGACGTGAACGTTCTCGTGGGCCAGGAACCAGCGGATCTCGTCGCGGTCCACCTTGTCCTTGGGCTTCTTGATCTCGACGGTGATGTAGCTGCAACAGCGCCCGCGGCAGACCTCGCAGTTGCCGCGGCCCTTGGGGGTGCGGGCGTCGGCCACAGGCCAGTTCATCACGTCCCACGTCAGCACGTCGCCGCCCGGCAGACCGACCCGGCTGACCGTCGCCGCCTGTCCGCCCGGGGATTCGTCGCCGCCGGCCGAGTCAGCCGGCGTTGGCTTCAAACTCATGCTTCGCTCCAGGTAGGGGATTCCATCACTTCTTGCCCATCGCCCGCTGGTCGCGGAAGAACGCCTGTAGTGTCTGGCGGCACTCGGCCTCCAGCACGCCGGCGACGATCTCGATGCGATGGTTCAGCCGCTTGTCGGCGGCCAGGTTCATCAGCGTGCCGCAGGCCCCGGCCTTGGGGTCGGCCGGCCCGAAGACGATCCGCCGCACGCGGGCCAGCACCGCGGCCCCCGCGCACATGGGGCAGGGCTCCAGGGTCACGAACAGTTCGCAGCCTTCCAGCCGCCAGTCGCCGAGCGCGGCGGCGGCGGCCCGCAGGGCGAGGATTTCCGCGTGGGCCGTCGGATCGCAGCCGGTCTGGCGGCGATTGTGGCCGGCGCCGATCACGCCCCCGTCGCGCACGACGACAGCGCCGATGGGCACCTCGTCGAGGGCCCGGGCCAGCCCGGCCTGCGCCAGCGCGAGCGCCATGAATTCCTCGTCGCGGGACATGGGCGGATTATAGCGTGAAGGCCAGTCGCGTGCAGACAAACTCGGCGGCCAAGTCGGTGTGAATACACCCCAGAGGACTCGAACCTCTAACCTTCGGTTCCGTAGACCGATGCTCTATCCAATTGAGCTAGGGGTGCTCGCGGCCCTGTCGGCCAGACTGGGGAGTTTAACGCCGCCCAAGCGCCGCGTCAAGAAAATGACGCCCGCTTGACCGGCCAACCCCCGCGGGCGATCATGCTCCGGTCCGCTCCCGTCAACCCGGAGGCGACCATGAGCGACCTGCGCGACGCCATTGACCGGCTGGCCGTCTGCAACACCCACGAGCACCAGCAGACCGACGAGGCCTTCCTGGCTTCGACGCCCGACGTGCTGACGCTGCTGTTCGCCAACTACGTGACGGCCGACCTGCGGGTCGCCGGCATGGAGCAGAAGGACATCGACCGCCTGGTCGCCCCGACCGGCGAGGACATCGCCGCCCGGTTCGGGCCGGCCCAGCGGGCCTGGCAGCGCTGCCGCCTGACCGGCTACGGCGAGGGCGTGCGGCGAACGGCGGCGCATTTCTTCGGCATCGACCGGATCAGCGCGGGCGTGCTGGAGCAGGCTCAGAGGCGCCTGCCCGCGCGCTGGCAGCCGGGCGACCGGCTGCGCGTGCTGCGCGACGAAGGCGGCTTCGACCACGTGCAGGTGAACGACTGGACGCGGCTGATCTGCCACGTCGACCGCTCCGGGGCTGGGTTCTACTTCCCCGACATCGCGTGGCCGACCTTCGCACGCGGGCTGATCGAACGCCAGGCCATCGCCGAGGCGACGGGTGTCGAGGTCCGCAACCTGGCGTCGTTGCGGCGGGCGATGGAGCGGGTCTTCGAGATCAACGCCCCCCATGCCATCGCCGTCAAGTCCCAGCACGCCTACCACCGCACGCTCGCCTGGCGGGCGCGGACCGACGGCGAGGCGGCTGCGGCGCTGGAGAAGGCCCTCGTGCTCAAGCACGACGCGATGGACGAAGCCGACCGGTTCTGCCTGGGCGACTGGTGCCTGGCCCGCGGCGTCGAGCTGTCGATCGAGCACCGCCTGCCGTTCAAGATTCACACCGGCTACCACGCGGGGCACGGCTATTCGCGGATGGACTGGATCAGCCCGGCGCACCTCTGTCCGCTGCTGACCGCCTACCCGCAGGCCCGCTTCGTGCTGATGCACGCGGGCTATCCCTACGGCGCGGAACTGGTCGCGATGGCCAAGCACTTCGCCAACGTCTGGGCCGACCTCTGCTGGGCCTGGGCGATCGACCCGCAGTCGACGTCGCTGTTCGTGCGGTCGTTCCTGGCGGCGGCGCCGGCGCATCGGCTGCTGGGCTTCGGCGGCGACAGCTTCTGGCCTCACATCTCGGTGGGCTACGGCTTGCAGGCTCGGGACTGGCTGGCGCGGACGCTGGAGCAGGAGCAGGCCGACGGCCGATTCGACGAGGCTGAAGCAATGCAGCTGGCGTCGCTGATCCTGCGGGACAATGCGCTGGAACTGTTCGACGTGCAGGCCCGCCGGGCGGCGACGGCGGCGGCCTCGGTAGCCTGAAGGGCGGCTACGCGGCGGCGGTTCCCTGGACGAACTGCGACTCGCTGAAGTCGATCGCGACCGACGCGACGCCGAAGCCCTTGGCCAGCGCCTCCATCGTCTGCCGCGCCGACTGCTCGATGTCGCCGCGTTTGCTCTCGACCAGCTCGCGGGCGGTCTGGGCGATGTTCTTCTGGGCCTCTTCCATCAGCTCGTTGATGTCGTCCTTGCCGGCCTGCCCGAAGAGGTTCAGCAGGTCCGGGAGCAGCCGCAGCTTGCCGGCCTGGAAGTCGTAGACGCTCGACCGCTTGATGCCGACCTCGTAGCGGCAGGGGGGCATCTTGAGCTGGTAGCGCCCCTGGCCCAGATCGATGATCTGGAACGCCGAGCTGCGCAGGTCGTAGCGGAAGTCGATGTCGAACTCGAAGACCATCGCCAGCTTGCGGTCGCTCCACAGCCACGAGAGGAACCGCTGCCCGAAGTCGCCGGCCCAGTGGTCGGAGTGCGTGACGATCTCCTTGGCCAGGATGCGGAAGACGACGAGTTCGCCGACGCTGCGCATCTGCTCGATGGCGATGAAGACCTGCGTGCGCCCGCCGCGGCCGCGCCGGGTGATGCGCGTCAGCCCCCAGGCCAGCACCATGCCGGCGGCCAGGCATGCGATCCCGACAGTCATGGCGCTCATGTCAGCCAGCATCATGCGTCGTCCTCCAGGATGGGCCCGCGGCGGCGGGCGGATCGGATCGGCAACCCATTCTCGCCGCCGGCCCAGAGGCCGTCAATGCTCATGCGGGCGGGGGAGGAACGCGGATTGCACGGGCCGGACGGGTTTCGCCGGGGGAAGGGCGGGCAACGAGAGGGCTTTCACCCGGCGTTTCATCCGTGCAATCCGCGCCATCCGTGTTCCTCCCCCGGCCCCCGAGCGACGCGGATTTTCGTTGTCAGGGGGCGTTGAGGCTGCTAAACTACCTGACTTTCAATCTCCGGGAGATATCGCCATGTATGCGATCGTTCAGGACGGCGGCAAGCAGTATCGCGTGGAACCGGGCCAGCAGGTCAACCTCGAGCTGAAGGATCTGGCCGAGGGCGTCTCGCAGATCACGCTGGACCAGGTGCTCCTGGTCGGCGAGGGCGAGCAGACGAAAGTCGGCACCCCGCTGGTCGAGGGCGCGAAGGTCACCGCGACGGTGATCGGCCTGACCAAGGGGCCCAAGCTGGACATGATGGTCATCCGCAAGCGGAAGAACTCCCGCCGCCACGAGGGGCACCGCCAGAAATACACGCGGGTGCAGATCGACGAAATCCAGGCCTGATCGCCTGGCACGCAAGCGGACTTCGGTCCGCTTTTTTCTTTTCCGGCTGGACGTCAAGCCGCCCGCAGCCAGGACCCCGACGTCATGCCTCAGACCGCGACCGAGATTGACGGACTGCTCCAGTCGATCGGCCGGGAGCCCAACCGCAAGCTCGGCCAGCATTTCATGATCGACGGCAATCTCGTGCGCAAACTGGCCGACCAGGCCGGCGCCGCCGACGCCCCCGTCATTCTCGAGGTCGGGCCCGGAACCGGCACGCTCACCGAGACGCTGCTGGAGGCCGGCCTGTCCGTGGTGGCCGTCGAGATCGACGCCCACCTGGCCGGACTGCTGGACGAGCGTCTGACCCCGCGGCATCCAGGCCGATTCCGTCTGGTCTGCGGCGACGTGCTGGCCGGCAAGCACGAGCTGAACGCCGACTTGCTCGCGGCCATCGCGGAATTGTCGGGGGCGGGCGGCGAAACGGCCCGCCCGGTTCGGCTGATCGCCAACCTGCCTTACAACATCGCCTCGCCGCTGATCGCCGAGTTGATCGGCCTGGCGTGGCGGGCGCGGGGGAAAACCGGACGCGGAGACGCGGAGACGCGGGGACGCGGAGACCGGGCCGTCCCCGTCGATCGGCTGGCGTTCACGGTGCAGAAGGAAGTGGCCGACCGGCTGACGGCCGCTCCCGGCGGCAAGGACTACGGCCCGCTCAGCGTGCTCTGCCAGGGGCTGGGCGACGTAAGCGAGGTGGTCCACCGCATCAGCCCCAACGCCTTCCACCCCAAGCCGAACGTCCACTCGGCGATGCTGCGGATCGACCTGGGGGCTGCCCGCCTGGCTGCGGCGCCCGATCTCCGGTCGCTGCACGCGTGGATGGAGGCGGGTTTCGGCCACCGCCGAAAGACGCTGGCCGCGTCGATCCGGCTGGCTGATGCGACCTGGCAGGTCCGCCTGACGACGGCGGCGATGGCCTGCGGCGTGGACCTCTCCCGCCGCGGCGAAACGCTGGCGGTGGCGGAGTACCTGGCGCTGGCGGCGGCGACGTGAGCCGCCGCGCCTGCTCCAGGCAGTTGACGATGAACTCCCGGGCGGCATAGAGGCCCACGCCGCTGGCGACGATGCTGACCATGAACGCGGCCGCGAAGCCCCACGGCGCGGCGGCGTACCATCCGACCGTTCCGCCGACCAGCAGCCCGATGAATCGCAGCGGCTTGCCCACGCGGCCTCCTTCCCGGGGCTCCATGTTATACGCCCCGCGGAGGCGTGTGGCGGCTGGCGGGCCGGCCGGCCGGGCGATAGAATGCCCGCTCGCACCCCTTACCGGAGACAGCCATGAGCGACTGGTTGAGCGATCTGAAGAATCCCCCCGCGGCCTTTCGCGGCTCGCCGTTCTGGGCATGGAACTCGAAGCTGGACCGCAAGGAACTGGTCCGCCAGGTGGGCGAGTTGGCCCGCGGCGGGTTCGGCGGCGGCTTCCTGCACGTCCGCTACGGCCTGGAAACCGAATACATGAGCGAGGAATACCTCGACTGCGTCAAGGCCGTCGTCGAGGAGATGAAACGTCGCAAGATGGAGGCCTGGCTCTACGACGAGGACCGCTGGCCCAGCGGCTTCGCCGGCGGCGAGGTGACCCGCGACCACGCCCACCGGCTCAAGGGGCTGATCCTCGAAACCGTCGAGGCCGCGAAGTTCACTGAGGCCCCGTCCGACGCGGTCCGCTGCTTCACCGCGCAGATCGACGGCGACCGCGCCTGCGACGTGCAGCCGCTGCGGGCCGGCGCGACCCCGCCCGCGGGCAGCACCGTCCTGGTCTACCGCGCGATGACCAGCCCCGACACCCCCTGGTTCAACAATCAGGCGTACCTCGACACGATGAGCCCGCAGGCCGTCCGCGCCTTCATCGACTCCACCCACGAGCCCTACAAGCGGGCCGTCGGCAAGCATTTCGGCAAGACGATTCCGGGCATCTTCACCGACGAGCCGAACTTCGGTCACTTCGGCCGATGGGGCTCCGGCGGCACCCGGCGGGCCGTGCCGTGGACCTCGCGGCTGACCGTCGAGTTCCGCTCGCGGTTCGGCTACGACGTGCTGGACCACCTGCCGCAGCTTCACTTCGAGGTCGAGGGCGTTGATATCCCCGTCGCGCGACACGACTATCGCCGCCTGACGGCGGAACTCTACACCGAGGCGTTCAGCAAGCAGCTCGGCGACTGGTGCGCTGCCAACAAGCTGGAGCTGACCGGCCACGAGCTGAGCGAGGAGTCGCTGTTCGGTCAGATCGACCAGGTCGGCGCGTGCATGCCGCACTACGAGCACTTCCAGCGCCCCGGCATCGACATCCTCAAGGACGCCCCGCCGGAACTGCTGACCGCCAAGCAGTGCGTCAGCGTCGCCTCGCAGCTCGGCCGCAACCGCGTGCTCAGCGAACTCTACGGCTGCACCGGCTGGGAGACGACCTTCGAGGACTACAAGCACATCGGCGACTGGCACCAGGTGCTCGGCGTGAACAGCTTCTGCCCGCACCTGAGCTGGTATTCGATGGCCGGCGGCGCCAAGCGCGATTACCCGGCCTCCATCTTCTACCAGTCGCCCTGGTGGGGCGACCACAAGCTGCTGGCCGACTACTTCGCCCGCCTCTCGCTGGCCCTGTCGCGCGGGCAGGCGGTTCGCGAGGTGCTGGTGGTCCACCCGATCGAGTCGGCCTGGCTGGTCCACCGCAAGGAGTCGCGCGGCCGGACCGAGTCGCTCAGCGAGAGCCTCTACAACGTCTGCGAACTGCTGATGAACAGCCAGGTGGATTTCGATTTCGGCGACGAGTCGCTGATGGCCCGCTATGCCAAGGTCGGCGGCGACAAGAACGCGCCGCGTCTGACGGTCGGGCAGATGGCCTACCGCGCCGTCGTCGTGCCCGAGTCGATCACCCTGCGGGCCTCGACCGTCGCGCTGCTGGAGGCGTTCGTCGCCGCCGGCGGGCAGGTCGTTTTCGTCGGCCAATCGCCGTCGCTGATCGACTGCAGGCCTGACGGCGACGGCCGCCTCTCCTCGCTGATCGCCCGCAGCGACCGCAGCGAAGTCAGCCCCGCCGGCCTGGTCGCCGCGCTGGGCGAGGGCTGCCGGCCCGTCTGCGTCAACCCGGTGCAGGTCGTCATCCGTCCCCAGCACGTCTGGACGCACCTGCGCCGCGTGGACGACGGCGAGGTGCTCATGCTGCACCACCGCGACCGCGTGCGGCGGCAGTTCGCCAGCGTCCGCTGGGCCGGGACCGGCCGCATCCGCGAGATCGACCTGCTCACCGGCCGGCTGCGCGACCTGCCCGGCGTCGAGTCGTCCGGCGGCGCCCAGGAGTTCATCCTGGAACTGGGCCCGAGCGACGCGCGGCTGCTCTATCGCACCGCCGGGGATGCGGCGTCGCCCGCCGTCCGGCCGCAGCCGGTGGTCGTCGAGCGGATCAACCTGGCCCCGACGTGGGCCTGCAAGCTGGACGAGCCCAATGGCATCACGCTGGACTACTGCCGCATGAAGGTCCACGGCGCCACCGGCGGCTGGAGCGAGCGGCGGCTGCTCTGGCAACACGAGCGCGACCTGCGGGCGGGCCTGGGCTTCCGCGACAACGCCATCGCCGCCGACCAGCCTTACATCTGGATGCGCAATCTCTCGCCGGCCGCCGCGGACGTCGAGCTGGAGTTCGAGGTGGATGTCGAGACTCAGCCGACGGGGGTGGTCAGCCTGGTGCTGGAGCACCCCGATCGTTTTGCGATCGCGGTCAACGGCAAGTCCGTCCCGTCGAAGGACGCCGGCTGGTTCATCGACCGCAGCTTCCGCGTCGTGCCGCTGAGCGGCGTGAAGTGGACCCGCGGCACGAACGTCGTGACGCTCCGCACGCGGTATCGCGAGCACCACTTCCTCGAAGAGTGCTACCTGACCGGCCGATTCGGTTCGCGGACCTCCGGCGACCGCGTGGTCATGACCGCGCTGCCGAAGAAGCTTTCCACGGGCGACTGGACCGGCCAGGGCCTGGCGATGTACAGCGGTGCGGTGACCTACAGCCAGACGGTCCGGGCCCCGATGCTCGGCCGCGGGCAGCGGGTGGTGTTGAACATCGACCGCCCGGCGGCCACCTGCATCCGCGTCGCGGTCAACGGGAAGAAGGTCAAGACGCTCGGCTGGGCGCCGTGGCGGGTGGACCTGACGCGGGCGCTGCGGGCGGGGCAGGGCAACAAGGTGGAGATCACTGTGGTTTCCAGCCGACGCAATCTGCTGGGTCCGCTGCACCACGGCGCCGACCGGCTGGCCTGGACCGGCCCGAGCCAGTTCCGCAGCGAGGCCGGCAAGAGCATGCGTTTCCGCGGCGACTACAACCTGGTCCCCTATGGCCTGACCGGTGAGGTCTACCTGACCATTGAGCGGTGAGACGATCGCCCAACCCCTCTCCCTCGCCCCGGCGAGGGAGAGGGGACTTCAGTCACAGGCCTGTGTGGCGACGACTGACGCCCGCTTCCCGGGGTCAGATCACCGTCCAGTACCAGGCGTAGAGTGCGATCCAGAAGAATGCCCACAGCCCGACGGCGAGGGACGGACGCCGGGCGATGCGGGCGGTGAGTTTCCATCCGACGACTGCGAACCCGAGCCAAGTCAGCAGCAGCCGTTCCAGCCGCCCGGGCACGGTTGCCAGCAGGAATGCGGCCGCCGAAGTGCGCCCGGGCGCCTGCACGGCGTAGACCTTGTAGGGGATGCCCGACGCCGGTCCACGGCAGAGGCCCCAGGCGCCGTAGCGGTCCAGGTCCGCCGCCACGCGGTCGAACATGCCGGGTCGCACCCACGGCACGGCGGCCACCGCCCGGTGAGCCGACTCCGGGGCCCGCGCCGACCAGGCGAACATGGCCCCGCCGGCGATAAGCGCCCCAGCCAGCGCCATCCCCACGTGCCGCAGCGATTGCAGCGGTGCGAACAGTGCCGCCAGAGTGAAGACCACGTCGGGAAGGACGAAGAACAGCGACCCCTCGGCTGCCCCCCACAGCAGGGCCGCCGCCAGCCCCGGCCCGCCGACCAGGGCGGCGATCCATGCGCGGCTTGCGTGACTTGAACCGTCCGTGCGCACCGGGTGGACCCCCATCTTCGTGTCCCCCATGCCGGCCAGCTTACCCGGGTTGTACGCGTGCGGCAACGGGCGGGGTCGCCCCGACAGGGCCTTTCAATCCTCGTCTGTGGTACAGCAGTCCCCCAGCCGTGCGTCCCGACCGAAGGGCGAGATTCCTGGGCCTCCCAGCCATTGCCGCCCAGCCGAGGGCGGCTGGGCCACACGGAAAGCGCGGGAACCGAAAGACCCTCAGGCGGGGGGGCGGATTTTCGCTTGCACCCTCGCCGGCGTGGTATAATACACATCCAGCCGATGGCCCGTCCGGGGCCCTGGCGATGTCTCGTGGTGTGGATGTCGTCTGAACCGGTTCAGTTCTATTGACAAGGTGGGCGGCGAGCCGCCCGGGAGTACGACACATGGTCAGGCAGGGCCTGCTTAGCAGCGTTCTGGTTGGTCTGGCGGCGTTGGCGCTTTGCGTCGGGTCGGCACTGGCCGAGGGCGATGCCCCTGCCCCTGTGAAGAAGGACGCGGCCAAGACCGACACGGCCAAGAAGGAGACCTCCACCAAGAGCAGCACGCCGGTCGAGATCAGGCCGTCGGACAAGAAGCCCGAGTCCGGCCCGGTGGAGAAGGCGCGGCGGCAGCTCCAGGCCGACCAGACGGCGCTGGCCAACGCCAAGGCCGCCCACAACCTGGTGGCCACACGCCTGCTCGGGCAGTTCGAGGGAACCGATGAAATGAAGGCCGCCGTGGCTGACGAGAACAAGGCCCAGGACGCCTACCAGGCAGCGATCGACGCGGTGATCGCCAGGCTGAGCACGCAGGACGACTACAAGGTCGCCGTGGCCGCCCGCGACGCCGCCCGCGCCAAGGTCGAGGAAGTCAAGCGCAGCAACCCGTCGATTGACCAGCGTGTGGCCGTCGCCAACGAAGCCGCCGCCGCCAGTGCCGTGGTCAGCCGCATGGAAGGCGCCGCCGAGGAAGCCGACCCGGCGTACAAGACGGCCCAGAGCACGCTGATGGAGGCCCACAAGAAGGTCGTCGCCCTGCGCGAGCAGTATGCCAAGTCGCTCCAGAGCAACGAGGAGTGGACCAAGGCCGGGCAGGCCGTCCAGGAGGCCCAGTCCAAGGTGGTTGACGACCAGAAGGAACTTAACGAGGCCCAGCGGACCTACAACATCCAGAAGGCCTCCTACGCCCTCTACCTCCAGAAGAAGCAGGAAGAGGAAGCCAAGAAGCGGCTCCTTTACACCGGGAAGTACTACGTCCGGCCTGACGGTAAGGCCGTTCCCCTTCCCACCCCCACCCCCCGCATCGACGGGGGCGCCCCCAAGCCCATGACCAACGGCGGCTGATCGCCCGCGTCGCAGTGTAACGAAACAGGCCGGGAGAATTTCTCCCGGCCTTCTTCTTGCGCCCGCCTTCGCACGCCCGCGTGACTTGGTTGCGGCGAGGGCTATAGTTCTCCTGTCGCTGCTACGCACCCGTTGGCTCGGCCGGACTCCCACAGGAGACGATCATGCGAATGCTGCTGCAAGTCGAGATGGATACCGAGAAGGGCAATGCCGCCGCCCGCGACGGCACGCTGGGGTCGAAGGTCAAGGCGATCCTCGACCAGATCAAGCCGGAGGCGGCATACTTCGTCGCCCACAACGGCAAACGGTGCGGGCTGATCTTCGTCGACATGACCGACCCGTCGCAGTTGCCGGCGCTGGCCGAGCCGTTCTTCCTCGCGTTCAACGCGAGCCTGTCGGTCCAGCCGGCGATGGTGGCGGCGGACCTGGCCAAGGCCGAGCCGGCCATCGCCAAGGCGGTCAAGGCCTTCGGCTGACCGGCACGGGATGTCGGATGCCTCGCCGGGAGCGTCGGCCCGCCCCGTGCGCCCGCGCCGTCGGCCGATCACTTTCGCTCGTAGGTCCCCGTCAGCGTCGCGGTCGCCAGGACGTGGCCGGCCATGGCCGCGTGCAACTGATCGGCCGTCAGCCCCGCGTCGGCCGCCAGCGGCTGGTCCAGCGCGTACAGCGTGAAGCGGTAGTGATGCACCCCGCTGCCGGTCGGCGGGAACGGCCCGCGATAGCCGATGTTCCCGCGCTCCTTCGGCCACGAGTTGAGCCCCTGGAGCACGCCGCGCGGCTCCGCAAGCGTCGTGCGAAGCTGCGTGCCCGCCCGCTCCTTCAGCCCGTTCAGCGACACGGGGATCCGGTAGATCACCCAATGCACCCACGGCGTCGGCCCGGCGTCCGGGTCGTCCACGATCAGCGCCAGCTCGCGCGTGCCGGCCGGCACGCCCTGCCAGCTCAGCCCCGGCGACATATCCGCCCCCTCGCCGGTGTAGGCCTGCGGGATCGCCGCCCCCGGCTTGAACGCGTCGCTGCCCAGCGCGAACGGCACCGCCCGCGGCGCCCCCGGCTTGACCAGCCGCAGTTCGTTCCACGCCCCGTCCGCCGGCAGCTCGCTGGTCTGCGGCCGAGGGCAGTTGTCGACCGCCTCGACGCGCCAGCGGATCGGCGGCCCGCCCGGCGTCCCGCCCAGCTCCTTCACCGGGTCCAGCCGCGTCGCGATCTGCACCCGCGGCGTCGGCCGGCGATCCGGCGGGCCCAGTTCGATCGTCCGCGTCGGGCCCTCGCCCGCCTGCGCTGCCAGCCGAACGCGCGTCACCGCGTAGTCGTCGCTGACCAGCCCCCGCAACTCCAGCATCTGCCCCGGCGCCAGGTCGCGCGGCGGGTCGTCCAGTTCGATCCGCGGCGGCGTGTCCGCCAGCACGTGCAGCGTCACCGCCTGGACGTCCTCGCACGGATGGCCGAGGGCGTCGGCGTAGGCGACGCGGAAGACCAGGTCGCCCGGCTGGTCGGCCGCCCGCGCCGCCTCCCAGCGCAGGTGCGTCTCGTCGGCCTCGTGCATGGGCGTCGCGTCGGGCTGGCTGGCCGCTCCGAATTCGACCCGCACGCCGTCCGCGCCCGGCGGCACGTTGGTCTCGGCGGCGATCTCGACGCGCGAGCCGACGGGCGCGCCGGCCTCGACGCCGCTGACGGTCCGCGTCGGCAGGCCGGTGTAGTCCGGCGGCGTGACGCGCATCGTCACTTTGGCCCGCGGGCGGGGCAGGGCGATGATGGGGTAGGCCTGCCGGCTGTGGACCAGTCCGGCCTTGACGCGGAACTGCACCGGCACGTTCACCGCCAGTTCCTTATGCCACACGAGCAGGCCGGCCTCGTCGCGCCCGCCGCGCTGGAGCGGGATTCGCATCTCGTCCGGCCAGGTCCGCCCGCCGTCGGTGCTGAACCAGACGGCCACCTGGTCGGGCTCGGGGTCCGCGGTCGTCACCGAGAACTTCACCGTGTCCCCGACCAGCACCTTGAGCGGGTCGCCGTCGGAACAGGCCGGCAGGATCGAGACGATCCGCGTGACGGCCGGCTCCGCCGGCGGCGGCGGCGGCGGCGCCTGCTGTTCCTTCTTGTGGCACCCGCCCAGCCAGAGCCCCGCGATCGCCAGCCCGACGGCCACCGCCGCGAGGCCGCCTCTCGAGTTGTGTCGTGATTCTCGCATCGCCTCTTCCGCCCCCGTTCGCCCCCATTTTACCCGCCCGGCCGGAAGTTCCAATCAGAAGTGCTGAGTGGGGAGTGCTGAGTGCTGAGTGCGGAGTGTGGAGTGCGGCGTGCGGAGTGAAAGAAGGGGACGACCGCCAAGAGGGCCCTCTTAGGGGACTGGTCCGTTTTTCGCGTCTTAGGGGACTGGTCCGTTTTTCGCGTCTTCGCGAAAAAGGGACCGGTCCCCCTCTCCGCCTCCCCGGCGCGCCGGCCACGCCATCCCAGCAAGGGAGGGACCGGTCCCCCTCTCCGGGGAGTGCCGAGTGCCGAGTTTCGAGTGCCGAGTCCGGAATGCGGAGTGCGGAGTGAAAGACGGGGACCACCGCCAAGACGCCAAGCCCAAGACGCCAAGGCCGCCTCTTAGGGGACTGGTCCGTTTTTCGCGTCTTCGCGAAAAAGGGACCGGTCCCCCTCTCCGCCGGAGCAAGTGCAACTGCCGGCGCCCGGCCCTCTCCCCCTCCGCGGCCCGCCGGCCACGCCAGCCCGGCAACTCCCCGCCTTGCAACCCGCGCCGCGCTGACGCATAATCTCGGCAACTCTTTTCCAGGGGCGCGGACCATGCCCGAACCTGCGTCGAAGTCAGCCGGCGACCGCAAGACGGACAACGTGCTTTACTACGGCGACAACCTGCACGTCCTGCGGGACCACGTCGCCGGCGAGTCGGTGGACCTGGTCTACCTCGATCCGCCGTTCAACTCCAACGCCGACTACAACGTTCTGTTCGCTGAGCACGACGGCACGCAGGCCGCCGCCCAGATTCAGGCCTTCGACGACACCTGGGGCTGGGACACGGCCGCGGCCGAGGCGTTCCACGAGGCCGTCCGGTCCGGCCACGGCCGCGTCCCCGACGCCTGCACCAATTCCTCGTCCTAATCAAGGCCGACAAGAAGTTTTGACTCGCAATCTCCCCTGGCGATCAGACGACGTCGCGCAGCCTGTTGGCTTGTTCGATGAAGGTAGGAGAGGGACGAAGGCTTGGATTGGAGGGCAGAATGATAGGCCTGTTGAGGGTTCCGATGAAATCCGTCAGACCGCCGCCCAAGTCTAGCCTGACCAATTCATCAGCCCTGGCTTGATTGAGCCGCATTTCCATACTGGGATGGAGATATATCAAGCCCGAATCAAAAGCTCGATGGTAGGTTGGTGACAACGCCAGCCCGTTGGATATTTCGTCTGTCGATCCAGGTGAGCCGACCGGGAGGATATGGGCCGCATCCACGAGCCGCAATTGAAGCCCCGTAGCGGCGCAGCGAAAATCGTAGGCTTGCAGGACCAGGCGCTTGAAAGCTGCGTCACGGGAAAGCCGCGTGACCGTCTCTACCGTTCGCCGTCTTGGGGCAGTGAGCCGTGCGAGCAGGTGAGGCGATACATGGAGACCCTTACCAGCAGACGTGATGATCTGTTTCTCGCGTAAGGTCCGGCCGTAACGATGGAGCTCGTTGGCAGTGTGGGAGTAGACTAACAGCATGTCGGGCCTTATGCCAAAGGCCAATTCAGCGTTTTCCTTTCGGTCCACCGCAAGACCGTCGCTGATTGCTTGGCGAACTGATCGAATGTCAATTTGAACGGAAGGAGAGCCGGCCGTGAAGATTCGATGCCGGTGCATGTCGAATCCGGCGAAGACTTCAAGCGACGGTTCGAATCCTAGCAGTAGAGTCATGCCGTCCGGATTCGCCCTAAGAGGCGGCGCAACGCCAGTCATCTGGATTCGATATTCGTTTGGCAGTGAAGGCCGACCGCCTGGCGTGAGCGTCCAAATATATGCGTAAACAGAAAGGCTACCCGCGGACTGATTGATTACTAGCCGCCTGGGATTCGTTCTTGGCGACCCAAGTAGGGTAGGAGCGGCCCCCGATTCTTCGAAGCCTTGGAGCAACGCCCTTGTCAGATCCTCGCCTGCAAGCCTGGGCATCATGATCCTCGTTTGCTCTTGGGTCTCTTCTTGCCCCCATCCGCAGGAAGCGGCGACTCCTTTGCTCCATTCCACAAGATGCCGGGACGAGGGATGCGATAATAGTCGCCATCGCTAGCGATTGCGCCAGAATCCTGAAACAACCCCGCGTCTTCATCAGAGTCTTCCGAAGGGCCGGAGGTGAACCGGCCAATTGCACCTGCAACGTAGTCGGCAGATATTTCGCTGCAAAGCCATCGGCGGTGGAGTCGTTCAGCGACTGCGCCCGTGGGACAGCTGCCGGCAAACGGGTCGATCACGAAGTCCCCCCGATCGGTAAGCATGCGGATGAAGTACTCTGGCAGAGCTTCTGGGAAGCGGGCTGGATGCGGCTTCAAGCCGCTTGCCTTGCAGAACCGCAAATACGCCGAATTACTCTCGGTGTGAGCTAAGGCTAACAGGTTAGGGGGAATTGCAGCCCCGTTGTCTCGGCTGAACTTGTCGCTGATGTCATGGCCACTAGGTCGCAATTTTGCTTTATACCCGTTCTTCAAGAGTGACTGCATGCTCTCGGAATAGGGTTGAAGGACTCGCCGATTAGATGCCTTCGGCCACGGCGTCGGAGACAACCACCAGACGAAGTTGACGGCGTCCTTGACTCGCACACGCCTGACGGTTACCCACTCCGCAGGCGTGGGCAACTTGGCTGGATTCCACCAGAGGAACTCTTGGGCCAGGTGAAACCCAATTTCCTTGCACAGCATCAGAAGCAATTCAAAATGATAAAGGCTTCGCGTCGGTAGCCCTCGATTCCACGCCCCGCCGATGTCAATGACCAATGAGCCTGTCGGCTTAAGAACCCGCTTGAATTCCTTGCCGAACGGTTTGAACCAGTCGACGTAACTCTCGGCATCGACGTTGCCGTATTCCTTCTTTCGGACCAGCCCGTAAGGCGGACTCGTCATGATCAGATCGACGGTACCTGGCTTAAGCTTTGCCGCCAGCACTTCGAGAGAATCGCCCTCCACAATCTGGCCGAGAGCGGTATGGTAAGCCTGTTTCATTATCGAGTCTCAACGAGGGTCAAGTCTTGACACTGAACATGATGCCAGCATCGGGACTCAAAGTAAAGGCTCGATAAGTTCTTCTCGAACAGTCACGGGATTGCTTGGTTACGGCGAGGCGGAGAGTCCCCATGTGACGCGAAGAGCGGACCAGTCCCCTAAGAGGCCCCTCTTGGCGGCCTTGGCGTCTTGGCGGTCGTCCCCTTCTTTCACTCCGCACTCCGCACTCAGCACTCCGCACTCAGCACTCCCCACTCAGCACTTCTGCTTGGAACTTCCGGCCGGGCGGGGCGTCTGAACGGGCGGCGGGGGCCGGCCGATAACTGATTGGCCGGCCAATACCTGCCGACGTATAATGGGTTCAGCAGTACAGCGGCGGCCCGGGGACGCGGGATGGGTCCGCGCACGTTTCGCGACCGACCCTCGGCTCCGGGCCTCCGACTTCGAACGTCGAACTTCGAACCTCGGACTTTGACTGTCCCCCTTGCGAGGTCGCCATGACCCGATCCATTGCCGACGCAGGGCAGGCGCAGGCCGCCGCTTCAGATCGCAACGAACTGTTCCTGGAATACGCCCTGCGGCTGACCAAGAACCGGCTCAAGATTGTGGACCTCATGCGCAGCGTCCTGGCGCTGCTGGTCTTCGCGGCTGCCTACATCACGGTGTTCGTCGTGCTGGACCACCTCATCCCCGGCGGGCTGGGGCTGTTCTGGGCCCGCTCGCTGTTCGCACTGTTCATCCTCGGCGGGCTGGGCATCATCGGCGGGCTGATCGTGCGGCCGCTGGTGCGGCGGATCAACGACCTCTACGCGGCCAAGCTGATCGAGAAGGCCAACCCGGAGATCAAGAACGAGGTCATCGCCTCGCTCCAGCTCCACCACGGCGACCTGCCCGAGGCCATCCTGGCGGCGCTCAAGACGCGGGCCGTGCAGAAGGTTTCGGAAGTCCCCGTCGAATCGACGGTGGACGTCGCCGGCGTGGTCCGCGTCGCGGGCATCCTGGGGGCGGTGCTGCTGGCCTTCTTCCTGTTCATGCTGCTGAGCAACAAGTCGACGCTGACCTCGCTGGCCCGGGCGGTGGGCGTGCCGGTGGCCCCGCCGACGGCGACGCGGATCATCGCGGTCCAGCCGCGCGGCGACAAGGGCGAGCCCTATCGCGCGTTGCAGGGCGAGGAGGTCGTCTTCTCGGGGGCCACCGGCGGCGTGGAGCCCAAGGAAGTCAAGGTCTGGATCAGTTGGGACGGCGGCAAGAGCTGGCCCCTGGACGAGCGCCGCACGATGGGCCCGACCGGCAAGGACCGCGAGGGCAACCTGTTGTGGAGCCGCAAGATACGCGTCAAGGACACGCTCCAGTTCCGCATCGAGGCCGGCGACGCCCTGACCCCCGAGGCCTACACGGTGATCGCCCTGCCCCCGCCGCGGGCTGACGTGTTCCTGACCATGGCCTATCCGAAGTACACCGGGGCCCCGCCAACCGTCCACTCCCGCGACGCCGACGTGCGGTTCGTCGAGGGGACGAGCCTGACGGTGCTGGCCGAGACCAACGTGCCGGCGGCCGACCCGGGCCCGGAGATCGTGATGACCACCGCGTCCGGCCCGCGGTCGATGAGCATGACCGGCGTGGGCACGACCAAGCAGCGCTGGGAGGCGACCTGGACGCCGGCGCTGGGCCAGGACTTCTCGTTCGTCGTGCGCTTCGACGACGAGTTCGGCCACGAGAACAAGGATCCGGTCTCCTATCGCGTGCGCGTGCTGCCGGACAGCCCGCCGATCCTGGAGCTGAGCACGACGTCGATGCAACTCCAGCCGGGCCAGAAGATGCCCCTGCGCGGGCAGGCGACGGACGACATCTCGCTGAGCAAGGTCGTGATGCGCTGGCATCGCAGCGGCGAGCGGACGCAGGAAATGGTGCTCGGGCAGTTCACGGGCAAGAAGCCCTGGTGCGTGATCAGCCGCGATATCGACGTGGCCGCCGAATTCGGGCTGCGCCCCGGCGACGAGCCGGTGAGCTGGCAGGTGGCGGCCAGCGACGGGCGGGAGCCTACGCCGCAGACGACGGTGAAGCCCGGCGAGGATCAGTGGTTCCAGGTGAGCGTGGTCAAGCCGGTGGAGGTCGAGAAGGGGACCGGCCAGGTCGACGAGAGCGCGTGGCGCGGGCAGGCCGGTCAGCAGGGACAGGCCCTGGACCCGGCCGGTCAGGATCAGCAGCAGCCTGACGGGCAGGCCGGGCAGGACAATCAGAACAATCAGCAGGGGCAGGGGCAGGATGCCCACCAGGCCGGGCGGAACGACGCCCAGGACGCCAACGGCCAGGACAAGCCCAGGGGTCAGGACGATCAGGGCAAGCCGAACGACGACAAGCAGGCCGGTCAGCCCGACGCCGGCAAGCCCCAGGACGGCCAGCAGAACCAGCAGCCCGGGGGCGACGACAAGCAGCAGGCCGGCAACGATGCCAACCAGCAGGGGGCCGACCAGAAGGGCGGCGATCAGAAGCCCGGCGAGGGCCAGCAGGGCGCCGACCAGAAGGCGGGCGAGGGCCAGCCGGGACAGGGACAGGGACAGGGCGACCCGCTGAAGGACGTCCCCGAACAGGATCGCAAGCGGCTGGAGCAAATGGCCAATGAGTTGAACAAGAACCAGAACCAGCAGGGCGGGGATCAGCAGGCCGGCCAGCAGGGCAACCAGCAGCAAGGTGGCGATCCGCGACAGGGCGCGGGCCAGCAGGGCGATGGCCAGCAGGGCGCAGGTCAGCAGGGCAATCCCCAGCAAGGCAATCAGCAGCAGGGCGGCGATCAACAAGCCGGCCAGCAAGGCGCTGGCCAGCAAGGCGCGGGCCAGCAAGGTGCGGGCCAGCAAGGCGAAGGCGAGCAAGGCGCGGGCCAACAGGGCGAAGGTCAGCAAGGACAGGGTCAAGGCGAGGGTCAGGGGCAAGGAGAAGGCCAGGGACAAGGACAGGGACAAGGACAGGGCCAGGGACAGGGGCAAGGACAGGGCCAAGGACAGGGACAAGGACAAGGACAGGGCCAGGGCCAGGGACAAGGGCAAGGACAGGGGCAGGGACAAGGGCAGGGACAGGGACAAGGGCAGGGACAGGGACAGGGGCAAGGACAAGGCCAGGGACAAGGGCAGGGACAGGGACAGGGGCAGGGGCAGGGACAGGCCGGCGATCAGGGGCAGGGACAAGGGCAGGGACAGGGACAG
>JAJVII010000032.1 GCA_022072085.1 Phycisphaerae bacterium
GGGCAGGAATAGTCGGCCAGGGCCTCCTTGCCCGCCCCCAACGCCGCTCGCGCCAACGCGATGGGGTCTTTGGTCGTCCGTGACATGTTCCCTATATCGGCCATTCATCGGTGATTTGAACAGAGCAAGCCTGTCCCCTTTTCTTCTCTATTGCGTGCCTCATCATCACCCTGAGGCAGTTATGAAACCGGTTCTAGGCACTGACTAGGCTGGCGGAAGTGGCTGGAGAATGAGTCATGTTGAATCGGAAACGCCATACGAGGCTTTGGGCTTGCGCCGGCGCGGTTAGTCTGTGTGTGTGCGTGCTAGGGGCATGCGGGTGTATGGGATGTGGAGGCGACTCCGCTCGGCGAGGGTGTGAGGGCAGCAGCGGGTGTTCGCTGGTGTTTATAGTTGCAAGAGGAGAGATGACGGATATTGCAGAGGCTGTGGATAGGGGAAGCAAGATTAATTGCGTGCTGCCAAGGATGGGAATCGGTCCGCTAGCAATGGCCGCGAGAATGGGCCGGAGGGATATTGTCGAGTATCTCTTGACTAGAGGGGCGGATCCAAATGTTGGAGATCCTTTGAGGTGGGTTGCAGTTGATGGGCAAGTTGATATGGCGAAGCTCTTGATCGCGGCTGGCAGTGACGTGAACGCACGTGTCTCCAGGGGAGGGGTGTCGTTGGCGCTGATGGAGGCTGTTCAGCGGAGAAATGCAGAGCTTGTTGCTCTGTACATTGAGGAAGGAGGTAACGTGAACGCAGGGGGTGGTGACGATTGCGTGCTTCGTGCTGCTGTGGTAAGAGGATATCCGAACATTGTTAGGTTATTGCTTGCGCGGGGAGCGAGAACGGATTGGAGAGATTCCGACGGGAAGAGTGCGGAGGACTTGGCGCGAGACAGGGGCTTTGATGAGATATTGTCGCTATTGAGGGGCAATTAGCCGCATCGGAAAAGGGGACAGGCTTGCTCCGTAGAGAACCTGTGAATTGAGGCCAGAGGATCATGAGGTTGTGGACGATGGCGCGCAGGAACATTTCGCGGCACTGGGACCAGTAGCCGGCCGCGCCCAACGCCGAACCCCTTCTTCCCCATCCGTGTCCATCTGTGGCAAGTCTCTCTCGCCGGGGAGAGGGGGACAGGTCCCCTTTTCACGAGGGCGCGAAAAGCGGACCAGTCCCCTGAGTGACTCTTTCTCCCCTTCGTGGCCCTTTCTCCCCCTTCGTGGGTCTTCGTGTTGAACCGGCTGCGGGAATCCGTCCGAAATTCCGAAAATCTTTCGCCGGGCCAAACGCCGGCCGGGCCGATGGATGGGCCGCCGGCCGGAATCGGCCCGGTTTTCGCGGCTTTCGTAAGTCCCGTTTTCGACCGGCCGCGAGCCTATCTATGGAGGGACCGCGCGATTCTAGAACGCCCGTCCCCCTCCCCCGTCAGCGCTGGCGGGATCGTCGCACCGGCGGCCGCCGGGCGATGAAGCGGCAACGACACAACCAGACTTTCAGCGGCCTTGCGGACGGCAGCTCTCGGAACCGGGACGGGATGTAACGCCATCGACCCGGGCCGAGGTGAGCGCCTCAGTCACTGTGGCCCATGAAAGGCGACGCGGCCGCGGACACCCAACCCTGTCCGGTCAGGGACCTCCGCGGAACCGGCGCGGGAGATCGCGCCGCAGGCTGTGGGGCCGGCCGTGGAGCGACCGGGTCCTCCTGCCATGGGGCAGGGGCAGCCGGGCGCGGCGAAGCGGCGGCCATTCGGCCAGTTCGTGCAACGCGTCGTGGAGCGCGCCGTTGAGGTGCGTGAGGAAGTTAAAGTTGAAGTTGAAGTGATTGTGTAGCTGATCGAACCGAAGACGGCGCCTTCTGCAACCACAGGCAGGTCCGCCCAGGAACGACCCTGCATGCCCATCGGCCTGCGGGGCGTTTCTCGTGCCGGCGCTAACGTCGCGGCCTGCGCTGGCGGCGATCCCGGCGATCAGAGGTGGCCGATCGTCACGGTCAGGCCGTCGTGGGCGAGCTGCTTGTCGGGGGGCAGGGCGGCGTTGGTCGCGGCGTGGGGGAGGTCGTGGTTCATGTGCGTGAACCACGTGCGGCCGGCCGCGATCCGCCCGGCGGCCTCGAGCGACTGCGACAGCGACATGTGGGCCGGGTGCGGGCGGTGACGCAGCGCGCCCAGCACCAGCGTGTCCACGCCCGCCAGCATCGCAACCGTCTCCTCCGGCACGGCCGACACGTCGGTGCAGTAGGCCAATGCCGGCCCGCCGTCGGCTGGCTCGATGCGGTATCCCAGGATGCGGATGCGGTAATGCTCCAGCGGCAGGGGGGTGATCCGCAGGCCGAGCAGTTCAAACGGCTGGGCGGCCTGGACGGCGTGGAAGCTGACGCCCGGCCGGTCGGGATGACGCGGCTGGTCGGCGGGGACCTCGGCGTAGTAGAAGATGCGGCGGAGGTTCTCGATCGTGCGCTCGTCGGCGTAGCAGGGAATCACGTGGCCGTTGCGCTGGTTGAAGGCCCGCAGGTCGTCCATGCCCATGACATGGTCGGCGTGGTGGTGGGTGTAGAGGACGGCGTCGCAGCGGGTCAGCCCGGCGGCCAGCGCCTGGAGTCGCAGCTCGGGCGTCGTGTCGATGAGCACCACCCGGCCGTCGCCGGTCCGCAGGGCGACCGACGGCCGCATGCGGCGGTCGCGCGGGTCGGCGCTGGTGCAGACGGGGCAGGGGCAGCCGATGATGGGCACGCCCTGGCTGGTCCCGGTTCCCAGGAACATCAGTTGCAGTTGCATGTCGCCTCCAGTCAGGAGGGGCATTATAAGCGTTTCGCCGGCCCGGTTCGCCCCCGCAGGCGGTTTGAACTTCAGCGTCAACGCCTTGCCCGGGGTCAGCCGGGCGGTTACCATAATCCATTGGCAACGACGCAGGGCGGATTCTGCGCCTCTGCCCGGGGATTCCAGGCCCGGCCTGAACCTTTGGGCGTCCGGCGCGTCTGATTCCCTGCACGCTCACGACGCGGGATCGGGGTTGCCCTCTCTCCGCGGCGGCTGTTTGGTGCAGCCGCCGATGCGAGATGGCCGATCCCCGCAAAGTCCGGGGTAGAAATCATGACGCGCATGAACTTGAAGTCGAGGTTCGCGGCGGCGGTGGCTGGGGTCGTGGCGCTGGCCGGGCTGTACACGCAGCAGGCCCAGGCGGTCGATCCCGTCCAGCCCGACCATGTCAAGCCGATCGCCATCCAGCGATTTGACATCGACTACACGCTGGACGGGACGACGGCCAACCAGGTCGAGCTGTGGTACACCGACGACCAGGCGGTGACCTGGAAGCTCTACGGCCTGGACGCCGACCTGCACTCGCCGATTACCTTCACCGCGCGGCAGGAAGGGCTCTACGGCTTCTACGTTGTCGCCCGCAACAAGGAGGGCGCCTCGGCGCCCGACCCCAAACCGGGCACGTTCCCGATGTTCTGGTGCTTCATCGACTGGCATCGACCGGCCGTCCAGATCACCGGCCCGGTCGGCGTGCCCGCTGACGGCGACGCCGGCGGAGCGGCCCAGGTTATCCTCAAGCCCGGCGAGCCGCTGAGCATTTCCTACGTTGCCTCCGACGACAACCTCACGCGGATGCCAATCAATATCGAATACCGCCCGGCCAACAACCCGGCGTGGCGTCGGATCGCCGCCGACCAGCCCAACGTCGGCAGCCACAAGTGGGATGTGCCCGAGTCGCTCGCGGGCTCGTTCTTCCTCCGCGTGCGGGCCGTCGACCAGGCCGGCAACCAGGGCGTCGCCTCCAGCAGCGAGATGATCGTCCGCCGCGTCAAGACCGCCGTCGCCCCCGAGGTCCCGGTCCGCCCGACGACGCCTGTCGCCACGACCCCTGAGACAGGCAACGCCGGCACGCAGACGCCCGCCAACACCGGCGGCAGCGTCCCGACGCCGCCTGGGCCGGGCGCCGAGCCGGTCGGCACGCAGCCGGCGGTTCCCTCCCTGACGCCCTCCCACAGCGACATGAACGTCGCCGCCCCGCGCGTCGAGCCCACCGAGCCCCAGCGCCCGCCCACCGTCGTCGACAGCGGCACACGCAGCGCCCCGTCGACCACAATCGAGCAGGTCCAGCGGGCCGAGGAGAACGCCCTGGGCGTGCTGGTCCTCGACTTCACCACCCTGGGCCCGATCGAACGCGACAAGTTCGCCCCGACCCGCGATCGGCTGATGGCCGCGATGCAGCGCCTTGTCGATGACGGCATGGTCAACGCCCCCATCGGCATGTCGCTCCAGACCGAGAACCACGGCAGCCGCCAGATTCGCGGCGGGCGGGTCTTCGCCGTCATCCCCGTCCAGCACCGCAACTCCGCCGACGCCGGCAAGATGGACAACCTGGTTCGCAAGCAGATCGCCGACGTCGACACCGTCTACTGCCGCGTCCGTTTCGACCCGGCCATGCCCGGCGAAGCCGTTGCTGCCGTGACGCCGCCTCCGCCTTCCCCGGCGCCCACGCCGGTCCAGACGCCCAAGGAAACGCCGGTCCCGGCGCCGAGCGAAACCCCGGCGCCTACGACCCCGATCCCGGCGGCGCCGGACCCAACGATCAAACTCCAGCCGCCGATCGTCTCCGGCTCGTCCGACGTGCACGTCGGACCGCAGGTGGACATCAACCCGAGCCCGGACAATCACCCGTCCGGCACGCCGGTGGCCGTTGCCCCCACGCCGACCCCGGCGCCCGTGACGCCGCAGGTCCCGACGCCGACTGCGCCCGAGCTTCCGGCGCCGACGCCCGTAACCCCGCCCGCGGAGGTTCCGCTGCCCGCGGTCACGCCGCCCGAGCTTCCCGCGCCGGCCCCGACGACGGGCCCCCGTCCGATCGGCCCGGGGGGCGAGGCTCCGACCGTCAACGTGACGCCCACGCCGCCGCCGGCGATCACGCCCCCCATGGCCGGTCCGACGCAGTTGCCCAAACCCGTGGCTGTCGAAGGCAACCGGCCCGATGAGAACGGCGGGCGCAAGGAACTGATCCTTGACATGGGCCAGCGTCCCGACAACCTCACGCGGATCGAGCCGGTTGCGCCCGTGACGCCCCAGCCCATCGGGCCGACAGTGGTTGAAGAGAACCACCCGGCGCCGCCGCCGGTCCCGGTGACCGCGCCGCCCAGCGTGCCGGACCAGCCGGCCACCGGCGGTACGGGCGTGATCCCAGCGCCGACCCCCGGCGTCGGCAATGTTCCCCCCGGTGTCGCGCCGGCTGCCGGCGCGGGCGTCCAGACTCCCCCCGGGACCAGCCCGGCCGCGATCGAGCCCCCGCAGGCGCCGGTGACGCCGGCTGTCCCGCCGGCCGTCACCGCCGACAAACTGGCCGAAGCCCAGTCGCTCTACCAGCAGGCCCTGGCGGCCCATCGCAAGGGCGACCTGAACGGAGCGGCGGCGCTGTATGACAAGGCCCTCGCTGCCGATCCCAAGCTGGTCGAGGCCGCAGTGAACCTCGGCGGAATCCGCCTGCTCCAGAAGGATCTGATCGGCGCGGAGATCTACTACCGCCAGGCCGTCGGCGCCGACCCCAAGCGGACCACCGCGCTGTTCGGCCTTGGCCGCGTGCTGCTGCTGGACGGCAAAGCCGCCGACGCGACGGCCGCGCTGCGGAGCCTGCTGGCACTGACGCCGGACGACGCGGCCGCCTGGGTGCTCTTCGGCGACGCCTCCTGGTCGACCGGCAACAAGACCGGCGCCCTGACGGCGTGGAAGAAGGCGTCTGACCTGACCGCCAGCGGCCCGATCCACCAGGCCGCCCAGAGCCGCCTGGCCACCTACGGCGGATCGGGCAACTGACGCGTCGCGTTCGGGGGCGGAGCGAGAAACCCCTCTCCCTTTCAGGGAGAGGGTGGTCCCGACGAAGTCGGGACCGGGTGAGGGTGGCCCGGCAGAGCAGACGCCCTCGCCTGAACCGAAGAACCCTCACCCCCAGCCCCTCTCCCTGGAAGGGAGAGGGGAGGAAGACAGGCGGCACTTCCCGCCGGTTCTACCTCCAGTTCCGGGGATCGGCGCGTAGTCTCTTGCCTCTCTCGGTGACGGATCGATGGCAGCACGCAGGCAAAGCGCAGCCAAACCCGCCCCAGCCCGGATGGACGGATCGGCGGGGGCTTATATCTTCACCGGGCCCGAACTGTTCCTGCGTCACGAGCGGCTGGCCGAGCTGACCTCCAACGCCCTCAAGGGTGAACCGGCCGACATGGCCGTCGTCCGCTTCGACGGCGACGACACCCCGCTGGCGACGGTGCTGGACGAACTGCGGACGCTGCCGTTCCTGGCCTCCCGCCGCATCGTCGTCATCGACGACGCCGAGTCGTTCATCAGCCAGCACAACGAGAAGCTGACCGCCTACCTCGCGGCCCCGTGCTCAACGGGCGTGCTGATCCTGCTGGCCGAGAGCGGCAACGTAAAGCGGTTCAACTTCTTCAAAGCTGTCAGCCAGGTCGGCGGATGGATCGACTGCCAGTCGCCGGCCGCCGCCGAGTTGCCCGCCTGGGTGCGCGATCGGGCCCGGGCCGCCTATCGCAAGAAGATCGACATGCCGACCGCGGGCCTGCTGGCCGACCTCGTAGGCGAGGACCTCGGCCGCCTGGACAGCGAGTTGGCCAAGCTGGCGACCTTCCTGGGCGAGGGGCGCGAGACGATATCGGCTGAGGACGTCGACGACTTGGTCGCTAACCACCGGCTGCACGACGCGTTCGAGTTGACCGGCGCGATCGGCGCCAAGGACGCCGCCGCGGCGCTGGCCCGCTGGACGGACATGGTTGCCAAGGAGCCCGACGCGCCCTACCGCGCGGTCGGGCTGGTCGGCTGGCAGTTGCGGCAGTTCCTCCGCGCCCGGCTTCAGCGGAACAAGGGCACGTCGGCTGATGAGATCCTGCGCGGGCTGCGGATGCCGTACTCGGCGCGGAATCAGTTCGCCCAGAACATCCGAAAGTTCAGCGTCGCCCGGCTGCGCGGGCTGATCCGCGAACTGGTCGAGGTGGACGTGGCCGCCAAGACCGGCGGCGCCCCGCCCGAGCGCGGCGTCGAGCAGTTCATCATCAAGGCCTGCCATTAGCGAGGTTCAACAACTCCACGCGGCGGCCGCGCTCCCCTGCGGGTCGCGGCTGGACATTCAACGTGCAACACGGGCTGCAGGCGCGTTCCGGGGCGAAAAAGAGTGGACGGTTCCGGCGGCTCGGTCCGATAAAACCTACAGGCGGGTGCCTCTCCTGCCGCGGAGCGGCGGGCACTGCTGCGCTACGGACTCACACTCAGAGTTCCATGGAGGGAACGATGAGCGCCTACACACACCGGGTTCCCATTCGTGACTGGCTGCTGACGGTCGCCCTGTCCCTGCTGGGGCTGGGGCTCATCCTGCTGGGCGGGTGCGGCTATCGGCCGCTGAGCCTGGACTGGTCCTCCGCGCCGGCCGACCCGCCTCCGCCGCCCGGGGCCGTTGCGGCGACGGCGGTCCCCCGGACCGCGGCGCCGGCTGACCAGGACGAGTTGACCCGGCGCGTCACCGACTACGCCAAGGGCATCGAGAAGCAGATGGACCACCAGAACGCGCGGCCGCCTTCGGCCCCGCCGCGGTTCACCGGCCCCCAAGCCCCGAACCGATTCGCAGGCGGCGTGAGCGCCCGCCCGCCCGCCACCGAGAACCCGTCGGCCATCGAATTGATCCCCGCGCCGCAGGCGACCTCGACCGCGTCAGCCGGCCCCGATACGCCGGACGCGACCGGCCCCGCGCCGGCGGCTGCGCCTGTGCAGGCCAACAGCGCCGCGCCGTCAGCTGCCCCGCCGGTCAGCGCCGGCGGCGGACGGATGACGCCGGCGGTTCCGTCGGACCAGGCGGCGATCCACACGGCCGCACTCGACGGCGGGCCCAGCCCCGGCGAGTTGACGCCGACCCGCCCGCACGCGCCGCTGCCGATGGTGACCTCCGCCGGCCCGCGCGTCGAGTCGGCTGCCGCGTCGATGGACGACGCGATCACCGTCGCACAGGCCGATGCCGAGCAGCGACCCACCGACCTGGGCAGCCAGCTCAAGCTCCGCCTGCTCTACGTCGCCTCGGGCCGGACGGCCGACGCCCGAGCCGCCTGGAGCGGCGGGACCGCCGATCAGCAGAAGCTGCTCCGCGACTGGGTCGAGGCGTCGATCGTGCTGGCCCACAGCGACCCGTCAGACGCGGACGGCCAGGGCGAGAAGGCGCTGGCGGCGATCGAGCGGCTGCGCGAGCAACTGGCCGACCAGGCCCCGCTGAAGGTGACGGCCGTGCGGCTGGTCAGCCGTGTGGACGGCTTCGGCGTGGTGACGCCCTTCGCCGACGACGTGTTCCGGCCCGGCCAATGGGTCATCGTCTACAGCGAGTTGGAGAACTTCTCGAGCCAGGTCACCAAGGACGGCCAGTTCGAGACGCACCTGTCGCTGCGGGTGGAGGTGCTGGCCGCCGACGGGCGGAGCTTCCTGGCCCAGACCGACGACGACGTGGTGGACCGCTCGCTGAACCGGCGGCGCGACTTCTTCATCGCCCGGCGGGTGCGGCTGCCGGCGAACCTTGCCGCCGGGCAATACGTTGTCCGCGTCAGCGTGACGGACAAGCCCGCCAACAAGGTCGGCGAGTCCATCGCCCGGTTCCAGGTCAAGTAGCCGCGCTCGCCTGCGGCTCGCGGCTATTGAGACCTGCAAGAGAAATCTTTATTCACCACAGAGGACACCGAGATCACAGAGGAGGTCAGAAGCGTCAAGAAATGCCTGAAATCAAGAATTTCTTGATACTCCCGACTCTGTGCTCTCTGTGTTCTCTGTGGTGAAGATTGCTTCTACAGGATTCAGTAAACGGTCGCCCCCGGTTCCTGCGGAATCGCCCCTATCCTTTTCCCACGCCCCGTGTCTGCCAGACGGGAGTAGAATCCCGTGGTGAATTCCTGCGCGCCGTGGTTAAATGGGGTTCTGTCGCCGGGTGGATGGGGCGCCTCGCGGGTGTGACGGCAAGCTCATGCGGATCCTGATGCTGCAAATGCTGGCGTCGTCGGACGAGCAGGTCCGCCCGCGGTTCAACCAGTGGCTGGGCGTGCTGGCGTCGGTGCTCGCCGGCGAGGGCCACGAGCTGCGGCTGCGGGCGTTCTCCCGCTATCAGTCGGGCCACCTCCACGACGAAATCTGCCGGTTCCTGCCGCAACTGATCTACATCGACGCCGACCGCTTCGCCGCCGACGTCACCCGGCACGCCGTCGAGTTTGTCGGGCGCAACCACGCCCTGCCCGTGATCGTCGGCGGGGCCTACCCCACCGCCCAGCCGGACCAGGCCCTGTCGATCCCCGGCGTGCTGGCGATCGCCATCGGCGAGCCGGAGAGCTGCGTGCCGCGGTTCATCGACGCCCGGGCCACCGGCGACTCCTTCGAGCAGACGCCCGGGCTGTGGGCCAACACCGGCGCCGGCGTGGTCAAGAACGACCTGGCGTCGCTGACCCAGTCGCTGGACCTGCTGCCGTTCGCCGACCGCGAGCTGTTCGACTACGCCACCCACGTCACCCGCACGCACAGCGCCCAGGTGAGCGTCTGCCGCGGCTGCCCCAACCGGTGCAGCTACTGCCTGAACGACTGGCTGACCGAGATCTACCTGGGCAAGGGGCCCTGGGTGCGGCGGCGCAGCCCCGCGAACATCTGCGACGAGATCGACACCCTGTGCAGCCGCTACGAGCAGATCGAGCGGCTGGTCTTCGTCGACCACGCCTTCGCGCTGGACGCCGAGTGGCTGGCGCAGTTCGCGCGGGTCTACGCCGGGCGCGCCGGCATGCCCTTCACCTGCCACCTGCGGGCCAACGCTGTGGACGCCGACACCGTGCGGCTGCTCACCGACGCCGGCTGCGCCCACGCGGTGGTCGAGGTAATCAGCGGCAGCGATTTCATCCGCAATGAAATCTTCGACATGGACACCACCGACCGCCAGATCGAGCGGACGTTCCGTCTGCTGGAGGCGGCCGGAATCTCCACCACCGCCGTCAATCTGGTTGGCTCGCCTTACGAGACGGCCGTCACCGTCGAGCAGACGCTGACGCTCAACGAGCGGATCGATCCGAAGCACACGATGACGCGGCTGTTCGCCCCGCTGCCGGGCACGCGGGCCGAGGAACTGGTGCAGGAGTGCGGCTGGCTGCGCGGGCTGGGCGAGCACGCCTTCCGCGACAACGAGCCGCTGATTCACATGCCCGCGCTGCCCAGCGACGAGGTGCGGGCGATCTTCGACCAGTTCAACTGGCAGGCGCGGCACCCGCGGGCGGCCGGCCTGATGCGGCTGCTGGATCGCATCCCCGTCGCGCCCGGCCGATCGCTCTACGATCTGTTCGTCCGCCAGCCCGTGCCCAACGGCCGACTGCTCCCGGCCGACCCCCGCGCCATCGCGGTCACCGAGTCCGACGGCGTGATCGCGCCGTGAAATCGTCCCTCATGCCGGCGGCGGCGTGGTATCATGCGTATGAAGGAGGGCCCTGCCGATGGGCGTGACGCACGTCACCGTGACCGTTCGTAACCCGGCCGAGCCGCAGAAGACGTGGGAGGGGCTGTTCCTCGTGGACACCGGCGCGGTGGACTGCCTGGTCCCGGGCAACAGGCTTCGCGAGATCGGCCTCGTGCCGCGGTCGCAGCGCGTCTACGAGTTGGCCGACGGCTCGGAAATCAAGATGGACATCACGACCGCCGAGATCGAGTTCATGGGCGAACTGGTCGGCTCGACGATCATCTTCGGCCCCGACGACGCCGAGCCGATCCTGGGCGTGACCGCACTGGAGTCGGTCGGCATCGAAGTGGACCCGCGCAGCCAGCGTCTCAAACGCCTGCCCGCCGTGCGGCTGAAGTGAACCTCATGGGGAGATATCCCGGACAAGTCATTTGAGAAGGCGCTCAAATGCCAAGGGGAATTGACGATGGTCCGATTGATCCTGCTCTCTACGGGGTAGCGATCACGAAGGTGCTTCATCTTCTCAAGAATCCATCAGAGGACTATGGGCCAGACAATGGCTTCTCATTGCCAAGATTCTTCCAGGCACTAATAGCGGAAGATCGGGGCTCAGAACTCATGTGGCGTCTTGCTCAGAGATCAATCTGTATCCACCGCGGCAAATGCACTTGGAGGGAACTTGGCCACATTCCGAAACAAGAAGTGTGGATCGCTCTCAGGAAATCGGCGGTTGTCAACATTGCTAATGACGAGTTCAGCCGAAGCGCATCGGAGGAGCTCGTGTACCAATGGGCAGATGCGAAATTCGATCGTTGGCACGAGAAACTTCTGGGACTCAAACCCGACATTGTCATCTGTGGCGGAACAGGCGATGCAGTTTGGGGGGCATTCGAAAATCGCGGCAATTGCACGTGTCACATGGCGTCTACCGGGTTGGAGTATTTCCAAGACCCAGTTGAGTCCTCGATCCGGTACGTATGTCTGCCGCATCCGCTTGCCAGGTTCCCGCAAGCGATGGTGTTCACCCATCTTTCAGCGACCATGAAGGAACTGCTTGTGAAGCAGTAGAGTCATGCTTCTTCGCCTATTCAACCGCTATCGTTCGTGCACGCGGTTGGGGGAGTGCGTGCATCCCCGCCCTAATGCGGGGGATCCGCACCAACGGCACTTGTTCTTACCGCTCCCGTGGCGGTGCTTTCCCGCCGGACTGTGAGCGCAGCCGCCCCCATACGAAGGCGAACCACAGAATTCGCATCGAGTCTCATCGCCCCGATGTTCGTGTTTGCGGTTGGGGCTCGCCGTGCACCCTCCTCCGTAGGAGGAGGAATTGCAGTACCTGCACTTGCTCATGGCTGTGTCTCCTGTTTGGTTGTGCGCACAGAGTTTACCACATTCTGCGGCGAGCCCGCGAAGAAGGCGCGGATGTTGCCGATCGTCGTCTCGGTGATGCGGCGGACGGCCTCCTCGCTGTTGAAGCCGATGTGCGGCGTGATGATGACCCGCGGGTGCTTGGCCAGCACGTGGTTCTGCATCATCCGCTGAAGGCGGGCCGCGTCGAAGTGCTCACTGAGCAGCTCGCTCTCCTCGGCGATCATGTCCTCCTCCTCCAGCACGTCCAGGCCCGCCCCGCCGACCTGGCCGGACTTGAGAGCCATCAGCAGCGCGGCCGTGTCGATCAGCCCGCCGCGGGCGGTGTTGACGACCAGCACGCCCTTCTTGGTTCGCGCCAGCCGCTGGGCGTTCAGCAGGTGGTGGTTCTCGGGCGTCATCGGACAGTGCAGGGAGATCACGTCGGCAGTCTCGATCAGTTCGTCCAGAGTCACGTAGCGGTAGCCCAGAATGTCCGCGGCGTCGTCGCGGCGGAAGGGGTCGAACGCGACCACGTCCATCAGGAACCCGCGGGCGATGGCGATCACGTGCAGGCCGATGCTGCCCGTGCCGACCACGCCCAGCCGCTTGCCGCGCAGGTCCCAGCCGCGCAGGCCGTGCAGCGAGAAGTCGCCGCGCATGGTCCGCTCCCAGGCCTCGTGGACCCGCCGGGTCAGGTTGAGCATCAGCGCGAAGGTATGCTCGGCGACGGTGTTCTGCCCGTAGCGCGGCACGTTGGCCACCGCGACGTTGTGGGCGGCGCACCAGGCCATGTCGATGTGATCGAAGCCGGTCGATCGCGTCGCGACCAGCTCCAGTCGCGGCATTCGGCCGAGCTGGGCGGCGTCCAGCGTGCTGTGGACGAAAGGCGATATCACGCGGGCGTTAGCCAACTCCGCGTCCGGCGCCTGCTCCATCGTCCCGTCCAGGAAGACCGGGACCATGTGCTCGCGCAGCGGGTCGGCCATCGTGCGGCGGAACCAGTCTTCGACTTCCAGGAAGACCACCTTGGGCTTGTCACTCATCCGTCGGCGCTCCTCCGGTAAGGGCGCGGAATTATAGCTCCCGTCAGGTCGTCTTCCGGGCCAGGCAGCGGACGGGCAGGGGGGTCTCGGCGGCCCGGCTGCCGCGGCGGGTCATGCGGAACCCGCGGGCGCTCGGCCGCCAGGTCACCACCTCGGCCAGCTTCGTGCCGACGAAGTGGGCCGCGGCCCCGTCGTCCATCGCCAGGCCCGACGGCAAGCGGCCGCTGGCGACCAGCCGGCGATAAAGCGGGCGTCGGCCCGGCTCGGCGTCGTAGTGCGGGCAGAAGCTGCCGCGCAGGAACTTCAGCCCGTCGTTGATCGCCGCCAGCGGGCCGAAGCTGTCGGTCGTGCCGCCGTGGAACCAGCAGATCGCCCCCGCGCTGCCGCCGGCGAGCACGACGCCCGACTCCCACGCCCGCCGCAGGGCGCGATCGATGCCGTGCACCCGCCAGATGGCCAGCATGTTCGCGGTGTTCCCCCCGCCGACCCAGATCAGGTCCTGCGACAGCAGGTGCTTGCAGGGGTCAGCCGGTCCGGCCAGTCGGTCGAACAGCGGCACGTGCGACGTCGCCGCCAGGTCGGCCGTCAGGCAGCCGTAGAATGCGTCGATGATCCGCTGCTCGTCGCCGGTCGCGGTCGGCAGCAGGCAGACCCGCGGCCGGTCCTTGCCGGTCAGGCCCAGGAGGAACTCGCGCATCGGCGTCGCGTTGTGCTCGGCCCAGATGCCTCCGCCTCCGAAGGCCAGGATGTGTCGCGTCGGTATTTTGCGGCTCATGGCTTCTCCCGGGCGCCCGCACCGTGGCGTGGCGCGGTCGGCCTGCTATCATGGTCTCCATGTCGGCGCCGGTCGAAGTTACCGTGATACTCGGTGTCACCGCCTCGGGCAAGAGCGCGGTGGCGATGGAACTGGCGCCCGCGGTCCGCGGCGAAATCCTCAGCGTCGATTCCATGCAGGTCTACCGCGGCATGGACATCGGCACGGCCAAGCCGTCAGCCGACGAGCAGGCCCGAGTCCGCCACCACCTGATCGACGTGGTGGCGCCCCGCGAGCCGTTCACCGTCGCCCGCTACCTCGAACTGGCCGATGCCGCGATGGCCGACATGCACGCCCGCGGCGCGACGATACTGGCCGTCGGCGGCACGGCGCTCTACCTCAAGGCGCTGACCGAGGGGTTGTTCGAGGGGCCCGACCCCGACCCGGCCCTGCGGCGCGAGTTGGCGGCCCGGGCCGACTCCGAAGGCACAGCCGCCCTGCACGCGGAGTTGGCTGACTCCGATCCGGCCGCCGCCGCCCGCATCCACCCCAACGACCTCCGCCGCATCGTGCGGGCGCTGGAGGTGCACGCCCAGACCGGCAGGCCGATCAGCGAACTCCAGAGCCAGTTCGGCAGCCCGAGGCCGGGCTACGCGTTCCGGTTCATCGGCATCCGCCGCCCGCGCGAGGTCGAGAGCCGGCGCATCAACGCCCGCGTGCGGCAGATGATCGACGCCGGCCTGGTCGAGGAGACGCGGTCGCTGCTGGCGGCGCCCGGCGGGCTGAGCGAGCAGGCCCGGCAGGCGCTGGGCTACGCCCAGGTCATCGAGCACCTGGCGGGCCGATGCACGCTGGATGAGGCGGTCGAGCAAATCAAGATTCAGACGCGGCGGTTCGCCAAGCACCAGCGGACCTGGTTTCGCCGGTTCGGACGCGTTCACTGGATCGAAATGGGCGAGGACCACGACCCGGCCGACGCGGCGGCTGAGGCGCTGGCGGCGATGCAGCAGCCGCCTGACGCGTCGGGCGCGGACCGCTGACGCGGCGCCGGCGATGGCCACTCTTACAAAAGCGTGCCGCGCAGGATGACCAGGGCGATGGTGAAGTAGATCGTCAGGCCGCTGACGTCGACGAAGGTGGCGATGAACGGCGCGGAGATGGTGGCCGGGTCCAGCCGCATCGCCCGCAGCAGGAAGGGCAGCATCGCCCCCATGATGGTGCCCCAGAGCACCACGCCGATCAGTGAGATGGAGACGGCCAGCGCGACCAGGTGGTAATAGGACGTGTAGTTGCCCCAGCCCAGCCATTCCCAGGCATGGATGCGCAGCAGGCCGATCAGCCCCAGCAGGACGCCCAGGAGCAGCCCGCAGGCCAACTCGCGGCGGAAGACCTTGAACCAGTCGCCGAGGCGGACCTCGCGGGTGGCCATGGCGCGGATGATGAGCGTGGACGCCTGGCTGCCGCTGTTGCCGCCGCTGGAGATGATCAGCGGCAGGAAGATGGCCAGCACCGCGGCGTGTTCGATCTCGACCTGGAAATACGCCATCGCCGTCGCGGTAAGCATTTCGCCGATGAACAGGACCGACAGCCAGATGCCCCGCTTGCGGAACAACTGGATCAGGCTGACGCTCATGTACGGCTCGTCCAGGGCCTCCATGCCGCCCATCTTCTGGATGTCCTCGGTGGTCTCCTCGGCGGCGACGTCGGCGACGTCGTCGAACGTGATGATGCCGACCAGCCTCCCGGCGTCGGTCACCGGCAGCACGGGGCGGTCGTAGCGGTTCATCACGCGGACGGCTTCCTCGCGGTCGTCGCCGGCCTTGAGGCTGACCGCGGTCTGGTCCATCAGCGAGGCGATCGACTGGGTTGGCGCCGAGAGGATGAGCTGGCGGATGCGGATGTCGTCCAGCAGCATGCCCTCGTCGTCGACGACATAGAGGGTGTCGATGGTCTCGGCGTCGCGGCCGTGTTTGCGGATGTGCTCGATGGTCTGGGCGACAGTCCAGTCGGGGCGGATGGCCACGAAGTCGCTGGTCATCAGGCGGCCGACGCTCTCCTCCGGGTAGGCCAGGTTGAACTCGGTCACCCGCCGCTCGTCGGGACGCAGCAGGGTCATCGACCGTTCGAGCAGTTCGTCGGGAAGCTCCTCCAGCAGCTCGGTCCGGTCGTCCGGGTTCATCTCGTTGAGGACCGACGCCAGCTTGTCGTTGGGCAGATCCTTCAGCAGCGACTCGCGCTGGTCGGCTTCCAGCCGCATGATCGTTCGCCCGACCCGGCGCGGCGGCAGGACGCTGACGGCCAGCGATCGCTGCTCGTCGGGCAGCGACGCGAGCACGTCGGCCAACTCGGGGATCATCAGCTCCAGGAGGGTGGCCTTGGTCTCGTCCATGCGGCCCTCGGCCAGCATCGCGCCCAGCTCGGGCGTGAGCAACTCGCTGAGCGCATGATGGGGCGTGATCGGGGCCATGGGGCACCAGGGCACAGGTCCGAGGAAGCTTCGCCAGTCGCCAGCCGCGCCGCGGGAGGTCCCCGCCGGCGGCTGGACGATAGTAGCCAGCCCGGACGATTCCCGCCAGCATTAACCTGCACCTGCGCTGCCGCCGGCGGGCCACACTTGCCAGCCGCGGGCGGGTCTGCTATGTTACCGCGTTCACTTTTCACCTGACGAGGAGATGTCATGGCAGCGACTCGCGCATTGAACCTGGCGGTGATCGGCGGCGACGGGACCGGCCCGGAAGTGGTGGCTGAGGGGCTCAAGGTGCTGGCCGCCGTCGCGAAGAAGGAGGGCTTCGACTACAAGCTCCAGCCCTTCGACGTCAGCGGCGACCGCTACCTGGCTGCCGGCGGCGATCCGTCCAAGCCCTCCATTCCGGTGATCAGCGAGGAGGAGATCGCCCAACTCCGCCGGTACGACGCCCTCTACCTGGGCGCGGTCGGACATCCCAAGATCGCCCCGGGAATCCTCGAAAAGGGGCTGCTGCTGCGGCTGCGCTTCGAACTGGACCAGTACATCAACCTGCGGCCGGTGCGGCTGTACCCCGGCGTGCCGACGCCGCTGGCTGACCGCAAGCCGGAAGACATCGACTTCATCGTCGTGCGCGAGAACACCGAGGGCATCTACACGGGCATGGGCGGGTTCCAGTACAAGGGCACGCCGCAGGAGGTCTCCACGCAGATCAACTGCACCACGCGGTTCGGCGCCGAGCGCTGCATCCGCTACGCCTTCGAGTTCGCCCGGTCCCGGGCCAAGGCCACCGGCGGCGCGAAGGGCAAGCGGCTGACCCTCGTTCACAAGACCAACGTGCTTACCTTCGCCGGCGACACATGGTTCCGCGCGTTCAACGACGTGGCCAAGGAATACGCCGACGTCCAGACCGACTACAACCACGTCGACGCCTGCTGCATGTGGTTCGTCAAGAACCCGGACTACTACGACGTGGTGGTCACCGACAACATCTTCGGCGACATCATCACCGACCTGGCGGCCGTCATCCAGGGCGGGCTGGGCGTGGCCGCGGGCGGGAACATCAACCCGGCCGGCGTGAGCATGTTCGAGCCGATGGGCGGCTCGGCGCCGAAGTACACCGGGCAGAACGTCATCAACCCCATCGCCGCGATCGCGGCGCTGGCGATGCTGCTGCGCGAGACCGGCAAGAACCAGGGCGTCGAGACCTGGGCCAAGGCCGGACGACGCATCGAGCAGGCGATCCTCGCCACCACGCCCAAGATGAAGAGCCAGAACGCCGGCAAGATGGGCCACTCCACTACGCATGTCGGCGACCTGGTGGTTGCGGCGCTGTGATCGCTGCTGATTGACCCGGGCGGCCACGTTGCTTATTGGGAACGCGAATGTTTACCAAAAGCAACAGAACTAGCTTCTGAATCTGTCTGGAGCTTCGACGCTGTCTGCGCGCAACATATTCTAACACAACAACTTACTAGTCACTATGCCCGACGTCTGGCGTCGCTGGCACGCGGTTTGCATGTATTAAGACTAATGATAGTGACTGCAACCAGATATCGAACTTGTGGTGATCACACAGGATTCCTGATGGGCTTGCAGCCCTGAAGCTCCGCTCCACCGATCACCACGTCTGAAAGCCGAATCCCCGAATCGCAGAGTGGTGTCGTTGCGCCGCGCCGCGGGTGCATTCCCGCTTCAGGTGCACGAAGAGTTCCCACACGTGATCGGGCGTGGAGCCGTGCGAGGGAGACAGATCCGTTCAGGCTGTCGCGCGAGGACAGCCGGGCAGTCCGAAGGAGTATCTGATGAAGCGGACAATGGCGAACTGGGCGGCGATGATCGTTGTGCTGCTGACCTGCGTGCCGGCCATGGCCGCGACGATCACCTGGGACGGCGACACCGACACCGACTGGCTCAACGACGCCAACTGGGTCGGCGGGGCCAAGCCGGGGACGACCTCCACGGCCGCCTTCGATTCGACCGTTACGCCCTATCAGCCCACGCTGAACGGGGCGGCCAGCATCGACATCCTGTCGTTCACTCAGCGGACCGACTCGACCGGCTGGACGCTGGGCGGCACGGGCACGCTGACGCTGGCAACCAGCGCCAGCGCGGCCGACCCGGCCATCCAGGTCAACTCCGGCAGCCACACGATCAACGCCAATCTGGCGCTCTCGACGGCCTATATCAATCTGGCCACCGCCGGCTCGATGCTGACGATCAACGGGACGATGAGCGGCGGAAGCATCAACGCGACGGGCTCGGGCATCCTGCGGGTCAACGGATTGATGAACAGCCGGTTCTACGGCCGCGGCGGCATGGTGGTCTTCGGCAGCGACGACTCCTGGGCCCGCAGCGAAGCAAGTGTCTTCTACCTGTTCGCCAGCACTACGGTCGCGGCTGCGGGCGACCGCGTCTTCAGCTCCGGCGTCTACGGCGGCAGCAACACGTTCACGTTCGGCGACTCGACAGGAACCTACAACGGCAACATCACCCTGCTGGGCAACGGCGGCGGCAGCGGCGGGTATGTGAAGACCAGCTCCAACACGCTGACTGTGACCCGCACCATGGGCGGCAGTTCCGGCTGGTCCGTCAACAACGGCACGCTGAAACTGCTCAATGTCATTGACCAGCCCTTCGGCGGCGTCGGCAGCGCCAGCGCCCTTACCATCACCGGCGGCACGCTCGACCTGGGCGGCAGCAGCACCGCCACTTTCGGCTACACGGCTTCCGGCGGCACGATCACCAATACCAACAGCGCCAGGACGAGCATCTTCGAGGTGCCCAGCACCTCCGGCGGCGTCATCAGCACGCTCTACACCGGCAACCTCTCGCACTGGTGGGCGCCGTCGTCCAGCAGCAGTCTCGAAGGCGGCGACTACACCTTCACCGGCGACCTCCGCCTGGGGGCCAAGAGCTACACGCTCACCTTCAGGAACGCCGGTCGGCTGACCAACGCCAATAGCGTCATCGTTGCCGGCAGCCGCCTGGGCGTCGACAACAGCGGCACGGTCCTCACCGACCGCATCGCCGATGGCATCCCGATCACGCTGGCCGGCGGCGGCCTGGTCTTCACCGGCAAGACCGGCGTGGACGTCACCGAGACCCTGGGCACGATCAACCTGCCGGTCGGCCACAACCGGCTGAGCCTGACGACTCCCACGACCTCCGGCACTCAAACGGTGACCATCGGGGCCATCAACCGTTCAGCCGGCGGCGGACTGGTGATGGACCTCCAGACCCGCACGGCCGTGAAATCCAGCGTGGCTCTCACGCCGGTCAACAGCATGCTTGCCCCCTGGCTGATCAGCGACACAGACGCCGGCGGAACCGGCGCGACCTTCCTGACCTACGACAACACGCTGGGGTTCAGGCCCATCGCCTCCTATGACAAGACCAGCCTTGTCGGCACGGGCTTTACGGACAAGGTGGACCTGTCCGCCGGCGGGTCGATGTCCGGCAGCGTGAACGTCTACGCCCTGAGGACCAGCGGCAGCATCACGGGCAGCGGCACGCTGACGATCGCCAGCGGCGGTCTCATCATGGCGGCGAGCAGCGATACGAACATCGCGCCGGACCTGCGGTTCGCGGACGCCTCCGACAACGCCGTGGAGGCCATCATCTACACCGGCAACAACAACACCCGCACCCGCACGATCCAGGGCAACATCGTCACCAGCGCCGGCCTGACCAAGATCGGCAAGAGCACGCTGAAGCTGATGAACCCGGCCACCGGGAACTGGAGCGGGCTGACATCGGTCAACAGCGGCCAACTCACCTTCAATACGACCAGTGCAATCTATGTCCCCGACGACCTGACCGTCAGCAGTTCCAAGGCCGGCGAAACCGGCAGCGGCTTCGATGCGGAAGTGCTGTTTACCGCCGACAACCAGATCGCCTCCGACTCCGTCGTCACCGTCCGCAGCAATGCGAAGCTGAACGTCGCCGGCACCAGCCAGTCCATCGGCGGACTGAACATCATCGCCGACGCAAACTCCGTCGCCAACGTGGTCGTCAGCAAGGCGACCGGCGGCGGCCGCCTGACCCTCAACGGGGACGTGCACAGCGAGTTCTACTATCCGAACTACAACGTCTACACGCCGCAGATTTCCAGCGGCAACACGAGCGGCGCCCTGGGCGAGCTGGACCTCAACGGCGTGCGGACCTTCGACACCAACATCGCGTGGTATGTCAACATGGCGGCGCTGGACGTCTACACGACCGTCATCAACACGGCCGCAGGCAGCAAGGGCCTGATCAAGACGGGCAACGGCATCCTCCAGTTCCGCGTCGCCAACACCTTCGCCGGTCCGATCACCGTCAGCGGCGGCCTGCTTCGCGGCCTGGCTGCGGCCTCCGGCAGCCCGTTCGGCGACACCGGCAACGCGGTCAGCATGTTGGAGTCCGGCGGCCTGTCGCTGATGGGCCTGAGCACCGCGAGCACGACCACCGCGGTCGGCAACGCCACCTTCAGCGGCGTCAACCCGATCGAACTGTCCAACGCCAACACCACCTACTATGTGCTGCTTCAGATGAACGCCCTGACCCGCGCCGGCCGCGGAACGCTGATTGCCAAGACCAACGGCCTCTCGGTCGTGGACTCGTACAACCGCTTCGCCGTCACCTCCGGCGCCCCCGCCAACGACGGCGCGATCGCGATGACCGACGCCTACTACTTCCACCAGTTCAACGGCCCCCTGGACACGCAGGTGACTTTCGCCAAGTGGGACGCGACCTACGGCTTCCGCCCCGTGACCTACAGCGCTAAGACCGACCTGAACCTGGCCGTTGCCACCGACATCTTCGACTCCAACGAGACCCAGGTGCTCACCGCCGACCGCTCGGTCTACGCCCTGCGGACGTATAACCGCAATGTCAGCGGCCCCTACACTCTGACCATCGCCGGGCACAGCACCGACAACAACGCCGGCCTGATCTTCAACGGCGACATCACTGTCTCCTCGAACCTCAAGTTCGGCGCCGCCGGGGCGGCCGAGGGCATCGTCTTTGCCAACATCAACCGCGCCCCGACCATCAGCGGCCAGGTGCTCACCACCGGCGGGCTGACCAAGACCGGCCTGGGCACGCTGGTCCTGTCGGCCGACAACAGCGCGACCCTCTCGGGCGGCACGTGGATCGTCGGCGGCACGCTGCGGGCCGGACACGCCAAGGCCCTGGGCGTCGGCGACGTGGTAATCCAGGCCGGCACGACGCTGGACATCGGCGGCAACTTCACCTTCGAGAACGACGTGTTCAAGGGCGTCGGCCAGGTCACCACCGGCAGCTACGTCTTCACCGTCGGGGCCAGCAGCAAGGTCGCCCCGGGCATGAGCATCGGCACGCTGACCGTCGAGGACCTGGACTTCCGCGGCACCTATGACTGGGAATTCAACGAGACCGCCAATGACTTGATCGTCGCCCAGACGCTCGCGTTCGGCAGCGGCGCGGCCACGCTGAACGTCCTGTGGACCGGCTCGGGCGACGCCCCGACCGGCACCTGGACTCTGATGACCTACGCCGGCGCCGATCCGACCAACGCGACCTGGACGGTCAACGCCCCGTCGGGACTGGTCGGACTGGTCACCGTGGACGGCGCGAACGACCGCGTGCTGCTGACGCTGAGCACCGAGTCGGTGCCAGAGCCCGCGACGCTGGTCCTGCTGGCCGTGGGCGGGCTGACGCTGGGCGCGGGCGCCGTCCGCCGCCACCGCCGCCGGTCCTGATCGACGCAACCGCGACTCCACCGCCCGGGCCGCCCGCCCGGGCGTTTTTCTGCGCCGCCCCCGCGTCGGCGGGGTTACACCTATGGGGGCTGGGCCCCGCCTGACGCAGTCGCACGACTTCATTCACGGAGACGCATCATGTCCGCGATCCGCCTCGGCCTTGCCGCGATCCTGTTGGCCGTTCTGTCGGCTGCCCCCTGCCTGGGCAAGGAGATCAAGGTCGACTCGGCCGCCGCCATTCGCACGGCCCTGGCCCAGGCCCAGGCCGGCGACACCATCCTGGTCAAACCGGGCAACTACGACATGGGCGGCGAGTTCTCGACCGGCCATTCGGGCACAGCCGGCAAGCCGATCACGCTCGCGGCCGCCGGCGAGAAGGGCTACGCCAAGCTGCACGCCAAGGCCCAGATCGCCTTCCGCATCCGCAGCCGCTATTGGGTCCTCCGCGGCATTCACGTCGAGGGCGACCCCTCCAAGACCGAGGCGACGGTGTTCATGGACGGGCCCGGCGGCTGCGGCGACATCCTGATGACCGACTGCAAGATCAGCGGCAGCGGCGAGCACGGCATGAAGGCGGCCCGCACGCGGTCCAAGGGCGCCGACAACATCACGATCGAGCACACCGAGTTGTTCAACACGTCGGCGACGGGGTTCGACCTGGTCAGCGGCGATAACTGGACCGTCCGCCGCAACTATGTGCACGACTTCGGCGCCGGCGGCGGCGTGACCTACGGCATCTTTCTCAAGGGCGGCGGGGTCGGCGGCGTCATCGAGGGCAACATCGTCGACGGCAAGGGGCGGCGGACGACGCTGGGCATCAGCTTCGGCGGCGGCCTGACCGGCAAGCAGTGGCTGCCGCTCATGCCCGACGGCACGGTCGCCCCGGAGCACCGCGACGGGATCTGCCGCAACAACATCGTGCTCAACTGCTCGGACGCGGCCTACCACTCCAACAACGCGTCCAACTGCAAGTTCTACAACAACCTCGCCTTCAACAAGGCGTCTGACTTCCAGCGGCAGGCCTCCTATCCGCCCGATCCGCTGCTGGTCAACAACCTCATCCCCGGCCGACTGACCGGCGTGCTGGCTGCGTCCAACCACAACGTCACCGCCGTCAAGGCCGAGTGGTTCAAGGACCCGGCCAACTGCGACTTCCGCCTCACCGCCGCCGGCAAGGCCGCGCTCGCCGGCAAGGGCGCCCCGCTGGCCGACAACCCGACCGACTTCTTCGGCAACCCGCGCCCCGCAGGCCAGCCCCAGGACCTCGGGCCGGTCAATGCTAACGCCACCGCCTCGACCCGCTGGGTGGATCGCCGCGGCTGACGCGGGCGGCCGGCCGCTCCATCAATAAGGGCGCAAGTCCAGCATTTCCGTCGCCGGCCGGCACGGGCCAAGGGCCCGATTCGCGCCGCATCGCCGGCCGGTCGCGGAACATCGTCCGCCGGGGGCGGGACATTGCCGCGCCTGCCGCCGCCATTATCAATAACGCGATCGGATCGGGGATCGGGGATCGGGGGGGCAGGGGTCGGTCTGACTGACCCCTGACCTCTGGCCCCCGACCCCTGCCGTTGTCGTTGTCGGAATCAGTCCGGGGCGCCGAGGCAGAAGAAGAAGAAGTTCATCGAGCCGACGTAGACGCGGCCGCCGGCGATCGTCGGTGCGGCGATTACGCGGGCGTCGTTGTTGAACGCCGCCGCCGACGCGTCGAAACGCCACAACTCGCCGCCGTCCGCCAGCGACAGGCAACGCACCAGCCCGTCGTCGCATCCGAAGCAGACGCGCCCGCCGGACACCGCGGGCGAGCTGAGCACCGGGGCCCCCGTCTCGCACTGCCAGCGCGATCGGCCGTCGTCGGCGTCCACGCAGTAGAGCCGCCCGTCGCGGCTGCCGAACAGCGCGGCCCTGTCGGCCAGCGCCACCGACGTCAGCACCGCGTCGCCGACCTGCTGCGTCCGCCAGAGCGTCCGCCCGTCCTCGACGGCCAGGCAGACCACGCCGCCGGCCGGGTCGGCCGCGCTCATCGCGAAGTCCCCGTTGCCCACGCCGAAGTAGACCCGCTGCCCGTCGGTCGCGGGGCTGCCGGTGACGCCCATCGGCGCCGGCTGCCGCCAGACCAGCTTGCCGTCGAGCCCCACGCGGAAGAAGGTCGCCTCGCCATAGACGTTGCCGAAGAAGACGCCCGCATCCGACACCGCCGGCGACATGTCCACGTGCACGCCGGGGAACCGCCAGATCGGCTTGCCGTCGGCCGGGTCGATGCAGTAGACCCCGTCGTCGCCGGCGCCGAAGTAGAGCCGGCCCGCGTGCCACGTCGCGCCGAACTCCACGTGGCTGTTGGTTTGAAACGTCCACAGCCGCTCGCCCGTGGTGGCGTCCAGGCAGTAGAGCTTCGCGTCGGCCGCCTCGTGCAGGCCCTCGCCGACGAACAGCCGCCCGCCGGCGACGACCGGCGCGCCGAACAATTCGTGGGCCGCGTCGAACTGCCAGAGCACGCGGCCATCGGTTGCGTCCAGGCAGTAGAGCCGGCAGTTGTCCGAGCCGACATAGACCCGCCCGCCGACCACCGCCGCCGAGCCGGCGAATCCCGCGCGGTTCAGTCCGTCGCGATAGGACCAGAGCTTGCCCGCCCGGGCCGGGAGGGCGAGCCCGTCGATGCAGCCGGTCCGCGTCGGGCCAGCCATGAAGGTGGCCCAGGTCTGCGACGGCGCCACCGGCGGGGGCGGAGCAGGGGTCTGGCGGAATGCGAAATGCCACGTCGCCCAGGCGGCCGCCAGCAGCAGGGCCAGACCGCCCGCGGCCCACGCTGCCCGCCGTCGGCCGATCCGCCGCCAGGGGATCAGCGCCGCCGCGATCCAGAGCCCGACGGCCACGCCCAGTCCGATCAGCAGTTGCGGCAGGAACGACATGACGACCTGGTACCAGCGATATCGCTTGAGCACCGGCACCACGCCCAGCCCGGCCGCGATGAGCAGGAGCGAATGATTCATGCACGGCCCATCCGATTCTGTGGCCATTGAGGGCCAGGGGTCGGGGGGCGGGGATCGGTCAGACTGATCCCTGGCCCCTGGCCCCTGACCCCTGGCCTCTGCCCCCTTGATCACTCGGCGGCGTGGAAATACATGGCGTCGGGGATCGGTTCCATCACCCGGCGGTCGCTGCTCCAGCCCAGCCGCAGGCCCGCGGCGCCCTGCTTGCCCGAGGCGGTCGCCCCCTTGTATTCGACCTCCAGGCCCACCAGGCCCGCGGGCAGGTCGATCGGGTCGCTGAAGTCGATCCGCTTGATGACGGCGCCCTGGTAGTCGTTCTGCACCGCGAATCGCATGTCGCGGTCCAGCCGCGGCGAGAGCACCACCCGCCGCGTGCCGTCTGCCAGCACGAGCGTCACCGTCGCGCGGTTGCCCAACTCGGTCCGGGCGTAGAAGCGGTATCGCCCGGCCTGCGGGATCGCCAGCTTGCCCTCGAAGGCGACGAGGAACTGGCCGCCGGCGTTGTCGGGCAGGATGTCGGGCGTGTCCCAGGCGGGCCGCAGCTTGTCCGGCCAGCGCTCGTCGCCGCGGAAGCCGGTCGCGACCGCGGGCAGGACGCGCTGGGCGGTCGGCTGGGCCTGGTCGGGCTGGCGGAGATAGCGGGCCTTGACGCCCGGCGCCAGGCCCTTGCCCATCGCGGCCAGGGCGTTGGCGTCGGCCAGCAGGGCCTTGACCTGCGGGTCGGCGTCGTCGGCCATCGCGGCCAGGCCGGGCGCGAACAGGGCGTCGGCGAATGCCCCGGCGACGGCGCGGCGGACGTTCACGTCGCGGTCGGCCGCCAGCGGTTGCAGGGCGTCGACGTGGCCCGTCTCGGCCAGCGCCAGCCCAGCAGCCAGCCGGGCGTCGGGCTCGCCGGAGGCCAGGCCGGCCTTGAGCGTCGCGACGACCTGGGCCCGCGGGCGTGCCTGGCGCTTGTCGCCGGGCTGGGCGGCGGCCAGCAGGTGATCGCCGTGGGCCCGGCGGAGCTGGAGCCGGGTCTGATCGCTGAACCAGTCGGCCTTGGCGCGGTAGGCGTCGGCCTGCGGATCGCCGGCGCGGGCCAACTCCTGGGCGATCGTCGCGTAGTAGGCGGCGCAAACGCGGCGGCAGTAGAGGCCGGTCAACTCGCGGCGATAGCCCGCGTCGTCCAGCAGGCCCATCCGCTCCATCGCCCAGGCCTTGCGCTGGAAGTAGAAGTTGCCCATCTCGTCAAACTGCGGCGAGAGGTGGTCCTCGACGTAAACCCGCACGCGCAGGGCCAGCCGCTGCTTCTGGGCGTCGGTGAGCCTGGCCTTGGCCAGCAGGTCGGAGATAGGCGCCGACTGGTTGTTGATGATGTCCCAGAACCGGCGGTCCACGCGCGTCTCGGTCATGCCCAGCACGCCGTCCATCCGCGGGTCGTAGGGGGCGCCGGCCCAGGCGGCGTGAACCGCGAGCACCATGTCGCGCGTGGACATGCGGGCGAAGAGGACCTCCTCGTAGTGGCCCATCTTTTCCAGCTTGTCCAGGTCGCGGTGGGTGTTGGCGCGCAGGGCCCATGCGGGCGACGACGCCTCGGCCGCCAGCAGCCCGGCCAGCAACGCGATGTGCAGCGATCGATTCATGCTCGACTCCGGTTGGCGATTACTTGAGTCGGTCGTAGCAGGCCAGCAGGGCCCCGGCGGCGTCGGCGAGTTTCGCGTCTGCACCGGCGGCGACGGCGGCGAGGATCTCGCGGCCCTCCGGGCTGACCCGCGTGACCTTGTCGGCATACATCCGATAGCGGGCGACGCGGTCGGTGCGGAACCATTCCATCAGCGGGGCGATGCGGTCGGCCAGACCGGCCTGCCGCCCGACGGCGTCGGCGAAGGCCTGCTTCTGCCGCAGGATAGTCAGGGCCTCGTCCGCGCCGGCGGTGACGAAGTGCGTCAGGAACCCGCCGTAGCCGACGCCCTGGGGAATCCCCTTGGCGAAGGCCTCGATGGCCGGGATGGCCGACGGGTCGCCGATCATGTAGAGGGCCTCGAGGTGGCGGATGAAGCAGGTGCTCGGCTGAACCTCTTTGGGCCCACGGACATCGTTGATGCCGCTCTGCGCGAGGGTCTTCAGCCAGTCGGTCAGCACGGGGACGGCCCGGCGGTCGCCGGCCGGTCCGATCTGCATGCAGATCTGCCCGCGGACGGCGAGGTCCTTCTCAACCTTCAGGCGGTCGATCAGCGAGGCCGCGGCGTCGGGCGTGCCGATTCGGCCGATCAGCTCGACGGCTGCCAGCCGGACAGTCGGCCGGGCGTCGGACGCGACGAGGGCAGCCAGCGGCGCGACGGCTGCTGGGCCCGCGGCGACAAGCCGCTCGCCGGCGTCGAAAGCGGTCAGCGGGTCGTCGCTGCTCAGCGCCGCGGCCAGTGCGTCGGGGG
>JAJVII010000064.1 GCA_022072085.1 Phycisphaerae bacterium
TGATGGACGGGCATAGCGCATCGATCCCGCAACTGACGCTGGCACGCTTCATGGAAGGTGGGCACTTCGGGGCGCACGTGCGCGCCATGCGCGGTGTCTATGCCGATCGGCTCGACGCGCTGGTGCGCCTCGTGCGCAAGCACCTGGCCGATTTCGTCGAACCGAAAGTGCCGGTCGGCGGAATGCAGATGCCCTGCATCTTGATCCGCAATATTCCGGAGCGCGAGGCCATCGATACCGCGCGCCGGGCCGGAATCGATCTATTGGGGCTGGCGGCACTGCATGCGTCGAACAAGCACAAGGCCGGCTTCCTCATGGGTTTCGCGGCTTACACCCCGGATGAGATGGAAGCAGCGGTCAGAAAACTGGCCGGTTTGCTCCGGCCACTGGAGCGCCGGTAGCCGCATTTGAGGCTGCCTGCTTGCGTGGGCGCGACCGGGCCGCGCGATGCGGCAAAAGTCAGTCCCCGCAGGACGGCGCTTATTTGCCTTCCGCCGCCTTGCGTTCCAGGTTGAGTGCCAGCAGGCGCTTGAGGATTTCCTCGTCGGGCATGGCGGGCGTGTAGTCGTGCCAGCCGTAGGCGGCGGCGACGGCGGCGTCGAGCGCGCGGTGCGCGTTGTCGAGCCAGGCCGGGCGGGCGTTGTAGAGGTTGGTCAGCGTGCGCTTCTTCAGCTCGGCCTCGTGGCCGGGCTTCGCGACGATGCGGTCGGGGTAGCCGGGCACGACTTCGGCGATGCACTCGGTCCATTCCGGCGGGTTGAGCCAGTTTTCGCGCAGCTCGTTCAGGCGCCGCGCGGCGGCGGCGATGTTGGCGGCGACGATCTCCGGCGCCATGCACGGCGGCGCGCCGCGCCCGCCGCCCGGCGCGGTGTCGCGCGGGACGAGGCCTTCGGGGAAGGGGAAGGTCTCGAAGGTGGTGGTCGGCGTGTAGCGCGGGCGGTCTTCGAGCGAGGTGCCGAGCCGCAGCGACCAGAGTTCGTGGAAACGCGAATGCAGCACGCCGAAGGTGGCGTCGTCGGCGCGGGCGATGACGGCTGTTGCACTATCAGGCAAAACAGATTGGGGCTGCCAGACAAATAACCGATGTTTTGAAACTCTCGGTGTACAAATGTACCGAGCTAAACCATTCAGACCCGCCCTCATTTCTGGCCTTGGCCGAGTATGTAACCACCACTTCGCGTAGGCGCGCTCTGTATCTGTCTTGCGCTGGCTGTGCACGTGCTGACGGAGATGGGCGAAAGGTGCCTCGTAAAGAGCGGCATCGCTTTCCGGCAAATCAACTCCAAAGTCAACAATCCACGTATCAGACGGTCGGCGCGTAATATCCATCCCGTTACACCAAGGGCGAAGAACATTACTGTTCGGCTTGCCGTGAGGATTTGGCAGCTTCAACCAGTTGCGTGCCAAATCGCCGCCTATGTCGAATGCTCCAGTTTTTTGTGTGCCGATGAACGCGGCACCTGTGTTTTCTTGCAGCGGCTTAGCCAGCGCCAGATTCAAACCCTCGCCGGCCGTGAGGTCTGCATGGATCATCGCAACCGGCCGGCCATCAAGGGTGCCACCCGGCGCGTCCGCCGCGCCGAAGCACACCAGCGACACGCGCACCGCCGCGCCCTCGTTGATCCACGGCTCGTCGCTCCACGCCTCGAAGATGCGCGTCGTTTCGACGATGCGGTCGAGCACCTTGCGGTTGGCGCCGCCGCGAATCGAATTGGTTCCGACCAGCCCTGCCGCCTTGCACTTGCCCGCTTCGATCTGCGCGCGGGCCTTCTCGAACCAGTAGGTGACGAGGTCGGCGCCGCCGGGCACGCGGCCCGCGTAGCACTGGCGTAGCGCGTCGGTGTATTCGGCGCCGAGTTCTCCGCGCATCATCTTGTCGCCGAGGAAAGGCGGATTGCCGACGATGGCGTCGCAGGCGGGCCAGTCGGCCTCTTCCATCGCCGTGCCGCCGGGACTGACTTTCACCAGCGCGTCGCGGTTCTCGACGGTGTCGAGCGGCTTGAGGATCGGCTGGGTCGAAACGGGATAGCCGTTCCGCAGCATCCACTGGATCTCGCCGATCCAGACGGTGACGCGGGCGAGTTCCGCCGCGTAGGGGTCGAGCTCGATGCCGAGCACGTTGGCGGGCGAGACCTCGATGCCGACCTGGCGCTGCAGGCCGAGGGCCTCGGCCTCGACGTTGGCGCGGCGCTCGAGGTCCTTCAGCGCCTTGAGCGCGAGGTAAAGAAAGTTGCCGCTGCCGCAGGCCGGATCGAGCACTCGGAAGTTGCGCAGGCGCTCGAGGTGGTGCTGGAACAGCGCAGCGGCGTCCTTGTGCGCCTTGTCGCCCTGTTTCTTCGATTTCGCCATGCGCGCGGCGATCTTCTCCTTCGCCGCCTGCCATTCGGCGGCGAGCGGGCGCACGACGGTCGGCTCGACCAGCCGCAGGATGGTGGCCGGGTCGGTGTAGTGGGCGCCGAGCTGGGACCGCTTGGCCGGGTTGAGGCCGCGCTCGAACAGGGTGCCGAAGATGGAGGGATCGATGTTGCGCCAGTCCATGGCGGCGGCGTGCTGGAGCGCAGCGACGTCTTCGCGCGCCAGTTCGGGCACGGCAATGGTCTCGAACAGGCCGCCATTGAACCAGGCGATGGTCTCGTCGCCGTAGTCGCCGCCGTCGCGCATGGCGGCGAACAGCACGGTGAGGCGGTTGGCGGCGCGCGCCGGGTCGTCGGCGGCCTTGGTCAGCAGGCCGTCGAAGATGCCGCGCGGCAGCAGGCTCTCGTCCTCGGCGAACATGCAGAACAGGCACTGGATGAGGAAGTGGGCGACGGCGTGGCTTTCCAGCCCGCGGCGGCGCAGCGTCTCGGCCAGTTCGCCGAATTTGCCGGCGGCTTCCTCTGTGATGGCGGCGAGGGACTTCACCGGGCGCAGCTTCTCCGGGTCGGTGAACACCCAGCGCAGGGTCTGCAGGTTCTCCGGCGCGCCGATGTCCTCGATGCGGATCGTGCGCGGCTCGTCGGGGTAGCCGGTAAAGGCGGTGTGGATCTCGATGCGCTCGCGGTCGCTCACCACCAGCAGCGGCGGGTTCTCGAGTTCGAGGGCGTAGTCGGTGAGCTGCTTCAACGCCGCGCGCAGGTCGCGCCCGGGCCGCTTGTTCTCCCAGCCGAAGCAGCCGCGCTTCCAGACGTCGGCCCAGCCGCGGTTGCCTTCCGGGCCGCTGGCCTTGCCGGCGCCGCGCTCGAAGCAGTAATGGTCGGAATCGCGCGGCTTGCCGACTCCGAGCAGCTCGCAGAGGTCGTCGAAGTGGGCCTGCGCGCCGGCGCGTTCGGAGAGCGGGTTGCCCTTCCAACGGGCGATGAACTGTTCCGGCGTCATGCGGGGATTATGCCATGCGGCACCCCACGGGACGGCGCGCCAGATGCAGAAGTCCGCTCATGCCACGCCTCCTTTCCTACTCGACTTCCTCCCAGCCCGTAATCATCGCCTTGATGTGGGCCAGAGGCGTGTGGCCGGTGGTGGCGAGATAGACGTGCGCGATCAGGAAGATCAGCATCATGAAGGCGCCGAGGGTGTGCAGCAGCGCCACCGAGCCGAGCGCCGGCGCGCCGGCGGCGTCGTGCCAGGCCGGGTAGTAGAGCAGCGCCAGGCCGCTCGCCCAGACGAGCGGGTTGATGACCAGCTTGACGAGCAGGTAGGCAAGCCGTTGCAGGGGGTTGTGCTTCTTCAGCTGCGTCGCGCGGAAAGGGTGCGGCGCGCCGGTGAAGATACCCAGCACGTAGTAGCGGAACATCGCGTCGGCGTTCTTCAATGTCGGGATGTACTGCCGCCATTCGCCGGTGGTGAAGTGCCAGAAGATGGCGAACACCCACAGCGTGATCAGCGCCCAGGCGGCGGCGGTATGCAGGCCCACCGCCTGCTTGAAGCCGAACAGGCGCCAGCTGCCGTGGATCTCGAAGCCGGTGATCAGCATGGCGATGATCAGCAGCGCCTGCGTCCAATGCCAGAAGCGCTCGAAGCGCTTGAAGATATAGATTCGTTCGCTCATTTTCCGTTCTCCTTGCGCCGGCCGCGCGTCAGCACGCGCAGCGCGCCGTGGCCGAGGACGCCAAGCAGGGTCAGCCCGGCGAGGGCGAAGCCGGCGCGGTCGAGCCATTCGAGGCGGTCGCGGCCGGGCAGATATACGCCGGCGACACCCTGCAGCCGCCCTTCGCGCGCATGGCATTCGGCGCAGCGCAGCGCGTCCTCCTTCGGCGCCACCATGTGGGTGATCGGCCACAGCATCTCGGTGGCGGCGAAGCCGAACTTGCCGCTGAAGGGCTGGCCGGCGGCGGCGGTGCCGGCGGCGAGCGCCTTGTCCCAGTCGAAGTTGAACCACAGCGCGGTGTCGTCGGGGATCGCCGTGTGCGGCACCAGCAGCGTCAGGTGCGCGAGGTCGTAGGGCTGCTTGCCGCGGAAGCGCTTCACCGGCCAGATGCGCGCCGCCGGGTCGCGCGGGCTGCCGCCGAAGCGGTTGATCGGCACGGTGGCCGAGGGGTCGATGCGGTCGGCGACGAGCGTGTACTCCACCCTGCCGTCGAACCAGAGGTAGTCGGGCACGACGTTCTCGCCGAGCGTGAAGTCGCCCTTCTTGCTGTCGAAGACGACGTGGCCGCGCGCGTCCTTCTTCACGAAGGGCTTGCCGGCGGCGTTCATCGTGCCGGCGGTGGACCAGTCCCAGGCCATCTTGGTCGGCACGCCGCCGCGGGCGAAGGCGGGAATGTGGCAGCTCTGGCAGGCCAGCGTGCGCGCGTGATTGTTCAGGCGCGTGCCGGTGCCGACGCTGCCGACGAGGCCGGCGCCGGGCCCTTCCGCGTGCGGCCGGTCGCCGTGGCAGGCCTGGCAGGTGGCCGGGTTGCGCGCGGTCTGTTCGCCGCGCACGATGGGCCGGTGCGGGTCGGCGGCGGTGGGCGCGACGCGGCTGCCGGCGACCTTGTGGCTCTCGGTCTGGTGGCAGGTCGAGCAGGTGAAGTTGCCTCCGTCCTTAGCCATGTGCACGTCGAGCTTGCGCGGCGGCTGCTTGAGCGAGGAATCGAGGTCGCCGTGCTTGACGCCGTCGCCGCCGCCGCCGTAGAAGTGGCAGGCGCCGCAGGTCTCGCGGCTCGTGCGGCCGACGCGCGCGGCCACCGCGGCGAGGTCGACCGGGCCGACGAACTTGCCGGATTTGGGCGGGTATTCCATGCGCGCATAGGGCGGATGCCCGGCCAGGCCGGGGATCTTGGCGTACTGGCCGGTGTTGTGGCAGGCGAGGCAGTCGACGTTGCGTTCGGAAGTGAAATCGAACTTGTCGTCCTTCCAGCCGTAGCCGACGTGGCAGGCGTTGCAGAAGGCTTCGTTGGAGCGGTCGGCGATGCAGAAGCTGTTGAGCATGGTCTTCTTGCCGAGGCGCTGGCCGGTGGCCGGATTGGCGTAGTCCCAGGTCCAGTGGCGCGTGGCCATCACCTGCTTGGCCGCCTCGGTGTGGCATTTCAGGCAGGCCTCGGTGACCTGTTCGCCGCTCGCGAACGGGCCCTGCAGCTCCTTGAACTTGCCGTGGTCGGCGGTGGAGCCCTTGGCCTTATTGGCGGATGGCGCCTCGACGGCATGGGCGGCGAACGCGAAGGCGGCGGCGAGCAGCAGGCCAGCCAGGCCTCGTAGCGGTTTCATGATCAAGCTTCTCCTTTCTCGCGCGTCAGCCGCGCGGCGATCCAGGTGACGGCGAGCGCCACTGCCAGCAGGGCGAAGGCGACGCCGAGGCGGCTGAGCCATTCGGGCGCGAACAGCAGCAGCGCGCCCAGTTCCAGCATCATCGTCCCCGACAGCAGTTTCAGCAAGCGTCCCTCGCGTTCGCCGAGCTTTCTCGCGCCGAGCGTGCGCGCGAAGACGACGACGATGGCGGCCAGCGGCAGCACGTAGATGAGGTTGTAGAAGGCGAGATACAGGTAGCGCACGGCCGGTGACGGCTCGCCCAGGGTGAGGAGGCGCGTATAGACCATCGGGAAGCCGGCGGTGCACAAGAGCTCGTAGAAGTTGGCGGCGACGGCGAGGAACACCGTGGCCATGAGCATGGCCGGCAGGTTGTCGGCGGCGAGGATGGCGCGGGCGCGGCGGAAGATGTCGGGCTTTTTCGATTCGGGAATCGACAGGCTGACGCCGCGGCCGAAGCGGAAGAAGTCCTTGACGTTCATCGCGCCGACGACGACGGCGAGCAGGCCCGCCGCCAGCGTCACCCAGGCGAGCTGGCCGAGCAGCTGGAAGAGATTCAGCCAGGCCGCCATGAAGGCGAAGTACATGAGGCCGGAGAACAGCACGAAGATGCCGCCGACCGTGAGCATGCGCGCGCGGCTCTTCTGGTGCGCCATCATCGAGAGCAGGAACAGCAGCACGAAGAAGGCGCAGGGGTTGAAGGCGTCGAGGCCGGCCAGCGTGAGGGTCAGCAGCGGCAGCGACAGCGCGGCGGCATCGACTTCGCCGATGAGCGGCAGGCGCAGCACATCGGCGCCGGCCTCGCGCGGGGTCTGTGCTGCCGGCGCGCGGCCGGCGCGGATCGCTTCCAGCGCGTCGGGGCAGTCGGCGGCGAGGCAGCGCGCCACCTGGCGGCGGATCTCGGCGCCGGTGGTCGCGTCGGTGTGGTAGCCGAGCGTGGCCCAGTCGCCGACGAAGATGAAGGGCACGCCGCCTTCCGCCACGCCGAGCGCGTCGAGCGCCGACTGGAACAGCGCGCGGTTGGCGGCGTCGCGGCTGACCTCGTAGTCGCGCACGGCGATGCGCGGCTCCTCGGCGGCGAGCCTGGCGAAGAAGGCGCCGGCGTCCTCGCAGTGCGGGCAGCCGTCGGCGCGGAAGTAGTGGATGGTGAGCGCGGGCGGCTCGGCTGCCTGCGCGGCCGTCGTCGCGAGGAAAAAGAGGAACAGCAGCCTGTACATTCGAAAGTCAGTCTCCGCGGCACGGCGCAAGAAAACGGCCCGCCTGCAGCGGGCCGCCATGACCGATGGAACCGGGTGCTACTTGTAGAAACCGCGCGACTTCATGCGGTCGCAGGCGTTCTGGCGCGGGCCGCGCAGGGTCTGGCCCTTCTCCTTGGCGCGCTCCGCCATCTGCTTGTGGTGCTCTTCCTGGACGGCCTTGCATTCCTCGGGCGTCTTCGCCGCCAGCATCTTCTCGCGGTGGGCGGTGCGCTCTTCCGGCGTCATCAGGCTCCAGCCGGGCGTGTTGTCCTTGTTGAACTCGAAGCGCATGCCGCGGGCGCCGGGACCCATGCCGGGACCCATGCCGCCGCCCGGACCCATGCCCGGACCGGGCTGCGCGAGGACGGAAGCGGAGAGCGTTGCGCCGAACAGCGCCGTCATTGCGATCTTTGCAAGTTTCATCGTGTGCTCCTTTCTGACCGTTGGGATGGACCGGCTGCTGCCCGCCGGCAATTTCTTGTTCTGATGGTTAAAGATAGTCCCGTTTCGGCGAAAGTCCAAGCCGAGCCCGGGCGCGATGCCGGAATGCCTATGGCTTCAGCCAGCCGACGATCTCTTCCCGGCTCGGCAGGCGGCCCGACACCTTGACCGCCTCGTCGATCACCAGCGCCGGCGTCGTCATCACCGGGTAGGCCATGATCTTGTCCATCTCCCTGACGTGCTCAAAGGTCGCCTCGATGCCCAGTTGCGCGACGGCCTCGCGCGTGAGCTGCTCCAGCCGGTTGCACTTGGCGCAGCCGGTGCCGAGGATCTTGATCAGCATGGGCGTCTCCTTTCGATGAGGTGCAGGGCCAGCAGCAGCACGGCGAGGCCGCCGCCGACCGCCAGGGCCAGCGTGGCGAAGGACATGCCGTCGACCCAGGCGCCGTAGGCCAGGCCGGCCGCCGTCGAGAACAGGGCGACGAGGCCGACGTAGGTCCACGCCTTGAGCTTGCCGATGATGGCCGAGGTGATGAGTATGCTCTGCAGCGAGAGTTCCGGGTCGGCCATCAGGTAGGCGATCAGCGGTCCCGGGTGCATGCCGAGCGAGAGGAACATCTTCGCGATCGGCACCTCGACCAGGGTCGGGAAGTACATGAAGACGCCGAAGACCACGCCCGCCAGGTTGGCGAGCACGGTGTTGGCTCCGGCGATGGCCTGGATCCACTCGGGCTGGATGAAGGTGCGGATCACGCCGACGAGGAAGACGCCGACGATCAGCAGCGGAAAGATCATCTTCACGAAGCGCCAGGTTTCCCACAGCCACTGCTGCATGTCCCAGGCGTCGAAGCGGCGCGCCTGCGGCAGCAGCAGGCCGCACAGAATGGCGACGGCAAGCGTGCGCACGGTCACGGTGACGGCCAGTCCGTCGCCGCCGGCGCGCACGCCGAGGGCTGCGAACGCCAGCGTGGCAAAAGTCAGTCCCAGCGACACGGCGGTAAGGCGGTTGAAGCCTTCGTCGACCTTGCCCAGGCCGCGCCACGCCGCCGCGCCGATCAGCCCGAGCAGGACGATGAGCAGCAGCCCCTGCAGGCCGAGGCCCTCCGCGCCCCGGAGTTCGTCGACCGGCACCAGGCGGTCGAGCAGCGCCTGCGCGGCGGCGGCGCCGTCCCAGGTCAGCGTCACGCGCGCCAGCTCGGCCTGCAGCCAGTCCACCTTCAGCGTGCCGGCGATGAGCAGGGCGACGAGCGTGCCGACGAACGCCAGGTTGCGGCGCGGAATGCCGCCGTCGGCGAAGGCTTCGGGCATGGGCGTGCGCGCCTTTTCGTCGCCGCGGAACAGCAGGGCCATCAGCAGGCCGATGCCGATGCCGAAGACGAGCGCCAGCAGGATGCGCGCGATGGCGAAGTCGGCGCCGAGCGCGACGCCCGTGTAGGACAGCGCGAGGATGTTGGCGGCCGGCGCGAAGAAGAGGAAGGTGATGGCCGGCCCCAGCCCGGCGCCCTTGCCGTAGATGCCGGCGAAGAGCGGCTGCACGGTGCAGGAACACACCGCCAGCAGGCTGCCGGCGCCGGCGGCGGCCGGATAGGAAACGTACTTCGGCGCGTCCGGCCCGAGGAAGCGCAGGATGGACTGCTGCGGCACCAGCGCCGAGAGCGCGCCGGCGATGAAGAAGGCCGGCACCAGGCACAGCAGCACATGCGCCGCGAGGTAGGCGGCGAGGCTGGCCAGGCCGCTTTGAAAGGCGGTGACGAGCAGGTCCAACTCAGCCCCGCTCGTACCAGCCCTTGCTGGCGTTGACCACCTTCACCACCAGCAGCATCACCGGCACCTCGATCAGCACGCCGACCACGGTGGCGAGCGCCGCGCCCGATTCGAAGCCGAACAGGCTGATGGCCGCCGCAACGGCCAGCTCGAAGAAATTGCTGGCGCCGATCAGCGCCGAGGGACAGGCGACGCTGTGCTTCTCCCCTACCGCTCGGTTGAGCCAATAGGCCAGCGCGGAATTGAAGAAGACCTGGATGAGGATCGGCACCGCCAGCAGCGCGATGACGAGCGGCTGCGAGAGGATGGCCTGGCCCTGGAAGGCGAACAGCAGCACCAGCGTGGCGAGCAGGGCCGAGATCGACCACGGGCCGAGCTTCGCCATGGTCGCTTCGAAGTGCGCCTGGCCCTTCGTCAGCAGCGCGCGGCGCCAGAGCTGCGCCAGCGCCAGCGGAATGACGATGTAGAGCACGACGGAGGTGACCAGCGTGTCCCACGGCACGGTGATCGCCGAGATGCCGAGCAGCACCCCGACGATGGGCGCGAAGGCGAAGATCATGATGGTATCGTTCAACGCCACCTGCGAGAGCGTGAACAGCGGATCGCCGTTCGTCAGCCGGCTCCAGACGAAGACCATCGCCGTGCACGGCGCCGCGGCGAGCAGGATCAGGCCGGCGATGTAGCTGTCGATCTGCTCGGCCGGCAGCAGCGGGGCAAACAGGTGCCGGATGAACAGCCAGCCCAGCAGCGCCATGGAGAAAGGTTTGACCAGCCAGTTGACCACCAGCGTGACGCCGATGCCGCGCACGTGCTTGCGCACCTCGTGCAGCGCGCCGAAATCGACCTTGACCAGCATCGGGACGATCATCACCCAGATGAGCAGTCCGACGGGCAGATTGACCTGCGCGACTTCCATGCGGCCCAGCGCCTGGAACGGCGCCGGCAGGAACTGGCCCAGCGCGATGCCGGCGACGATGCAAAGGAATACCCACAGCGTCAGCCAGCGCTCGAAGAGGCTCATTGGCGCATGGGCCGAGGCCTTCACCGCGATTTCACATTGCGCGCTCATTCATTTTTCCTCGTGGATGCGGCGGGCGGCGGCGATCGCCTCCTCGCGGCTCAGGGTTTCCAGCGGCAGGGCGAGGAAGGCCTCGACGCGCCGCCTGAGTTGTTGGTAGGCCGTCTCGAAGGCGACGCGCCGTGCCTCGATGGGCTCGACGTGCGCCGGATCGGGAATGCCCCAGTGCGCCGTGGCGGGGTGCCCCGGCCAGACCGGGCAGGCTTCGTTCGCCGCGTTGTCGCAGACGGTGAGGATGAAATCGAAAGTGAGTCCGCCCGGCACGGCGAACTCGTCCCAGGACTTGCTGCGGGCGTCCGTCATGGCGATGCCGTGCTGCTTCAGCGTCTCCAGCGCGACGGGATTCACCCGCCCGCCCGGCTTCGAGCCGGCGGAGTACGCGCGCACGCGGCCGCCGCCGAGATGGTTGAACAGCGCCTCGCCGAGGATGCTGCGGGCGGAATTGCCGGTGCACAGCACCAGAACATTGAAGGTTCGATTTGCCACGATCGGTCAGGATGCTGTGGTTTTCTTGCGCCTGGCCCTGGCGGGTGGGCACGGCCTGCCGCCGCAGCAGTTCTCGGTGAGGAAGCCGACGATGCCGTTCATCGCCTCGAAGTCGGCGGAATAGAAGATGAAACGGCTCTGCTGACGCGCCTGCACCAGGCCGGCGCTGGCCAGCTGCGCCAGGTGGAAGGACAGCGTCGCCGCCGGCACGCCGAGCCGCGCGCCGATGTCGCCGGCGCACAGCCCTTCCGGACCGGCCTCGACCAGCAGGCGGAAAATCGAAAGGCGGGTTTCCTGGGCCAGTGCGCCCAATGCCGTGACGGCCGATTTCATTTCCATATTTCTATTATCATCGAAATGACAGACCGGGATCAAGCACTCTTCCCGGCACCCGGTTACTGCTCGTCCGAGCCGTGCGCCTGCAAGCCGAGCTTGCGCATCTTCTCCCACAGGCTCTTGCGGCTGATGCCCAGGCTTTCGGCTGTGCGGGAAATGTGGCCGTTGTGCAGCAGCAATGCCTGGCGGATGTAGTTGCGCTCGCACTCCTGCAGGTAGGCGCTGAGGTTTCCATCCGCCGCCGGCGGGGTCCAGGTCGTCAGCCCGTCGCCGAAGAAGGCCTCGGGGCCGAGCGTGTCATCCGCGGAAATGATGCAGGCACGCTCGACGGCGTGACGCAGTTCGCGGATGTTGCCTGGCCACGGGTATTCGAGGAAGGCCTGCTCGGCGCGCTGCGACAGCGCGCGCCGGCCGCCGCCGTGCTTCGCGGAGAACTCGTCGAGGAAGATGCGCGCGAACCAGAGGATGTCCTCCTTGCGCTCGCGCAGCGGCGGAATCCTCAGCTGGATGACGTTGATGCGGTAATAAAGATCTTCGCGGAACTGGCCCAGCTCCACCATTTCCTTCAGGTCGCGGTTGGTGGCGCAGTACAGCCGCAGGTCGAGCGGGATCGGCGCCTCGCCCCCGACGCGGACGATGCGCCGCTCCTGGATGGCGCGCAGCAGCTTGACTTGCATGGAAGGCGGCAGCTCGCTGATCTCGTCGAGGAACAGCGTGCCGCAGTGCGCCTGCTCGAAGAAGCCCTTCTTGGTGCGCGCGGCGCCGGTAAAGGCGCCCTTCTCGTAGCCGAACAGCTCGGCCTCGAACAGGCTCTCGGTGACGGCGCCGCAGTTCACCGGGACGAAGGGGCACTGTTCGCTCTTGCGCGCCAGGCGGTCGAGCGCCTGGGCAACATGTTCCTTGCCGACGCCGGATTCGCCGCTGATGAGGATCGTGCTGGCGTGCGTGGCCAGGCGCGGCAGCATGTCCTCGATCCGGCGCATGGCCTGCGACACGCCGAGCCTCTTTCGCCCTGCCGGCGGAACGAAGGCGCTGGTCAGTGCCTTGACCTTCTCGATGAGCTGCTCGAGGTCGAAGGGCTTGGTGATGTAGTCGGCGGCGCCGGCCTTGAGCAGTTCGACGGCCCGGTCGATGGCGCCGTAGCCGGTGATGAAGATGAAGGGCGGCAGCGTGCGGTGCGCGGCGCGCAGCCGCAGGTACATCTCGCCGCCGTCGAGGTCCGGCAGGCGGATGTCGCTGACCACCGCCGCATAGGCATGCCGGCCGATGGCTTCCATGGCGCCGGCGGCGGTCTGGTGCCAGTCGAAGGCCAGCCCTTCCAGCTGGAAGCGGTCGCACAGCGACTCGCCCATGATGGGATCGTCCTCGATCAGGCAGATCACCGGTTGCGTTGCAGCGTTCATGCCGCCTCCGCCAGGGGCAGCGTGACGGTGAAGCGCGTCTCGTCTGGCACGCTCTCGGCGACGATCTCGCCGCCGAGCTGGTGCACGATCTGCCAGGTCACCCAGAGGCCAAGCCCGTGGCCGTCCTCTCGCTGGCTGGAAAACGGTTCGAACAGATGTTCCATCCGCTCCTGCGGAATGTAGTCGCCGTTGTTGCCGACCTGCACGCGCAGGCGTTCGCCCTCGCGCTCGACGCGACAGGCGACTTCGCCTTCCTGCGGCGCCGCCTGGATGGCGTTCATCATCAGGTTGATCAGCACCTGGCGCACCAGCGTAGACGGCAGCGGCAGGGTGCCGTCCACCTCGTTGCGCCAGTCGAAGCGCACACGCTTGCGGTGGGCGTCCGTCTGCACCAGGGTGTGCGTGTCCTCGATGTCCTGCCGCGTCAGGTAGTGGCTCTGCATTTTCGACTCCACCAGCAGCGCCGACACCGTGTCCTTGATCTGCACCAGGCCTCGCTCGACCAGCGACAGCGTGCGGGCCGCCAGGGGATCGTCGTTGCCGTGGCGGCGGTAGGTGCTGATGGCGTTGAGCATGCCGCCGAGCGGATTGTTGATCTCGTGCGCGACGCCGGCCGCCAGCCGTCCCACCGCGGCCAGGCGCTCGGACAGCATCACTTCCCGTTCCAGCGACTGCTTTTCGCGCAGCTCCCGCAGCATGGTCTTGAAGGCGGCGCCGAGCTGGCCGATCTCGTCCTTCGACTCGTACAACCCGACTTCGTCTTCATCCGGAATTTCCCTGCCGATCCGCCCCATGCTTTGCGCCAGGTCGACCAGCGGCTTGGCGAAGCGTTGGCCCCAGTACCAGCTGGCCGGCAGCAGCAGCACGAGCACCGCCAGGGTGATCAGGCCGGCGCGCTTGGCGATACCGAAGAAGCGGGGCAGGAAGGCGTCCTTGGAATAGCCCATGATCAGCGTGCCGAGGCGGTAGCCGTCGGAAATGATCGGCGTCACCATGTAGAGGGATTTCGAGCCCTTGACCTCGACGGGGCGCGTATCCGGCTCGTTGTGTCTGGCCACGGCCTGCCACAGCTCGTAGAAGTCGGTATTCGCGCGCGACGGATCCGACAGCATCGGGTACTGGTTCGGGTCGGTGGCGACGAAGACGCGCCGGTTGGCGTCGAGCACCATCACCAGCGAGGCGGTCTGCGGATTCGACTCGCTGGCGCCGCCGTGGAACGGCGAGTTGATGATCTCGTAGGCGCGCCATGGGTCGTCGTGCGTGAGCGGCGCCACCAGCGTATTGGCCAGCACCCGGCCGAGGTGGCCGGAGGTGGTTGCCAGGTCCTGGCGCAGTTCGTCGTACTCGCGAACGATCAGCGAGGCCGTCACCACCAGTGCCGTGATCAGCATCAGCACGCTGCTGCGCAGCGGGATCTTGTAGCGGAAGCTGAGGTCGTGCAACCGCAGCATCTCAGGTCCTTGCATCCAGGGCCCGCATCATGCGCGCGATGCCGTCGAACAGGGCATCGTCGCCGGCGACGAACCCGTCCAGGTTGAGGCGTTTCAGCAGGGCCTTCCCGGCGACGTTCTGCGACATGCCCAGCAGGGCCTCCTGCATGGTGTCGAACTCCGCCCGCGATACGCCGGTTCTTGCCACCACCGGGGTGTGGCCGAAGTAGGGCGATTTCTCGACGATCCGGGTGCGTCGTGTCAGCTCCGGATGATAGAGGCGAAGCGTCTCCCAGACGTAGCTGTCGACCGCGCCGCCCTGGGCCAGGTTCGATCCGACGGCCTCGACGATCTTGCGGTGCGCCCATGTGAAGAAGGTGCGCGCGAAGAAGCGCTCAGGGTTCTCCTTCAACTGCATGAGGGCGTAGCGCGGGTAGAGGAAACCGGAATTCGAATCCGGGTCGGAGTAGGCGAACACCTTGCCGCGCAGGTCGAGGATGGAATTCGTCGTCTTGTCCGTCGCCGGCACGATCAGGTAGGACTGGTACTGCGGCCGGCCTTCCATGACGGGAACCGCCAGCAGACGCAACCGGGCCCTGTTCCGAACGTAGGGATAGCCGCAGATCCAGGCGAAATCGAGCTTCTGCTCCAGCAGCAGGTCCATGATCTCCCGGTAGCTGCCGCGTTGCACGAAGCGGACGGCGCGCCCGATGCGGCCCTGCAGGTAATCGCGCCAGTCGTTGAGAAAGGAGAGCTGGTCGTCGAGGAACACCGGAGAGAGGCCGATGCGCATCGCAGCGTTGGTCTGCGCTTCGGCGCACAGCGGCGAAGCCGATACCGCTGCGGCCAGTGCCAGAAAAGTCCTGCGATCCAAGTGTTCCTCCTTGAGGATGGCCGCCTTTCTAAGCGGCACGAATCGTTGAGCGATAGCGGCGATGCTAGCAGACACGCCTGCGGTCGTGAGGGCCGGCGCCAGGATTGCATTCGGCATGCAAAAAGAATGGTTACCCGTCGGTGACTTGCTGCGGCGCACGATGTTACCGAAACGTAACCAATGTTCCTCGTTTGCCCGGGACCACTCCAATCAAATCAGTAACTTTACCGCGAGGCACGGTTGTTGCTGATGAGACTCCGCTGGAAACAGGACATCTTCCGATGTCATCGATCAGTCGCCGGGAGAAAACAAGGAGGAGATGGTCACATGAGCGAAGAACTGAGGGTTTCGTCCATAGAAACGCGGGGGGCTGCCGGCAAGAAGCGCTATGCCATGGTGGTCGACACGCGGCGCTGCATCGGCTGCATGGCCTGCCAGGTCGCCTGCAAGGCCGAGTACGACACGCCGCTCGGCGTCAATCGCACCTGGGTGCCGTACAAGGTCGTCGGCAAGTATCCCGTCGTGAAGAAGCAGTTCCTGCCGCGCCTGTGCAACCACTGCGACGATCCGCCGTGCGTGCGCAACTGCCCGGTGGACGCCACCTACAAGGTCGAGGACGGCGGCTTCGTCCTGCAGCGCTACGAGCGCTGCATCGGCTGCCGCAGCTGCATGGCGGCCTGCCCCTACAACGCCCGCTTCATGCTGCCGGCGCACCGCACCTACTCGTCGATCACCCGCGTGGTGGACAAGTGCACCTTCTGCTTCCACCGCGTGACGCAGAACATGGTGCCGGCCTGCGTGCAGACCTGCATCGGTCGCTCCAGGGTATTCGGCGACATCAACGACCCGAATAGCGAGGTTTCCTATTTGATCGCCCGCAACGCCACCCAGGTGCTGCGTCCCGAGGAAGGCACCAAGCCGCAGGTCTACTACATCGGCGCCGACCGCAACGCCACCGAGTTCGGTCGCGACGCCTACAGCAAGCCGGAAGTGATGGAGCAGGAACGTTCCGCCTTCAAGCGCCACTTCAAAATCTAAGGGGGTGAATCATGGGTGATTACGTCTGGTTTCACGATGTGTCGTGGCATGCGAGCTACGCCATCTACTTCTTCGTCATCGGCATCCTGGCCGGCCTGTCCTTCCTGTCCTACGGCTCCTGGATCACGCCGGCGCTGCGGCCCTTGCGCGAGAAGGCAGCCTACATCTCGCTCGTCCTGCTGGCGGTGGGCGGCCTGCTGCTGATCGCCGATCTGTCGCAGCCGCTGCGCTTCCTCAATACCCTCAACCCGGCCTATCTCAACTTCAGTTCGCCGCTGGCCTGGGGGGCGTTGAACATCGTCGCCTTCGGCGTCGTCTCGGTGCTCTACGTCCTCGAACTGAAGAAGGGACAGGACAGCGCGCGCGGCAAGCTGCTGGCCATGATCGCCGCCCTGCTGGCGCTGGGCCTGCCGATCTACACCGGCTACGATCTGACGGTGCATCAGTCGCGGCCGATCTGGAACACGCCGATCATGCCGGTGCTGTTCGTCGCCCTGGCGATCGCTTCCGGCTCGGCCGTCGGCTCGCTCCTGGCGGGCGGCAACGCCGAGGCGCAGAAGGTGCTGCGCGAGTACATGCTGTGGTCGACGGCCGGCGTCGGCGTGGCGCTGATTTCCATCCTCGGCACCACCAACTACGGCGGCTCGGCTTCGGAGCTGACCTTCATGGTCCTGACCAGCGGCACGATGGGCACGATCTTCGTCGGCGGCGGCATCCTGCTCGGCACCGCGGCGCCGGTCGCCATCCTGTTCCTCGCGCACATGCGCCAGCAGACCACCGCGGCGATGCTGATGCTCTCCGCCCTGCTCATCCTGCTCGGCAGCGCCACCCTGCGCTACGCCCTGCTGATGGGCCCGCAGCAACTGCAGACCTTGTACTGACCGGCCACGAGGAGACAGAAACATGGAAATGCCAAAAGTTACGCGCCGCACCTTCCTGAAAGTCAGTGCCGGCACCACGGCGGCGGCGGCCGCCGCGCCCCGCCTGCTCAACGCGATGGAGCATGAACTCGGCGGCAAGGACTTCAATCCCGAATCGCTGGCCGAGCGCAAGGCCATCCCGGTCAACTGCCACGTCTGCAATATCCAGGACGGCGCCATCGCTTTCGTCGAGAACGGCCGGGTGGTGAAGCTGGAAGGCAACCCGGAGCACGTGTCCACACGCGGGCGGCTGTGCGCCAAGGGCAACGCCGGCATGTGGTACAGCTACGACCCGGACCGCATCCTCTACCCGCTCAAGCGCGTCGGCGCCCGCGGCGAAGGCAAGTGGAAGCGCATCACCTGGGACGAGGCGCTCGCCGAAGTGGTGCAGAAGCTGGACGCGGCGCTGAAGGAGGACCCGAACACCATCATGCTGAAGTACGGCCGCAATCGCACCGGCGGCACCATCGACCGCTTCATGAAGACGCTGGGCTCCGCCACGGTGGTGAACCACACCTCTGTGTGCGAATCCTCGAAGAAGATCGGCATGGAACCCACCTGGGGGCCGGACATCGAGACGCCGGACTTCGCCAACGCCAAGTACGTGCTGAACTTCGGCTCGAACGTGCTGGAGGCCGCCTACTTCCACAACCCGCTGTCGCAGCGGGTGACGGAAGGCCGCGTCGACAACCACATGAAGATCGTCACCTTCGACGTACGCCTGTCGAACACGGCGGGCTTCTCGGACGAGTGGATCCCGGTCTTCCCCGGCACCGACGGCGCGGTGGCGCTGGCGATGGGGCACGTCATCCTGCGCGACAACCTGCAGGATTCGGACTTCATCGAGACCTGGACCAACGTCTCCGTCAAGGAACTGAAGGAGCACTACAAACCGTTCACGCCGGAATGGGCTTCGAAAATCTCCGGCGTGCCGGCCGAGACCATCGAGCGCATCGCCCGCGAGTTCGCCTTGACCAAGCCGGCGACGCTGTTCACCTACCGCGGCCCGGCCAAGCACCTCTACGGCTCCTACAACGAGAAGGCCTGCATGATGCTGCCGATCATGACCGGCAACATCGAGACGCGCGGCGGCTACTGCCTGCCGCGCGGCATGGGCTGGCCGCAGCCGAACCCGCAGCCGCCGGGGCCGAAGCACGATTCCTACCTGTCGCACCCGACCGAGTATCCGCTGGCCGGGCACAAGGTGAGCCACCTGGTGCCGTTCTGGATCGCCGAGGGCAAGCAGAAGATCAACGTCTACTTCACCTACCAGGACAACCCGGTCTACACCAACCCGGGGGCCCGGGCCGTGTGGGGCAAGCTGTTCAAGGACGAGAAGCTGCTGCCCTACATCGTCTCCATGAGCTCGCACATGGGCGAAGAGACGGCGCTGGCCGACATCATCCTGCCGGACTGCCCCTACCTGGAGCGCTGGGAGCCGGAGTCGATGCCCAACTCGCTGTGGCCCTGGCTCGGCATCCGCCAGCCGGTGCATGCCTCGCTCGGCGAGTCGCGCGAGAACCGCATCCTGCTGCGCGACATCATTCACAAGCTGGATCCGGACGGCAAGCGCGGCATGAAGCAGTTCTGGAACTTCAAGGACGCCGAAGACTACATGAAGCAGCACTTCGACAACATCCCCGGCCTGAAGGAAGCCGGCGGCCTCGACTTCCTCAAGAAGCATGGCTGCTGGCCGATCTACGGCAAGCTCGATCCGAAGACCGGCAAGGTCACCGACAAGACCGGCCGCGAGATCAAGGCCGACTACGGGCTGCACAAGAAGGAGCTGTCGGACGCCGACATGGCCGGTGCCGTCGTCGGCAAGGACGGCGTGATCAGCAAGAACGGCAAGGCCATCGGCGTCAAGCGCAACGGCAGGAACTACGTCGGCTTCCCCACCGGCAACCGCATCATCAACGTGCGCGTCGACCAGTGGGCGGAATACGGCTTCAACCCGATGCCGACCTTCAAGCGCATCCCCTGGCACGAAACCATGAAGGAGGACGAGATGATCCTGTCCACCTTCAAGCTCAACGTGCACAAGCAGTCGCGCACGGCGGCGGTGAAGTGGCTGGCCGAGATCGCCCACAGCAACCCGGCCTGGATGAATCCGGAGACGGCGAAGAAGTTGGGCGTGAAGACCGGCGACCTGGTGCGCATCGAGACGCGCGTCGGCCACCTGGTCACCAAGGCCTACGTCACCGAGGGCATCCATCCGAAGGTGATCTCCATCCCGACCGCCTTCGGCCACTGGGAGTACGGCCGCCTGGCGACGCTGAAGCTGAAGGAGAAGCCGGCTTTCGGCGGCACGGAGGATCCGGACCTGCAGAACGTCTGGTGGGACGACCGCGGCGTGCATCCGAACGACATCATCCCGGTGGTGGCCGATCCGATCGGCGGCTCGCAGGGCTGGTACGACACGGTGGCGAAGGTGACCAAGGCCGGGCCGAACGACAAGTACGGCGACATCGAGGCCTCCTGGGAGAAGCACGTCGAAGCCTTCAAGGAGACGATGCGCTACGCCTACACCGGCGACCTGCACCGCAAGATGCATCCGGAGATGGCGGCCTGGGGCGGACCGGAGAGCGTCAAGCACAAGGCGGGTGGCGGCGGCCACTGATATAGAGCATGTAAGCGAGGAGTTCCGGCCCGCCGCGATTCCCCTCCTCTTGGCGGGCCGGTTTTTTTAGGAAAGGACAAGCATGCTGAACGATCTGGCGCTGGAACCTGCCGCGCGCATTCCCTTGCCGATTCCTGTGGCGACGCACGAAGAGGCAACGCAGGAGGACTACCTGGCGCGCGCCGGCATCTGCCGCCTGCTCGCCGGCGTATTCGTCGAGGAGGCGAGGCCGGCATTCGTCGATGCCTTGCGCCGACCGGAGTCGCTGGACAGCCTGGCCGAGGCCGGCCTGCGCTTCGGCAAGGACTTCACCGCGCCCGACACCGCTGCGCTGTGCGAAGCGCTGGCCATCGAATACTCGACGCTGTTTGCCGCCTCCGGCGGCTTTCCGCCGGTGGAGTCGGTGCGCCTGACCGGGCGCTACCAGCAGGAACCGCTCTTCGCGGTGAGGGAAACCTACAAGCACGCCGGCTTCGAACTGAAGAAGGGCCGTTTCTTCGTCTTCGAGGACCAGCTCGGCGTCGAGCTCTCCTTCGTCGCCGAGCTGCTCGAGGGCTGCGCCGCCGCGCTGGCCGCCGGCGACCAGGCGGCATTCAGGCGACAGGAACGCGAACTGAAGCGCTTCTGGACGGTGCACCTCGGCAAATGGGTACGCGGCTACGCACGGCTGATTGAACGCGCCGCCGAGCAATCCTTCTACCGAGAGATGGCGCGGCTGCTCGGCGAGTTTGCCGAGGCCGAGATCGCCGCGCTCCGCCTGCGCATAGACGACCAGGACAAGGGCAGGCTGGTGGTGCCGAAGAGCGAGGTGAAGGTCGAGTTCAACCCGGACGAACCGGTCTGCGGCGCCTGCCCGGGGGCGAAATGACCACGCTCCTCGACCTTTCACCCCGCGCCTTCGCGCCGCCGGAGGCGCCTACGCATGCCCATTTCCAGTGGGAGGAACTGGCCCATCTGTGGGACGGCAACGATCTCGCCGCCGCCCACGACTGGCTCAACGAGCGCTGGTCACGGCTGATCCGCAACAGCATTGCCGGCCAGGCGGATCCGGAAGCGCAGTTCCTGCAGGGTCTGGCTTTCGCGGTACTGGCGCTGTACTTCACCCAGCACGCCAATCAGGAAGGCGCCGTCATGATGATCGACGACGCCCTGATCGCTCTCAACCGCTTCCGGCCCGGCTTCCTCGGCGTGCAGGTCGACCCGATCCTCGCCACGCTGGAGGAACTGCGGCCGCTGCTGGCCGGACTGGCGCCGGAGGCCGAGTGCCCGTTGTGGCCCTTCGTGTACCACAAGTTCGAGTACCGGAAATAGACGCTATGAACGCTCCCCACGAGATTTCGGCCGCGGTCGCCCCGGAAGTGGCGCTGCGCCCGTTGTGCGAGACCCTGCCAACGGACGACAGCGCGCCGGCGTTCCTGTTCGACTGCAACGTGATTCCGGCCAACCCGCAGCGCATCGAGGGCATCGTCGCGCCGGAGCGCGGACAGGACGCCCTCCGCCAGTTGCTCCTGGCGGGCGCGCAGCGGGTCTACATCGGCGAAGCCGCGCTGCTCGACGGCAGCCTGGTCGAGGCATTGGCCGCCGAGTTCGGAGCCGAGCGAATCGGACTCTACCTGCCGCTGCAGCGCATGCAGGTCAGCTGGAGCATGGATGCCGTCTCCAACGCCGACTTCCGCGTCATGACGCCTTCGGTGTGCGAGCCCTGCTGGGAAATCCTCAGGGCGGACGGCACGCGCAGCGGCACCCATGCCGCCTGGTGGATCGGCGAGATGTTCAAGCGGGGCGCATCCAGCGCCCTGCTGCGCGTCGACATGACGGACGACGCCGATCTCAACATCCTCGCCGGTCTCAGCGAGCGCTGGGGCGAGCGCCTGTGGCTGGCGCCGCTCGCCGATCCGGCGCCGGACTTCGCCGCCTGGGTCGAACTGGGCGGCGTGCGCCGGATTGCGGCGTCCGAGGGCCTGCTCCAGAGCGATCCCTATCTTGCAGCCTTGGCCAGCGGGCCGGACTTCGGGCTGCCGAACGAGGGAACCGGGTGAAAAGGCTTGTCGCGGCCGCCGTCGCCGCGCTGACGTTAGCAATGCCCGCCGCAGCGGAAGTCAGTCTCCGCGACACGGCGGCCCTGAAGGCCTTCCTGGCCAGCGGCACGCCCTGCTGCGTCATCGATGCCCGCAACGCGGCCAAGCGTCTGTCCGCGCCACTGGCCGACACGCTGCCCTATCGCAAGGATCTCAAGATCAACCCGACCGGCATCGTCGTCGTCATCGCCGACACCGATGCGCGGGCCATCGAAGTCGGCAAGGCGTTGGAGCGCGCCAGCAAGGCCAAGGACATTTATGCCGTCAAGGGCGGCGAGCGGGCCTGGCGCGCGGCGACGGGCGCTGCCGCTTCCGGCATGCCGAGCGGCTTCATCATCCCCAAGAATACGTGCGAATCCGGCACCGCGATCCAGCAGTATTGAAGGCCACATGACCGTCTCGCTGCCGGAATTCCATACCGCACGCTGCACCCGCTACCGCTACCGCTACAGCAGCTGCCGGCGCTGCGCAGAAGTCTGTCCGCACGATGCAGTCGAACGCCTCGACGAGGGCATCCGCCTAGACACGGCGCGCTGCCAGAACTGCGCGCTGTGCACGACGGCCTGCCCGACGGCCGCACTGGGAGCGGACAACCTGCCGCGCCTCGACCTGCTCCGGCGCGCCATCAAGACGGACCGCTTCAGCTTCGCCTGCGCGCCCTCGGGCCTGGCCGCCGATGCCGTGGTGCCCTGCCTCGGCGCGATGGACGCTGCCATGCTGGCCTACCTCGCCAAGCGACGCATCGCGGTGGAGCTGCGCGGCAGCCACCACTGTTCGCAGTGCGTGCATGGCGCCAAGGGTGAGGTGCGACTCGCCGCCCACCTGGAAGCCGCCGATGCGCTCGAGGCTGAGGCCGCGCCGGAGGAATGGCTGGCCGCCACGCTGATGGAGGCTCCCGGCAGGACCGAGGCCACGACCGATTTCCGCGCCGGTCGTCGCCAGCTGTTCCGCCGCCTGATCGGCCGCGGCATCGATGAAGTCGCGCGGTCCGCAGCGCCGCCCGCAGAACTGCCGGTGGAGGAGAAGGCCATCCGCGCCGGCCCGTGGTTCGTGCCGGAGATGCGCGAGCTGCTGCAGATCGTCTGCAAGCGAAAGGATGGCGAGCCGTTCAGTGTCGGTTCGCATGCGGCCCTGCCGCTGATGGACATCCGCCTGAAGCGAGGCTGCACCGCCTGCGAGGCCTGCTTCCGCGTCTGCCCCACCGGCGCCATGCAGATTCGCGAGGACGACGCGTCCTGGAACCTGGTTTTCGCCATTGACCGCTGCGTCGGTTGCGGCGTCTGCCTGGAGGTCTGCCAGCCGCGCGTGCTTTACGCCGCGGAAACGTTCGATGCGACGCCTGAACGCGAGCCGGCCGTCCTGCGCCAGCTCGCCAAGCAGCGCTGCAACCGCTGCGACCGCTTCTTCGTCTCGACCGAGCCGTGCGAAACCTGCCCGGTGTGCACCGACGACGCGGACGCCTTTACCGCCATTTTCGGAGATTGAGCATGGAATGGGAATTCACGCCCGAGCAGGTCGTCAAGGCGGAAGTCGGCTACGGCTTGGAGGATTTTCGCCGCGACCTCGCCGCGGAAGTGCGCGGCAACCTCGGGCCGGCTTCACCCGAGCAGGTGGAGCAGACGACCGACCTTCTCTACGATCTCTGCCACACCCTGGCCACGAACCGGACGGTGGAATCCATGTTGGAGACCCTCGCCTACGACCCTCCGACCTGCGAATTCCTGCGGGGGATGGTGGAACCGATGCGGCCGAACGGCGAGATGCTCGGCGCCATCCTGCAAAGAATGATCATGGATCGCGTGGAATCCGGCATGCCGCTCGAACAGGCGCTCGAGTCGGTGGCAGAGCATCACAGGCAAGCCGTGGCCAACGATTAGAAGATGGCTCTGTGTCTGGTGCGCGGCTGCGGCGATATCGGCTCCGCCGTGGCGCATGCGCTGTTCTCGGCAGGGCATGCGGTGCTGATCCACGACGTCGCGGAACCGAACTTCGCGCGCCGGGGCATGGCCTTCACGGACGCCATGTACGGCGACAGCGCAATCCTGTCTGGCGTCACCGGCAGGCGGACCTCGGACGTGTTCTCGGTCCGCCTGATGCTGGAACAGCGGCGGGAAATTCCGCTCGTGGCGGAAAGCCTTGCGAAGATGCTCGAATACCTGCGGCCGCAGGTCCTCATCGACGCTCGCATGAACAAGCGCTCGGTTCCCGAAAGGCAGTCCGGCCTGGCGCCGCTGACGATCGGCCTCGGTCCCAATTTCATCGCGGGTGAAACCGCCGATTTCGTCGTGGAAACGGCCTGGGACGGCCTGGGACGGATCATCGCCTCCGGCTCGTCGCTGCCGCTCTCGGGCGAGCCGCGTGCCATCGACGGCTACGGCCGCGAGCGCTACGTCTATGCGCCGGCCGAAGGGCGTTTCGAAACCGACCGCAGGATCGGCGCAAGCGTGGCGCGCGGCGAACCGGTCGCCTGCATCGGCGCCGAAATCGTCAGGGCCCCGCTCGACGGTTGCCTGCGCGGCCTCACGCATGCAGGAGCCCCGGTGAAGCCCGGAACGAAGGTGGTCGAGGTCGACCCGCGTGGCAATCCCGCGCGGGCCTTCGGCATCGCCGAACGTCCCGGCAAGATCGCGTTTGCCGTTCTCGCCGTCGTGGCCGCGCAGTACTGCCCGGCCACGACAGGCGCCTGACCGGTTACTGGTGGCGCACCTTCGGCAGCAGCAGACCGCTGCCGGGAAGAGGCCCGTCCGCGTTGGGCTGGCATGCTCGCCCAAGCATTTTTCCTGAGCCGGGCCCGAGGTAATCAGTGGACAGAGGTCTGCCTTATCTTCATGTTAAAGAAAGTAATCTGAACATCATCCGCGCCGCAACGATCCGTCCGAAATTTGACTTGCCTCAGTTGCCAAGCCGGCATCCCCGAGTATGATCGCGCGACAGTTTTTGGGCTTGCCGCATCTTCTGAGCATTAAATTATTTCCGCTTAAAGGAGGACCACTGTGACCACCAAGGAGACTCCCAAGGCCTGTCCGGCCGAGGAGCAACCATCCGTCTGTACGGCGCCGCCGGCGTCCGCGGACCCCGCCGCCAGCGCCCCGAAAACCTCGCGCCGAGACTTCCTGAAAGCCGGCGGCATGCTGAGCATGTCGACGCTGATGGGCACCGCGGCGCTGATGACCCAGTCCGACGACGCCCATGCGGCGGCCGAGTGGGCCGAGCACTTCCAGAAGAACTACCGCCTGATGACCGACGCGGAGAAGGCCGAGGCGCGCGCCCGGCTCGAGCGGCGCTACTCCCAGGAATACGGCAAGCAGGTCACGGTCGACACCACCGGCCCGCAGGCCGGCGTGCTGATGGGCTACGCCCTCAACATCCGCAAGTGCATCGGCTGCCGCCGCTGCGTGCATGCCTGCGTCGCCGAGAACAACCAGTCGCGCGGCACCAAGCCGGGCGAGAAGATCGAGTGGATCCAGGTGCTGCGCATGGAGCGCGGCAAGTTCGAGCAGGGCAAGATGGACCACGGCTACCCCGAGGGGCTCGGCATCCAGGTCGGCGGCAACGCCTACACCCCGGCCGGCCAGGTGCTCGAGGGCCAGTACCACTACACGCCCGAGGCGGTGCCGGAGCAGGACGCCACCTACATGCCGATCGCCTGCATGCAGTGCGAGAAGCCGCCCTGCGTCAAGGTCTGCCCGGTGCGCACGACCTACCGCGAGGCCGACGGCCCGGTGGTGATCGACTACAACTGGTGCA
>JAJVII010000067.1 GCA_022072085.1 Phycisphaerae bacterium
CGTGTCGAGCCGCGAAGGATTGGACGAGCGATCCGCCATGGCCCAACGTGTAACACAACCAAGGGCCTGGCGCAAGTGTTAATGGCATAGTACCCGGAAGTCTTTTGCAGACGGGTGAAGTGTTACAGGCCCGCAAGCGCACCAATTCCAGCAGGCCTGCCCCCAGGCCGCAGTGCCGAACGAATTCCTCCAGCCCGCGCATCGCCTCAACGGCGGCAGGGCTGGCTTGTGCATATTTGAGTCGCGGTTCCATATGCTCACCTCCTTACGTGGCTGCAGGATGGCCATCGCCGGCGAGGCGTTCATCCATCAGTCGAACCGTCACCAGCATCTCGCTTTCCTCTTCAGCAGCGACGGCGTGTCTCAAGCCGGGAGAAAGCACCAACATCTGACCGGCTCGCAGTTCGCGGATCTGATCTTCGGCGGTGATCTTAAGCCTGCCTCGCAGCACATGCATGGTGACGATGCCGGCAACTCGATGCTCCCGCAGGCTGGTGAACCGCTCGAAGAGGAACAAAGCGATCGTCAAACTGCCGTCTTTGTACAGCGTCTCCTGGCGATGCCCGGCCTCTCCGGTGTGCGGCTCCGAACGCAGTCTAGCCACCTTCGCATTCAGGTCAATCTCGATCTGAGACGGCGCAAAGCGAGCCTCGGGGTGCGGCCGCAATCGCGCGTCATTCTGTGCATCCGCTCCCATGGACTGGTTTCTCCTTGTGCGCCGGGATAAACCGGCAAGGTGCAGTGAATGAAAAAGTCATATCTCGAAGAGTTAGCCTTCAGGAAGAGATGCCAGGTCTTCGGAACCGTCGCAGCCAGACTTGCATCGTGGCGATGAATAGCGGGAATGCTCCAAAGACGATGAAGATGGCGTCGGCCGGCAATCGGGCCCATTCAAGCCAACGCATCAGCGGCTGACTGGCGAATTCCCGGCCCCTGGCGTGCCAGTAACCGTTATTGACCACATCCAGGAACTGGAGCACGCCGGTGGGGAAGAGATTGAGCAAAACCATGAGACCCAGGCCGATATTGAGGCCCCAGAATGAAACACGAATGTACTTCTCGGTCTTTCGCCAATCGTCGTCGGTGGATACCTGGCGCAGGGCGAAGACCAGCATGGCGATGGCCAGCATGCCGAATACGCCCATCAAGGCGGCGTGGCCGTGGTTAACGGTTAGATTCGTGCCCGCCTCGTAGTAGCTGACGATCGGCAAGTTGATCAGGAACCCGAATATGCCGGCGCCGATGAAGTTCCACACGCCAACGGCGATCAGGAAATAGAACGTCCATTTATGCGGCAGATTGACTGGCCGGCCGCAGACGTCGCATTTGGCTGAGGTCAGCCGAACGAAATCCGCGGCATCCAGGGTGAGCAAAACCAGTGGAACGGGCTCCATGGCGGAGAAGACCGCCGACAGTGCCATGGAGATGGAACTCTGACCAGTCCAATACCAATGATGTCCGGTCCCGATGATTCCGCTGCCGAGGAACAGGATGGCATCGATGTAGATCACCCGTGTGGCCGTTTGTAGCGTCACCAGGCCGAGCTTGAAGAAGGTGACCGCCACCATCACGGTGGCGAATAACTCGAAGAAGCCCTCGACCCATAGGTGGATGATCCAGAACCGCCATGTGTCTACGATGGTGAAATTCGTGGAACTGCCGAAGAACAGCGCCGGCAGGTAGAACAGCGGGATGGTCGCCGCCGCCAGCAAGAACAGCTTGGGCAACTTGCCAAGTTTTGCATCACGCCGGGCAGGGCCCACTCCACGGACGAGCAGAATGGTCCAGCCGACCAGGCCAATGACCAGGAGAATCTGCCACGCTCGTCCGATCTCCAGGTATTCCCAGCCCTGGTTGCCGAACCAGAACCACAATTGGCCGAGCCACTGGCGAGTGCCCAGCACCTCCCCCAGCAGGCTTCCGGCAATAACGAGGACCAGTGCGCCGAAGAGGATATTGATCGCGGTCTTCTGGCCACGCGGCTCGGCTTGGCCGAAGGCGGAGGCCATGAACAGGCCGCCTGCCACAAAGGCGGTGGCGATCCACAGAATGGCCAGTTGCAGATGCCAGGTGCGAAGAATGGTGACGGGGAAAAACTGGGCCAGATCGAACCCGTAAAAGTTGCCCGGCTCGGCCTTGAAATGGGCCATCGCACCACCGACAAGGACTTGGATCAGTAGAAGGACTGAAACTACTGCGAAGAACTTGAGAGTCGCACGCTGGCTGGCGGTGGTCGCTCCGGGCAGGAGTTGCGGGTGAACATGGCGCTGACGGCCCTTCCACCCGAGGTAGCTGAAGCGGCCGAAGGCGAACAGCACTGCCGCGATCCCGGCCAGCAGGGCGATCAGGCTCAGGGCACTCCACAGCAGGATTCCGCTGGTTGGCCCGTTCCCGACAGCCGGATCGTACGGAAAATTGATGGTGTAGGAATGGGATTGGCCAGGGGCATGGACCGCCGACGCCCACGCCGTCCACGCCAAGAATGCCGTCAGTTGACGGATTTCCTCAGGATCGCTCACGACCTTCGCCGACAAGCCCGGCACCGAGTCCGGGCGGCCGAAGAATACTTTCCACTGCTCGACCTGGTGGTTGAATGACCCTGTCTCGGCCTGGGTGAACCGTAGCACGTCGGTGGCTGGATCAAATCGGTTATCGGCGAGCAGCCGGGCAACTCCCGCTTGCAGGTCGGCCCGTTCGGCTGCCGTCAATTGCTCCGGCGAATGCCGGAAACGCTCCCGGGCCAACGTGTCTCGGCAGTCAAGGGCGAGTTGATGCAGGTAGCTTGCCGTATAGTCGGGGCCCAGCAGGCCGCCGTGACCCCAGATCGTCCCCGTTTCCATCAATCCGTGCTTGAGGAATACTTCCTGGCCGGCGCGGACGTCGTCGCCGGTGAAGACCGTCTGGCCCGCCGGATCGACAACTCTCGCCGGAATCGGGGGTGCGATGCGGTAGCTGTCGGCGGCGATCCAGAAGAGCACGGCAAAGCCTCCGAGCAATATCAGCAGGATGCCGTACCGCCACCAGGGCGAAAGCTCGCCTTCCGGTTCGAGCACTTGCTCGGCCATGTCTTCTCTCGCGTCGGTCACTCGCACGGTTCCTCGAATCGGCCGGTAATCAGGCGGGCCGAGCGGTTCCGGGTGAAGTAGTTCCATGCCCACTGGATAAGGATTAACAGCTTGTTCTCGAATTGCAAGATGTAGAGCAGGTGAACAAACAGCCAGGCAAGCCATCCCAGCCAGCCGTCGAACTGGATCTTTCGCAGATCGGCCACCGCGGCCCCGCGGCCGATGGTCGCCATGCTGCCGTGGTCCTTGTAGCGGAACGGCGGCCGAGATTTTCCTCGCAGTCGAGCCTGAATGAGATGCGCCACATAACGTCCCTGCTGCATGGCCACGGGCGAGACGGCAGGCAAGGGCTTGTCGGTCTGATGTCGGCAGCAGGCAAGATCGCCGACGATGAAAACCTCCGGATGCCCCGGAATGGTCAGGTCCGGATCGACGACCACTCGCCCATTTCTGTCGACCTCCCCCTGGCAGGAGCGGGCGATCCGCTGGCCCAGGAATGATCCCTTTATCCCCGCGGTCCAGAGGATCGTCTCAGCCCTCATCGTCACGTCGGATGTATCCCGGACACGGGCGGTTACCACGCCTGGCTGAATGTCGGTGACCAAACTTTGCGTGCATACCGTAACGTCAAGCCGCTTGAGCTCCTTGACGGCCCTGTCGGACAGCCCGGCCGGGAATGTCGGCAAGATGCGATCCGCTGCCTCCAACAGGAAGACCCTTGCCGTTGACGGGTCGATGTTACGGAAGTTGCCCCTCAGCGTCTGGCCTTTGAGCTCGCCAAGGGCGCCGGCCAATTCCACCCCTGTAGCTCCGCCGCCGATGATTACAAAGGTCAGCAACGACTCGCGCTGCGGGCCAGCAGGTTCGCGCTCGGCGATCTCAAAAGCGGACAGTACTCGATTACGAATGCTGATCGCGTCTTCTGCGACCTTGAGCGTCGGCGCCAATGCCATCCACTGGTCATGGCCAAAGTAATTCGGCTGAGAACCGGTTGCGACGACCAGGACGTCATAGGGGTGCCTACAACCGGCCAGCACGACCTCGCGCCCGGCCATATCGATATCCTGGACCTCGCCAAGAAAGACACGGGTGTTTCTCTGCTTCTTCACCAGCGCGCGAAACGGGGTCGAAATATTCGCCGGCGACAGGCCACCGGTGGCAACCTGATAGAGTAGCGGCTGGAAAAGATAATGATTCCGCCGATCAATGAGCGTTACCTGGACGGGGGCATCCCGCAGGCCGCGTACGACCTGCAACCCGCCAAAACCGCCCCCGATGACTACCACGCGTGGAAGCACCATGATGAACGCCCCCGATGCCCATCTACACCTTATGCTCAACGGTAGCAGACGCCTGGACAGCAATCAGGTCGCCGCCCGTTCCAGAAACTCCTTCAACGCAACCGCCTGGTTGTGCTGTTCGTCCTTGGCGCTGTAGACGAGGGTAAGCTTATCGCCCTTGACTGGGGCAAGCAGTTGCTCGATCAGGTCGCCCTTCCTGGCAAGTTCGGCGAAATAGCGTTCCTTGAATTGGGGCCACCGCGCCGGATCATGGCCGAACCATTTCCGTAGCGAATCGCTCGGACCAAGGTCCTTCAGCCACAGATCGATCTTCGCGCGCGCCTTGGTGACCCCGCGGGGCCACAGCCGGTCCACCAAAACGCGAAAACCGTCGACTCTGGACGGCGATTCGTACACCCGCTTGGCTTTGATGTTCAGCCTGGTCTTCATAGCAGTGCGCATGGCCATTCTCCATCTGCTTGCCGAATGACGTGCAGCGACAAAGATATCTGGCCAATCCGCGCCCCATCCGCACCTGTAACAATCGGCCGTTGGCCTAATCTTAGGCTACACGCTCCGAGGAGTCCAAAGTGCATGCTGGCCGGCGGGGGTGTCTGACAGCAGGCCGCCAGCGTGCCAAACTCACTGGGCAAGGGACCGAGCTTACACCTTGGATATCTCTGCCTGCGGGGCGGGCGCGTTCACACTCAAATGGCCCTGTTCAGCCAGATGGTTCAGGAGCATGAAGAAGTAAATCAGTCCGCCATAGGCGCGCCATTTTCCGATGACTCGATGAACACCCTCATAGTCGAGTTGTTTGTCCAAGTGCAGCCATTTACCCAGTTTGTTCTGGAAGCCGATGTCGTCGGCCGGAAAGACATTCAGCCGGCGCAGGCCCCGGAGCAGCACGTATTGCGCCGACCAACGCCCGATGCCCTTGATGCGGCGCAGGCGGCTGACGGCGACCTCGTCGTCCAGTTCGTCGATCCCCTCCGAGTTGAACTGCCCCGTCGCGATTCCTCGGGCCAGATCGATGATATTCTCCGCTTTACGGAAGCTGTAGCCTATCTCTCGCAGCTCGATAGGGCGGGCATTGGCCAGATCAACCGGCCGGGGCATGGCGTGTTGCCCGTCACGGCCAGCCGGCCCAAACCGTTCGGCCAGTCGACCCATGAGAATGATTCCCACCGTCAAGGACACCTGTTGACACGAAACCGCGTTGACCATCGCCTCCCAGACCGTTAGAAACCGCGGCGGTTTGACGCCGTAGAATCGTCGGGCCAGCGCGCGTAGGCGATTCTGTTTTTCTGCGAACGCGTAGAAGCCTGAAAGGTCCACGCTCAACCCGAGCATGGAGCCCAGGATGTCACTCACGCCAGCCTGCAACCGGCGCACGCCTGATGTCGGGATGGCCGTCACCAGCAGTTCGGGTCTGTCCATCCGGCCGATCTGGACAACGCCAGCCTCGACTGGGACATCACCAAGCATCAGGACTCGCCGATACTCCCTGCCGTCCCAACGGTCTATCCGGTTCCGCGGATCGCGACGGAGTGCCCAGACTGTCAAATCAAGCCGAAAGGGTGCGATCATTTTGAGTCGAAATTGCACCATGCCTCGCAGCGCCTCAGCCGTCTTGGCCTCGCAGCCCTTCTTGCCGAAGTATGCTAGGCGGGTCGTGGCTGCAATTCCAGAGCCCCAGGCTCGAATCGGACCGATTTCACGTCGTGCCCCCGCCCATCACTACAGGGCAACTGAGATTGGAAAGCAAGTAGTATAAAAGACTTACAGATGTGGCGAGCGGTCTGATCCGGGCCTGGCATGGAATTACCCGATTCTGCATCTTGCGGCGACAAAACATGCCCGACCGCCGCGCCTGCCACACTGCCAAATTGCGATGTAGTGCTAGACGTGGCGATGGCCGAAGGGGGCATCGCCAATCGCAACAAAGCCGGCAACTGTGTGGTCTTTTGACCGAAGAATATTCCCCGCCTAGAATCCATTGTGGCGGTCGGACGGCAGGCCATTGTACACGGGACCAAACGGTTCTTCGCCAGGTGAGCAAACTTTACCGGAGTATTTACATGTCGGACCAGGAACAGCTTTATCCGCCCGTCTCCCGTGAACTGTCACAGCAGCGCAGACAGTTGGCTCCGAAGCCGGCCGAAGCGTTTAAAGCGTTCAGCCTGAGCGTCTTTGCTGAAGGGGTGCTTCCTGCCAAGACCAAGCAGTTGATCGCGGTGGCCGTCGCCCATGTGACCCAGTGTCCCTATTGCATTCGCGGTCATACCAAAGCGGCTATGCAACACGGGGCCACGCCCGAGGAGATCATGGAGGCCATATGGGTCGCCGCCGAGATGCGCGCCGGGGCCGCTTATGCGCACTCGGCGTTGGCACTGGATACGATTTTGCACGTTGAGAACGATGGTTCGGAGTGAGAGGTACGCCATGCGCGATGGATCTGACGGTGATAACATCGATGTTCGACTGGATGATGACTGCGGACCCTACATCATGTTCGCGCCTGCCGACATTGATCGAATCGAAGACCTGTTGCAAAAGAACGGGATTCCCTTCATGCTCGAGGACGGAACCAACGCATGCAAGGGGACGCCGGAAGCCGCGGTGATTGAGTTCGGAAAAGGCGCCGATGTCGCGCGTATTCAGCGAGTGCTGGACAGCATCCAATAGCGCGCCCCTCGTTGCCTGGGCGGTGCTCGCACATCACCTGGCGCGCCGCGCATTTCCAGATCGCGAAAGAGGCTGCACGAGGTCCAAACGATGCGAGCCTCCTATTCGTATATTATCGTTGGAGCAGGTCTATCAGGCGTGTCAGCAGCGGAGGCCATCCACTGGAGCAGGCCGACGAAGCCGGGCCTGATTACCTTGCTGTCTCGTCGATCCATCGCCGGCCGCCGCGGCAGATGGCCCTCAACAGCTGCACGTCGGCGCCCGGCGGGCCTTTCTCGAACTGCTCTCCCTCGTGGTCCGTCGCGTTGGTCAGGTGCGCCACCAGGGCGACCGCAACACCGGCTCGCTGGCCAAAGGCGAAGAGCGAGGCGGCCTGCATTTCCACCGCCAGGGCCCCGCGCTTCTCGTGCCGGGCGATCTGCTCGGCCGTCTCACGGTAAGGCGCGTCGGTGGTCCAGACCAGCCCTCGGCGCAACGGCAGGCCCACGTCGCCCAGGGCCGCCTCCAGGAAAGGCAGCGGCCCGGGCGGGGCTTCCACCGTCTCAGCCGGCGGCAGATAATGATACGAGGTGCCCTCGTCTCGGATCGCCCGGTCAGCCAAGACGATGCTGGGCAGGGGGACCGAGCTGCTCACGCGGCCGGCCGACGCCAGCCCGACGATGAGCCGGACGCCACACACCGCCAGTTGCTCGGCCACCAGCACGGTGAACGGCCCGCCGATGGTGCGAGCAATCAGGCCGCAGGACAGGCCGTCGGATTCCCACCGCCACATCGTCGTGTGGAAACAGGGCCACCCGTCGCAGCGCGTCAACTGGCCGCCCGCCAGCAGCTTGTCGGTCAAGTCGCCGTCGAATTCGAGGACGCACATCTCGGGGATGGCCTTGGCATCCCGGCTACGCAACGCGCGCACCGACGCGACCAAGTCTTCCGGCCGGAACGCCGTCGGCGCTTCCAGCGGATGGTCCAGGATTGGCGCGAGCCTGCTGCGAGACGAATGGGCGCTCTTGCTCATGCGGGTCCTTCCTTGCGAAGCAGGACTATCTTGACGAACCCGCCCAGGCCGGCCGGTTCCTGGCGGACAATCCGCAGGCCGGTTCCTTCAAGCAGCGGCCCCAGTCTGCGGTTGACGTTCGTTCCCAGGAGTTTCAGCGGCAGGTTGGCCAGCCACAGGATCGGCCGGAACCGGCGGTCGTCCCGGATGAACTTGTCCAGGACGACCGCCCGGCCGCCGGGTCGGAGCACGCGGGCTGATTCGGCCAGGCAACGGGCCGGGTCCGGGACCACCGCCAGGATCAGGTGGAGGATGACGGCGTCGAACGAGCCGTCGGGGAAGGTCATTGCCAGGGCGTCCATGACGCGGGCGTCCACCTCAAGCCCCCGGCGCCGGGCCCGGCGGCGAAGTCGCCAGAGCATCACCGGCGTCAGGTCGATGGCGGTGATCTTCGGAACCGGCTTCAAGTGCTTCAGGTCCATTCCGGTCCCGGCCCCGACGATTAATGCTCGTTCGCCCGGCTTCAGGTCGAGCAGCTTGATCGCCCGCCGCCGCAGGCGGCTGTACGGCCGCACCAGCAGGTCGTAAAACGGCAGCCACAGCGTGTAGCAGACGCGATACCACCCATTCAGCAGTGCGGACAGCATTCTGAGCCCTTCAGCGCGGTCGGCGCATCACCCATCCGTAGTGGTAAGGCGGCAAGTCAATGGGCTGGTCGCAGGCGGTGACAAAGCCAGCGGACTCCGCCCAGGTGCGCAGTTGCTCGGGCCTGGACCGGATGTCCATCGACGGCCCACGCGGCGTAGAGGGGTCATAGTTCCAGTGCATTATCCCCAGCGTCCCCCCGGGCGTGAGCACGCGCCGGGCCTCAGCCAGCAGCGACTCGGGCCGCTCGGCGTGCAGGATGTTTAACAGCATGGCGTAGTCGACGCTCGCGTCAGGCAGCCCCGTCCCCTCGGCCACGAAGTCCCGCTGGCAGACCCGCACGTTGGACAGCCCGGCGGCTGTCGCCCTGGCGGCCGTGGCCCGGACCATCTCCGGCTCGATGTCGATGGCGAAGACAACGCCGCTGACGATCCTGGCTGCGGGGATCGTGAAGGTCCCGTAGCCGCAGCCGAATTCGACCGCGGTCCGGCAGTTTTCCGACAGACCGAGGAGGCGCAGGGTCCGCTCAGGCTGGAAGAAACTCTCCCAGAGGCCCTCATCCGGCATGCCGCTTTCGCGAGTCTTCATGATCGGCCATTGCCCCTGGGCCACGGCTCGATACCGCGGCCCCAGCCCTGTTTCGGCGGGCTACTTCTCAGATGGCGCGGGAACCTCCGACGGACTGCCGTTGGAGGGTCGGGAGCAGGTCCGACTCCCTCCCGGAAGCTTGGCGAAGAGCTTCTCCAGCAGGCACACACCCGTAAGCCCGGCGAAGATCATCATCGCTCCGGCCAGGTAGGCCAGAGGGTGCCACAGCAGCAGCCCGGCGATGACAACGGTCCCCATGGTGATTCGCGTCAGGCAGATCGGTTTCATCGGCTGCTCCTTGGTCAGGGGCTGAACTGAAACAGACAATAGGCGAACGCTTGCGGCTTGCCCCACGGCGTCCGGTGCGTCTCGCGGAGGCATTCGACCAGCGAGAAGCCACCGGCCAATGTCTCAGCCAGGGCCGTCGGGCCCCAGCGGACCACGTCCAGGCCGCTGCACTTCGGCGGGCCTTCGGGTGCGAAGGTGGCGATGATCGCATGGGCGCCGGGCTTGAGTCCCCGGCTGATCGCCGCGACATACGCCTCGCGATCCTCGGAGTCGGTCAGGAAGTGGAACACGGCCCGGTCGTGCCAGAGGTCGTATTGGCGGGGCGGGACGAACCGCGTGACGTCCGACTCCAGCCAGGTCACCGACTTGGCCCGGCCCGCCAGGCGTTTACGGCATCGCTCCAGCGCAGCCGATGAAACGTCCAGGACGCTGATATCGGTGAACCCCCGCTTCAGCAGCGTGCCCACCAATGCCGACGGCCCACCGCCTCCCACGTCGATGATCGCTGCGTCTTTGCTCAGGCCGAGGCGATCCATGATCGCCAGAGAGCCCGTCGGGCGGCCCTGATACCAGCTCAGGTCCTTGTCGGCCTTCTCGGTGTAGACCTTGTTCCAGTGGTCGGCGCGGCCCATGCCGGGCGCGGCGGCACGATCCACGCGCGACGACCCGGCACGGCCGCGTTGGTGCGAGCCGCCTGGGATTGAGCACTCAGTTCGGCTTCGGGCCGCACGACGGACCTCCTCGGCCGTGGGCCGCACGGCCGGGTAGCGGCCGTTGAGGAACTTGTCCAGCGCGTCAACCAAGCCGGGGCGGACCAGGTAGTAACACCGAAGCTTGCCGGCCTCGTGGTAATCGACGATCCTTTCCCGTCGCAGGATCGCCAGGTGCTGAGAGACGTTGGCCTGCCGGACGTCCAGCATTCCTTGCATGTCGCTGACGCACTTGGGCCCCTTGGCCAGCTCCGCCAGCAGCGCCAACCGGGTGGGGTGGCCCAGCAGCCGCAGCAGCTCCGCATGACTTTGCATTTGTGCCATTGTCGTGCTCCATAATATTCGCATGAGAGAATATGACAATGGCGGGCCGGTGTCAATCTGCAAGTATCTCGCTATTGGCCCAAGGGCCAGGAGCGTCAGTCTATAATGGGGGGCTGTTCAGATCGAAGGCCACGACGACTTCGACTTGGATGTGGGTGGGGTCGTCGGGCCAGCCGGTTTGCTCGTTGGGGGCGATCTTGAAGGAGGGTTCGGCCGCTCCGTCAGCCATCTGCTGGAGTAGGGCGACGAAGGCGGGGCTGGACCACTCGGTCCAGGTGTTATCGGTCAGGTCGAAGTCGGCGATGTGCTGGCCCGTGGCGGCCTGGCCCTCGGCCCAGGTGAACTCGCCCTCGGCCAGCGGGGCGGCGGAGTGGTAGAGTCGCAGCTTGACGTTCGTGCCGAGCGGCTTCAGCCGAATCTTGCTGGTCGAGCGGACGGTGACCGACTGGCCCCGCGTGCCGAACCAGCCGCCGGCGCCGTCGGGCTTCCACATCCAGACCTGTCCGCCGAACCAGGAGTGCATCTCTCTGGACCCGTCGCGGAGGACGGCGGGCGGATACCACAGGCCGCCGGGCAGGTCACCGCTACTGGCCCGGGCCTCGCCGCCGTCGCCGACCCGCAGGACGAACCGGCCCCGACTGAGCAGCGCCGCCGCGTCCCGCGGCTCGTTGACGTGGACGGCCTTGACCGCCGACCCGACGCCGACTGAACCGGTCCAGCCGGCCCCGCCGTTCAGCGCCGAGAAGAAGTTGACCATGTTGGCCTGGCTGCCGGATGTGATCCACTTGTCCTCATCCGGCCCAGCGACCGGGTAGAGCCAGGCCCGCAGCGTGTAGAGCTGCCACCAGCTCGACTCGCCGGCGAAATAGCCCCACAGCGGCACGGCAGCCAGGAAGCCGTCGCGGACCTTCACCATGTTCTGATCGTCGATGACCGCGCCGACGGCGGCCGTGGACGGGATTGGCCACTTGCCGGTGGGGTTGAACATGACCCGCAGCCGGCGGTCGGCAGCATCGCGGATTTCGGTCGAATCGACGGCGTAGATTCGGTCGCCGATGGCCACGTGGCCGTTGGCGTCCTGGTGCGTCCAGTTGTGCGTGTAGGCCATGACGCCGCCCCTACGTGTATTTCGGGTAGTCCCAGACCAGCGTGCCGTCGGACGCCCGCTGAAGCACCTTGTACGCCGCGTCGGGCGGATCGAGCAGCTTCCACTGCTCGTCGCCGGCGTCCCAGCGGAGCAACTGGTTGGCCGTCGTGCCTGGCGGCAGGCCGCCCAGGTCGGCGTTGAGGATGACGCCCTCGCCGTCACCGAACGGCAGGTAGGCCAGCACGTCGCCGGCCGAGACGTTGGCGGCGGCCGGGGCGCCCCCAGTGGGAGAGATCAGGTAGCCGGTGATCGTCTTCTCGGCGTCCTCGTTGCCGCCGTCGGGGTCGCAGGGGTGCATCGAGACGGTGTTGCCGCTGGACCAGTCGTCGATGGCCTTGCCCCACAGCAGGCCGGCCCCGCCTCCCCCGCCGAAGCGGACGATGGCCCACTTCTCGCCGGTCCCGGACTCTTTCCACAGGATCGTGGCCGCGCCGGAAGGCCCGCAGGTGAGGCTGGCGGTCGAGCCATCGCCGATATCGGCGAATCCGTCGTCCTCGGCCTGGACGTCGACCTTGGCCACGCAGACGCCGGCGACGGCCGCCTGGCCGATCTTGCCGTTGGCAATGGGCTCGGTGAGGATGGCGAACCGGCCAAGGTGCGTCGGGTCGGCCGGCGCCACGCCGACCAGGGCGATGCGGTTCTTGAACCCGTCCTCACTGTCGGCCGGCGTGAAGATTGGGCCATCGATGCCCAGGACGGCAAAGCGGCCGAGGTCGCCGCCGCTGTTGTTCTTGATCGGGACGATCACCGTCTGGCTGCCCACCGGCTGCACGCCGGCTGACTGGTCGTGCTGGCGCCGGCGGAGGTCCTCGGCCGCGTCCACGAAGGCGTTGAACGCGGCCGCGGGGATCCGCAACGGGTCGCCGGGCTTCACTTTTCTGATGGCTTCAGTCATGCGTCACGCTCCGATCCCGAGCTGTGAGAAGTCGCCATCGCTGTAGACCTTCTCGACATGGGCCGACAGGGGGTGCTTGACGAGGATCTTCGCGTTGGCGTCCTCTTTGTCCTCGTAGCGGACCCAGAGGTATTCCCAGCCCTTCTTGGCCGGCACGGTGATGTCACCGACGGTGATGTTCGTCTTGTTCGGGCTAGCCGCGAACTTGAAGCTGATCTCCCAATCGCCGTCACCGCGCTTGGAGCCTGACGCTCCCAGGAACAGACACTCGCCGGCGGCGCAGCCCTTGAACGCGGCGTTGTTCACCTTGCCGGTCAGGGCGAACAGGACGCCACGGTAGGCCAGCGTCACGTCGGCGTCGGCGAAGACGTAGGTCTCGCTGAACGAGTAGACCGGGACCGTGATGTCCACGCCCTCGACGGCGTCCTTGGTTACCCCGATCGCGCCCTTGAAGTCCGGGGCAGCCTGGCCGGCCGGGGCATAGTTTCCGATGGTCGACAGACTCTGCGTGACATGCTGCGTCCCGCCGCTGGTGTCGAAGCTGAAGCTCGACTCCCCGACGTCCTTCTCCTTGGTCTCCGGCGGGCCGTAGTTGGCCGTGCCCGACCAGACGTCCGGGGCGTGGTACTGGACGCTGACCGTCTTGAGCACCAGCACGTGGCCGGTCTGGGTGGTCACCTGGTGCGGGGCTTCCGCCCACAGGGCGGCCGACGCGGCGTCTTCGCTGTCGGTCCCGAAGATCAGGTATTCGGGCGCATACGATCCGTTGTCCCCGATGGTGAGATCGCCGGACTCATTCTTGGGCTGGACGGTGATGGCCATAGGCTCACACGAACGCCAACGCGCCCGTGTTGGCGCGGTTGAGCAGCTTGTCGGTGTTGGTCGCGGTCTTCTCGGTCGCCTTGGCGATCCGCTCCTGGTGTCCGCCGGCCTGGAGGCCGAGAATGGCCGCCGCATTGAACGTCCCGTGGGCCTCGGTCTTGGCCTTGCCGGCCAAGTCGAGCTGGTCGCCCATGCCGGCCAGGGCGTTCTTCAGCTTGCCGACGACCTCCTCGGGCGACTTCATACCCTCGGGGCCGGCCCGCTCTTTCGCCTTCCGCTCCTGTTTGGCTTGGCCCGCCAGGTCGTTCAACCGCTTCTTGGCGGCGTCCACGTCGGCCTGGTTTGCTTTCTCCCTGGCGGCCTGCTCGGCGTCCATCGCCCGCTCGCGGGCGTCCTGCTCGGTGACGATGCCCTGAACGGTCTGGTCGAACTCCCGGCCGGACTGCTCGCGCTGCCGCTGGCGCTGGAGTTCCCGGTCGGCCCGCTTGCGGGCGGTCTCGTCCTTGATCTGGCGTACCGCCGCGTCCCGCTCGGCGTCGATCTGGCGATAGGCCTCGTTGGCTGAGGACTCGCTCTCTTTGCCGAACAGCTTCTTGATCCACACCCACGCCTTCTTGGCCCAGGCCTTCATGTGCTCCCAGCTCCGCATGAAGATGCCGACGAACCAGTACCAGGCGTCGGCCAGGAAAGCGGTCGTCTCGATCCAGGCGACCTCCAGGCCGTGCCAGACGGCGTAGGCGATGATCTTCAGACCGGCCCAGGCCTCTGTAAAAACCTTGACCAGGAAGTTCATGGACCGGTTCCAGACGTTGGAGAGCCAGCCCGTGCCCCGGGCCCATTCCAGCTTGAGCAGGGCCCAGAGCACCTGCGCCGCCAGGCCGATGTTGCCGGCCGCCAGGGCGTCAGAGATGCCGCCGAAGGCGGTGAGGGCGTCGTCCTTCAGGATGTTCCACCCCTCGGCCAGCCAGCTCGTGGCCTTGCCGATCTGGCCGGTGGAATAGGCGAAGTAGATGCCCAGCGCCGCGACCGCCCCGATCACCAACCCGATGGGCGAGACCAACCACATCAGGACGCTGCCGACCGCACCGAGGACCGACGAGACGATCGGGACGATGGCGGCGAAGACGCTGAACGCCCGGCCGACCCCGCCGACAATGGCCCCCAGGCCCACCAGGGCAACCCCGCCGGCCGCCACGGCGGCGGCTACCTTCAGGATCGTCACCACCAGGCTGCGGTTGGCCTGGACCCAGCCGCCGACGTTGGCCGCGACCCGGCTGACCCACTGCCCGAAGGCTTTTAGAGTCGGGGCCAGGGCACCGCCCAGGGACACCATCACGTCCAGGACCGCCATCTTGACCTTCTTGAACTCCTCGGAGATGCCCCCGGTCATCTTGGCGAAGGCGACGTCCGCCTGCCCTGCCGAGTCCCGCATGAGCTGCATGTCCTTGCGGAATCCGGTCAGGTCGGCGGCCAAGGCGGCGATGCCGCCGGCGGCGCGGACCTCGGGGAAGTCCACCTGAATCTCCGACAGGCTCTTGCCGGCATACTTGGCGACCAGGGCCCCCAGGTTGCCCGCCGCGGCGGGCGCGTTCTTGAGGATGTTGACCAGCCGGGTGGAGGCCTCCTCGGCCGAGAGGCCCTGGCGGGTCATCGTGGCGATGGCCGCCATCATGTCCTCCATCGACATGCCGGCGGCCCGGGCCATCGGGGCGACCTTGCCGATGTTGGCGGCCAGCTCCGGGAAGGTGAGCTTGCCGCGCTTGACCGCGGCGAACATGGTGTCGCTGACCCGCCCGGCCTGGTCGGCCGACATCTGGAAGGCGTTCAGCACGCTGGTCAGGCCGTCCACCGCAACGGCGGTGTCCGTCATCCCCCCCTTGGCCGCCTTGACAGCCGTCTCCAGCACACCCAGTGCCTGCGCCGGGTCCACCGAGGCCGACAGCAGGTCGTAGAGGCCCTTGGCAAGGACGTCGGTCCCCTCGCCGAACTGGACGGAGAGCTTGCGGATGCCGGCCGAGAAGCGGTCCATGTGCTTTTCCGGCTCATCGAGCATCGTGCTCACCATCTTCATCTGCTGCTCGAAGTTGCCGAAGACCTTGCCCGTCCCGGCCAGGGGCCCGGCGATGGCCACGCCGACGCCGGCCATCTTGCGGCCGAAGCTGCGGATGGACGTGCCCCAGGCCCGCAGCTTGGCCGACGCGGCGCGGAGGCCCTTCTCCAGCCTGCTGGAATCGGCCAGCAGTTCGACGAAGGCCTGGCCGGCACGAATTGCTCCTGAACTGCCGGCCATAGTGGACGTTTGCTCCCTTCAAGGCCTGGCGTTAGAATTCCCGGGGGTGCATTGATGCCAGAATGCATTCAACTGAAGCGACTGACCATCGCGAAGATGACTGAGCGTCTTCCCGACTTTGAATTTCTTGGGGAGGGAAAGCCAGGTTACTGGTTTCGTCGGGCCCCCAGGCCCATCCTCTACTCGTTCATCGTGATACAAGCATCGCAGAAGTACTCGTGCTGCGAAGTTGATGTGGCAGCGACGTTCGAGCCGTTGTGGGATAAGCAATACGGACGTCACCACCTCCATGGAGGTACGAGCCTCCCTTGCCTGCGGGAAGGTTCCGGGGCTATTCCGGCCGAACTCGTCCCCTACAACTTCGAGCCAACCGAGAGCGGATTTCAGGTGTGCCTTGAGCGCATTTGCCGAGAACTCCACAATTACGCGGTTCCGTACTTTGACAGAGCCGAGAACTTGCTGGCAACCGATGCCTTGTTCCTCTTCGGACTTCGATGGGTCGAACGGAATCTTGACAGGATACCACGGGATTTCGAGGCGCAATGGTTCATCCCCTACAACGTCTGGAAAGAGCGACGAGATCGAGACCGTCCACCAATTGCTGTCCTCGAAGAACTCAAGAGTGCTATCAGGCTTGAGGCATCTCGCCTGAATGCCACAACCCAACAGAGAAAGGAGACTGGCATCTTGGCCGTCGGCCTCCTGAGATACGCCAGCAGACGTTTGCTGCCAAGGGAATGAGGGTTCTCTTATCGTCTCTGCTGACCTCGTTCCCAATTCCTGCCCCGATGAACATGGCTTGAGAGCCCTAGTCGGGCCAGAGTAGATCAGGTAGACCTCCACGACCCGACGCGGGTCGTACAGCGGCTCGTCCCGCCCCACGGTCCGCCAGTGCCATGCCGTCACGTCTGCCCCGCCGGACAGTAGCACGATGCACGGCCCGTGGGAGTTGGCCAGCCAGGCTCGCAGCCGGCTATCGGTGTCCTTGACCCGCACGACCCGCAGGCCGTGCCGCTCCAGCGCCACCGGGATCTCCGCCGGCCAGGTGATCTTCGCACTGACGATCACCCGGCCGGCGGACTCTAGCAGGCTGGCGTGGGCCAGGATGTCCCGGCTGGCGTCGGCCGGCGAGACGTCCAGATCGGACATCTCGCATGCCTCGGACACCGCCCACGGGCCGCAGGCCTCAGCGTGGGCCGCCGAGACGTTCACGCAGCCGACGGCGGCGACGAACGGGACCAGCACGGCCAACGCGCGAATCACGGCGTGCCGCCTTCCTCCGGCTGGCTCGTCGGCGCCGGGCACTCGGTCTTCCACCCCGCCGCCGTCCAGACCAGCCGGCAGACGGCGCACCTGGTCACCACGACCTTGCCGTGGGGCGCGTCGGCCTGGGTGCGGAACACGCACCCGGCGGCCGACGGCAGCGCCAGCAGGATCGCCGCGATCGGAAGGAGGGTTCGCAGCATCACTCGCCCCCCTTCCTCGCCAGCTCGTTGGCGATCCCGGCCCGGATGAAGACGGCCTGGGCGGCCGCCCACACCGAGGCGATCAGGGCCACCCCGCTGATCTGCCCGTCGGCCCAGGCCGCGACCGCACCCAGCAGGCCGATCGCGGCGGTGATGTAGGCCTTCTTGCCCCGCAGGAACTCACGGATCTTGATCACGGCAGCCTCCTTTTGCCCGTCCCGCCTAAAGACCCACCAGCGCGGCCAGCAGCGACAGCACAACCGGGGCGATCTTCAGCAGGATTTCGTTCTTGAGGTCCTGGCGGACCTTGTTGTAGTTGGCCACGGCTTCCCAGCGGGCCGTGTTGGTCTTGACCTTGGCGATGAACTGGTCGTCCGACAGCCTGCCGTCCAGCTCCGCGACCGCATCCAGGTCGCCGGCCAGCAGGCGGCGCAGGTAGGCCCAGGCGTCCTCCTGGGCCAGGTCGAACAGCCGCGGGCCGTACTGGGAGATCAGCGCCGTGGCCGCCTGCTTCTGCGTGTCCGGGATGCGGGCCAGCAGGTCCGCGACCCGCTGATTCAGATCAGACATGCTTCACCTCGTTTCCTGTTGGGGAATGCCCGGAGTCAGGAGCGACTGGATCACTCGCCGTCCAGCTTCGGGCCCCAGGCCATGTCCTTGCGGGCCGACCGCACGAACCAGCGCCACTGGCAGTAGTTCTCCCGCAGGTAGTCCTTCTGCCAGGCGACCGACTCGGGCTGCGTGGTCGCCCGCTGGTAGGCCTGGTAGGCGTCCATCGTGCTGGTTTCCGCGGCCGTCGCCGCGTCGCCGCGCAGGTAGACGCTGCCGCAACCGGTCGTCGCGAAGACCAGCAGCACCGCCATTGCCACGATCAGAAAGCTCCGCATCATGTGGTTCCTCCCGCGCCGTTGACGAAAACGGCCTTGAGGATTGCGAACCCCGCCTTGCGGCTCACGCGAGTCGCCTTCCGGGGTCGGTATGGGTCGAAATCCCCCGGCTGGAACGCCGGGGTCTTCTTGGGATCACGGTTCACGTTGGCGATCAGGGCCAGCAGCGTACTCGTGTGGTGCCAGTTGTCCCGGCCGCGGGCCTCGGCCATCCAGAGCAACTGCCGCAGGGTCAGCCGGCCGGGGGAGACGCCGACGATGCCGGCGAGCTGCCAGATGAGCCGCCAGATAGAGTCGCCATCAGCTGCTCTTCCAGCTTCGGGTCGGCTAACAGAATCCGGGCCTTCTCCTCGGCCTCGGTCTCCAGCCGGGCCTTCACCTTCACGACCTTCTCCCAGGCCTGCCGCAGGATCGCCCTGCGGCGGCTCGGGAAAAAATCGATCAGTTCCTCCAGCAGCGCCGTCGTCGCCGTGTCGATCACGTCGCCGGAGAGGGCCTTGCCGAAGTCGGCGTCGGAGACGTTCCGCTCGGCCGCCTGTGGCTTGACCACCGCGAACAGGATGTCGCAGACGAGGATCACGTCCTCGGCCAGCCGGTCCACGAGGTCGTTACCCGGCTCGACGATGCCCAGCAGGTTGACGCCCAGCAGATCGCGGACTCGCTTGATCGTGTCCACGTTGACCACGACCTCCCACGACCGGCCGGCAGTGTCAGTGAATGTCCTCATGGTTCTTTCCTTCACCTCTTGCCTTCGTGGCGTCGCCGACTATGCTGCTCTGCAGCGAGTCGTCCCATCGTAACTCGTACTGCTGAGGAGGCAGGCATGGCTATCGTCGACCACTATGAGTTTGAAGTCCGCGATTACCGTATGATCGGGGTTGTAAGCGATGCTTCCGACAACTTTCAGGCCATTGAAGAGATCGAAGCTTGGGCCAATGAAAACGACGCAGTTCGCGTCAAGGAATACTGGTTAAAGCGACGCCGGACACAAAAGGGCGACGTTTTTGAAGGCACCTGTCTCCCGAAGTAGTCGCACTTGGCCCTTCTCACGCAGCGGGGACAGTCTTCCACTCGGGCGCGTCGGCCGAGTAGGTCGGCTTGGCGGTGACCGAGGCGGTGATCGCCTCGCCCAGTTTCTCCTGGCGGTCGAACTTCAGGATCGCGCAGTCGGCCCACAGGCCCTGGCTGCCCGCCGTCGCGATGTCGCCGTCCATCACCGCCAGGCCGATGGCCGTGCGGCCGTTGAAAGCCGCCTGGATCGCGGCGAACCCGGCGTCCGCACTGTCCCAGACCATCTCGAACTCGATGGTCGCCTCCTTCAGGCCGCCGACGACCACCTTGTGCCCGCCGCTGGCCCGCGTGGTGACGTCGGCCTCGGACGCCTCGACGCTGAGCGACACGTCCTTGACGTTGGTCAGTTCCGTCCAGTCGGGCGTGCCGCCGATGCCGGCAGCGCAGAAGTAGCACTTTGCCTCAAAGCCCATCTTGCTGCCCATGACGATCTCCTTGGCCCGTGCGGGCCGAATTCAGCCTGCTCTCACGCTGCGTGCCCACATCTTCGGGACCTCCGGCGCCGCCTTGGCCAGCGACGGGCCCATGTAGGGTCTGGCTTCTATGAACACGACCTTCGCCGCCGGCCCGTAGAGCTGCTCGTTCAGCCGGTTGGCCCGCTCGACCATCGCACCCGTCGTCAGCCTGGCGTAGGTCACCTGCACGGTTGCGCCGTGCTGATCGACGGTCGGCTTGGTGGTGATGCTGGTCGGCCCGCCAATGCGGACCTCCCCGCCACTGCCGATCCGCCGGACCCGCCGTCGCTTGTTCCGCCACTTCGCCCGCCCGCCGAACTCCAGGATGCGCAACGCGCCGCTGCCGCCGGCAAACCCCACCGGCCCGACCACGATCCCCCGGTTGCCAGGGTTGAAGGCGAAGAACAAGTTCTTCCTGATCCACGGGTGCGGCCGGACCGCCCGCGGCGGCTCGCCGGGGCTGCTGATCGGCCGGACACGAGCCGAGCCCCGCTTGGGCTCGGTCGCATACCGCATCGAGGTCTGAGCGATCCGGCGGATCAGGCCGCCGGCCTTCCGCAGGTTGGCCAGCGTCGCCTTGTCGGCCGCCCGCTTGACCACGTCCCGATCGAAGAACAGGGCTTTGATCCGGAACGAGACCTCGCCGGCGGTCGCGCCGCCCGAGGAGCCCCAGCTTGTCAGCAGGCCGGCCATCAGGTTTCCTCGGTTACGCCTTGTCGAAGTCGGTCAGCAGCTTGGTCAGGTCGGCCTTGGCTGAGTTGGCGTGCTCGATCTGCCGGTCGATGTTGGCCTGGGCCTGCTCCAGCAGCCTGGCCCCGTCCAGCTTGGCCTTGGCCGCCGGCAGGTCCTCCTCGGCCCGCTTGCGCAGGGCCTCGATGCTCCGCGTCAGCGCATCGCGCTTGACGATCCGGTCGCCGATGACGATGGCCTTGGCCCCGTCGACGGTCGCAACCCGTCCCTGACTCAACTGACTTGCCATGTGTCGATCCTCCTATCGCGTGCCGCGATACTTGAAAGTCACCGTGGCGGCCGTGCCGCCGGTTTCACTGACGAAGTTGCCCCGCACATAGGCGGGCACGGTCCCGCTGGCGGCGATGGCCTGCGTCCCGTTGGCGGTGATGACCAGGTCGGCCGCCATCGGGAACCAGTTCGTGCCGTCCAGCGAACCCTCGAACCGCACCGTCACATCGGTGTTGATGCTGGCGACGGTCACTTGTAGCACGTGATCGCGGGCCCAAATGGACGGGTCGTAGCTGGAGGTCGCCCCCGGAGCCGTCAGCACGGGCCAGTTGTTGGCGACACCCGTGCCGTTGGCCAGCAGGGAGGCTACCGTGTCCCCCATGGCCGTCTGGAGCATGTCCGGCAGCCACGTGCCGCTCCAGGCGCTGTGCAGGCCGTTGAAAACGTGGTCGGCCACCCCTCCGAAGGCGTTGCCCAGCAGGTAGGTGAACGGCACCCCGCCGAGGTCGAAGTAGAGCAGATCGGCCACACTCCGGCCGGCGTCCTGGCTGTAGAGCAGGTCGGCCAGCCTCGCCCCGCCGGCCGAGTAGAGCGGGGATGGGACCAGGTTCGCCTCGCCGGAGACCAGGTCGCCGATCAGTTCACTCACCTGGATTCCGCCAAGCATCGGGCTGATCGAGGAGTTGTAGTAGAACGGGCTGCCCATCCGCGGATCGTTGAAGAAGGCCGACTGCAACCCCTCGCTCAGCGAAAGCATCGGGCCGGGCATGTAGAGCGGGCTGCCGCCCGCCACGTTGAAGAGCAGTTCCCCGATCAGTTCGGCCACACTCAGGTCAGGCCCGGCCAGGTAGAGCGGGTTCCGGCCGTACTGCCCCCCAAACCCGAACATGTCGGCCAGGTAGTCGGCCAGCCCGACGTTCGGGCCGTGGGCGGTCAACAGGTCGCCCACGTAGACCGAGCTGCCGTTCTGGAGGGCCATGCCGATTTCGGCCAGCCAGTCCCCGGCCGACTGGCCGAAGGTCGAGTCGCGGAAGACCGGGCGGCCCGATCCATCCACGAAGAGCGATTCGCCCGAGTTCGGGTCGGCCAGCATGGCTGCGACACCCTGGAGGGTCCATTCGGTCGCGACCTTCTCGTCTGGCTCCCCGTTGCCGCTGACCACGCGGAGACTGGAGTTTTCGCCCCAGGCCGAGCCGTCACGGTAGGCCCCGCCCAGGGGGTTCAGCGCGATGGCGACATCTTCCAGGAGCTGGCTGATCGTGTAGCCGGACCCGGGCCCGCGGGACAGCAGGCCGGCCACACTGTCGCTGCTGCCCGAGTCGAACAGTAGGTCGGCGATGGTGGCGCCGGAGACCGACGCGAAGAACGGGCTGGGCCAGACCTCGCCCGTGTTGCCGAGGATGGCGGCCAGGTAGTCGGCCAGACCCATGCTCGGCCCGTCGGCGGTGAGGGCATCCAGCACGTAGCTGGTCCCCATGTCGATGCCGTAGAGATGATCGGCGGCGCTGACGCCGACGCTGCTAAGCAGCCGGGCCGCCAGATCGGCCAGGGTCGCGTTGCCGGGCGGGGCCCCGGTGATGGCGTCCACGTCCAGATCGATCAGGTCGGCGGTGAGGGTGACGCCGGCGGC
>JAJVII010000059.1 GCA_022072085.1 Phycisphaerae bacterium
CCGCCGGTCGCCCCGGCCACGCAGACGCCCGACCCGCCCCAGCAGACGCCGACGCCGGCCCCGGCTGCCACGCCGGCTGACTGCTCGCCGCTGCTCGGCCAGTGGCGGGCCGCCGACGGGTCGATGGAAGCCAACTTCAAAGCCGACGGGCGATGCTCCTACCGCATCCGCGGCGAAGAGGGCGTCGAGACCGGCGAGGGCGCGTGGAAGGTCGAAGGCGACCACCTCAAGGTCCACACCGACGGCGGTGACGACGTCGATCTCCCCTGGCGGCTGGAGAACGGCCAGCTTGTGCTGGGACCGGCTGACGATCAGACGCGGCTGGCCCGGGTCGGCCCGGCCCCGGCGACGACGCCCGACGCGACGCCGCCCGCTCTGCCGCCCGTGACGCCGCCGCAGCCCGCGGGCAACAGGCCCAACGGCGATCGGCTGGTCGGCGACCTGCCCATGCCGTCCAGCTACACGCCCTATCGCTGCCTGGATGTGGACAACGGTTTCAAGGACGCCGCCGGTCGGCCGATGGAAGTCTTCAACATGCTCATGCCCACCGGCTGGCGGTTCGCCGGCGGGGTCAAGTGGATCCTCAACTACAAGGACCCGCGGCTGCTGACGCGGTCCGAGCTGCTCAGCCCGGCGCGGATCGCGTTCACCGTCTCCGAGCCGAGCGGCCGATGCGTTCTGTCGGTCTACCCGGAGGAGCGGTTCGTGGACCTGCGCGGCTCGCCGGCTGCCAACATGGGGCTCTATCCGCAGGGCAGCCGCTACGCCGGCATGATCGTCTGCGATGCCGCGACGCCGGACAACTACATCCTGGGCTGGGTCATCCCCCGGCAGCGCGGGCAGACGGACATGGCCAACCCGCAGGTCGTCGCCCGCAAGGAGCTGCCGCAGGCGGCGGCGCTGTTCGCCAAGGAGGTCGAAATCCTCAACCGTGCCGCCGGCCAGGCGGCCATCGCCAACGTGGCCCACAGGGCGGCGATGGTGACGGTGGACTACGACTCGGGCGGCGTCCGCTGGCGCGAGATGTTCGTCAGCGTGCTGATGTATATCCAGACGCCCGGCTGCACGATGTGGTGGCACCGGTACACGATCAGCGCGCGGGCGCCGCGCGACGAGTTCGCCTCCTGGCAGCGCTACGTCGTGACGGCGATCTGTTCGATCCGCTTCAACAACGCCTGGCTCGTCCGCTATCTCCAAGTGACTGACGAGGCGTTCGCGAAGATCCAGGACGTGGACGAGTACATCCGCAAGATCGATCACGACATCTGGGCCAACCGCGAGCAGATCAACCTGCGGATTCACCGCGACATGTACCCGCTGCTGGCGCCCTACGCCGACTACCTGGGCGCCGACGGCAAGACGCGCTACCTGCCCACCGGCGGCAAGTACCAGGCCAACCGCCGCGGCGAAGTCCGGGAGGGCGACAACCTGCCTGAGCACGACCCCGAGTGGCAACCGCTCAAGCTGCTCGAGCCGCAGTAGATCGCGACGCGGATTGTCTCTTCACTGCCAAGGCCCCGATCGAAGATCGGGGGGCGCCTCGCGCCGGGCATCTGCGCGACGCTCTGCCCCTCGGCGCTCGCGCATCTGCCCCATCCTCCGCGCGCGAGGGGTGTCAGACTTTACAGGCCTTGGCGGCGGGCTTATAGTGATACCGTCGCTCTCAAGCAAGGTGGACCGGTCATGCGATTCACGCTCCGGGCTCTATTCGCGGGGACGATCGTCCTGTCGGCCGGCGTCGCGCTGGCGCAGCAGGCGCCCGCGCCGCGCCTGATCTGGGCGGGCCCGGCGCCGGCGACCCAGCCTGACGATCTTGCGATGGCTGTCGACGCGCTGGCGCCGGCCATGACGATCGCCGATGAAACGCCGGCAGCCCCGCCCGGCCAGCCCGCGCCGGCTGCCGGCGAGGAAGCCGCGCCAGAACCCGCCGACGCGCCTACGACCCAGCCGCAGGGCCGTAATCCGCTGCCGCACGTCCGGATCGACAAGGCCCGCCGCCGCGTCTACGTCGACGGCACCTCGCTGAGCCCCGGCGACCTGCTGGAGCTGATCGCGTGCACGCCATTCACGCGCGACCACGAGGCCGTGATGCGCTGCCTGGCCAGGCCCAGCCACGTTCACCTGGCGCTGATGCTCTGCGGCTTCGCGCCCGGCCACCCGGTCCAGTGGGACGACAAGACGCGCACGGTCATTCCGCCGACCGGCGATCGCGTGGACGTCATGGTGCAGTGGAAAGACAAGGAGACGGGCAAGGTGCTGACCAGTCCGGTGACCGACTGGATGGCCCCGATCGACCCCAAGGCCGCGATGCCCAAACAGCTCCACTTCATCTTCACCGGCTCGGTGCTGCTGGAGGACGGCGGCTACCTCGCCGACGCCGAGGGCACGGTCGTCTCGGTTGCCAACTTCCCCGACTCGGTCATCGACCTGTCGGGCGTGCACAGCCGCAACAACGACCTGCTCGATTTCCGCGATAACCCCAAGGCCATGCCGCCGCGCGACACGCCCTGCGAACTGCTGCTGCTGCCCCCTGCCGACCTTCGGGTGGGCCTCGACCGCTTCGGCAAGATCACCGTCGAGGGGCACGCCCTGGAGCCCGACGCCCGCAAGCCCGAGGCCGGCCGACTCGATGAACTCCTGCTGAGCAAGCTCCAGGCCCAGCGCCGCTCGCGCGACGACGCCTATGTGCAGATCCAGGCCGACCCCGACGCCGTCAAGGCCGACCTGGACAAGCTGACCGCCCTGTGCAGGAAGGCCGGCTTCGCCGACGCCGACATCCGCGTGCAGAAGTCGCCCACGACCCAGCCGGACGCGATGGCGTTTCCCATCAACGATCCGCTGGCGGCGATCGACCTGTTGACCGGCCAGTGGCGCGAGCACAGCGAGACGGTCGCCCAGGCCGTCGAGGCCCAGCGCGACCTGTTCAGCCAGCTTGAAGACCGCCGCCGCACCGTCGCCCGGCAATACGGCGAGTTGGCCGACTACGTCCGCCGGGCCCAGGGCCAGTATCGCCAGACCGTCGGCAAGCTCGGTGAGTAGCGTCCGTCGCCCGGCGCAGCCCGGAAACCCCATGGCCGATCTCCCATCCGCATCGCCCGCGTGTCCGCGCTGCTCGCGCCTCTGGTGGCAGGCCGGCGCCGCCGCCGTCGCGACGGGCGCCCTGCTGGGGCTGATCGCCGCCTGGGTCGCCGCTCATGCCGGCGGCCGCGAGACCGGCGGGCTGATCGCGTTCTGCTTCGCTGCGATGGTGCTGCCGATGCTCGTCGGTCCCGTACTACTGGGCCGGGCGGACTGGCCGGGCTTTCTGCGATGGGCCTGCGCAACCGACACGGCCGGCGTCGCGCTGATCGTCGCGACGGCTGTGGGCGGGGCGACCACCTGGGTTGTGGGCCTGCGGCTCTACGTGGTGCTGGCCTGCTTCGCCTGCATGCAGGCGGGGCTGGTCTGGGCGATGGGGCGCTGGACAAAGCGGACGGGGGTCGCGGCGGCGGCTGCGACGCTGCTGGCTGTCGTCGCCTGCACGAGCCTGCTGTGGGGCCACCTGCCGCTCCGCCTGACGCGGCAGGGCGCCCCCGCCGACTCGGCCATCATGGCCGTGGTCCGCTATGCGGACCCCCTGCTGGCCGCCAACGACGCCGTGAATCCGCCGACGTCCTTCAGTTGGTCGCACCGCCCGCTGATGTATGGGCGTTACAGCGTCGTCGGTGAATCGCGGACATGGCTGCTGCCCTCATGGTGGGCCGCCGGCCTCATCTACCTGCTGGCGGCAGCCGTCTTCGTCGCCGCGGGGCTCCCACGAAGGGCCACGAAGGACCACGAAAAGGCTTGATGGCCGGAACGAACGGAGCACTCCCCCTCTGCGTCTCATCGCCTCAGCGGCAATCCTGATTCTCACTTCGTGGCTCTTCGTGGCACTTCGTGGGCGCTGTCTTCGGCCTTGGTGAACGTGAAGCCCAGCTTGGCGGCGTCGATGGTCACCGTGTCGCCGGGACCGACTCGAGCGGCCAGGATCTCCCGGGCCAGCTCGTTCTCGATCTGCTGCTGGATCATCCGCTTGAGCGGCCGGGCGCCGAACTGCGGGTCGTAGCCTTCGTCAGCCAGCTTGTTCACGGCCGCGTCGGTCAGTGCGATGGCGATCTCGCGCTCCGCCAGCCGCCGGCGCAGTTGCCCGAGCTGGATCTGCACGATGCCCGCGAGGTTCTCGCGCGACAGCCGATGGAAGATGATCACCTCGTCGATGCGGTTGAGCAGCTCCGGCCGGAAGTACTGCTTGAGCGAGTCCTTCACGCGGGCCTGCATCTCCCACTCGGCTTCGGCGCTGTCGGCCATCGGGGTCCCCAATCGCGATGCATCGCGATTGGGGGCCCCTTCCATGATCGCGTCGGACCCGATGTTGCTGGTCATCACGACGATCGCGTTGCGGAAATCGACCGTCCGCCCGTGCCCGTCGGTCAGGCGGCCGTCGTCCAGCACCTGGAGCAGGATGTTGAACACGTCGCGGTGGGCCTTCTCGATTTCGTCCAGCAGGATCACGCTGTAGGGCCGCCGCCGCACGGCCTCGGTCAGCCGCCCGCCCTCCTCGTAGCCGACGTAGCCGGGCGGTGCGCCGATCAGCCGGGCGACCGAGTGGGGCTCCATGAACTCGCTCATGTCCAGCCGGATCATCGCCTGCTCGTCGTCGAAGAGAAACTCCGCGAGCGCCTTGCACAGCTCGGTCTTGCCCACGCCGGTCGGGCCCAGGAAGATGAAACTGCCGATGGGCCGGTTCGGGTCGCCCAGGCCCGCGCGGCTGCGCCGCACGGCGTCGCTGACGGCGCGCACGGCCTCGTCCTGGCCGACCACCCGCTTGGCGATCCGCTCCTCCATCCGCATCAACTTTTCGCGCTCGCCCTGCATCAGCCGCGATACGGGGATGCCCGTCCACTTGGCGACGACCTCGGCGATCTCCTCGGGGGTCACCTCCTCGCGGACGAGTGCCTGGCCGCCCGACTGCCGCTGGGCCAGCGCCTGCTCCTTGCCGGCTGCCTGCTTGCGCAGCTCGATCAGGTCGCCATAGCGGATGCGTGCGGCCCGCTCCAGGTCGCCGGCCCGCTGGGCCTGCTCCAACTCCGTTTCCAGCCGTTCGACGCGCTCGTTGATGCCCTTGATCTCGCGAAGCTGCCCGACCTCGTTCTCCCACCGCGCGGTCAGCCCGCGGTCCTGCTCCTGGAGGTCGGCCAGTTCCTTCTCGATGCGCTCGAGCTGCTTGCGCGAGCCCTCGTCCTTCTCCTTGCGCAGCGCCTCGCGCTCGATCTGGAGCTGCATGATCCGCCGCCGGATTTCGTCCAGCTCGCCGGGCATCGAGTCGTTCTCGATGCGCAGTCGGCTGGCGGCCTCGTCGATCAGGTCGATCGCCTTGTCCGGCAGGAAGCGGTCGGTGATGTAGCGATGGCTCAGCGTCGCCGCCGACACCAGCGCCGCGTCCTGGATGCGCACGCCGTGGTGCGTGTCATAGCGCGGCTTGAGCCCGCGCAGGATTGCGATGGTGTCCTCGACGGTCGGTTCGCTCACGTAGATCGGCTGGAACCGCCGCTCCAGGGCGGCGTCCTTCTCGACGTGCTCGCGGTATTCGTCCAGCGTGGTCGCGCCGATGCAGCGGAGCTGCCCGCGGGCGAGCGCCGGCTTGAGCAGGTTGCTCGCGTCGATGGCCCCCTCGGCCCGCCCAGCGCCGACGATGGTGTGCATCTCGTCGATGAAGAGGATGACCTGGCCGCCGCTCTCGGTCACCTCGCGCAGCACGGCCTTGAGCCGGTCCTCGAACTCGCCGCGGAACTTCGCGCCGGCGATCAGCGCCCCCATGTCCAGCGCCACCAGCCGCTTGTCCTTCAGGGACGAAGGCACGTCGCCGTTGACGATCCGCTGGGCCAGCCCCTCGACGATGGCCGTCTTGCCCACGCCCGGCTCGCCGATGAGCACGGGGTTGTTCTTCGTGCGGCGGCTGAGCACCTGCATGCAGCGGCGGATCTCCTCCTCGCGCCCGATCACCGGGTCCAGCTTGCCCGTGCGGGCTCGCTCGACGAGGTCCACGCCGTAGCGCTTCAGGGCCTCGTACTTCGACTCGGGGTCCTGGTCGGTCACGCGCTGCCCGCCGCGGACGTTCTTGAGCGCCTCCAGCAGCGCCGGGCGGCCGGCCCCGTAGATGCCGAGCAGTTCCTTGGCGGCGCTCTTCACGTCGGCCAGCGCCAGCAGCAGGTGCTCGGTGGAGATGTACTGGTCCTTGAGCCCGTCGGCCTCCTTCTGTGCCCGCTCGAAGACCTCGTTCAGCTCGCGGCCGACGCTCAGCTCGGCGCCACCGCTGACAGTGGGCAGACGCTTCAGCTCGCTCTCGACCAGCGAGCGGAGTTGGGCGACGTTCGCCCCCATCCGCGCCAGGATCGACGCGACGACGCCGCCCTCGTCCTCGCCGAGCATGGCCGCCAGCAGGTGCAGCGGCGTGATGCCGCCATGCCCGCGCTGCTGCGCCAGCTTCTGGGCGTTCGCGACGGCCTCCTGGGCCCGGACTGTCAGTTGATCGAACCGCATATCTCTTTCCCCTAAGAAGATTCACCACAGAGGACACAGAGGGCACAGAGAGGACGAGATGTTCGTTCAAGGAGGGAAGAGGAAGAAGACCACCAGGTCTTCCCCGTCCTCCAATCTGCGCCATCTGCGCAATATGCGGATGTTCTCCTCTTCTCTGTGTCCTCTGTGCTCTCTGTGGTCAATCGTCCTCTTCTCACCGGCCCAGGAGCTTGGCGATGCGCTGCTCGGTGGGCGGGTGGGTGCTGAACAGGTTGGCCATGCTTCGGCCGGTCAGCGGCGCGACGATGAACATGTTCTCGCGGCTGGGGTTCACGCGCATCGGGATGCGCTTGTTCAGCCCGTCGAGCTTGGCCAGGGCGCTGGCCAGCCCGTGCGGCGAGCCGGCGATCGCGGCGCCCTCGGCGTCGGCGGCGTACTCGCGGCTGCGCGAGATGGCCATCTGGATCAGCCCGGCTGCCAGCGGCGCCAGCAGGAACATGAGCAGGCCGGCCAGCGGGTTCCGCTCGTCGTCGCCGAACCACATCGCCATCCAGGCCAGCGTGGTGATCGCGCTGGCGATCGTGGCCGCGACTGTGCTGATGAGGATGTCGCGGTGCTTGATGTGGCCCAGCTCGTGGGCCAGCACGCCGGCCAGTTCGTCGCGGGTCATCGCGTGCAGGAGGCCGGCCGTCACGCAGACCACGCCGTGCGACGGGTTGCGCCCGGTTGCGAAGGCGTTGGGCGCCTGGTGCGGCGAGACGTAAACCCGCGGCCGCGGGATGCCGGCCCGGTCCGCCAGTTGATGCACCAGCCCGACCAGTTCCGGGTCGTCGCGCTCGGTGACCTGCACCGCCCGCATCGACGCCAGGGCGATCTTGTCGCTGGCGAACCAGGCGATGCCGTTGCTGGCCAACCCGATCGCCAGCCCGATCAGCACGCCGGTCGGCCCCCAGATCGACCCGACGGCCATGCACAGCGCGGTCAGCCCGGCCAGCAGGGCCGCAGTCTTCATGTTGTTGACGAACTTGACCATGTCACACTCCCTTTTCGCTCCGCGGGGCAGGGGAGGCAGGCCGATCCCGCCGGGCCCCGCTTTCCAAACTATATGCAAATCCCGTACCAGCGGCATACAGAAATTCGTAAGCATTTATGTATACAATAATTACGTCAGACGAAAGATCACATTTAACATGCCGTTTTGGCAGGCGGCGGCCCAGGCACTGCCGCAGCCGATCCCGGCATGTGGTTTGAAAATCTCCCGCCCGGGCGATACACTCGCCCAACTGGATCTCAACCTCTGCCCCGGAGACCCCCACGCGATGAGCAAGCCTGACCCCCGCCAGTTGATCCGCGTCGGCCACAGCCCCGACCCCGACGACGCGTTCATGTTCCACGCGCTCGCCAACGGCAAGATCGATACCGGGCCGTTCCGCTTCGAGCACCAGCTCCAGGACATCCAGACGCTCAACGAGCGGGCCCGGCGCGGCGAACTGGAGGTGACGGCCATCAGCATCCACGCCTACCCCTACGTGGCCGATCGCTACGCCATGCTCAACTGCGGCTCGAGCATGGGCGACGGCTACGGGCCGATGGTCGTCTCGCGCGAGCCGATGATGCTGGCTGACGTACGGACGAAGAAGCTGGCCATCCCCGGCGAGCTGACCACCGCGTTCCTGGCGCTCCAGCTCGCGGTGGGGACGGGTCTGGATTACGACGTGGTGATGTTCGACCAGATCATCCCGGCTGTCGCGAGCGGCCAGTATGACGCCGGCCTGATCATCCACGAGGGCCAGCTCACTTACGCCGATGCGGGCCTCCGGCTGGTGGCCGACCTGGGCGTCTGGTGGGGCGAGGCCACCGGCTTCCCCCTGCCGCTGGGCGGGAACGTGATCCGGCGCGACCTGGGCGAAGCGAAGATCGCCACGCTGTCGGTGCTGCTCAAGCAGTCGATCGAGTACGCCCTGGCCAATCGCGACGAGGCCGTCGTCTATGCGTTACAATATGCCCGCGACATGGGCAAGGAGTTGGCCGACGAGTTCGTGGGCATGTACGTGAACGACTGGACGCTCGACTACGGCGACCGAGGTCGGGCCGCCGTCAACGAGCTGCTCCGCCGAGCCCACGCCGCCGGCCTGGTCCCCAAGGCCTACCCCGTGACGTTCGTCTGAGGCGGGGCAGGAACACGGATTGCACGGCCAAGACGGATTTCACTGAGAGGGGAAGATGACCGAACTGATCCATGGCGAGATCACCGAACAGATCCTGGGTGCGGCGTTTGATGTGCATTCTGGACTTGGACCCGGGTTCAGGGAGAAGCCTTACGAGCGGGCCCTTGCCTATGAACTGTCTGCCCGGGGTTTGCTCGTGGTTCCGCAGGCGCCTTTTCAGTTGAACTACAAGGATATCGTCGTGGGGAGGTCCCAGACCGACCTGCTCGTGGAAGGCAAGGTGATCGTGGAGGTCAAAGCGACTGAGGCGCACGAGACCCTGTTCGAAGCGCAGTTGCTCAGTTATCTCAAGGCGTCGGGCAAGCGCGTGGGACTGCTTCTGAATTTCGGCATGGAAAGCCTCTGGCGAAAGCGCCTGATCGTCTAATGAATTGTCCGCGTAATCCGTCTTCTCCGTGTAATCCGTGTTCCCGTTCCCGCAGCGGGACGGATGAGGACTCATGTCGATCATCACGCTGACCACCGATTTCGGCACAGCCGACCATTACGTGGCGGCCATGAAGGGTGTGCTGCTGAGCGGCGCGCCCAAGAGTGCCCTGGTTGACGTTACGCACGAGGTCGCCCGCGGCGGGATCATGCAGGGGGCGTTCATCCTGGCCCAGTTGCCGCGGACCTTCCCGCCGGGCACGGTCCACCTGGCCGTCATCGACCCGACGGTCGGCTCGCCGCGGGCGATCCTGGCGGTGCAGGCGGGCGGGCAGTTCTTCGTCGCCCCCGACAACGGCCTGCTCACGCTGGTCGTCCAACACTGGGGCTGCGAGGCGCTGCACGTCGTGCCCGTCCCCGCTGACGGAGCGGCCAGCAGCACGTTCCACGGGCGGGACATCATGGCCCCGGCGGCCGCCGCCCTGTCGCGCCGCGGCCAGATCGCCGAACTCGGACCGGCCACCGACCGCATGCAACAGCTCGACCTGCCCGCGGCCGCCGACCAGCCCGACGGCACGCTCCGAGGCCAGGTGATCTACGTCGACCGCTTCGGCAACTGCGTCACCAACATCGGCCCGGACCGGTTGCGTGACGCAATCGTGCGGGCGCCCGGCCTGACCATCTACGCCGGCGGCCACTGCGTCGGCGCCTTGAAGAAGACCTACGCCGACGTCGAGCCCAACCAGCCGCTGGCGCTGCTGGGGTCGTGCGAGCGGCTGGAGATCGCCGTCAACCTCGGCTCGGCGGCCGAGCGGTTGGGCCTGTCGCCCGGCAGCGAAATCATCTTGCGGAACGAGTGAGCCCGAAATGACCCCGCGAGAAGCGATGTCCCGCGCCGTCCAGCTCGATCGCCGGTTCGTCTGGCACCCCTTCACGCCGATGGCCGACTGGGTTGCCGGCGACCCGGTCGTCATCGCCGCCGGCGAGGGCAACTATCTCATCGACGAACAGGGCCGACGCTACCTCGACGGCGTCAGCTCGCTCTGGTGCAACCTGCACGGCCACCGCCATCCGACCATCGACGCCGCCGTCCGCGACCAGCTCGGGCGGATCGCACACTCGACCTTTCTGGGCCTGACGCACGCGCCCGGCGCGGAGCTGGCCGAGCGGCTGATCGCGCTGGCCCCGCCGGGCCTGGAGCGGGTCTTCTACTCCGACAGCGGCGCGACCGCCTGCGAGATTGCCTGCAAGATCGCGTTCACCTACTGGCAGCTTCGCGGGCAGACCGGGCGCGCGAAGTTTCTCAAGTTCGTCAACGCCTACCACGGCGACACGGTCGGCACGGTCAGCCTGGGGGGCATCGACCTGTTCCATGCGGCCTATCGCCCGCTGTTGTTCGAGACGCTGGCAGCCGACTCGCCCTATTTCTATCGCAGCGAGCTCGCGACGCACGCCGCCTGCGGCGACGCCGTGCTGGCGCAGGTCGAGCGGGTGCTGGCCCAGAACGCCGGGCAGGTCGCGGGCATCTTCATCGAGCCGCTGATCCAGGGCGCCGCGGGCATCGTCACCCAGCCGGCGGGTTTCCTCCGCCGCCTCCGCGAAATCGCGGATGCCCACGACGTGCTGCTGATCGCCGACGAGGTCGCGGTCGGCTTCGGCCGGACCGGGCGGATGTTCGCCTGCGAGCACGAGGGCGTCAGCCCCGACCTGATGTGCCTGGCCAAGGGCATCAGCGGCGGCTATCTGCCGCTCGCGGCGACGCTGGTGAGCGGCCGCGTCTTCGAGCCGTTCCAGGCCAAGGGCGTGACGTTTTACCACGGGCACACCTACACAGCCAACCCGCTCGGCTGCGCCGCCGGTCTGGCAAGCCTGCGGGTCTTCGAGGAGGAGCGCACGCTGGAGAACCTGCCGGCGAAGATCGAGCGGTTCACCGCCCGGCTGCGCGGGCTGCTGAGCCATCCGCACGTCGGCGACGTGCGCGGCTGGGGCCTGTTCGCCGGCGCCGAGCTGGTGGCCGACCAGGCGACGAAGGAGCCCTTCCCCTACGCCAAGCGCACCGGGGCCGCCGTCTGCCTGGCCGCACGGAGGCACGGGCTGATGATCCGCCCGCTGGGCGACGTGCTTGTGTTCATCCCGCCGCTGTCGATCACAACTGACCAGATCGATGCCATGTTCGACGCGGTCGCGGCGGCTTTGGGCGAGGTTCTGCCGGCATGAGCAAGCGGGCCAATCCGTTGATGGGCCGCTTCGAACCGGCGGCTGCGGGCGTCTTCGTGACGGCCATCGACACCGAGGTTGGCAAGACCGTCATTGCCGGGGCGCTGGCGATGGCCGCCCGGCGTGGCGGCCGACGCGTCGGCGTATTCAAACCCTTCGCCACCGGCTGCCGCCACCGGCAGGGGCTGGGCCTGGTCAGCAGCGACAGCGAGTTCCTCGCCTGGGCAGCCGACTGCGAGCTGGACCTGGCGACGATCACGCCGCAGCGTTGGCATGCCCCGCTGGCGCCGATGGCGGCCGCCAAGGCCGAGAACCGCCCCGTCGATTTCGACGCGGTCGTTTCCGCGTGGCGGCGGCTCCGCGCCGCCAGCGACTTCGCCGTCGTCGAGGGCATCGGCGGGATTCTCGTCCCCCTGACGCGCGACGCCTCCGTGCTCGATCTGGCCGAGGCAATGGGCCTGCCGGCGGTCGTGGTCGCGCGGCCGCTGCTGGGCACGCTGAACCACACGCTGCTGACGGTGGACGCCCTCCGCAGCCGCGGGCTGAAAGTCGCGGCCGTCGCGATCAACCGCTACAACCCCGACTCGCACGACCCGGCCGAGGAGTCTAACCCGGCTGTGCTGGCTGAGCTGACGCGTCTCCCGATTGTCTGCGTGCCCGACGACGCCCAGACGCGGGTCGAGCCGGCCCCGGCGATCGGCGGCTCGGTCCTGTTCCCCTGTCAGAACGAACTGTTGCCGCTCCTGCTGAAAGAAGTGCCATGACCCCGCGCGAAATCATCCGTGCAGTGCTGACGTTTCAGAGCCCGCCGCGGATCGGCCTGCGGCTGGGCGGCCGGTTCCCGCGCGACTTCATTGGCGCCGGCTGGTCCGGCTATCGCGACCAGCCGCTCGAGCCGCACGGCCGCGAGGTCAAGCGCTGGCGCGACGTGTGGGGTTGCGTCTGGGCCAGCCTGACCGACTTCGACAAGGGCGAGGTCGTTGAGCCGGCCATCGCCGACTGGTCGCAGCTTGATGACTACCAGCCGCCGGACATGAGCCGGCCGGAGGACTACCGGGGCGCCCGCGAAAAGTTCGCTGCCGACAGCGACGAGCATTTCCGCGTGGGCGGCCTGCCGGGGTTCACCTTCAATGTCGCTCGCTACCTCCGCAAGCTGGAGCATTACCTCTGCGACCTGGCGGGGGAGCCGGAGAAGATCGCCCGGCTGCACGCGATCGTCCGCGGGCAGCTCCTGTCGGCGATCGACCGGCTGGCCGAGGCCGGCGCCGAGGCCGTCGCCTTCCCTGAGGACTGGGGCACGCAGGACCGCCTCATGGTCAGCCCGACGATGTGGCGGGCGATCTTCAAGCCGGAGTTCCGCGAGTTGGCCGGCCGAGCCCACGAGCACGGCCTGTTCGTGCTCATGCACTCCTGCGGCAAGATGACCGACGTGATCCCCGACCTCATCGAATGCGGCATCGACTGCTTCCTGTTCGACCAGCCGCGGCTGCATGGGATCGAGTTTCTTGCCGACCGCTTCGGCGGCAAGGTGAGCTTCTGCTGCCCGGTGGACATCCAGACGACGCTTCAGACGAAGGAGCCCGCGAAGATCCGCGCCGACGCGAAACTGATGATCGAGAAACTCGGTGGGCGCGGTGGCGGGTTCATCGCTGACCGCTACGGCAGCGACCAGGCCCTGGGCCTGGATCCCGCGATCCAGGACATCGCCTGCGAGGCGTTCGTCCAGTTCGGGAATTACTGAGGGGGGAGGATTCACCGCGAAGGCGCAGAGGGCGCAAAGATGAAGCTCGGGAGAGAATCAGAGATGACGGGAGAACAAGGGCCTGCCTTGGCTTCCTTCGCGCTCTTCGCGTCTTTGCGGTAATGGATTCACGCCAGGCCCAGCGACTTGCCGGCGGGGCGCATGCCCGCGATCACGTTGTCGATGTGCGCGTTCAGTTCCAGGCCCATCAGCTCGGCGCCGCGGGCGATGTCGTCGCGGCTGACGGCGGCGGCGAATGCCTTGTCCTTCATCTTCTTCCGCACGCTGCGAGCCTCCAGGTCGTCCAGGCTGCGGCTGGGTCGCACCAGCGCGCACGCGACGACAAAGCCGGTCAGCTCATCGACCGCCGACAGCGCCTTGCGCATCGGCGTTGCGTCGCGCGGATACTCCTGCTGGTTCCAGTCGGCGTGCGAGAGGATCGCCGCGACGATCTCCTCCTCGACGCCCATCGCCCGCAGCGCCTCGGCCGCCTTGCGGCTGTGGTCGGGCGGTTGGGGGAACCGCTCGTAGTCCATGTCGTGCAGCAGGCCGACGACGCCCCAGGCCTCGACGTCCTGGCCGAGCTTGGCGGCGTAGAACCGCATCGCCGCCTCGACCCCGAGCATGTGCTTGCGCAGCGAGTCGCTGGCTACCCATTCGCACACAAGCTGCCAGGCCTGTTCCCGGGTCATCGCTCACCTCGCGGTGTTGTGAAAAGTCGAGCGGCCGCGTCCGGGGGTCTATTATAAGGATGCCGCCGGCGGCGGAAAGCCGCTGGGGGGCTCGGCTGATTCTTGCCAAAGCCGCCGGGCCTATCGACAATGGAACCGCTCCCATCCTCTTTTCAGAGGTGGCCGATCATGTCCGATCCCCACCAGGCAGATTCCCGCGGGCCGGCGCCGGCCGCGAGCGCCCCCCCGGCCGCCGCGACGCCGGTTCGGCGAAAGCGCCGCCGGCGGTGGCTGCGTGTGCTGGCGGTCTTCCTGCTGCTGCTGGTCGCGCTCGTGGCGTTCGCGCCGATCATCGCCTCCACGCCGCCGGTCCGCTCGCTGATCCTTTCGCGCGTGAACCGTGAAATCCGCGGCACGATCCAGCTCGACGACCTGTCGCTGGGCTGGTTCAGCGACCAGAGACTCCGCGGCGTGCGCCTCCTCGACGCCGACGGCATCGAGATCGTAAGCGTCGACCGCGTCAGCGTGCCGGTCGGGTTGGCCTCGGTGCTCTTCGGCCGGCGCGACCTGGGCCAGATCGTCGTGCAGAGCCTTCACGGGCGGCTGGCCCGCGATGCGCAGGGACAGTTCCGCATCGTTGCCGCGTTCAAGTCGACGGCGGCCGCCTCCAAGCAGCCGCATGAGCCCAAGGCCTCCAAGCAGCCGGCCCTGCCGCCCTGGAAGTTCTCGCTGGCCGTTAACGATCTCCGCATCACCGTTGCCCCGCCTCCGGCTGCGCCCGACGCCGGCGAGGTCCAGGTGGCCGGCGCGCTGAGCGTGTCGGCCCGCGACGGCCTGGGCGCCCCGGTCTCGCACAAGCTCGACCTGACGGTTGCGGCCGCCGGTTCGACCGGCACGCTCCAGGCCGAGGGCCAGGCGACGCCCTGGCGCGACGGTCGATGGGGCGACCCCGCGGCCCTGGCCGCGGGCGAGAAGGCCTCCTTCGATATGCCGGCTGAGGTCGTCCGCTGGGCAGCCGCCACGCTCGACCTGCCGCTGGACTACCAGTCCGGGCGGCTGACCGGCGAATTGACCGATGCTCGGCTGAACGGCCCCGGCGACCTCGCCGCGACGCTCGACCTCCGCGGCAACCAGGTCGCGTTCGTGCGCACCGACAGCGGCGACGGCTACCGCTTCGCCCGGCTGGCGCTGCATGTGACCGCCGGCAGTCCCAAGCCAGGCCAGGCCGATCCGCTGCCCGCCGCCGCCCCGGCCTGGGCCCGGCGGTTCCCGCTGATCCTGTCGGCCCAGCTCAAGGAGCTGGACGCCACCGTGAGCGGCCCGCGGTTCGAGCAGCCGCTTCGGCTGGTCGGCAGCGCGGAGCTGAGCGTGCCGCGCGGGCTGGGCGGCGCCGCCGAGTCGGACGCTGACCTGACCGTCGAGGCCGGCGCGGAGCGCGGCCGCGTGCAGGCGACGGCGGCGGTTCAGCCGGCGTGGCGGGGGCAGGGCGAGTTCGACCTGCCGCGGCTGCGCGTGCAGCGCTCGAAGCTGACGCTCACCGGCGTGCCGATCGACCTGCTGGTCCTGCTGGGCAAGGCCAAGGCCGTCCCGGCTGAGCTGCGCGGCGGGCGGCTGGACGGCACGGCGGCGGTGACGGCGCCGGCGGGCCTGGAGGGCGACATTGTCCCGTCGGTAGATCTCATGATCGCCGCGGGCGGAACGACGCAGAAGGCGGCCCTGGATGGCGCGATCCGTCTGCCGTGGCGGGCTGACGGCACGCTGGACGCCGAGCGCTTCGCGGACGAACTGATCGCCCGCGGCGTGAAGGTCACCGCGACAGACCTGCGGCTTGTGCTCACTAACTTCTTCCTGGGCGATGCGCCGGACGGCGCGGGCCTGAAGCTGACCGCCGGCGTGCTGAACGGATCGATCGCGCTGGACGTGCACGGCCTGGGCGACGTGTCGGGCAAGGTGGCCGGCCTGAAGGTGACGGGCGCCGGGCTGGACCTGCCCACCGGCGACGCCGTCCGCGATCTGCGGGCCGAGTCCGACGTGCAGTTCGCGATCAAGGACGGCCTGCTGACCGTGGCCGGCCTGGAAGGCGGCCGAAACGTCCTGCGGGCGATGGTGGGCGGGAAGGAGCTGGTGAGCCTGAACGCCTCCGGCCAGGCGCCGGTGGGGCAGTTGAAGGAACTGGTCGGCGGCCTGCTGTCGCGCGAAATGCCCGAGGTGCCGTCGTTCTCGCTGGACCTCAACGACAGCGTGATCGACGAGGCCCTGCTCGTCCGCACGCTGCCGGGGCTGGCCCGGTCGATCGGGTTGCGCGAGGGCGCGGCCGTAACCGGCGGAACGCTGCGCCTTGTCCAGTTGCGACTCGCGGGCGACGGCCGCACCCGCGCCCTGGACTGCCAGGTCGCGCAGAGCAGGGTCGAAGGAACTTTCGGCGGCCAGCCGGTGGCGGTGCGCCCCGTGACGCTGGCGCTGCACGTGCGGTTCGACGGCAGGAACTGGTCGCTGCCGTCGGACAACCCCGACCGCGCGGGCCTGAAGCTCGACGCGGCCTGGGCGAAGAACTTCGCCGTCAGCGGTGACCTGGACGACCTGCAAGCCGGCAGCGCGGACAATCGAATCACCCTGGACCTTGGCGTCCTGCACGACGAACTGGCGCAGTTCATCGACCCGGGCGAGCGGCGAATGGGCGGCCAGGTCGCGCTGACCGTCAGCAGTCGGCGGGTCCGGCCCGAGGGCAGCCTGGAGGACCAGCTCCGCATCCAGGCCCAGGCGGCGTTCGCGGACCTGCGGATCGCCGGCTTCGGGCCGGCGACCTGGAGCGATCCGCGGCCGTCGATCGACATGACGGTCTACTACCCCTACGCGACGCGCGACCTCCGGCTCCAGCGGCCGATCGTCGCGACGCTCAAGCTCCAGAACAGCCGTCTGGCCGACCAGTTGTCGGCTGAGGCGGGCTACGGCGAGCCGGCGCCCCTGCCGGTCGGCAGCAGTGAATCGGCCGCGCCGCCGACACTGACTTTCACCGCCCGGGCCACGAACGTGGACCTCGCCCAGGTCCAGGCGCTGCTGGGCAAGTCGTTGGGCCTGCCCCCGGGGACGGCGCTGGCCGGACGCGCGAACCTGCTGGCCCGCGGCGACTACGTCGGCGACACGCTCCGCCTGGCTGCCCCGGCGGGCGATCCGGAGCGGTTCGGCCTGTCCGCGTCGGTCGCGGGCCTGGTCTACGCGCAGCCGGCCGAGGCGCCTGGCGGCCAGCCGCGGCGGATCGAGATGAAGCAGGCCTCCATGGCTGTGCCCGGCCTGTCGGCGGACCTGGCGGCGATGACCGCCGACGCCAGCCGCCTCACAGTCGCCGGCGACGGCGTCAAGACGCTGGAGCTGACCGGCGTGCATGTCGGCGACCTCCGGGCAGCGCAGAAGACTTTCGCCGTGGCCCATGCCGACGTCGTTGTTGAGTTGGCCGAGGTGACGCCGCTGCCTGTGCTGCTGGGCGCGACCCAGGCGGCCGGCCACGTCGAGCTTCACGGCGATCTGCGATGCGACGCGGACGGCGTGCTGCGGTCCGACCGGCTAAAGCCGGACCTTCAGAACGTGCTCATCGTCATGCCGGCGGCGCAGCTCTCGGAGGCCCCGCGGCGGATCGAGGCCGGTCGGCTGACGGCCGACGTGCAGGGGCTCGCCCTGGACCCGGCTCATCGCGGCGCGGAGCTGACGCAGCTCGCGCTGACCGGCGACGGCATCGAGCGGTGCGACCTGAAGGGGCTCAAGGCGAGCGGCCTGGGCGGCGACCGTCCGACGGTCGCGCTGGACAGCGGCGACGTGTCGGCGGACCTGGGCCGTGTCCCGCTGCTGCGCGGCCTGCTGCGTGCGGAGGATCTGGCAGGTCGGCTGACGCTCAAGACGGGCGCCCGCACCGACGCAGCCGGGCGCATCACGGGCATGGCCCACGCGCTGCTGACCGGCGGGCGGCTGATCCTGCCGCCGGCGGCGGTGGGCGGCCAGCCGCGGCGCTACGAGGCCGCCCAGCTTGCCGTTGACGCCCCCGGATTCACCTTCGACCCGGCGAAGTGGGAACTGTCTGTACCGGTCGCCGACGTCAGCGGCGATGGCATCCAGACGTGCAGGCTGACGGGAGCGCGGGTGTGGAACATGCGGCCCGGGCCGATGAGCTTCGAGGGGCACGCGGTCGTCAAGGCCGACCTGGCCCGGCTGCCGCTGCTGCCGGGGATGCTCGCCCCGACGCGTCTGGCGGGCGTGGCCGACCTGGACGCCGACGCGAAATCGGCGGACGGCGGCGTGCTGCTGCTGACGGCCAATCGTGGCGACGTGTTCGGGCTGAAGGTGACCCGCCCGGCAAGCGAGGACGAGCCCGGACGCACGATCGAGTCGGCCCAGGTGAGCTTCGCCAACGCCCAGCCGATCCGCTACGATCCGCAGGCCGGGCGGCTGGAGGTGGCGCAGTTGGGCGTCACCGCCAAGGACGCGAGCGGCGCCGCGACGGCGGCCCAACTGGGCGTGAGCGACCTGAGCGTGACGGGCCTGAGCGGCGGGGGCTCGTCGGCGGTGACGGTCAAGAGCCTGACGGCCAGATCGCCGGCCGAGTGGCTGTTCGCGATTCTCAACGGCCTGGCTGCCCGCCAGGACAGCAACAGCTACGGCGGCACGATCGAGCTGAGCGCGTCGATCACGCGCGACGCCGCCGGCCGGGTCGCCTGGGCTCCGACGGTGACCTGGACGAACCTGAACGTGACCCCGCGCGCCAAGTCGGAGAACGCTCCGCTGGCTGACCCGCGGCTTCAGATCAGCCTGCGGGTGATCCAGGACGACGCCCGGGATTCGTGGACCTTCGAGCGGCTGGCCGTCAGCAGCGTGAACAAGCTGGCCGATGGCGAGGCCGCCGGCTCGCTGACCGACCTGAAGCAGACCAAGCTGCTCCAGCTCAAGGGGAAGATGGCGATCCGCGGCTCGGCGCTTCAGACGTTCCTGGGCGACCAGTGGCCGGAGGGGCTGACTTTCACGGAAGGTCGCCCCAGCGAGTTCGCGCTGAATTGGCCGATGTATCTGAAGTTCGACGCGGCTGCGATGCTCAAGGTCGCGCCTGACTGGGCCCGCATCGACTACAAGGGCTTAGTTGTCGGCTCGCCCAGCCCGCCGATCGAGCTGACGCTCAACCACGGCAAGATGGTCATTCCGCTCACGTCGGCGCCGGCCAACAACGGCAAGCTCAACTGGGAGGGCCACGTCGATCTTCAGTCGGTCCGGCGGTTCACCGTCCCGGCGCTGACGGACCCCAAGACCGGCGTCCGCCACCCGGCCCAGACCCTGACCGAACCGATTGCGTGGCTGACGATCACGCCCAAGGCGGCGCCGCCGGAATTCGCGCCGCTGCCGGGACCGGTGGGCGTGCCGGCGCCGCCGCCCGAGCCGCCGACGCTGGCGCTGGTGCAGGACGTCGAGATCAACCAGGAGATGTCGCGCAACTTCCTCCAGTCGATCCCCGTGCTGTGGCGGGCCCGCGAGGCCCACGGCGTGATGACGCTCAAACTGGACAAGGCCGACATGCCCCTGGACGGGCGGGCGCTCAAGGCCCGCGACCTGGACAGCGTGCTCAGCGGCAGGCTGAGCATGCGCCATCTGGTGATCCGCGGCGGGCTGATGGGCAGCCTGGACACCGCGCTGGGCACGAAGGTCGAGGGCGAGGAGGGCACGCTCCTCGAGCAGCCGCTGCTGATGAAGTCCGGGCGGTTCTACGTGCAGAGCCTGACGATGGACTTCGGCGGGCGGAAGCTGACCTTCGACGGCTGGGTCGGCCTGGACGATACGATGGAGATGTCGGTGACGCTGCTGGTGACCGCGGACCTGCTCCAGAAGTACGCCGGGACCTGGAAGTTCATCGGCAAGGACCTGATCACTTACCTGGGCGACGCGCCGATCACGGTCCCGCTCAAGGGCACGCCCGGCGATCCGCAACTGGATACCTCGAAACTGCCGGCCGAGATCGGCAAGCTGGCGGCGCGGGCCGGGGCGAAGTATCTTGAGGAGCAGGCCCGCAAGCGCATGGGTAACCCCGGCCAGCAGCAGCCGGGCCAGCAGGACCAGCCCGGCGAAAAGAAGCCGGACGACAAGACCAAGGCCATCCAGGACGCGCTGGAGGCGATTCTCAAAGGGCTGGACAAAGACAAGAACAAGAAGCCGTAGCATCCGCCGGCGGCGCCGCGGCAAGCGAGCAATTCATGGCACCCAAGAAAGGCCTGACCTCTCGTCTGAGCGACTGGATCCTCGGGGCCATCAGCCGCCCCGACCGCGAACTGGGCAACCTGACGCGGTTCGCGTGGTACCAGCTTCGGCTGGGCTATATCTGTGTGCGGCAGCTCCGTCGCGAGCGGTTCAACCACGTGGCGGCCGGTCTGAGCTTCCGCACGATCTTCGGGCTCGTGCCGCTGTTGGTGATGACCGGCTTCATTGCCCAGTACTTCGTGGACACTGACCAACTCGCCCAGACGACGATCACGGTGATCTCCGAGCAGACCAACGCCGGCAGCATCCCCATGCCCATCCACCGCCGCGGGGGCAATCGCGACCGCGAGGCCCGGCAGGAAGGCCCTCAGGGGACTCAGCCGACTACTGCCGGCGCCGGTTCGCGCGAGGAATACCGGTCACGGCCCGGCGGCGCGGGCGGAGGCGAGGAGTTCACCCTCCAGGACTTCCTGGGCTACTTTATCAACGGCATCTACAAGCGCCTTCACGCCAAGGGCGTCGGGCTGACGGGCCTGCTGCTGCTGGCCTACGCGGCCATCGCCCTGCTCAACCACATCGAGCGGGCATTCAATTCGATCTACCACGTCGCCGACCCGCGTTCGATCTGGCGTCGGCTCACCGCGTTCTGGTTCACCATCACGCTGGTTCCAGTGCTGCTGGGCTTCGCGCTGGTGACTACGTCAGGCCTGCGCAGTGCGCTGGACATCGGCCGCGGGGCGCGGTGGTGGGCCTGGCTGACCAGCGAAGCCTGGTCGGTCATGACCGTCTGGCTGGTGCTGTTCGTCATCTACCTCAAGCTGCCCAACACGCGGGTGGGCATCAAGGCGGCGGCCTACGGGGCGCTGACCGCGGCGGTCCCCTGGCTGATCGCCAAGGCAGGCTTCGGGTTCTACGTCCACCACTCGGTGCTCAAGCTCACCCTCTTCGGCGCCGTCGGCGCGGTGCTGCTGTTCTTCCTGTGGATCTACATCAGTTGGCTGATCGTGCTGTTCGGCCTGGAGGTGACCTACGTCACGCAGTACCTCCGCGGGCTGGAGATGAACGAGCTGGCGATGAGTCGCCGCGGCGGGCTCATGCTCGACCGGGCCTGGCTGCTGCGGGTGGCGTCGGCCTACGGGGGGTTCTTCGTCCGCGGCGAGGGCCCGCAGCCGACCTCGCGGCTGGCCGACCAGTATCGGCTGCCGCCCGACACGCTGGAGTCGCTGGCTGAGCACCTGGAGGAGCGCGGCATCCTGGTCCGCAACGAGGGCCGGCGGCTGCAGGTGCGCTACCAGCTCAACCGGCCGCCCGAGTCGATTTCGCTGGGCGAGCTCGCTGCCGCGGCTGCCGCCCTGGACCCCGGCTACGCCCGGCCCGACCCCGACGCGGCGACTGAGCGGGTGATCGCCGAGTTGGCGGACGGCCGCGACGAAGTGCTGAAGGGCCGCACGTTGGCTGACCTGATCGACCGCGCCCCGACCGCGGCCTTGCGCGCCAGCGCCGACGCCCCGAGCGCTTGAGAGCTGACCACAGAGACACAGAGGCACAGAGAAGAAGAGAGATCATCCGCAGATTACGCAAATGGCGCAGATTCGGAATTGAAGAAAGACAAGCAGGAAGAACCGCGAATGGACGCGAATGGACACGAATGAGGAAGCGAGGAAACTGTCTCTCTTCCGATTCGCGTCAATTCGCGGTTTTCTTCTCTGTGCCTCGGTGTCTCAGGGTTTTTCATAATTGCCGAGCCGGGTACAAGAACAGCCGGCCGTTTAGGTTAAGCTCTTTTCTGGTAACCAAACCGAAAGGAGCTATGCCATGGACGGCAGGCTGTGGGATCAACTGTATC
>JAJVII010000071.1 GCA_022072085.1 Phycisphaerae bacterium
GGCGGCTGTCGGCCACGCCGCCGTCTGGATGCAGGCGCCGCGGGTGGACGAGGACCGCGAGTTGGCAGCCGTCGCCCGGGCGGCGGCCGCCCGTGTCGGCCCCGAGGCCCCGGTGGCAAGCTGGAACGCGCTGGACTCGGTCTTCCTCTACTACTTCGGGCGCGACGTGCCCGAGGCGATGCGCTATCACAACTACCTGATCCGCGAGCACGGCAAGGTCGGCGCGGACCGGTCCTGGAACGACTGGCTGGCTGACCGCGGCCGCGTCCCCTGGATGATCACCCGCGACATCGACAACAACCGCGAGGCGATGGAGGAGCGCGGCTTCGCCGCCGTCGAGGGCCTGCCGACGACGTCCAACCCTCGCGAGCGGACGATCCTGATGTATCATGTGGGCCGGTCCGGCCGGCGCTCCGCCAGCCGACCCGCGGAGTCCACCCCATGATCGCCAGGTTCGGGTTCAGGTTCTTTGAACGGCAGTTCGCGCTGGTTTGCGTGACGGCGGTCGCGCTGGGCCTGGGCCTGCCGGCGCTGCACCTGCCGGGGACCGCCGCGGTTGTTGAGGCGGGCAAGCGGTTCAGCCTGCCGCTGCTGGCGGGCATCCTGTTCTTCACCGGGCTCAAGCTCGACTTCGCGACGGCGCTGCGCGAGCTTCGCCGGCCGCTGCTGCTGGTCTACCTGGCGGCGATGCTGCTGCTGGCGCTGCCGCTGGGCATGTGGGCGCTGGCCCGCTGGCTGCTGCCGGACTTCGCGCTGGGCGTGCTGATCCTGGCGGCCATGCCGGCCGGGATGGCCTGCGCGACGATGAGCGACATCGTCCGCGGCAACGCATCGCTGGCGATGGTGCTGACGCTGCTGACGTCGCTGGCCTGCCCGCTGACCGTGCCGCTGGCGATCGGGCTGGTCTGGTCCGGCGGCCACGGCAGCGGCGGGGCGGGGTTCCTGCTCCGCCAGAGCCTGTTCCTGGCGGCCACGCTTTTCTCGCCGATGGCGGCGGCGGTCATCGTGCGGCGGGTCGCGCCGGCGTTCGTCGCCCGGCATCGCGAGCAATACACCGGGCTGTCCATCGTGTCGCTGGCCCTGCTGATCGTGACGATCATGGCGTCGGTGAGCGACCAGACGCTGGGCCTGGTGCGGTCGGCGCCGTGGCGCGTGGGCGGGCTGGTGCTGTTCATCCTGGCGTTCACGGCCATCTTCTACGCGGTGGGATTCTGGCTGACGCCGTGGAGGCCGATGACCGACCGGGCGGCGGTATCGATCTGTTCGGCCTACGTGAACAACGGGCTGGCGCTGGTGTTCGCGCGGACGTTCTGGGTGGACCGGATAGGGGTCGAGTCGATGCTGCCGGCGATCCTCCTGGAGGCCCCGATGGTCCTGGCGATCCCGTTGATCGCCCGCATCCTCCGCCCGCATCTGAAAAGTGGACCAGGTCCACTTTTGGCGACCGAAAAAAGTGGACCTGGTCCACTTTCTGAAAGGAGCCTGCCGTGAAGACTCGTAACCTCAGTCCACAGGTGATGTTCGAGCGAATGGCGGCCGAGCATCGGCCCATCCACCGGTTCGACGCCAAGCGGCCGTTCGCCGACTGGAAGGCGGCCGCCTTGCCCGACGTGCTGGCCACCCTCGGCGACTTCCCGCCCGCGGTCCCGCCCAACCCGCAGCTCGTGGCCGAGTGGACCCACGACGGCCTGCGTAAGCAGCGCTGGCTGATCGACGTCGGCCCGCACATCTCGGCGGCGTTTCTGATCAACTACCCGGCCGACCTGGCCGACGGGGAGCGCCGCCCGGCCATCCTCTGCTGCCACGGCCACGGGCAGTTCGGCAAGGAGCCGGTGATGGGCAACGACAGCTCGCCGGCCATACGGGAGAGCGCCCGCAACCACAACTACAATTATGGCCACCAGATGGCCAAGGCCGGCTTCGTCACTTTCGCGATCGACTGGATCGGCTTCGGCGAGAGGAACCCGGCCCGCAAGCCCAACCACTCCAACCTCGGCGAAGGCCGCGACTGGTGCAACATCCTCTACCTGCACGCGACCATGTTCGGCATGACCTCGCTGTCGATCAACGTGGCCCACGGCCGGGCCGCGACGAGCTTCGCCTGCACGCTGCCGGGCGTGGATGGCGACCGGCTGGGCGTGATGGGCCTGTCCGGCGGGGGGACCATGACGCTCTGGATGGGCCTGTGCGACGAGCGGTTCAAGGCCGTCGAGATCATCTGTTACAGCGACCTGTGGGCCGCGTTCGGCATCCGCGACACGAACTATTGCGGCATGCAGGTGGCCCCGGGGCTCTACAAGCGGGTCGACCTGCCGGAGGCCCAGGGGCTGATCGCCCCGCGGCCGCTGCTGATCGACATCGGGGTCTACGACTCCTGTTTCCGGCTGGACGACGCGATGAGCTGCTACCGTCAGCTCGAGAAGATCTACGCGGCGGCCGGTGTCACCGACCGGCTGGAGCTGGACCTGCACCCCGGCGAGCACGGCTGGGGCGGCAACCGCAGCGTGGCCTTCTTCACCCGCTGGCTCTAGAAAAAGTGGACCTGGTCCACTTTTCACTGTGGAAAGTGGACCGGGTACACTTTCAGGGCTCCCATGGACGAACTGGCTCGATACAACCAGGAACGCTGGGACGCACTGGCGCGAGCGGGCGTGCCCTACTCCCGGCCTATGCTCGATCTGACTCCCGAGTCTGCCCGGCGGCTGGTCGACGCCGAGGGCGCCCTCGACGAACCGGCCGGCCGCGACGTGCTCTGCCTGGCCGGCGACCAGCACTGGACGATCGACCCGGGAGAGGGCAGGCCGCCGGTCCGCGTGCTCGGCCCGCGGGAGTTCATCCACCTGGTCCCGACGGTGATCAACGGGCTGATCGGCAGGGGGTTCACGATTCTCGGCCTGTGGGAGGGCCGCCGCGGCGACCCGGCTGCCGCGCCGGGAACCTGGCAGCACATGACCAGCCTGGTCCCGGCCAACGTGACCGTATGGGCGCGAAAATGAAGAAGAGGACCGGGTCCGCGATTTGCTTCTGACGGCGGGAAAAACGCCCATTGACCGAATCGGCAGGGGGCAGTACATTGGACTGCTGAAGATGCGACGGGGCGAGACGCGGCCTGGGCCGCTTTGCCCGGTGAAGCCAACGGCACCTTGATCGGCCCCATCTGTCGGGGCGTGTCCGCTCGTCGCCTGAACACTTCCGCGATTCAATCACTAGCACGGGAAGGTTGCCTGCGATGATACACTATACCTGCGATTTGTGCGGAGCCCGGCTGGACGGGGAGGATCAGCGCTTCGTAGTCAAGATCGAGGTATACGCGTCAGCCGACGAGCAGAGCCCCAGCTTCCCCGACGACCCCGACCAGTTGGATTACGAGATCGAGCAGTTGACCGAGTCGCTCGCTGACGCCGACGCCGACGAGGTCGAGGACGCCACCTATCGCGGATTCCGCTTCGACCTCTGCCGCCGGTGCCACAACCGCTACCTGAGCGACCCGCTGTTCCGGGCCGCCAAGAAGCGCATGGGATTTTCCGAAAACTGAACGCCGCCCGGCCTGCCGGCGACGGCTGCGAGCCAGGAGTCTACGAGCCCCCGATGCACGGCACGGGGGCTCTCGGTTTGCGCGGCCGGCCGGCGCGGAACGGGCAGCGATCTTCGACTTCGGCGGCTGCCCGCTTGCGGTTTCGCGGGACGTTGCCTGCCCGGCGGCGGTCGCGACAAGATTGGCTTACAGTGATCCGTCGTCCGGCTAATCCAACACTCGCGTAAGCGGTTGAATCTTGAGCCCATGCACGCTCCGAACGCCGGTGGATCGCCTGCAACCCATACGCAGGTAGAACGGCACGGCGAACAGCGAAGCAACGACCCGATATCTCTTCGCCCCGCGTCGACGGCACTCGCGTTCGAACCGGTGCATGAGCGAGCGGCCGATGCCGCGGGAGTGAAGTGATTCCTTCACAAATAGACGCTTCAACTCCTCGGTTGTGCCCATGACGATCCCGACAATTCGACGGCCCGAAACCGCAACGTAGCCGATGGTCTCCTCGGCCCACCTTGTCCGGAGTTTCTCGCGGTTATCGCCAGCGGGATTCAGGTAATCCAACCACCAGCGCGCCCCTTCGGCCGTACCATCGGGAGCGACAAACTTGGCATATACCTCGTGGACTAGCGTAGCCGCTTCGTCGAAATCCGATGCTTGGTACTTGCGGATTGTTATGCGCGCCTCCGCGGCTCTGGGTTTCTTCAGCATGGCAATAGGCTACGCAAGACGTGCCTGCCCGGCAAGCCTCCGTTGTCGAGGCATGCTCGTAGACAGGCTTCCGGCCGGCAGCAAGGGCAAGCAGGCAAGACGATGTGGGCAGGGGCCAAACGAAGGCAAGCAGGGGCCGGCTTGGCCCTGCGGGCCCCGCGGCGTAAGAAGAAGGCCCGGCCGCTAAGCGACCAGACCTGATCGGGAAGGCTGGACGGGGTTAGAACTTTTCGCGAGGGGGCAACCGCTCTGTTCGATCAGATGTAACGGATATCGGCTTAGCCCGGAACCTCGAAGACTTGATCGGGCAGAATCTCAAACCGCGTGTCCCCGGTGGTTGCCTCAACTCCCCAAGGTCCCCTGGTGTCGACAGTCAAGACTTCCCGCCCATCAGCAAGTCTGCGCGATGCCAGTACATCGCAAGCAATCACCCCATCCTGTGGATAGGCGCTAGCCGCATTGAGGTTCGCATTAGTGACGACTGGAATCTTCTCGACAAACACCCAGGATCGCCCGAAGGCATCTTGCAGTCGGCACTCGACGAAGCCGGGCTGTGAGGCATCGACGACACGGGTGATTTGGACGCGGAGGGCTTTCATTTCAGAGGATCCTAACCCACGATGCTCTGCAAGCAACTGTCCTGACGCAAGGCCCGGCGGCGTAGGAAGGCAGGCAGTATGGTCTGGCCCTCAAAGACACATCCACATGAGAAGCGCCTTTCCCTCCTGAACTGCGCGCTTACATAATGCGGAAATTTCCTGTAGAACAGCTAGCACTGCTTCGCTTGGCCAATTGTCGAACTTCCCCGAAAACTCCTCCGTCGCAGCCCACTTTACGCCGACGGTCTGGAGTTGCTGTGCGTCCAGTTTGCCGAGCCGCTGCACGAGATCCATTGGCACCTCGAACACCCAAGGACCGTCTTCACCGCCATCAACCAGCGTGTCGCTTATGAAAGTCGGGTCGAATTGGGTGCCTGTAAGTATGGCATGAAGGGTTCCGAGCTTTACGGTGTCAATGCCCTTTGCGTCCAAGCCGGCAAAGTCTGTGCTGGGACAACTGGATTCGAAGACACGCTGGGCCTCAGCGCGGTTCGCAACGATGAAGTCGGTTAGTACGCCCATCGGAGTCTCTTCAAAGCCGCCAATGTCGTGTGCTTGGCGGCAAACCGCCCGGGAGCCTGGAGGCGGGCGAACGCTGCCCAAGATGCTCCCAGAATAACACCACGAAATCAAGGGTTCAAACTTGGGGGCGACTGGCCGAAGTTTGAACGAGTCGTAAGTGCAGGAATCCGCCGGGTTCCCGGCGGCTTCCTGCGGTCAACGCCGGAATCAGGAAATTCTAACTTCGCGCCTCCGGCGGCCCGCGGGTACACGAAATCGGCCGGTCCCCTCCGGGCGCCGGCCGACTTCGCTGAACCCAGGATGCCCCTGGCGAGACCTATCTGATCATCACGCCGGTCCGGTAGATCTCGAATCGGCGATGGAAGCTGTCGTAGATCGGCCTGCTGCTGCCGACGTTGCTGGACTGCCGGTCGTAGTAGAGTTCGCGGTAGTAAGTCACCTCGCCCAGGCTCAGTCCGCTGGGCGCGGGCCACTCCGGCCGATCGTTGAACCACGCCATCGGCGGCAGCACGACCTGCTGCACGCCCGGCTGCGGTGCGGCGACCCATCGCGGCGCGAACAGCGGGGCCGGGCTGTCGCCGCCCGGCGCCGGCTGCCAGACTGTCACCGGTTGGCCGTTGAACTGCGGCGTCTGTGCGCACCCGCCAACCAGGCCGACCAGGAAGGCCCCAGCCAGCAGGGCGGCGATTCGGACTCGGTTGCTCCTCACGACTTCAACTCCTCCACCCTGGACAACTGGAAGAGAGAGCAAACGGCGTGCCAGCCGCCCGGGACAGGCCCGGGGCCGATAATATGGGCGGCTTGGCGGGCGTCCGGGCCTGATTTGCCATCCTGTGCCGCCTGTAACGATTCTGGCGGTCGTGCCGAATGTTGCCCGTCAGCCTCGTCGGGCGGCGGTGGGCGTTGCCTGCGAGGGCGCGTCGGCGAAAAATTCCCGAGAAAAAATCCAGACCCATGACACAAGGCTGTCACTGGCGTGGTGTAAAGTCCTTTCAGCACCGGGCCTGAGGGTGAAGCGATGGCGGGCTCGGCGCCGGACCGGGGGCGTCGGCGGGGGCCGGCGGACAGCGGGGGAAAGTCAGGCGGGAAGCCAGGGGGGAGGCCAAGGGGGAGTCAGGGGGGAAGCAGACAAGGGGGCGGGCTGTGGGGGCGGCGGCCTGTCGTGCGGCGTCGGGGGCGACAGATAGGCGGGTCGGCGGATTCCCGACGTCCGACTCGACCAGGCCTTGGAAGACAATGCATTAGCCGGTCCCCCGACGCTGGGGCGGCTGCTTGGCGAGTGAGCTGCAAGCGGCCGCCCTCTTTTCTTGCGCCGCCTGGGGCGGAGGTCGGGAGTCAGCCAGACTGACTTGAGCATTCTTCATTCAGTTCGCCGCTGAGGCGCGGAGACGCTGAGGGAAAGGAATTGGCCAGGAATCAGCGAAGGAATGGAACCGCCGATGGACGCAGATGAACGCGGATGCGGACTTTTTTGAGAACAAGGCCCTCATGATCGGCGTTCATCGGCGCGCATCGGCGGTTTCTCCGACTCTTGTCCGATAGCCCTGAGCGCGGGCATCGGGGGCCACCGAAACACTCCGACGCAATGCCTTTCATGAATCATTGTCTCTCTGCGACTCAGCGCCTCAGCGGCGAATCACAAAGAGTCCTGACTTCTAACTCCAAACTTCTGACTTCTCGGTTCCTTGTCGCCGGTGTGGACAAGGCGGCGGCGATCTGCCACAATGCGCCCGGCGCATCGCAAGCGGGCCGGCCGGCGGCGACCGGCGGCTGACAACGCGAGAACCTTGGGCTTCACGTTGAAACGGACAAGACATTCCCGTATTCGTATCCGAACGGTCCGGCCGGCGATGGCCATGCTGGCCTGCACGCTGCTGCTGCTGTGCGCCGGATGCGTCGACGACGATCTGGACGACCTGCCGGCCGGCATGAACCAGCCCAGCGGGTCGATCGTCGTAACGCAGACCGCGTGGCCGCCGATCATCGACGGCCGACTGGACGACCGGGCCTGGCAGAGCGCCGCCCGTGTGAGCGACTTCGTCAGCCAGGACGGCAAGCCGCCCGGCCGACGGACGCAGGTGCGGCTGACCTACGACGACACGGCGCTGTACGTGGCGTTCACCTGCGACGAGCCGCAACTGGTGAACCTGGTGAACTCGGCGCGGCAGCGCGACGGGGCGGTCGAGCAGGACGACTCGGTGCAGGTGTACATTTCGCCGGACCTGGCCGGGCGGTCGTTCAAGACCTTCGCGGTGAGTTGCCGCAACGTGCAGCGCGACGCCGACCAGAACGGTCCGGCGTGGAACACGGACTGGCCCTCGGCGGCCCGCATCGACGCGGACGGCTGGATGGTGGAGATGGCGATCCCGCTGCGGGCGCTGGACGCCCGTCCGCGGCGCGGGGACACCTGGCGGATTCTGCTGGTGCGGAACATCTGGACGGGAACGCCGCAGGTGGCCAGCAACGTCTACGTGGGCGCCAGCCCGTGGGCGACGGAAAAGTATGCGACCCTGCTGTTCCGGTGAATCCCGGGACGGGACGGCGGGCCTCGCGTGGAACCTATCGACCCGGGGAGTCAGACCAACCTGAAGGAGGCTGCAATGTTTCGAAACCTGCTCGCGGTCGCGACGGTGCTGACGCTGGTGGCGGGCCTGGTCGGGTGCAACACCGCGTCCGGGCTGCCCGAGGGCAACCTGGTCAAGAGCAAGGACGCGGTCAACGCGGTCGCCGCGTTCCCCTGCGAAGTGAAGATCGACGGGCAACTCACCGAGGGCTGCTGGGCCAAGCGGTCAGTTGCCATGACCGACTTCACCAAGGGCAACAGCGACAAGCCCGAGGTCCCCACGCGCGTCCTGGTCGGCTACAACAAGGACAACCTCTACGTCGCGGTGATCTGCCTCGAGCCCGACACCGCCAAGCTGAAGGTGGCCACCAAGGGCAAGGACGCTCAAGTGTGGGACGACGACAGCGTCGAGGTCTACGTCGATCCGACCAACGCCAAGGACGGCGACTACTACGGCTTCTTCGTGTCGGCCAGCGGGGCGACCTACGACCGCACCAGGGACGGCAACTGGAGCGGCGCCTGGACGTCGGCGGCCGCGGTCGTGCCGGGCACGGCGTGGGTCGCGGAGTTGGAGATTCCCTTCAAGACGCTGGGCGTCACGCCCAAGCCGGGCAGCAAGATCGGCCTGATGGTCGCCCGCAACCGCCGCACCGGCGCCAGGGGCGAGGGCCTCTATCTCGTGCCCTGCCGCGAGGAGGCCAAGGACACCTCGCTCTACCCGGTGCTGGAGCTGAAGTGAAAGCGATCGTTGCCTGACGGCGACGCAACCGCACAACGACGCGTCCCGTCGCCGGGCCCCGGCGGCGGGGCGTTTTCGTACTGCGTTGCGAGCTTCCTGTCCCTACGGCGAGCCCTCGTCCTGCACGCGATGGGCGATGGCCCGCGCCAGCGACTCCTGCGCCTGGCAGGACGCACTGCCCTTGAGTTCCGGGTGCACGTTGTGCCACGCGACCCACCGCGACAGCAGCATCGTGCAGAACCGAAACTCGTCGCGGTCGATCAGCCGCTGGTTGACCAGCAGGTCGATCTGCGGGGCGACCAGGGCCAGGTCGCTCTGTCGGCTTTGCCGCAGGCCGTCGCGGTCCTGCACGACCAGCGTGACCAGGGCGTCGCGGCTGTTTTCGCCGGCCAGCGGCACTCGGCCCATCGCGTAGCGGGGCAGGGCGTCGGAGAGGCCCGAAGCGAAGATGAAGACTTCTTCGCGGAAGGGATCGCGGCTGGAGCTGATCAGCGGGCGATAGCGTCGCGGCACATCCAGCACGAGCGTCTGCTGGTCGGCCACCTCCTGCTGATAGACAGTGACGTCGACGACGCGGCCGGTCGCGAAGTCCGAATCGGTCTGCGAGGTGCTCAGCAGGGCGAAGACCCGCACGGGCTCAGCCGGCGCGGGCTTGAGCGTGACCAGGATGGATTCGGTATATCCGCCGTGAACGCGGCAGCCGCACAGGGCGGGCAGCAGACACAGGGCCGCCGCCGCAAGGGCGACGCCGCCGATGCGGCGCGGGGGCTGATTCAAAGTCCTCTCCATGCGCCGCGTCGGCGCGGGGTCCGTCGGTCAGTCGTCGTCCTTCGGCCAGCCCACCTGGTAGTAGAAGGCGTTGGTCATCCAGGTGCCGTCCAGCACCACTTCGCTGTCCTGCGAGTAGAGGTTCATCTCCCCGCTGCGGACGGTGACCATCCCCTCGCCGATGCCGCGCAGCGAGCCGCGCCGGTCGAACGTGTAGACGATCTCGTGCTGCCCGGGCACCTGGTGGATCGCCTTGCCGTCGTGCACGACGATCGCCTCGGTCTGCCCGGGGTTCAGCGTCCCCCACGGGCCGAAGACATACTGCCCGTCCACCGTCACGGTCATGCGGATCGGACGCAGGCCCGTCGTCTCCTTCAGCTCCACGACCACCGGCTGATCGTAGGCGACCTTGGGTCCGCAGCCGATCAGTGTCGCCGCAAGCGCACACATGAGAGCCGTCGTCGCCAGCACCTTCATGATCTGCTCCTTTCGAAGGCCGCCCGCCGGGTGGATTCCCAGCCGGGGCAGGTTCCTGGTCGCGCACCGCCGGAAGAGGCCAATGAAATGATAGGCCGATCGTCAAGGCCGTATCGCCGCCGGGGCCGCCGGAGCGTTGAAGCTCAACTTAAACTTCAACTTCAACTTCTACTTCAGGAGCCGATCTTGGGTGTCATGTCGCCAGCGCCGGCGCCGGGGGTGCTCGTCCCGCCCATCGGCGGAGGCGTCGTTCGCGACGGCGGCGGGGTCGTTCCGCCCACCGGCTCGGGGACGGTCAGTTCGACGTCCCACCACCAGCGGAAGAAGGGCATCATCCACTTGCTGTTGCAGGTGTAGATCCGCTGCTCGCCACTGTAGACGTCCACCTGCCCGTCGCCCACCTTGCCCCAGGGGTAGTTCTTGTGGATTTCGATCAGGATGCGATGGCGGCCGGGCGCCAGTTGCACGTGGGCCTCGGGGTCGGGGTTGTGCAGCACGCGGACGACCTGCTTGTGCGGGCCCAGTTCCCCTTCCCAGTCCTTCTTGCCGTCGACGGTCAGGACCACGCGGACGGGGTGCTCGTCGCTCACCTCGCGGAGCACGACCTGGATCGCCTTGTCAGCCGGGGCGCTCTGGAACATGCAGCCGCCCAGCCCCGCCAGCATGACGCCCAGCGTGCCCAGGACGCAGACTCTCGACATGGCTGATTCCTTTCTCTGTGCGGCGTCGCCCGCCCGGCGACAGCCGCTGGTGATGGCTGCAACGCTTCCGCTCTCCCAGCCTGAACCTTACCCCCGCCCCCACCCATTTGCAAGCGGGTTTGGCCTTGCAAGCGTCAACGGTTGCCACAAGCCGGCGGCGCACTGATTCCGAGGGGGCGGGTTCCATTCGGCATCCGAGGATTGACATTTGACGTCTGGACGTCTAATGTGGTGTGCATGAGCCAGACGCAGTCCACGCGCTATCCGCCCGGCCATGTTCGCGACGCTATCCTGGCGGTCATGTCGCTGAGCGGCTCGCCCCTGTCGGTCAAGGAAATTGATAACCGCGTTCGACAGGTGCTCGGGCCGACGCCGACCTCTTCGATCAGGTCTTACTTGCGTCTGAACACGCCCGAGTTGTTCATGCGAGAGGCCCGGGGGAAGTACGCCCCGCGGCATCGTGAAGCGGGCGGCCCCGCTTCCGCTGACGACGAGCAGCCGCACTGGCAGCCTGCGTTTCGATCGGGAAACGCCACGCTCTTCCACGCCGATTGCTTTGACTGGATCACGCGGCAGCCCGATTGCGGCATACACGGCGTGGTCACGGACCCGCCCTATGGCCTGCACGAATACACGGCGCAGCAACAGGAGAAGATGCGCAGCGGAAAGGGCGGCGTGTGGCGAATCCCGCCTTCCTTCGACGGGAACAAGCGATCGCCATTGCCCAGATTCACGACCCTGACCCGGCAGCAGCTTGAGGACCTGCGGGCGTTCTTCTTCGTGTGGGCCCGGCTGCTGCTGCCCAAGCTGGTCCCCGGAGCGCACGTCGTCGTGGCCTCGAACCCTTTGGTTTCCTATATCGTCTCGAGTTCGCTTGCCGACGCCGGGCTGGAGCGGCGCGGCGAAATCATCCGCCTGACCATGACCCTGCGAGGGGGCGATCGCCCCAAGGCCGCTCACGACGAATTCCCCGAGATCAGCGTCATGCCCCGCTCGATGTGGGAGCCCTGGCTCGTCTATCGCAAACCGGTTGAGGGGCGCGTTCAGGACAACTTGCGGCGCTGGAAGACTGGCGGGCTCAGGCGGCCGGCAACGGACAAGCCTTTTGGCGACGTCATCGAATCGGCCCCGACCCGCAAGGCCGAGCGGCAACTGGCTGCTCACCCCAGCCTCAAGCCCCAGGCGTTTCTGCGGCAGGTCGTTCGCGCGGTCCTCCCCCTTGGCGAGGGGGTCGTTCTCGATCCCTTCGCCGGCGCGGGGTCGACGTTGGCGGCGGCGGAAGCGGTTGGATATGCCAGCATGGGAGTCGAGAAGGATCCGCGGTTCTTTGAAATGGCGAAGACCGGCATTCCCAGACTGGCCAGGTACAAAGTGCGCCTGAATGCCCGGAACGATCAGGCCCGGTAAATCCAGTTCTCCCGGAGTTTCCTGACGCCCTCCTTATGCAGCGTTGCTGTCCGCGTCCCCAGTTCACCGCGCGGATTCCTGCGGAAATCCTCGGTCGTCACATGGGCGAGGTAGACCTCCATGAACTCCATCGGCGTCCGGTCACGCGCCGGTTCGGTCCGATCATCTATCCGGTAGACGAAAACGCACATCCACTGCTCGCGGGCGCCGTGCGTGTCAACGGCGCCTCCGGCGTGCCGCGTCGTCTTGATTTCGACGCCCTCGACGCCCGCCTTGACTGAATCGTCAGGATACGCGCCCCGAACGATCAGGTCGGGATGCCCGTTGAACCACTTGTTCTCCGTCAACGTTCTGGAGTGGCGGGCCAGGCTCGCGGAGATCATGTCTGACAGGACGCCGGACATGATGGCTGGGCGAAGCATGTCGTCCAGTCTTCGCAGGCCCTTGGCGATCAGCAGCTTGTTCACGTCGTAGAAGAAATCGTAGACATCCTGCATCGCCATCTGAAAGTCTTCCAGACGCAGCTCGAAAGGGAGTATCGCGCCGGGGTTGAACTTTCCCGCATCCGTCCTGTTTCGCTGGATGCTCATCAGGCGGCCAGAATAGGAGACATCCCGGAGACTGTCAATTGCTCAGACCGTGGAGCTTGCAAACATGCTTGGCCTGCGCGATCATGCCGGCCATGGATTCGTTGCTGGCGGCACTCAAGGAGCATTTCGGGTTCGATGCGTTTCGGCCCGGGCAGCGCGAAGTCATCGAGGCCGTGCTGGCTGGACGCGACGCCCTGGCCGTCCACCCCACCGGCGCGGGCAAGAGCCTGATGTATCAGCTCCCGGCCGTCGCCGGCGGGCCCGGGCTGGCGCTGGTTGTCTCGCCGTTGATCGCCCTGATGCAGGACCAGGTCGACGCCCTCCGCCGCCGCGGGCTGGCCGCCGCGTTCGTCAACAGCACGCTGTCGGCCCACGAGCGGCGCGAGGTCTGGAGCGACGTCGCCGACGGAAGCGTTCGCCTGCTCTACGCCGCGCCCGAGCAGTTCGCGACCGCGGGGTTCGCCGAGCGGCTCAGCCGGGCCGGCTGCCGCCTGCTGGTCATCGACGAGGCCCACTGCATCAGCCAGTGGGGGCATGACTTCCGCCCGGATTACGCCCGGATCGATCGGCTGATCGCCCAGCTCTCGCCGCGCCCGGCGGTGCTGGCGGTGACGGCCACCGCGACCGCCCGCGTCCGCAAGGAGATCGCCGAGCTGCTGCGGATGCGCAACCCGCAGGTGAGCCTGCGCGGGGTCTATCGGCCGAACCTGCGCATCGCCGTGCGCACCGACGCCGGCAAGCACGAGCGGATCGAGGCCATGCTCCGCGTCGCGGCCTGGGCTCGCGGCGGGTCGGTCATCGTCTACGCCGGCACGCGCAGCCGCAGCGACGAGCTGGCCGACGTGCTCCGCGGCGCCGGCCACCGGGCCGAGTCCTACCACGCCGGCCTGGACGCCGCCGCCCGGGCGACGCGGCAGGACCGCTTCAATGCCGGCGACACGCCGATCATCTGCGCGACCAACGCGTTCGGCATGGGCATCGACAAGCCGGACATCCGCGCGGTGGTTCACTACCGCCTGCCCGAGTCGCTGGAGGCCTACTACCAGGAGATCGGCCGGGCCGGGCGCGACGGCCGACAGGCCCTCTGCCTCGGCTTCCTCGGCCCGGGCGACGTGAACCAGCTCGGGTTCATGGTCCGCAGCAACAACCCGTTTCCCAGTTTCGTCGAGCGGGAGTATCGCGACCTGCGGGCCCGCACCGGCGGCGGGCCAGGCCCGATCGACTGGCCCTACGCCGACCTGCCGCGCAACGAGACCAACGACAAGCGGATCATCTGCAACTTCCTCTCGCGGTTCGGCGCGATCGGCCTGGACCGCGGGCGGATCACGCTGGACCCCGACTGGCCGGGCCTGGCTGACCACGAGCGATCCTGGATGGAGGCCAAGCGCGGGCTGGATCTGGACCGCCTGGGGCAGGTGGAGGCGTTCGCCCGCGAGAGGCACTGCCGGATGCTTTCGCTCCAGGCCTATTTCGGTTTCGCCGACCTGCGGCAGCCCTGCGGCCACTGCGATGTCTGCGCCCCCAAGGAAGTGAAGGCGGTTGCGCCCGCCGCCGGTCGAGGGGCCGCCAAGCGGAAGCGTCGCAAGAAGTCAGTCGCCGCCGCGCCGCGGGCGACCGTCGAGGATTTGACATCGAGCGCCGACAGCGCGCTGTTCGAGCGGCTGCGGGAGTGGCGGTTCAGCGAGGCCGCGGGCAAGCCGGCCTATACGGTCTGCACCGACCGCACGCTGATCGACCTGGTCCGCCGCCGCCCGGCGAGCGCCGCCGAGCTGGCCGAGGTCCACGGCATCGGCCCGACGCGGGCGAGGCGTTACGGCGCGGCCCTGCTGGGCATCCTGCGCGAGGCGAAGTAGGATCGCCGTGTCATGCCGCCGAATCCGAGCAGTCCGCCCAGGACCAGCAGGGCCATGGTGGCCGGCTCGGGCACGGTGACGAAATCGGCGACGACCAGGTTGTCGATGTAACCGCCGGTCGCCTGGCTGCCCAGTTGAACAGCGATGCGGTCGCCGCCGCGCGAGTAGCTGGCGCTGTCGTCGTAACTGATCGCCGGGTTGACCATGTCGTCCCAGTAGACATTGAACACGCCGGCGCCGTCGTCGGTGATCCGCAGGTGATGCACGGCGGTGTCAATAGGAATGGTGTAGTTGGTGGCCAGCACCGTTGCCGTGAACCGCGGACTTTCCTCCAGCAGTTGCAGTCCGACGCGCCCCGACCAGTCTTTGACGTAAGCCACGCCGTAGTGCACGCTGCCCAGATTGCCGGTGGTTTCGAAGTCCTCAACATGGAAATGAATCGCCTGAAACTTGCTGCCGCCGTAGCTGCTGCCGTGATTGGTCTGGATGTCAACATCGATCTGGATCGCCGCTGGCAGCGCGGGGGCCGACGCCTTGGTTACGGAGATGTCATTTGGTGCTGCGGCGAAGACCACGTTGCCGCCGCCCAGGTCGGTGCGGTCGTATGTTCCGGCGTAGCCGGTCCAACCCTCCCACAGTCCTGAGTCGGCCTGGAAGTCGTCCTGGATAATGACGTTCGCCAGAGTTGGAGAACTCATCAGCAGGGCCGTCAACACGCAGACTGTTCCGACTGTCGCTCTCATAAACGGTTCTCCTCATTTTGACTGCACGGCAGATCGACTCCGACCTCTCCAGTGGTTTCCGTTTCACGCCGCATGCAAAGTAGCAAACAGCGTGCCAACGCCGCGCCACGAACCGCCGTGCGTATATAACCTGTTGGACCGCATGGACTAATAAAAACGGCGCCGGCGACGTCCGGGCGGCCCGGACTTGTGGCATTTGTTGTGCCGGAGCAACATTATTGCACTATGCTGGGGCGTGTATTCACAAGGCCGCTGGTGGCAGGATATTAAGAGCGGGAGGAATGTTGAGGCCCGTCCCTGCGGTCGGGGGGCGGGGCCGTCGACCCGCGATCAGTGTAAGTCGCGCCCAGGAGGACGCTTGCGGGGTGGACGGGGTCGTGATGCTCCATCAGCAAGTCGACGGCGACCCGTCCGAGTTGTTCAGATGGGCCCTGGTCGAAGCGGGAAAGTCGATTGAGATTGGTCGGCTGAAGCGGCAGGCTCGTCCCCGCGCTCACCACGCTGACTTGCCTGGGAACACGCAGGCCAATCTGGTCGCATGCGGAGAGGGCTTCGCACCCCATGCGCTGGTCTGCGGCGATGATGCCGGACACGCGTCGCCCGCCAGCCGAGAGGAAACGCACCAGTTGTTCGTGCGTGCCGCCCTCGCGTGCGGGGTCGTTGAGCATGAGCGACTCATCGACCTCCAGGCCGTGCCGTTGAAGGGCCAGCCTGTAGCCGCGCTGGCGCTCGCGGGCGATGTCAGTGCCGTCCTGCGGCGACGAGAAGAGGATGTCGCGGTGCCCGAGCAGGATGAGCGTCTCGGTCGCCTCGTAGATGGCCCGTTGGATGTCGCAGGCGACGGTGGGAACCTCGACGTTGCGGGGAAAGGCGTCGACCACGACAATGGGCACCTGGGCGATGCGCCACGCCAGCAGCGTCTGGTCGGCAGGCCGATGGGAAAGCGTCAGCCAGCCCACCTCCAAGGGGTTGGGCCCGCCGATGCGCCTCAGATAGTCCGGATCGTTGATCCCCTCGATGTCGTCGATCACGTCCATTGCCAGTCGGTAGCGCTCGCAGCGGCGGCTCATGCCCAGCAGGACCGCCTGCTGAAAGAGCTGCACCTTGCGCCGACTGAGCAGAACCACGATTCGCCGAAGGTCTCGCCCGACAGGCCGATCGCGCACGTAGAAGCCGGAGCGCCCGCGATGCTCCAGGATGCCTTCTTTCACCAGGATGCGCAGGGCGGCGCGGGCGGCGTGCTCCGTGCATCCGAGATGCTCGGCCAACTGGGCGCGACCCGGCAGGCGGGAACCGGGCAGGCCGGTCCGCAGTCGGCGTCGCAGCAGCGCAGCCAGTCGCTGAGCCGTCGCGAGGTCCGGGGGGCGTCCGCGCCGCGTTGCCATGCCTGCCTCCGCGAGTTCCCGCCCCCGCGTCCCGCCGCGGGGGACGGGTCGATTCCGCCTATGCCTTCACGCCGGCTGGCAGGTCGATGAATGCGCCCTGCGACCGCAGCGTTTCCTGGAGGCGGGGGATGTCCAGGGCGCGGACTTCGCGGGCGGTGGCGGCCGACTGTGCGGCGGCGGCGCCGGCGGCCTGGCCGGTCGCGAAGGTGCAGGGCATCTGCCGCGTCGAGCCTTGCACCTGGCGGTCGGTGGAGATCGCCCGGCCAGCGACGAGCAGGTTGCTCACGCCGCGGGGAATCAGCGCCCACAGGGGAATGCCGTAGTGCTGCCCCGGCGCCAGCGTGCGATTGAAATGCTCGACGCGGGCCGGATCCTTCTCCTCCGGCAGATCGCCGTCGGTGTGAACGTCGATTTCGCGGCAGTAGTCGGCGATGTCGTCGGGGCCCTTGCGCTGCGCGAAGTAGTGGTCGATGGTGATCGTGTATTCGCCGACGATCCGCCGCGTCTCGCGCACGCCCAGCAGACTGGCGGTGGCCGCCACGAACGCGTCCTGGCAGCCGTCAACGTTGGCCCGGAGGTAGTCGCACAACTCATGGGCCAGCCGCCGGCCTTCCATCGCGGCCCGCGTGATCGAGTCGGCGTCGGTGCCGTCGGTGCCGACCTGGTGCTTGTAGTTGAAGCCGGCGGCCTGCGGCGTGACCGCCCCGTTAATGCAGAGGTGGTCGTTGGGGCGCGACAGATGGCCGTTCAGCGACGCCTCGCGGACGATGCTGCGGAACGGGTTGGTCGGCAGGCCCGCGGCGATCACGTCGCGCAGCCCGCTGATCAGGAAGCAGAGCGTGCTGGGCTGCATGCGGCCGGTCCGGTCGCCCTGCTGGAAGGGGCAGCCGGCGCGGGCAGCCAGGTCGGCATCGCCGGTGCAGTCGACGTAGGCCGGGGCGTGCCAGCGCTCCAGCCCGCTCTTGGACCAGGAGCTGACCGAGACGATGCGTCCGGCTTCGACGGTCGGCTCGGCCATCATCGTGAACAGGCGCGGCACGACGCCGGCTTCGACGATCATCTCGTCCATGACGCGCTTGAGCTTCTCGGCGTCGATGCGGGTCCAGTCGTAGGGGGGAATCTCGCCGGGCCTGGGGTCGGCCTTGGGGGTCGCGCCGCCGACGGCGAGCAGGCGGTTGAGGACTTCCAGCCCGACGCCGCGGACGACCGGTTCGACCTGGTTGGTGAACGGGGCGAGCGTGGGGACCATGCCACAGGTGGCCATGCCGCCGAAGGCGCTGGAGGCCTCGATCAGCGCGGTGCGAGCGCCGCTGCGTGCGGCGGCGACGGCGGCCGCGACGCCGGAGCATCCCCCGCCGACCACGACGACGTCGAAGCTGTGAGAGCGGGCAGGCATGAGAGTCCTCCGGTGGTGTCGCTCGCCTGGAGAGGATACCAGCACCGGCGGGGGGGCGAAAGGGCCAACTGGCCCGGCCGTACTATAGACACAAGATGATGAAGCCAAATTGTTTATGCTTCATGACTTGCGGCCCGAAGACCGAGTCGCGCCGCCGGGGCCTGTCGGGTCGTCGGGGGGAGGGTGGAATCTTCGCGACTTTCCCTGCGGCCGGGGTTAGCCCTCTCTTAGACGGTTGACGAATCCGGCGACCGTTTGGCCGGCCGATGCCGGCCTCGCTGGACAAGGACCGCCAGAAACAGGAAGGGCACGGAGATGTCTCTCAAGCGTTGGTTATCGGTGGTCGCGGCGTCTGTGCTGGTCGTGGCGTGGGCGGTGCCGGTGCTGGCCGAGGGAGAGGAAGGCGTTGCCCCCAAGCCGCACAAGCAGAAGGACGGCGCGGGCAATGCCAAGGCCCCCAAGGCGCCCAAGGCCATGCCGTTGGGCGCGGGCACGCCGCTGGCCGGGGCGTTCAACAAGATGGAACTGAACGAAGAGACCAAGACCAAGGTCTCCGACGCGCTGAAGGCCTGGAAGGACAAGTCGATGGAGGAAGCCAAGGCCCTCAAGGACAAGCGCACGGCGCTCCAGACGCAGATCAAGGAAGAGAAGGACGAAGCCAAGAAGAAGCAGCTTCTGGCTGACATGAAGGCCCTGACCGCTCCGTCGGAGAAGGACCAGTTCGAGTCGGCCAAGACCGCGGTGAAAGGCCTGCTCAACGAGGAGCAGCTCAAGCAGCTTGACGAAGGCGCCAAGAACGCCCAGACCGAGATGGCCCTGAAGGGCTTCGACATGCAGATCGGCATGCTCAGCAAGAAGGGCGTCGAACTCAGCGACGAGCAGAAGACCAAGGTCGAGGCCGTCAAGACCAAGCTGACGGCTGACCTGGGCGCGCTGAACGCCGGCCAGAACATGGAAGCCCGCGGCCTGGTCCAGAAGGCCGGCGCGGAAATCAAGAAGGACGTGTTGACCGACGAGCAGCGGACCAAGCTCGGCGCCGCGGGCGAAGGCCACAAGAACGCCGGCGAGGGGCAGCCGAAGGCCCCCCGCGAGAATAAGCACAAGGATAACGGCGCCGGCGAGGGCGGGGCCGGCGGCGAAGAGGGCGGGATGTGATCGCCCCGACTCGTCCGATCGGATGAAGTAAACCCACAGGCGACGGCCCGGCCAATTCATGACCGGGCCGTCGGTCTGTACCCCTCCGTCCCCTCCGGGCGCCCCCTCTCGAACCGCGGTCAGGGCCTGGCCGGCGTCGCCGTGCGGCGCGCCGCCATCAGGTCGGCGATGAAGTCGATCCTCTCGCCGTGCGGGTTGACCACTTCCAACGACATCCGATCGCCCTCGGCGCGGAAGAGGATAACGTTCTCCTGCGAGCTGTAGATGAACCGCGCGGTCGCGGGCTTCTCGGCTGCGTCGCGGCCGCTCCAGTAGCGGTTCCACGGGGTCATCTGGCGCGAGCAGTACGGCGCCCCGGCGCCGCCGCTGGTGACGTACCAGGTCGCGTGGGCCAGGTCGGCCAGCGGCGAGGGCGCCTCGCGGGCCTTCTCGCCGGTGCAGTCGATCACGCCGTTGCCCTCGGCGTCGTCGCGCGACGGGTCGCCGATCGGCAGGTCGTCCGCCGGCGCGACGACGGGCCCAGCCGACCCGGCAGGGGAGGAGAACTGCGTCCGCAGGGGGTCGCAGGCGGCGACGGCGAGCAGCGAAACGGCGGTCAGCAGCAGAAGGGCTCGGCGTGATCTCATGGGGCGTCTCCGAAGAAGTTCTTCATGTTAATCCTCAGGCCGACAGGCCGGCGAATCAAAGCAAAGGCGCGTTAGGCATTGGCAAGCGTTGCGCTAATGCGGGTGAGAGAGATCGCGAGGGAACTTGCAGGTCTCGCAAGGCGTCCAAGGGGAGGGGAGGTATCGCTGCGCGCCGAGGTCGGCGCGGCTGGAAGGGCTCAGGAGATTCCATCGCCAAACGGGGTGCTCCGCGCTCCCTGACGGTCGCGGCGACTGAATCCTGTATGGGAAATACTCACCACGGAGGCACAGAGACACCGAGAAGATGAAACCGAAAGCATGAGGAATCGGAACAACATCCCCTCTCTTCTTGATCTCTCTGTGCCTCTGTGTCTCAGGATTTTTCATAATCACGCTGCGTTCTCTAACTGCTGCTGCGAGAAGGACTGATGAGCGAAGAAGACCATGATCTTCAGGTCCACCCACCGACGCGTTCGCCGCAG
>JAJVII010000030.1 GCA_022072085.1 Phycisphaerae bacterium
CGGCTCGATCAGATTCCACAGTCCGTCATCCAATAACGGTTTGGCCATGGCTGGACCTCCTTGTCCACCCATGACTTCGGATACTCTGGCACTCTTTCTTGAGTCATTTTGTTAGGGGCTCTAAGTATGAGTCTCACTACCTCCCAACCAATATCTCTCAGTATAGACTAGAGGGAGTTGGGCATACCGAATTTCAGACAGAGAAACTTGCGGATATTTACTACAATTCGGATTTGGCAACAGAAGAGGCCGTCTGTGATCGTGCCAAGGAGCCATTCAAGGCTAAGTACGAAAAAATCCTCAAGAAGTCGTTGGTGAAGGAATGACGATCTATCGAAAGTCGGAAATGGAACTACGTGGCCATGCTCAAGGCGGACCGAGACCGACGAGCACCGTTGTATTTCTGGGAAAGATGTTCCTGTTGACGGCTGCGTTTCTTGTGCCGGTGAAGTTCCTGGCTGAGTATTTTTTCCCATACAATCCATTTGATGGTCCTTCATACGCACTGGATTGGTTGAGATGGCCGGACTTGTTGATATTCTTTACGTTTGGAGGTATTGCCCAGATCCCTGGATTGCACTGGCTTTTCGCTTTGATTCCTGACAATCGGTGGGTGGGCCTGGGGCTAATCTGTGTCATGGAGGCTGGGGTGGTCGCAGTCTTCGGTGTCATTGTCCGTAGTGCGGCTGGGTTTATCCGTCGCGCGAAGCATTGCTAGTCTTGGAAAGAGAAAAGGAACCATGAAGGCCGGGTCTTGAGGGGGCAGTCTGGTACGGGATTAAAGTCCCAGAGACTGGATTACCCAACACCCCAGCCACCAGACCCGCCATGAAAATTCTCGCAATTGACCTGGGCAAGTTCAACAGGGTGGCGTGCGTGTATCAGTGCGAATCGGCCGACCCGCGCGTTGGGAAGTATCAGGTCGAGAATCGCACGTGGATATTCGTAAGTCATTGGAAGGCAGCTGAAAGGGCTTCAAATGCTAGACGATGGTAGAACGCTGCGAACTGGATGGCGGGTACTCATGGCATCTGTGGTTCTGTGCTGGGGCTGTGGCCCGGCGTGGGCTCAAGGGGCCGGGGCGTCGGGTGAGGGCGTCGAGGCCTTGGAAGCCGCCGGCCATTCTCGTGTGCTGGTCTTACGTGGCGCCTTAAGCCTGGGGGATGAGGACCTTGCGTCGGCTGGTCTGACGGGGGAGCAGGCGGAGGCGTTGTTGACGGCCCTGCGGAGTTGGTATGAGGCCCACAGCGACGAACTCTCAGCCGCCGACCGGTCAGCCGCCACAGCCGCCGCGGGCCTGCTATCGGCCTGGCGGCAGGTGAACAAGGGGCAGGCCGGGACGCGTGAGCAGGCGTCGGCCCTGATCGCCGCGAAGCAGACAGCCGCCGAGCAGGCGGAGGCGGCGGTCAAGGCGATCCAGGCCGAGGCGCTGACGGCGGTGGAAGGAGCTCTGACAGTTTGAAGGACAAAGACTTGCAGCAGATGAAGCGGGCCTACGGGCCTGGCGGACCGGCGGGCGTCAGCGGCACGGGGGCGGTTCCCTCGCCCTGGTCCCAACGGCCCGAACGCCGCAGCAACTCCAGGCCCGCCCGGGCCGCCGTCAGCCGAAAACGCCTCGACGGCGACTCGGTCAGCACTTTCAGCAGCGGACCGGCGGCTGCGTCGTAGTCCCCGATCGCCCCCAGCGCCAGCGCCGCCCGAAACCGCACCCGCCACTCCTTCAGCGGGTCGGGCGTCTGCGGGCCGGTCTCCTTGTGCTTGCCCGGGGCGTAGTCCAGCCACTGGAGGCAGTCGGCCAGCCCCATCGGGTCGCCGTGCATGCCCAGCGACCGGGCCGCCGATTCCCGCAGCTCGATGAAGACCTCGTTGCGGTACAGGTTCCTGAGCACGTCCAGGGCGTCGATCGACGCCCGCTGGAGCGTCGCGTCCGGCACGTCGCCCAGGGTCCACAGGGCGTCCAGGAACTCCTCGGTGTACAGGCTGCCCCGGGCGATCTTGATCACCCCGTCCAGGGCCCTGGCGTCGCCCAGGATCGCCAGGCGCATCAACGCCCGCGACATGACCGACGGGTCCGGGTCGTGGGCCGCCACCTCGCCCAGCAGCCGCCCGGGGTTCAGGCCCGGCATCAGCGAGAGCACCATCACCGCCTCCGACCGCAGCGACGGGTTCCTGGTCCGCTCCGGGTCCAGCAGCGGCGGGATCATCGCCAGCGCCTCGGTGCTCCCGTTGAGTTTGTAGAGCGCGAACGACGCCGCCAGCCGAAGGTACTCGTTCTTGTCCGCCAGCAGCTCGCGGACGCGCCGCTCGGCGGTCCGCACGAGCTGGCCGCCCTTGTAATCAGCCAGTTGCCCGACCGTCAGCAGGGCGCCGTACTTCACCGCGTCAGCCGGCGAGTCCAGCGCCCGCGTGAGCCACTGCGACTGCACGATCTCGGGGAACTCAGCCAGCACTTCCAGGGCCTGGGCGTGAATCTGGTACTGGGCCCGGCGGGCCTCCTCGACGGCGTCCGGGGTCATCGTCGAATCGCGCACCGGGTGCGGCGTGTTCTCCAGCACGTCCTTGAGGATCGCCAGCGACGCCCGCCGCAGCTCCAGCGGCTGGGGCACGGGCGCCTCGTGCCGGCATCCGCACAGGGCGAACGCCGAGCCGAGGGCCACGAAGGCAGCCAGCACAGGCAGGGCGGGCCCGGCTGCGCGGGGGAATTCCTCTGGGGTCATCCATCGCTCCGGGTAAGAGAAACGGGCGACGTCATTATGCCACGCATCCCCCGCCGACGACAAGGCTTCATCCCGGGAGCGGGGGCGATCGACCCGGCAAGGGACGGAGACGCGCGCCGCCGAAACCGGCGCTACTTCGCGCGCCAGTCGAGTACGGCCCGCACGAGTTTGGTGGCGGAGTCCGGCGTCAGGCCGGCCGGGTCGGTGGCCGGGGCGCCGTTGAGGGCGTAGGTCACGTCGCACGGAACCAGCAGCACGTTCCAGGTGTCGTTCATCTTCAGGCCCTGCACCGCGAGCGGCCGAAGCGTCCTCGGCAGCTTGAGCGTCGAGCTGTCCATGTGGCGGTACCACGCCTTGCCGTCTTTTTCGCAGGCCTGCTCCATGAACGGCAGCCCGGCGGCCGGGACCAGCGGCTGGCCGAACAGGTCGCCGGCCAGCTTGCCGAAGCTCTCGGCGAACGCCTTGTTGCCGCCCGCGGCGTCCGCCAGCAGCAGACCCCCGCCGGTCACGTAGGCCTTCAGGTTCGTCTTGGCCTTGTCGTCCAGCACGAGCTGGCCGATCCCCGTCACGTGCAGCACCGGCACGGCCTTGGGGTCCAGCGGTTCGGACAGGTCCGTCGCCTTTGTCGCGATCGCAGGCCCGCCTCCGTTTCGGCTCAGGATGTCCAGCCGCACCCACCCCTGCCCGCCGGACGGGTTCCAGAGGTGCGCCGCCTTCTGCGGGTTGGCCGGGGCATTGCCCACCGGCGCGGGCACGCTGTGGATCAGTCGGCCGACGGTGACGGTCTTGTCCGGCTTGTTGCCCAGGTCCGCGGGCCAGTAGCTCTCCTCCTTGCTCCAGAGCTGCCCGCCGTCGGAGGCGTAGGCGGTCAGGTTTTCGCCGAGTTGGAACTCGTCCTTGCCCGCCACCAGGTCCAGGCGCTGCCAGGCGCAGGAGATGTCCTTGGGGCTGAAAATGATCGGCGTGCGGACGCCGTCGCTGACGCCCATCAGTTCGGGAACCTGCTGGCCGTCGATCTGGAAGTGCGAACGGTAGATGGGGTGATCGCGGCCGAGGCGCTCCAGTTCCAGTTGCGGATAGAGCTGCCGGCAAAGGTTGGCGAAGCTGGTGTAGAAGGAGCGGTTGCCGCCGACGGCCTCGCCGAAGAGCGTGCCGCCGCGGTCGAGGAAGGTGCGGATCTTGGCGATCTCGTCGGGCTTGAACGTGAACAGGCCCTCGCCGCTGATCCCCAGGATCGGGGCGTCGTGAAAGTCGGCTTCGTCGGCCTCGATCGGCATGATCTGCCAGTTGAAGTGGCGTTCGTGAATCTTGCCCATGTAACGGCAGAGGCCCGCGAAGTCGCGCGGGTGCTCGTTCCAGCCGCGGCCGTACTGGAGCTTGTTGAAGACCACGGGCGCCCGGCCGTAGGAGAGGAACATCAGCTCCCAGCCGTAGACGGCGTTGCCGCGGGTGTAATCGGCGTGCGGGGCGATCTTGCGGCTGAGGATGGCCGCGGTGATCTCCTTATACCAGTCGTGCCCGCCGAAGTACTTGAGCCCGCTGGCCACGCCCACGCGCTCCAGGCCGTAGAAGTAGTAGAAGACGTATCCCTGCCGCCAGTCGGACACGCCGGGGTTCTCGGTGATGGAGAAGTTGTGGGCCATCCAGTTCAGCCCGTGGTCCAGGGCCTTATACAGCTCGGGGTTGGCCCGCCCCTTGCAGGAGCGGTCGTTCATGATGTAGAGGCGTTCCCAGACCAGGAACAGCGTCGCCAGTCCGCCGGCCGTCATCGACCCGTAGGCGTTGGGCGGTCCGGGCTGATAGCCCCAGCCGCCCCCGCGGGCCTGGCCGCGAAGGTAGTTGTCCATCACGAGCTGCCAGTACTTCTGGGGCACCTCGAAGCCGACGTCGGCGGCGGCCCAGATGCCCAGCACGCCGTACTGCGTGTTGGAGTAGTCGCCGCCCTTGCTGTCTTCCTGCTTGCCGGTGGGCGGACCGTAGCTGTACATGCCGTCGGCGCGGACGTCGGACAGCAGCCACGGGGCTTCGCGCTTGCGCAACTGCTCGTGGTAGCGCTCGTCCTTGAGCATGGAATAGAGGCAGGCCCGCATCGCCCGGGTGTAGGTGTGATCGCCGTCGTACTTGACCAGGGAAGCCAGCCCCTTCTGGAACCGCGGGTCCTGCTCGTCGACGCCGGCCGCCTTGAGGCCCATCAGCACCAGGGCCGTCTTGCCGCCGCCGGCGTCGGGCAGCTTGGGCGGCGTGCCGGCGCCGCTCTCCCAGTTCCCCTTGGCGTTCTGGACCTTCCAGAGCATCTCGACCCGCGCGGCGATGTGCCTGTCAACTGCCTCGCGCGTTACCACGAAGGGCTTGTCCGTCGCCGCCTTGGCCGGCGGCGCAGACCGGGCGGCAGAGCAGCAGGCCAGCAGGATCGCCGTCCCCATCAGCAGCGGCAGGCGGAACTGGCGAAAGGAGGACATCATCAGCGCATCTCCACGACCCCCTCGCTCGTCATCGCAACCGGATTCAGTTGTTCTGGCCCTGCGCGGGCGGCGGCGCAGCCGCCGGGCCCAGCCCCGTGCGCCACCGCAGGATGGCCGTCGCCAGCTTCTGCGCCGAATCCGGCTGCAACCCGACCGGGTCGGTGGCCGGGGCGCCGTTGAGGGCGTAGGTCAGGTCGTTGGGAACCAACAGCACGTTCCACTGGTCGTTGACGATCAGGCCTTGAAGCTGCAACGGACGCAGCGCCTTGGGCAGCTTGTCCACGTGCCGATACCACGCCTTGCCGTCCTTCTCGCAGGCCTCGCCGGTGAAGGGCAGCGCCGGCGGCGGCACGAGCGGCTGGCCGAACAGGTCGTTGGCCAGCTTGCCGAAGCTCTCGGCGAACGCCTTGTTGCCGCCCGCGGCGTCCGCCAGCAGCAGACCCCCGCCGTTCACGTAGGCCTTCAGGTTCGTCTTGGCCTTGTCGTCCAGCACGAGTTGGCCGATCCCCGTCACGTGCAGCACCGGCACGGCCTTGGGGTCCAGCGGTTCGGACAGGTCCGTCGCCTTTGTCGCGATCGCAGGCCCGCCTCCGTTTCGGCTCAGGATGTCCAGCCGCACCCACCCCTGCCCGCCGGACGGGTTCCAGAGGTGCGCCGCCTTCTGCGGGTTGGCCGGGGCATTGCCCACCGGCGCGGGCACGCTGTGGATCAGTCGGCCGACGGTGACGGTCTTGTCCGGCTTGTTGCCCAGGTCCGCGGGCCAGTAGCTCTCCTCCTTGCTCCAGAGCTGCCCGCCGTCGGAGGCGTACTGGAGCAGGTTGTCGCCCAGGCCGAAGGTGTCCTTCTCGGTCACGCGCATCCGCTGCCAACTGCACGACAGGTCCTTGGGGCTGAAAATGATCGGCGTGCGGACGCCGTCGCTGACGCCCATCAGCTCGGGGACCTGCTGGCCGTCGAACTGATAGTGGGCGCGGTAGATCGGGTGATCGCGATCGAGTTTGACCAGTTCGAACTGCGGGTAGAGCTGTCGGCAGAGAGTGGCGAAGCCGGTGTTGAACGCGGCCGCTCCGCCGACGGCCTCGCCGAAGAGCGTGCCGCCGCGGTCGAGGAAGGTGCGGATCTTGGCGACGTCGTCGGGCTTGAGGCTGAACGCGCCGTCGCCGCTCATCGCCAGGATCGGGGCGTCGTGCAGTTCGTCCTGCCCGGCGCTCAGCGGCATGATCTGCCAGTTGGTGTGGTGCTCGTAGACGCCGCTGAGCCACTTGCACAGGCCTGCAAAATCGCGCGGGTGCTCGTTCCAGCCGCGGCCGTAGTCGAGCTTGTCGAACGCGACCGGGGCCCGTCCGTAGCAGAGGAACATGAGCGTCCAGGCGTTCTGGTGCAGGCCGTAGGGCTTGGCCTGGCCGTTGAGCAGGGCGTGGGCGATTTCCTTGTACCAGTCGTGCTTGCCGAAATACTTCAGTCCGCTGGCCACGCCCACCCGCTCGATGCCGTAGAAGGTGTAGCCGTCGTTCCAGTGTTCGCCGTTGTTGTCGTCGCGGCCGAAGTTGCCGTTGGGGGTGAAGTTCTTCTTCATCCAGTTCAGCCCGCGGTCGATCGCGTTGACCAGGTCGGCGCTGACGCGGTTGCGGCAGCGGGAATCGTTGGCGACATAGAGCTTGTCCCAGACGACGAACAGCGAGGCGATGCCGCCGGCGGTCATCGAGGCGTAGCCGGTGTTGGCCTGCTGGCCCTCATTCCAGTAGTAGGGCCACGCCCCGTCCTTGGCCTGGGCCTTCACGTAGCCGTGCTCGATGAGCTGCCAGAACTTGATCGGCACCTCCAGGCCGTGATCGCTCGCCGCCCAGACGCCCAGCACGCCGTACTGCGTGTTGGAGAAATCGCCGGTCGTGTACCCGGTCCCCTTCTTGTCGTAGGCCTGGTAGGTGTACATCCCCTTGGGAACGATGATCCCGTTGCCCAGCGCCTTGGCGTCGTTGAACAGCAGCCTCTGCGCCGCCGGCTCACTGGCGATATTCAGGTGCCCGACCAGCGTCGCCCGCAGGCCGCGGGTGTAGGTCTCGCCGTGGGTCTCCCTGATGTCGAAGTTCAGGACGACCTTGAGGCCCTTCTGAAAGCGGGCCTCCTGCTCGTCCGCGCCGGCGACCTTGAGCGCCAGCAGGCAGAGGCAGCTCGTCCCGATGTCCGCTATCGAGGGGGTCTTGTTCTTGTCGCCGGAGTTGTTCCGCCACCAGCCGTCTTCGGTCTGCTGGCTCCAGATCATCTTGACGATCGCGTCGACGCGGGCGTCAACGTTGGCCCGGGTCACCGGCACGTCGGACTTGGGCTGAGCCGGCGGCGCGCCGCGGGCGGCCGTGGCCGTCGCGGCCAGCAGCACGGCCGCGCCGAGCAGGTGCAGGCATGGACGCATTCAATAACCTCCCATGCGTCACGAGGTTCCCCACCATCCAGCATTCACATCCTACCGGATCGCGGCGGCTGTTGCTAACAGTTTAGACCCGCGCGAGCGACGGGGGATAGGCGGGCGGCGGCGGAAAGTTCGGCCCTGTCACAAGATACGTTGTCGGCCGATTCACCTGCGATGCTCGTCAGCCGACCGGTCCAGGCCCGCGCGGACCTGGTCGAGGACCTTGTCGCGGCGGAACTGCGACCAGAGTTCCAGCGAGCGGGTCCGCTGGCGGTCGGCCTCCTGGGCCTTCCACGCGATCAGGCTGCCCAGGTCCAGCAGGGCCCGCTTGGCCTGGGCCTGCGTCGTGCCGTCGGCGGCGGTCATGATGGCGGCCGCGTCCAGCCCGTCGGTGAATTCGCGCAGCAGTCGGCTGGCGACGATCGCGTCCTGGAACTCGCCCAGCGCCTCCTGCAACCGGGTGCAGCGGCGGATGAACCGACGCACCGTCTTGCCGGCCTTGCCGGAGTAGGCGTCGATGACGAACTCGCAGTTGTAGCGCAGCCGCTTGACCCCCAGCCGCAGCTCGTGCAGCCGCTCGTCCGGGCAGCCGGGCTCAACGTCGCGGCCGAGACGGAGCGCCGCGTCCAGCCGGGCGGCGATCTGCTTGCGGGCGAACCGGGCCAGCGGCATCACGGCGTGCTTGCGGCGGGTCCCCGGCGGCGGACCGGCCGACAGCAGCGCGTCCAGCCGCTCCAGCAGATGCGCATAGGTGGCCGAGTCGAGCACCGCCAGCAGCCGCTTCCGGGCCGCGTCGCGCTGCTTGAGCAGGTAGTCGCGGAACAACGAGATCGCGTCGATGCCGGCCCCCTGCCCCGCGGCGGCGTCGGCGGCCTTGGCCGAGCGGCCCCGGGCGACGTGCCCGGCCCATCCCGGCAGGCTCAGCAGGTAGACATCCAGGTCGCGGACCTCGCCCAGGGCGTCGGCGACGCTCTTGAGCCGCTCGCGCAACGACGCCGCAGTCCGCTTGCCCAGCGGCTCCTTGAACATCCGCAGCGCCGCCCGCAGCCGCCGCGTCGACACCCGCATCTGGTGCAGGTACTCCGGGTCCAGCCCCAGCCGCGTGCCCGGTTCATACCAGCGCAGCCGCTCGACCTGCCCGGCGATCGCCAGGTAGGCCGCCTCGATCGTCCGGTCGCCCAGCGACATCCCCCCCTCGCGCGGCGACTGGTCGGGGTCGATCGGCGGCGGCTGGCCGGGCGCGGTCAACTGGGCCAGCTTGAGCCCCGTGCGGAACTTGCTCATCTCGCCGGCCTCGAGCCTCAGGGCGTCGGCCAGTTCGCCGGCCAACCGGCGCAGCGCCTGCGGCGTGCCGCTGACGGTTTCCAGTTCGATCTCGGCGCGGCTTTCGCTGAGTCGGCCGGCTTCGCAGGTCACCTCGTCGGCGCAGACGCGGGTCTCGGCGCCGGAGTTGGGCCCCAACACCCGGTAGACCGAGCGGCGGTTGTTCACCCGGAACAGCGGGCGCAGGCGGCGGCCGTGCATCAGCCCCTTCAGCTCGGCCGCCAGGCTCTGCGGCGGCGGATCGCCGGCCAGCAGGTCGCTGGGGTTGCTCACCCCGCCCGGCATCGCCTCTTCCAGCTCGAAGCGGACCGAGACGCCCTCGACCGGCCTGGACAGTTCCTTGAGGCAGAGCATCGTCTGCGTCTTGCCCTTGTGGCCGTTGCCGACGGGCTTCTCGCGGCGGACGCGGCAGGCCAATCCCGCCCGGTACAGCCACCAGTCCGGCGTGTCGAAATAAGTGTCGCGAATCTGCACGACGCCGTCGCTCTTGACGTGATCCGCCAGACGCGCCAGCGCCCCCGGCAGACGCTCCAGCGTCGCCGGCGAAGCGGCGATCAGCTTGGTTTCGGTCTCGACGTTGGTCGCCTTCATCATCATGCGAGTCAACCCGTATCCGTCACAACAGCTTGGCGCCTTCTGCGCCGCCTTCGCGCTCGCTGACGCTCACCGGTCCGCCAACTCCGTCAGCACCTTGGGCGGGCAGAGCCACGCCAGGCGCCCGCGGCCGCCGCCCACCTCGCCGTCGAAATCGATCCGGCAGACGGAGGCCTTCTTGAATTCGATCCGGGCCTCGCCGTTGCCGCAGACCAGCCAGGCCGCCAGCATGCCCATGTGCGGCTCGTGCCCCACCAGGGCGATCACCGCGTTCTCCGACGCCTCCTTGCCGATGAGTCTGGCCAACGAACGGTTGTTGGGCGACCCGCCCAGCAGATCGGTCTGCCGCACCGGCGGCGTCGGGCTGCACGCGGCGGCCACCAGGTCGGCCGTCTGCGCCGCCCGCAACAGCGGACTGGTCAGCACCAGCGTCGGACTGGCCAGCCTGGCCATCCCGCGAGCCACCGCCGTCGTCCGGAGGATTCCTTCACGGGTCAGCGGGCGACGGGAATCGTCGGCGAAGGCGCCCCGCGGCGCGGCCAACCCGTGCCGGATCAACAGCAGCGAAACCACGTTGAACCTTCCTCCGTGGAGGTGTCCTTGTCGCGCCGAGGGTGGGATCGGATTGAGGAGTAACCCCCGACGCAACGCCATCTTAACGGCGGGGCGACCAAAGAGCAATCGAAGCTGGCATTTTTAACAATGGACGATAAGAATTGGTGGGCACAAAACTTATGGAATAACGAAGCCCGTGTTATAGCAGGCAATCCACGCCCCCACGGTCACCGCGGTCAGCCCGATCAGCATCCCCAGGGCCCATCGGCCGGTCCGCGGCTCAGCCAGGGCAGCCGCGTAGAAGCCTTTGGCCAGGTTGTTCGCGCACGCGGCGATGACCACCGCCAGACCGGCCGTCGCCAGTCCCACGTTGGCCGATCCCTGCGTCAGGCCCAGCACGAACGGATCGACCACGCCCAGCCCGCTCAGCCCGGCCAGCGCGAACAGCCCCGTCTCGCCCAGCCGCTGACCGGCCAGCCGGATCAGCAGCAGGATCGCGACGAAGATGGCCGCGAAGGTGAACGCCGTCCGCAGTTCCAGCGGGCTGGCAGCCGGCGAACCGTTGGGGGGCGCCGTCGCGGCCGGTCCCCCTGCGTCGGCGGGCGCGGGCCTGCGCGACAGCACGATCGCCGCCGCCGCCAGCAGTCCGACGGCTGCGCTGATCGCGAACGGCAGCAGCAGCGCTTCCAGCAGCGGGCGGCTGAACAGGCCGACCAGCACGAGCAGGCGGACGTACATCATGCCGCTGGCCGCCAGCATCGCCGCCGCGGTGGCCGCCGGTCCGTCGCCGAGGTCACCGCGCCGCGACCGGCGGGCCAGCACGATCGTCGTGACAGTGCTGGAGTATCCGCCGCCCAGGATGCCGGTCAGCAGCAGGCTGCCGCCGCGGCGACGCGTCAGTTTGGCGATCACGTAGCTGAGATAGCTGATGCCCGCCACCGCGACGACCACCAGCCAGATATTCCGCGGGTTGAGCCCGAACAGCCAGCCGGCCGACTCGTTGGGAACCAGCGGCAGGATCACCGCCGTCAGCAGCAGGAACTTGGAGACGGTGATGAGTTCTTCCTCGCTGACGCGGGCAGCCAGCCGCTCCAGCGGGTGCTTGAGTTCCTGGATCATGACCAGCACGACGGTGATCGCCCCAGCCAGCCACCACTGCTCGGCCGCGACCAGCCCGCCGAGGATGTAGGTGACCAGGGCGTAGACTTCGGTGGTCATGCCGAACTTGCCGGTGCTGATCTTGGCGCGATACATCAGCGTCAGCCACGCCCCCAGCACGAGCAGCCCGGCGATGAACGCCGCCAGCCCCCACGGCCTCGAACCGAGCAGGCAGAGCAGGAAGCCGGTCAGCGAGATCAGCGGCATCGTCCGCACGCCGCCGGGCGTGACGCTCTGGCTGCCGGCGAGCTTGCGGCTCTCCATCGCCAGCCCGATCAGCAGCGACGCCCCCAGCACGAGCAGCAACTGCCGTGCCTCCAGCGGCATCCACTGACGCATCTGCTCGATGAAATTGAAGCTGAAGTTGAGGCCCGCCCCCAGGTGCTCCCCCTGCTCCAGCGCGCGGACCGCCACCGTCGTCGTCAGCCAGGCTGCCATACCCCATCCTATCGGCCAATCCGCCCCAAACCTTGGGCCGATCCGCCGACGATCAGCCCGCCGGGCCGATCATCCACTCGACCAGTTCGGGCCACTCGGCGAATCGAAAGTCGGCGTCGCTCCCCCCTTCGGGGTCGCTGGAACGGCGGTAGGCAACCGGCCAGCCCATCGCCTTCGCGCCGGCCACGTCGCAGGCGGCGCTGTCGCCGACATAACAGAACCGCCGTCCCCGCGCGCCGCCCAGCAGCCGCACCGCCTCGTCGAAGATGCCGCGGTCCGGCTTGGCGATCCCCACGTCGCACGAGCAGACCACGACATCCATGAACCGCTCCAGCCCGACCGCCGACAGCGCCCGCCGCATCGCCCAGCCCGGCCAACTGGTGTTGGCCACCACGCCCAGCGTCACGCCGGCCGCCCGCAGCCGGGCGAACGCGCCGCCGGCGCCCGGGAACAGCCAACCCGCGTAGCGCGGTCCCATGAACGCGTCGGCACAGATGGCAGCGTCGGCCGGGTCCAGCGGCGGGTCGATCCGCTGCCCGGCCTCCACCAGCAACCGGTCGATGCTGTAGCTGATGCCGCGGTCCTCGATCTGCGGCTCGAGTTCGGCGAGCAGTCGCTCCAGCGCGTCCGCGTCGCCGCGCCACCCCAATGCCCGGGCCGTCGCCGCCGCCCGGGCGTGTCGGGCGGCCCAGACAGCGTCCCGCGCCACAGGCGCCCGCGCTTCGGCGGCGAAGATCGTACCGCCGGAGTCCAGCAGCACCACATCGAATCGTCGTGTCACGTCGCCTCCTCGCTCAGAACGTGTATGAAAACCCCGTCGTCGGCCCAAGGCGCCGCGAGGGGGCGACTGACAAGGCCGAGGAGCGAGTCGATACCCGGGCTCGTATCGTCGAGCGACGAGAACGCCGTCAGTCGCCCCCGCAGCCAGCCGACGCCAGAAGGGGTTTTCATACACGTTCTCACAGATCCAGTTCCGCCCAGACCGGCAGGTGGTCGGACAGGTGCTCGGCGTCGCTCATCCGTGTCGCCGATCGGCTGACGGCCGCCCCGGCGACGATCCGCGACGCCAGGTCGCCGTGGACCCAGATGCGGTCGCCGGTCCCCTTGCCGATGGTCGTCAGGTCGCCCCCGCGCCCGACGCGGTCCAGGGCGTCGACATACCCGCGGTCGCCCAGCACGCGGTAGAGGTCCGCGCCGCGCGGGGCGTTGAAGTCGCCGGCCAGCACCTCCGGCGCCGGCTCGGATTCCAGCACCGCCAGCAGCTCGGCCCGCTGGGCGGCGGCCGTTGTCGCGGCGTCCGGCTCGAAGCGGTCGGAGCGCAGGTGGACGTTGGCCACGCAGAGCCCGTCGGCCCGGACGGCCTTGAGGGCGAACCGCTGGATCGGGTCGGCCTCCACGGGCGTAAAGCCCCAGGCCGGGTCGTGAACGAACGACCCGCCGCCGTACTGCGGCCGCTGGGCCGACCGCCCCGGCCGATAGAGCCACCACGGCAGCCCGACCGCCCGGGCCAACTCCCGCGCCGCGGCGAACGACTGCAACTCCTGCACGCAGAGCAGGTCGGGCGCAAGGTCCGCGACCAGCGGGCCGATGCCGGCCAGCACGTCAGGGCGCGGCCCATCCGGGTCGGTCGCTGCAAAGGTCGAGCCCTGGAGCCAGTAGACGTTGAAGGTGACGATGCGCACTTGCGATTCCGCCAGTGTAACCGGCCCGACACCCGGGCCGCCGCGACATCATCCCCGCCCGGGCCCGCCGGTGCAAGCATCGGCCCGCCCTCACGTTGAACGTGTTATACTTAGAGACTCGACATCGGCCTCCGGTATCGCCCGGCGGCATCGGGAAGGAGAGCCACGTGACCCATCGACTTCGCATCGCGCCGGCGCTGCTGGCGCTTCTGCTGATCCCTTCGATCGCCTCGGCGCTGACGCTGGACGACCTGTCCCGCGCGACGGTGGCGATCACCTGCCGCGCGAGCTCGGGGCCGGGCGGGTACCTGGGCACGGGCATCGTCATCCACCCCGCCGGTTACGTGCTGACCAGCACCACCGTCGTGCCGCCTGGCGCGCTGGACATCAGGTGCAACTTCGTCGGGGCGCTGAACCGCCCGGCCAGGCTGGTCGTCGCGGACGAGAAGCTCGAACTGGCCCTGATCAAGGTGGATGCCAAGGATCTGCCCGATCGCGTGCAGGCCGTCACGCTCCGCCGCAGCAAGGGCATCGAGGTCGGCGACACGGTCTTCAGCATCGGCGACGCGTTCGTCGCGTTCGTGCAGAGCGGGCGGTTCACGGTCAGCTTCGGCATCATCAGCGGGCGATACAAGCTGACGCGCGAGCTGGCCCCCCAGCCCGTCTACGAGGGCGAGGCCTTCGAGACCACCGCGACGATGGCCGCCGGCATGGACGGCGGGCCGCTGCTGGACGGCAGCGGGCAGTTCATCGGGCTGCTCAGCCTCAACGTCAGTGACGCCCGCTGGCTGGGCATGGCCGTCCCGGTCGACGCGTTCCTGGACAAGCTGACCGCCGCCATGAAGGACGACGCCGCGAAGAACAAGGTCGGCGACGCCCAGCCGCGCGTCGCCGACGCCCCGGGCAAACCGATGTTCCCCCGCCGCGAGTATCAGGACCGGCTCTTCCGGGCGTCAGCCGACAAGGTCGCCCCTTCGGTCGTCGCGATCGAGGTCGATCGCAAGGCCGAGCGCAAGGTGGCCGGGCGAACGCCGCGCCCGCAGCCGATGGCCGGCGGACCCCAGGGCCCCTACGCCGAGATCCTCAAGCGCCCCAAGGCCCCGGTCACCGGCATCGTCGTCAGCAGCGAGGGGCACATCCTGACCAGCTACTTCAACGTCTGGGGCGAGCTGAACGGCATGAAGGTCGTCCTGCCGGACGGCCAGTCGGCCGACGCCAGACTGCTGGGCTATGACGAGCATCACGACCTGGCGATGATCAAGATCGACCCGGCGGCCCTCAAGTCGCCCGCGGCCTTGGTCCCGATCACGTTCTCGCCCGACCCGCTGGTCGTCGGCTCGCCGGTCGCGGCGATCGGCCGAAGCCCCGAGCCCGCGCAGTTCACCCTGACCAGCGGCATCGTCAGCGCGACCGGCCGACTGCGCAACACCGCGGTGCAGGTGGACGCGGCGCTGGACTACGGCAACGCCGGCGGACCGCTGATCGACGAGGCCGGGCACTGCGTCGGCGTGGTCAGCTTCGTTCGTCCGGACGCGGTCTGGAGCCAGAACAGCGGCGTGGGCTTCGCAATCACCGCCAAGAGCGTCCGCACGGTGATGGCCAGGCTGAAGAAGGGCGCCGTCGTCGAGAAACCCAAGAGCGGGTTCCTGGGCATCCAGATGAGCGCCGGCGACGTGGACACGCGCGGCGTGGTCGTCGAGCAGGTGCTGCCCGACAGCCCGGCCGCCGAGGCCGGCCTCAAGCCCAGGGACCTCATCACCGAGATCGACGGCCAGGCCGTCAGCGACCCGGCCGACCTGGGCGAGATTATCCTGGCCCGCAAGCCCGGAACCGAAGTCACCCTCACCGTCAAGCGCGGCGACAAGACCGACAAGGTGAAGGTCACGCTGGCTGAGCACCCGTATCAGTGAAAGCGGCGAGCCCAGCCGGACAGTCGCCCGGCGTGGAAATGACGAGTGCCGAAGCGCGAATGACGAATGAACGCGGCACGATGTAAGGAAGCATCCATGAAACGACTGATTGCCCTCTGCCTGACGCTCGCCTGCCTGGCCGGTCCGGCCCTGGCCGTCGATCGGGACGTCGACTATCTCCGCGAGCAGGCCCAGACCCGCCAGGTCATCGACCGCTCGCTCAAGTGCTACGTTTTCATCGGCGGCGGCAGCGGGGCGGTCATCAGCCCCGACGGGCTGATGATCACCAACAACCACGTCGCCGGCAGCGCCAAGACGTGGAAGGTCAAACTGGTCGACGGCAAGACCTACGTCGCCGACCTGCTGGGCACCGCGCCCGAGACCGACCTGGCCGTGCTCAAGCTCCGCAAGGCGCCCGAGCCGATGCCCTATCTGCCGCTGGCCGACAGCGACGCCCTCGAGCCCGGACAACGCGTTATCGCCATCGGCAATCCCTTCGCCCTGGGCCAGATGGACCACACGCCCACGGTCACCCTCGGCGTCGTCAGCGCCGTCGGCATCTTCCGGCCTAACGCCGGCGACGCCGTGGTCACCGACGCCCCGGTCAACCCCGGCAACAGCGGCGGGCCGCTGATCGACATGGACGGCCGCATGGTCGGCGTCAACGGGCAGATCGCCACGCGTTTCGGCCTGCGGGCCAACAGCGGCACGGGCTATGCGATCAGTTCCAACCAGGTCAGCCGCTACGTCGACGCCCTTAGGAACGCCAAGGGCGGCAAGGTGCAGGCCGGCGCCCTCAACGGCGCCGCGTTCACCGACGACGGCAAGGGCGACGTCGCCGTCGGCGCCGTCGAGCCCGGCAGCCCCGCCGACAAGGCCGGTCTCCGCGCCGGCGACGTCCTTAAGGCCATTGCCAACTGGCCCGTGCCGACCCGCGCCCATGTTTTCGTCCTGGCGGCCCGCTACCCCGTCGGCGCGACCGCGCCGCTGTCGGTCCTGCGCGACGGGCAGCGCGAAACGCTCACGGTCGCGCTGGCTGAGCCCCTGCGCGGGGCGATCGGCATCGTCTTCGAGTCGGTGAGCACCACGTCGCTGAAGATCGAGCGGGTCATCGCCGGCGGACCGGCCGACCTGGCCGGGCTCAAGCCGGGCGACACGGTCATCGGCATCGGCCAACTCGCCATGACCAACCGCCGCACGCTGAGCACGGTCCTTCAGCGGCTCCAGGCCGGGCAGACCTTCCCGCTCACCGTCCGCCGCGACGGCAAGCAGGTGACCGTGCAGATCACGGCCGTCAGCATCGACGCGATCAAGCGGCTGGCGACCGAGGGCCCGACCACGCAGCCCGACGACGCCCACGCCGCGACGGCCGCCCCCGTCCAGGCCGCCGCCAAGCCGGCCCCCCAGCCGCGCCCGGCCGCCGAGGCCCCGCGCCTCTCCCCGCCCATCGAACCCAGGGAAGTCGCCCCCGACGAAGACGACTGACCGCCGGCAGAAGAGCCCATTGCCACAGATGGACACAGATGATCGGGAAGGAAGAAGACCGACTCTTCTCCCATCCGTGAGCATCCGTGTCCATCTGTGGCGATGAAGCGCTTCGTCTCTTCTTGATGCCCCTGGCGGTTCTTCTTTTCGCCGGGCTCACCGGTCCGCCTGGGTCGTCGGGGCGGGACGCCTCTCCTGCTCGAGCAGGGCCGACAGCTTGCGGAACGCGCCGGGGATCTCCCTGGGGTCGCGCAGGTTGATCGCCTGCTGCAACGCGTCGGCCGACTCGTCCGGCCGACCGCGGTCGTGCAGCAACTGGGCCTTGCGATAGTGCAAGTCGGCCGACCGCGGCGCAAGGTCGATAGCCCCCTTCAGCGCCTCCTCCGCCGCCTTGAAACGTTCCGCCGCCTCGCTCTCCGACGCGCCCTCGGCCAGGATTACCTGCACCTTGGCCTGCTCCCACAGGGCCTCGATGTCGTATGGGAACTCCTTCTGGGTTTCGTCCAGGATCGACAGCAGATCCTCGAGGCAGCGGCGGTATTCCGCCGCCTGCCCGGGACCGGCCGCCGCCAGCGCCCGGGCCTGCTCCCAGACCGGGTCGACGTCCAGCGTCAGGGCCATGTTGTAGCGGATCCGACGGATCGGGAACTGCCACATCCGGTCGTCCGGGCTCCGCCGGTTCGCCAGGTCCATCTTGCCGCGCAGCTCGCGCAGTTCCCCGGCCCGCTGCGCCAGCGGCAGCGCCCGCAGCAGCTCGATGATCTGCGAACGGGCCATGCACCGCGCCCGCATCGCCTCGGCGTTGACGTCGGACGCTGGGATGCCCAGCCGCTCGGGCAGCCGGGCGGCGTAGTCGGCCGACGCGTAGCCCAGTGCGACCAGGCGATCGATGTTGCGGTCGCCGTAGCGGTCGGACTCTCCCAGCGGGCCCAGCAGCTCGGTCCGCGGGTCCAGGTCCGTCGCGGGCGCGGCGTCGGCGGCCCAGTCCGCGAGTATCGCGTCGTCCAGCAGGTCGGGCCAGAGTTCGTCGGGGTCTGCCAGGCCCACGTCGGCCAGCTTGACGCCCGTCTCGGTCGCGTCGCACGCAGACGCGGTGCGGGCCATGTTCGCCGCCAGACGCGAGCGGCCCAGGTCGATCCGCCCGCGGCAGCCGACCAGCCCGAGCATCAGCCGCCCGGGCTGAGGAACCGTGACCACCGCCAGCCGCGTGGCCGGCAGGTCGATCTGGCTCAGGCTCTGATCCACGCCGAAGCCGGCCCGGAACGCCGCGATGACCGACGCGACCTGCTCGGGGGCGATCTGCCACAGCGGCAGCCAGTGGACCAGCAGGCCGCCGGGCGCGAGCCGATCGTAGGCCAGGCTGTAGAACTCGCGGCTGAACAGCCCGCCGGCGCCGGCGGTCGTGGGAAAGACGATGTCGACGAGGATCAGGTCGAGGTTCGGCGGGCAGGCCCGCAGCACGGTGCGCCCGTCGGCGTGTCGCACGACAAGCTGCGGCGGGCCGGGGGGCAGGGCGTCGTCCGGCTGCGACGAGGCCGGCTGCGTCGAAGCCGGCGGGGCCGGTTCGTCATCCAACGGGGTGAACTCGGCCATCCGGTGGGTGTTCAGGGCGTCGTTGGCGTGCGAGAACTGGTCCATCGCCGCGTCAACGACCGGCCCGACGACCTCGGCCACCGTCGTCCGCGCAACGCCGGACTGCACCAGCGGCGCCGCGGTCGCGCCGGTTCCCAGGCCGACGACCAGCGCCCGCCGCGGCACGCGCGGCGAAAGCACCAGCGGCAGCAGCCCCTCGCGGCGCTGCACGCGCAGTCCGTCCGGCGAATCGTCGCCCTGCTCGTTGCGGTCGATCAGCAGCGTCGTCAGTCCGGTCGCCGTGTCGCGGCGGACGGCGACGACGCCGTCGGGCGACTCGCGCAGCGACAGCAGCGTCACGGTTTCGGTCATCTGGTCGGGGCTGAGCGCCCGCTGCTGGCCGCTGAAGACGCCCCAGTAGTAGGCCGCCCGGAAGAGGGAATCCTTCTGCTGCGCCTGCCACATGCAGACCACGCCGCCGACGCCGAACAGCACCATGTTCAGCCACGGAATGCGGGACCGCCGGGCGTGCGCCAGCCGGCGGTCGCGATCGTCCTGGTCGTCCGCGCCCGAGCGCCGCCCGGCCCGCGGGCGCGAACGATGCCAGCCCGTCGCCGGGTCCACCGCCTCGGCCCACAGCGCCGCCAGCAGGTAGCCCACCGCGACGGCCAGCAGCCCGCGCCGCTGGTCCCAGAACGCCAGCAACATGCCCATCGCCAGCACCGGGCCGATCGCCGAGCCGACCGCGCTCCACGCCGCGACGCGCCCGACGATCCGCGCCGAGCGGCCGACGCTGCCGGATTCGCCGGGCTTGTCCGCGCTCACGCCCGGTTCGCCGCCTGCCAGCCGAAGCAGCAGCGGGAAGCACATCCCCATCAGCAGCGCCCCGGGCCCGGCCACCAGGGCGCTGATGAGCGCCATGTCGGCCAGCCGCGACGCGAACGTCTGCACGGGCGTCGAGATCAGCATCCACTGGCGCGGCATGTCGTCCGGGTCGCCCATCCAGTAAGCCGACAGGGCCACCGCCACCGCGATCAGCAGCACGATCGTGCCCAGGAACTCCCCGGGCCGCCGGCGCACGGCCGCCAGCCACGCCCCGATCAGCCCCCCGACCATGAGGGCCGCCACGAACACCGCCGAGACCATCGCATAGGCGTAGAGCGTGCCGGAGAAGTAGAACACCAGCGCCCGGGTCCACATCAGTTCGCCGGCCAGGCCGAGCATGCCCAGCCACAGCGCCAGCCACATCGCGGTGCGCCGCCCAGGCGGACGCCCGCCGTCAGCCGGCGCGCCGGACGCCGCCTCGGACCGCCGGGCCGTCAGCCGAAGCGCCAGCAGTCCGATCGCCAGCAATCCGTGCCCGCCAGCCAGCGCCCAGAGCGTCCGGGCGAACCCGATGTGCGCGGGCAGCACGAGCCCGAGCGTGATCGCCCCGGCCACGCCGCCGCCGGCCTGCAACGCGTAGTAGATGCCCCCGCGTCGGCTGAACCGTCGGCCGATCCCTTCGCCGTCCAACGCCACCGCGACCGGCAGCACCATGCCGAACGGCACGTTGAGAACCAGCAACGCCGCGCCGACCCAGAGCGGCCGACTCCAGACAGCCGCCGCCGCACGCGTGCCCGCGAGCCCGACCAGCGTCGGGGCTGCGAGCATGGCCGCCGCCGCCAGCAACTGCATCGCGAACCCCAGCGACAGCGCCGCGCGGCGCTCG
>JAJVII010000065.1 GCA_022072085.1 Phycisphaerae bacterium
GACAGGAAGATTATCGGCCGACCGCCCAATGCAACCGAAGGAAAAACGCTTGACAACGATCAGGCGGCGACGGCAACATGATGCGTGGACTGGCGGGGTGGACCGGCTACCCCGCTAAACAGATACGCCTTCCATTGAGTCGGGAAATCCTTGGCCCCGCGTTCGTCCAGGCATATGGATCGACCTCAGATGGTCGGCAGGGTCTCGCCTGGGGCTGGCCCGGTTTCAGTCGCCGTCGGTGATCAGGAAGTTCTTGAACTGCCAGGGGTCGCTGACGTCCAAAGATGGCTCATTGTAGGCGTCGAAGACATTGACGTAATGATTCAGCGGAGTCCAGTCCGATGGAGTAGAGACGAACGTGCCCAGGTACGGCTTCGAGACGGCCAGCACGTATTCGTGCGGCAGGTCGTCAGGCAGACAGACGCCCATGGCCGGATTCTCAATCATCCACATGGCCGCCGCCACAACGGAGATCGCCACCTGCATCGTGGTGGCGTTCTGATGCGGCACAAGCCGGCGGGACTCCTCAATTGACAGGTTGCTGCCGATCCACCAGGATTTGTAGGCGTGGCCCATCAGCAGCGCGCCCAAGATGTCCGCCCCGCTGGTGATCTCATCGGTCATGATCCGCGTGCGGCACTGAAGCTTATAGTTCTCGCCGCGCAGCTCATTGAGGCTGGTGATCGCGCAGTCGCAGGGGCAATAGGCGTAGTGCACCGTCGGGCGGTAGACGACCTTGTTCTGCTCCCAGACTGTCAGTCGGTCGGAGATGCTGAACGCCTCGCCGTGGCGAACCACCATGCCGTGGATGCAGTAGTTAGGCACCCAGGAGACGACCCAGGTATTGATGCCCATGCGGGCCAGGCATATCTGGTTACGCGGGCCTTCAGTGTGCTCAAAGGCAAACCGCGGAAGCTCCTTCTCATGCGTACCCCAGCCCATTTCGGCCGTCGTGATGCCTTCCTCACGGAAGCCCTCGACGCTCCAAGTGTTCACGAACTCGTCCACCTGCTTGGGCTGATCGGTGATTTGGGTGTCCCGTTCACTGCAATGGATCACCTTCACGCCCAGCTTCATCGCCAGACGGTTGAAGGTGCGATCCTTGATAAGTTGACGGGTTTCTTCAGCGTCGTTATCGGCAATCTTCCTGTCGGCCAGCAATCGCTCGCCGATGTCGATCAGTCCCTGCTTGGTGAAATGCGAGATCAATCCCGGGTTGGCCCCGTGCTCCAGGACGGCAGTCGGGCCCGACGGCTTCCAGCCGGCGATCATCTCGCGGATCCGCATCTGCCGCCAGTAGAGCGTCCGCTCGGTCGGGGGCTTGTTCGCAGCGCCGCCGTAAGGGTCCCACAGTTCTACCGACGTGTTGACATAGAGCACCCCGTGGTCATGGCACCACTGCAGGATATCGGTGCATCCGATGTTCCAGGCCAGATCGATCAGCAGGTCTCCGGACGAGAGGTGCTGGCCCAGGAGCAAGCCTATGTTCTCCTGCGTGACCCGGTCATGGACGAATCGCACGCCCTTCTCGGTCCATGGCCGAAGCACGTCGGCGCGGTCCTCGAAGTCGATGATGGTGATGTCTTTCAGCGGGACCTCGACATGCTTGACCAGGATGGGCAGCATGCACTGGGCGACCGCCCCATAACCGACGAAGACAATCCGATTCCCAAAATTGACCATTTTGTTGACTCCTTTCAGGACACCGACAGCAAGCTTGTCGTCGCGGTACCAGTGATCAGGCCGCTGGGTCGGGCTGGGGTGATCTCGTCCGTAAGCGGGTGTCTGATTCCCGCCTCCCGGTCTTCCTCACCGACAGCCTGCGTTCGCCTTCCTTGACCAGCTTCCGCAGCGATCCAGGATGCTGCCTGTTGGATGTATCTCCCACGACGAGGATGCCGTCTGGACCATACGGACCAGGCCTGAGGCCAAACGCCGCGTAATCGGCAAACCACTGCCCGTCGGCACAATAGCGGAACCGGTATGTTCCTGGCGGAAGAAACACGACGAGCCGCCAGGCCCCGCGATGATCCTTGCTCATCCGGAACTGATTTCGGGTCCAATTGTTGAAATCGCCGGCCACGAAGACATCCCGAGCCTCCGGCCGGAGAAAGCGGAATTCGACGCGATTTCCCTGCACGATCACCATGACGTCATTCCTTCCCGCCGCCTGGGGGCAGCCCGGTCGTCATTGACTTGCCGCGCGGCCGCAAAGGACCGCGGTGCAATCCGGACTCCTCGCTCAACTGCCACTCGACAACGAACGCGTACAACGTGGAGGTCGGCAGGCTCAGCAGTGGCGTGCTCACACCGGGTGTTTCAGCACTCTTGACCCGGATTCCCTGTCCGGTCGCCCGGATGAATGTTCCGCTATCTCCTGCTCGGTTGCCGCCGGCATGTCCAGCGGACAGTATGTGACGGCGTGGAGGCATATTGAACTCCTCGTTCAGAAACATTGGACGCAGCGGAACTTGTGCAAAAACGGCATCAAGGCGGCGGTGGTACTGCTCAGATCAAGCCTGCCAACCGCGTTAGAGCTGGAACACGGCCCCTTGACGACTCGCGGCCGTCTCGACCGTCCACAGATTGACGACGGACAGAAGCCCCGCCGAGAAGCGATCCAGATGGATCGTGGCGTCCACGTGCTGCTGGAGGATCGATGCGGGGACCGTAGGCGTGACCGGGCCATTCAAGGCGTTATGTACAGCCGCAGCCTTCCGGGCGTCCGGCGTGGTGCAAACGATCGAGCGGCTGGCCATGATCTGGGAGATCGACATGGAGATCGCCCGCGTCGGCACCTCATCCAGATGCCGAAACCAGCCTTCGTTGACCTGCTGCTGGCGACACGCGTTGTCCATCTGGACGACAATAAATGGTTCATTCGTGTCAAAGTCGGCGGGCGGATCATTGAACGCCAGATGGCCGTTCTCGCCGATCCCGATGAAGGCGACGTCGATTGGATGCGATAAAATCAACTGATTCAACCGCCTGCACTCCTCAACCAGGCTGGCGTTGCCGTCGACGTAGTGGAATGCGCGCAGCGAAACCTTACTGACGAACCGCTCTGCCAGGTAGTACCGAAACGAAGCTGGGTGCGAGGGCGGCAAGCCGACGTACTCGTCCAGGTGGAAGCCGACGACTCTTGTCCAGTCGATGCCTGGCTCACGGAGCAGCGCTTCGTACATGTCGATTTGTCCGAGCCCCGTGGCGACGACGATATTGGCCACGCCGCTCGTGTCGATCGCCCGTCGAATAAGGTAGGCGCCTTCGCGGGCAGCGGCTCGGCCGGTTTCTTGCTTCGTCTTGCTGATGGTGATACGCATGCCTGTCTCCTTCTTAGCGTGAACAGGTGGTCTTGGGGGCGACCTACGGCGCGGCCGCTATTTCTTGACACGTTTGCGATTCTGGCGAATCATCCGTGGGAACTGGCCGCAGGAGTTGCCGAGCGTCGGCCATGTTCAGGCCCGCAATCTGGCCGCCGGAATCGCCGCGCGGGGTGTCGACGACGATCCAACCGTCGAAGCCAATTACAGGCAACGCCTGTCGAATCGTGGAAAAGTCCACCAGGCCCCGCCCAAGACGGACCCGGAAGTCCGGCGGCCTTCCCGAGGAGCGGACGACATCCCGTACGTAGACCTGCGCGAGTTGACCGCTACCGAGCGTCCGGATGATGGTCCCCGCATCCAGGCTCTTCGCGGCAGCGTCCGCGACATCGAGGCTGATCCGAATCCGATCCGGGTGTTCGCAGCTGTCCAACAGGAACTGAAAAAGATTCGGATTAAGGGCACATCGGATCGCCAGAGAGACGCCGAAGCGAGCGGCCAAGTCGGACCCCGTCGAGATTGCCTCGATGGCCTGGTTCAGGTCTGCGTCAGTGTCGATCCGGCTTCGGCCGGCGAAGGGCAGAACAACGGTGTCGGTCCTGAGGTGCGTCGCGAACGCCAACCCGCGGGCAATCACCTCGTTGGCCTCCGCACACTCAGCAGAGCCGCCAAGGGGAGACGGTCGATCCGAGAGGCAGTCGAGCGTCAGGCTCGAAATCTCCATGCCTGCCTTCTGGACCGTGCGGAGCGTCGCCCGAGCCCCGGCTTGATCGTTGAAGCGCTGAGCCTCAACCTGATTGAGCCAACAAACCCCGATGCCGTCGGCCCCTGCCTCAGCGGCATGTCGGAGCTGCTCATCGAAGCTTGATCCCGGCAGGGCGGTCTGGTCAAATGCGAATTTCATGGGCGAACTCCTACAAGAGAGGCCATTTATGTCTACCGAAACTTCCCCGCTGGCGGCGAGCCGAACAGGCCCCGCTCGCCAGCGGGAAGCACACAGCCCAAATGCACTCGCGCGGCGTCGCCCGTGGCCAACAACATCGGGCGCGAGGCTCCGGGGAAACAGCAATCATCAACGGGACGATGATGGAGGCCGATGCCGCCGGGAGGAAGGCTAGCCGGATCCTCTGGCGGCCCCGTCAGGCGAGCCGCTCACATCACCGAGATTGTCTCGGGGTCTGTAATGCAGGAATCTCATGATGAACCTTCCAGCGAAACGTCAGCTATTGATATTCCTCACAGTGCCAGATGCCACTCTCGGGCTTGGGATACTTGCATTCGATGCGTATCGCACATGTCCGACAAAGACCGGGAACTCCATCCGCCGGCTCGGCAATTCCCCGCCTTCCTTCGCCGCCTCGGGCCTTCCGTCGCTGGCCTACCCCGCCAGATCGCGATGGGTCGAGCGCGACCTCTTGCAATGGCGGCTCATAGGCCGCGCATTGAATGATCGCTCGCAGGAAGGGCTTCGGGAACGTGCATTCGCCCGCGGCCCTGCAGGTCCGACAGATACCAGAAACTTCGCTGTTCGTTGATTTCGTCATGGTTTCTCCGCTTTCGCTAATCGCTTCGGGCCACACTATCCATATGCAATGCAAATCCCGTACCAGAGCCGCGACGGCGAGGGTGCGGCGGTAGCGATACCTCTGAAATCAGACTGCAACTGTCGGAAATATAAGCAGATATGATTATTGCGGATCCGCAATTAATCTTGCGGACGAATGCGATGTCCAACGCGAGGATTCGCGTGGAAGCAGGGAGTTACTCCACAGCGCGGAGATACTCCACAGTTGGCTGACTACTGTTCCACGCTGGGCTTCAAGCCGTAGTCGGCGATTTTCTTGATGAGCGTCTTCCGGTCGATACGCAGTATCTGGGCGGCCCGTGACCTGTTCCAATTGACGTAAATCAGGACGTTTCGGACATGCTCGGCCTCGACCTCCGCAAGAGGTCGATCCAGGCCCGTCGCCGGCGAAATGGCAAACCTCATAATGGATGGCAGGTCACGAGGCTCAATCATCTCCCCCTCCGTCATCACGGAAAGCCGGTGCATCAGGTTCTCCAATTCGCGGACATTGCCGGGCCAGGAGTAGCCGCGGAAGGCGTTCAGGACATCGTCGGACAGCCGGATCGCGGGGCGGTCTCGTTCACCGCGGAACTTGCCAGCGAAATGGTGCGCCAGCAGCAGCACGTCGTCCCCTCGATCCCGCAGCGGCGGGACAGCGATTACGATGACATTCAACCGGTAAAACAGGTCCTGGCGGAAGACGCCCTTTTCGACCAAACGCAGCAGATCCTTGTTCGTGGCCGCCAGCACACGGGCATTGATCTGGCGCGGCTCGTTCGAGCCCACCATGTAAACTTGCTGGTCCTGGAGCACGCGGAGCAGCTTGACCTGCATGGTCAGGCTCATCTCGCCAATCTCGTCGAGGAACAGACTGCCGCCGTCCGCGGCATGAAGGAATCCTGCCCGCGACTGGTCGGCCCCGGTGAACGCCCCCTTCACATGACCGAACAGCTCGCTCTCCAGCAGGCCCTCCGGAATGCTGCCGCAGTTGATCGGGACAAAGGCCGCAACGGCCCGTTCACTCAAATAGTGAATCGCCCGGGCCACCAGTTCCTTGCCCGTGCCGCTCTCACCGACAATCAGGACGGTGGCCGATGCGGGCGCGGCCTTTCGTATCGCGCGGTAGACCTCCTGCATCTGAGGGCTCCGCCCGATCAGGCCCGGCATGTCGGCCACCGGGTCGGCAGCCCGGGATGAGCGTCGCTGCTCCAATTTCGCTAGCGCCCGCTCGACTGCGCAGACCAACTCCCGTTCGGTGAATGGCTTGGCCAGGTACTCATCCACGCCCGATTTGACCGCCTCGATCGCCCCTCCAAGTGAGGCGTAGCCGGTGATGATCATGACCTCGGTATCCGGCAGGTTCTCCCGAACGTGGCGAACCAGGTCCATCCCGTCGGGCCCGGGTAACTTCAGGTCGGTGATCACCAGATCGACCGGCGTTCCAGCAATGAGCTTGACGGCCTGTGGCACGGTGTTGGCGGTGAACACCTGGTACCCGTGTCCAGACAGGTGTCGCTGGACCACTTCAAGTGTGCCCGGTGAATCGTCAACGACAAGAATCCGATATGACTGCGTCGGCTGCACGACTGAACTTATGCCTCCAGAGCCTGTGGATGCCCTGTGGGCAGACACACGTCGAATCGCGTCCCCTTATCCGGCTTACTCTGGGCGCTTACCGAGCCGCCATGCGCCTTGACGATTTCCTGAACGATGGGCAGTCCCAGCCCCGTTCCTTTGCCCTCATCCTTCGTCGTGTAGAACGGTTCGAAGATGCGTCCCAGCGTCTCCTGATCCATCCCGATACCGGTGTCTTGAACGGTCAGAACGGCCTGCCCGGGGCGGTTCTCCGTGCGGATCAGCAGCTTGCCCCCGCAGGGCATCGCCTGAATGGCGTTTACGATCAAGTTGACCAGCACCTGATTCAACTGAAGCGGGTCGCCGTGAACCTCGGAGGGCTCTGAGGCCAATTCAACGGCCAGTTCAATTCCGTTCTGTACGCATCGGGCCGTAAGCAGTTGCAGCCCGTCGTGAACCGCCTGGTTGAGGTTCATTGTTTTTCTCCCTGGCGGCAACCGGCGTACGAACACCAGAAGATTCCGGATGATCTCGCGGGCCTGAAGCGCGGCGTTCTCGATCTTCTTCAGGTCCGCCAGTGCCTGCGCCGGGAGACCCTCGACCTTGGTCACCAGTTCGGCGAATCCGAGGACGTCATTCAACGGTTCATTCAACTCATGAGCAACGCCCGCCGCCAGCACTCCGATCGTCGCCAAGCGATCCGCCTGCTGGAGCTGGGCAAACAGTTCCTCCCGGGCCTGCTCGGCCTCGCGTCGTTCAACGATCATGGCCACCTGCCTGGCCACGCCGTCTATGAGTTGACGTTCCTCCTTCAGGAATGGGGCCTCATCGCCCACCGGTTGATTCGTGACATACTCCACGCACACCCGGCCGTGCTGGTCACAGCCAACATGAATCTCGCTGGCCAAGGTCTGGCCTTTGCCACGAAACCCAGGCGTGCGCCATGCCCGGTCGCCCAACCGGATTTCCGCTTGCGCGGCTTCAGGGTGCTGCCAAGCCGGCGGCAACAGCTCAACAATGCCCTGAAGAATGCGGTCCAGCGAAAGATCCTGGTCGGCGGCCAGTTGGGCGATCGCGTAGAGGCAGGACAGCTCCTTGACTCGCTCGTGCGCGACAGACTTCATTGATCGGTTCTGAGTCTTCCGTGTTTTCATGGCCTTCCTGCCTCAAGCAGATCATACATCTGAATCGCCCCGCGTTCAAAATGATTCGCCTGCCACGGACTGTTACAGCCGCTCTTCCATCGCTCCGGTTGAATCCAACGGCGACAGCGGACAGAATCCTTTTTTTGCCGCGCGGTCTCGGCGGCACGACCGCGACGCTCGGCCAAAACGGTCGCCCCGTGGGGTTGCCCGAGGAGCAGATATGGAGCGGCGCCGTTGTCGAGCGCCGGTCTTTATTGGCGTCTGTATTCTGGTGGGTGCGGCGGGACTGGTTGTTGACCGCAGGCTGCCGGCGTTGCACAGGCTGCCCAGTGGTCTGAGCTGGCCCGGCCTGGTGGGAATCCTGGCCGGCGTCATGGCCCTGTGCGGGTTCTTCACGCTGCTCGCTCACTTCTTGATCGCTCGCAAGGGAAAGCCGACCGTCGAGGGGGTAATGATCGGCAGACTCTACTGGCTTCTCGATTTTCTAGCGGTGCTCATCTCCCTGGCCTACGGCTTCGGCGTTCTCGGGACCTTCACAACGGCCTTCAGTCTCTTCGGTGGCATGCTCCTGGGCTGGTCGCTTCAGGTGTCACGGGGCGCTTCAAAACAGTTCTTACGCACTTGGTGTGAAGTCGAGGCATACAATGGGGTTAAGCGAAACTGACTGATGGATCGACTTCCGCGGAATGGAGTCCGCCATGGAAATCCGCCTCTTCCTGCCCGATCCGGCGGACCTAGCAGCCCGTTGAAGAAGTCGATCATTGTGCCGTGGCGCCAGGCGACCAGGCGGAGTTGGCGATCGGCGCCCGTTGGCTGAACGGGCGGCACCGAGACTGTGGAAAGAGTTGCCGAGTTGGCTGATCGCTATGCCACCGACTCATTCAAGCGGCCCGCACCTGATCGCTTCGCCGATTGGCTGGTCAGGACCGGACAGATTCCGCCGGCTTCAGGGTGCATCCGTCAATCCACAGTCCTGTCTTCAAGGGCAACGCCTGGATTGACGGAACCGCCTGACAGTCTCTGACGCTGGCTAGCGATCAGCCCAACCTTGCGGGTCAGCATCAGCGACAGAACCGCGGCAATCAGGGTGGTCGGCAGAAGCTGCATGCCGGCCATTTCGCTGACGACGATCGTAGAGCCGAGAGGTGTCTTGGTCACGCCGACATTGATTGCGGCCATGAGGGCAGCCATCAGGACCACCTCATTGGTGTGCGGCAGGCAAAGGTGGCCGAGTCGGCCCAGGGCCACGCCAATGAAGAAGAGCGGAATGATAAACCCGCCCCGCCAGCCGGAACTGATGGTGATCGAGGTGCCGGCCAACTTGGCCAGGACGGCGACGACCAACATCGCCGCGGCCGCCCGGCTGGCCAGCAGGCCGTTCACCTGGACCTCTCCGAAGGTCAGCGCGTAGGGGGAGGCGAAGGCCAACCCGCCCAGGGCGAGGCCGCCGAGAATCGGCCGGACCCATTGTGGGAGCCTCAAAAATGCTCGCCGCAGACCTTGCGTCAGGGCGATGAACGTCATGGCGACAATTGCCCCGGCCAAGCCGCCGACCAACGACCAGCCTATGTCAACCACATGCAGTGGGCCGGCATGCGGAAAGCGCCACACCGGCTCCAGCCCCATTCCTGTGCTGACCACGTAGACTGCGTAGCCGCACAGCGAACCGATGACGGCCGGCATCAGCGCCTCGTAGTACTCCAGGCCGCGACGGTGCAGAATTTCCAAGGTGAAGATGGCAGCCCCCATCGGCGTGCCGAACAGGACGGTGAAGCCGGCGGCCATGCCGGTGATGGTTAGTACGCGAGTCTGGTCCCGGCCGAGTTGGCCGCGCCCGGCCAGCCAGGTTCCCAGCGATCCGGTGGTCTGCACCAGCGGCGCCTCAGGTCCGGCCGCTCCGCCGCTGGCGATGCACAGCAGCGAGATCGGGATCAGCGATCTCAACGCCCGCACGTCCGCGGCCCCGCCCAGGACATGGATGTTGTCCACCAGCAGTTCGACGTCGCCTGGATCGCCCAACACTCGCATCATCAGGGCGACGGCGAGCCCGACGGCGATGAACACGCCGAGGTGGGCGGCCTGGCCCCATTGGTCGGGCCAGAGGCCCCGCTGCATGAGGGCAAGCAGTTTCATGTAGCCCGCGCCGATCAGGCCGCCCCCCAGGCCGACGGCTGGGATCAGCAGGATAGCGCGACTGGGCACGGCTCTCGCCGCTTGCCTGCGCCAGTACTCGATAGATCGCCTTCGTCCAGGCATCAGATCGCCGAATTCAAAGGATTCCGGGTCAACGCCAGCCCCTGGCCTCTGGGGGCGCAACCCATGATTCTATTCCGGGTCGTCCATCAGAACGCGCCGAGTTCCGGCCAGAAGATCGAGGGCGTGGTTAGGAGCGGTTCGGCGGCTGTCAGGCAGGAAAGCCGGGCCAGCCGCCCCAGTGCCAGCGAGTCCGGCTGCGTTCTCCTTGAGCCCACCGAATTCCCGGACTACCGGGTGATCGCATCACGTGAAAATGGAGTCAATGCTGCTCTGTTGAAAACCCGCGCGCAGATCGCCCGGCGATGCACGCCCGAGGGCGGGCGTGCCACATTTTCCTGGACTTTGCGCCCCGGCGGATGTGGCCCAGCCGCCCCCGGCTGGGCGGGGCGAGGCTTTTCAACAGAGCAAGTCAATGCCAATCCGGTCATGTTCGCGGGGGATGAAGCATCCTCTCGCTGCGGCGGGCGGCGCAGCGGCTGCCGGGTCGGCCGGGAGCCTGGGCCCGGCGGTCGGCCATCTCCCGGCCGATGGCCGCCAGGTCTTCGCCGCTGAGCACCTGTTGCGCCAGTGGGAACAGTTCCTCGTCCTCCACAGCAATGTGTCGGGCGTAGTGCTCCTGCAACGCGGCCAGTAGTTCCGTCAATCGGTCGGCTTGATCGACGGGCAGATGACTGTCCTGGAGCCATCGCTCGACCCAATCGTCCACCTGCGCGTGCAGTTCGCGGGCCACTTGGTGGTCGGCCTCCAGGCCGTCCATCTTGGCCATCGCCTCGCGGATCCGCGGATCGCGCGACCCGCGCAGCCGGGGAAACAGCGACGCCTCCTCGTCTTCGGTGTGCCGCGGGGCCGCCTGCTGGAAGTAGCGGAACGCGGTCTCCAGGGCAGCGCGATGCTCGCCGTCCAACGGCCCGCCTCGGCGTCGCCAAGTGATGTCGCGCATCGTCGCCAGGAACCGTTCCACCCGCCGATGGCAATCGCTCAGCAGACCGACCGGGTCGTCGAATCCGCTGGCGGCCGGGTCGCCGATGTTCACCGCCATGGCAGCTCCCTTCGTTGCAAGCCCAGTCGGGGGCTCAACCGGCCAGTTCATGCTCGATCGCGATGGCCCGGGGGAACAGGATGTTGTTTTCCTTGTGGATGTGGCGGTGGAAGTCGGCCTCCAGGGCGGCCAGTCCGTCGTTCATCACTCGATACGTATTGCAGCCATCTGGCGGGGTGACGAATCCGCCGGTCAGTTCGCGCAGCCGGGCCAGGGCAGCGCCGGCGTTGTCATGCTCGTGTTCCATCACCCCGATCGGGTTGGCCACGCTGACGCTGTGTGCCTGAGGAGCGGCATTGGCCGTTTCCAACTCGCGAATCATCGGGAACAGTATCTGCTCCTCCTTGGCCATGTGAGCCTCCATCTCGTTGCGCAGGCCCGCAAAGACGTCGCGCACCTCGGCCAGCTCGGCGTGGTTGGGGCCGTGCACCTGGGCGACCTTGGCCACGATCTGGCCCAGCCGCGGCAGTTCAGCCTTCAGGTAGGCGTGGTGGGTCTGCTCGATGTGGTCGGCCAGCTCGGTCATCGGCCGGTTCGACCAGTTGATCTCGTCAGAGGGGGTCTGGGCATCATGGCTGACAATGGCGGCCAGGACGACCTGAGCATCCAGGCCCTTGGCGGCGGCGGCCTCGGCCAGCGGGGTGCGGCCGCCGCAACAGTAGTCGATGCCGAACTGCTCGAAAACGCGAGCCCGGCTGGGGCGAGCGGTGACGAAATCTCCCACCAGGGTATCGGTGTCATAGACGGTTGCCATGTGCATCCTCCTTAAAGAGATTGGGCAGTTTCAATCGCCGGTCCGCACCGCCGGGGCGGGCAGGTCGCCGATCGTCTCGTCCATCCCCGCCCGGACCGACCAGCCGGTCTTCAGCCCCAGCACGAACCAGCCCAGGGCCAGGATGCCCAGGGCGAAGATCGTGTCGCCGACCGCCCGCAGCCAGCGAAGGTGGGCCAGCAGCGGGGTCTGGAGGAACTCGGCCGACCGGGCGTACCACATGCCGTGCTCGACGCTGGCCCAGGTTTGCATCAGCCCGACCGGCAGCAGGCTGATCAGCACCATCAGGCTCAGCCCGATATTGATGGCCCAGAAGGCGAAGCCCAGCAGGCGGGTCTTCCAGACGTGATGGCTGGCCAGGCCCTTGAGGCAGAAGAGCATCAGCCCGATGCCGAGCATGCCGTAGACGCCGAACAGGGCGGTGTGGGCGTGCACCGGCGTGGTGTTCAGCCCCTGCATATAGTAGAGGGCGATGGGGGTGTTGATCAGGAAGCCGAACAGCCCGGCCCCGACCAGGTTCCAGAAGGCCACGGCGACGAAGAAGTAGATGGGCCATTTGTAGGCCTTGACCCACCGGCGGGCGCGGGTCAGGGTCAGGTTCTCGTAGGCCTCAAAACCGATCAGGATCAGCGGCACGACCTCCAGGGCGCTGAAGGTGGCGCCCAGGGCCAGGATGGCCGTCGGCGTTCCGGTAAAGTAGAGGTGGTGGAAGGTGCCGATGATCCCGCCGCTCAGGAAGATCACCGTGCTGAACAGCACCGCCCCGGTGGCGGTGGCGGTCCGCAGCAGGCCCATCCGCGTGAACAGGAAGGCGATCACTACTGTGGCGAAGACCTCGAAGAAACCCTCGACCCACAGGTGCACCACCCACCAGCGCCAGTATTCGGCCATGGCCAGGTTGGTCTGCCGGCCCCACATCAGCCCGGCCCCGTAGAACAGGGCGATCGCCGCGGAACTGACCAGAAACAGACCAAGCATCGACTTGTTCTCGGTCGGCTTGCGGAACGCAGGCCACATCGCCCGCACCATCAGCCCCAGCCAGAGGAACAGCCCGATCAGCAGGAAGATCTGCCAAAACCGCCCCAGGTCGACATACTCGTAGCCCTGGTGGCCGAACCAGAAGTTGGTCACGAAACCCAGCTTCTGCTGGATGGCCAGCCATTGGCCGGCCATCGAGCCGACCACGATGATCAGCAGGCAGACGAACAGGAAGTTGACGCCGGCCCGCTGGAACTTCGGCTCGTAGCCGGAGACGGCCGGGGCCATGAACAGCCCGGTCGCCAGCCAGGCGGTGGCGATCCAGAAGATGCCCAATTGCGTGTGCCAGGTGCGTGTGACTGAGTAGGGCAGCCACTTGGCCAGCGGGATGCCGTAGAAGCCGCCTCCCTCGACGCCGTAGTGGGCGGTCACGGCCCCCAGGCCTACCTGGGCCACGATCAGCGCCGCGACCACCCATAAGTACTTCAGCGTCGCCCGCATCGACGGCGTCGGCGACAGCCCCAGCAGCGGGTCGCGGTCGGGCAGGTCGTGGTCGTGCCCGCCGCGGCGTCGCTGGACGGCGAAATACCACGCCAAGGCCCCAATGCCCGCCAGCAGCAGCACCACCGACAGCACCGACCAGACCATCAGAGTGCCGCTGGGGCGGTTGCCGATCAGTTCCTCAGCCGGCCAGTTGTTGGTGTAGGTAATCGCCTGGTCCGGCCGGTCGGTCCCGCAGGCCCAGGACGCCCAGAAGAAGAATGCGCATAATTTGTGTGCCCGGACCGACGCCCCGGCAAAGGGCGAGTCGACGGCCAGGGTCGTGTCCTTGATCGTGTCTTCGGGGATCGCGTAGGCCTGCCGTAGCGTCTCCAACTCCGGGTCGTGGCCGAAGAGCTTGACATAGTGCTCGCCGACCGCGGCGATGGCCTGGGCCCGCTCCGCCGACACGGTCAGCGTACCGGTGGCCGGGTCGTAGGTGTTCTTGCGCATCTCGTCGCGGAGGCGGGCCTTCAGGGCGGCCTGGTCCTCGTCGTCCAGCTTGTCGAAAGAAGCGGCTCCCTTGGCGGCCGCCCAGTGGTCCAGCCGCCACTGGGCCTCGCGGTGCAGCCAGTCGGCCGACCAGTCCGGGGCGACATAGGCCCCGTGGCCCCAGACCGTGCCGACCTCCTGGCCGCCCATCGACTGCCAGACGTTCTGCCCGTCGCGGATGTCCTGGCCGGTGAACAGAACCCGCCCGTCGGCCGAGACCACCTGCTCGGGCTCCGGAGGGGCCTGACGGTAGATCTCCCGCCCGAAATAGCCCAGCACCGCGAAGGAACCCACCAGCACGACCGTCAGGGCCAACCAGAGGCGACCGTTTCGCATCGCGAAAACTCCCCGAAAAAAAGCCTGAATCTGTCAGCAGCCCATTGACACGAAAGATTATCACGCTTAAATTGGATGTCAATAGCCAAATGTCTATTTTTGAGGTGAATCACATGATCTCGCAGACTGCCGAGTATGCCCTCCGGGCTATCGTCTGCCTGGCCGACCACCCCGACGGGTTTCTGACTACCAGCCAGGTCGCCAAACGAACGAAGGTTCCCGCCGGCTACCTGTCCAAGGTGCTTCAAAGCCTCGGCCGGGCCGGGCTGGTCCGTTCCACACGCGGCATCGGCGGCGGATTCGTGCTGGGTCGGCCGGCCACGGAAATCTCCGTCCTGAACACGGTCAACGCGGTCGATCCGATCAAGCGGATCCATTCCTGCCCGCTGGGCCTGGACAGCCATGGCGCGCACCTGTGCGCCCTGCACCGCCGCCTGGACGATGCGGCCGAGTCCGTGGAGCAGGCCTTTGCTGAATCTACCATCGCCGAACTTCTGGCCAAACCCACTCGAAGTCATCCCTTGTGTGAGACACCACAGCGGGGCCGGCCGCCGCGCGGGGCTCGCAGCAAGCTAAGTGCGGTCAGGTTCCGGCCGCCCGGGACTGAATGATCGCGGCCATGTGGAAGTTGACGCCGGGGCTCCGCAAGGAACACGCGCCGTCCGGCTTTTGACCCATGTCACAGTCTCACCTCTGCACCTCGGTTAAGATTCAGTTCGGAAGGAAACATGGTACGTCGCAAGCTCCCATCACCTCCGAAAGCATGATTCCCGATATACTGGCCGCCTGGCCGCAGGCTCGGAAGGTGTTCGATGGTTACGGCCTCTCCGGCTGCGGCGGGGCACATGGGCCGGTCGAGTCGCTGGAGTTCTTCAGCCGAGCTCACGGCGTCGAATTGGGGCATCTCCTGGAGGAACTTCGGGCGGCGACCGCTGAGCCGATAGAGCGGCCGGTCGCCGAGGGCGCTACCTTGCTCGCTGATGTTCTCTACCGGCGTTTTTTCAAGGCCGCCATCATCATTACATTGACGTTCGGCGCGACGTGGGGCGCGGACCTGCTCTGGCGGATCGGACTGAACGACGATTTCACTGCAGTTTCGGTCTTCGACGTCAACGCCCACGGGCATGCCCAAATCTACGGATGGGTGGGGCTGTTCATCATGGGCTTCGCCTATCAGGCTTTCGGACGGTTCCGACATGTGCCGCTGGTCCGCCCGGGGTGGGCCAACGCCAGCTTCTACCTGATGATCGGCGGCATCGTAGCCAGCGTCGTCGGCCAGATCGCCCATGCCAGCAGGCTTGGCCTGGCGGTGGCACTGGCCGGCCAAGCGATGGAATTGACCGCCATCGGACTGTTCGTCTCGGTAGTCATCGGCACCTACCGCGCGTCCCGTTCTAAGGGCCTGGGCGTTCACGACGGCTACATCTTTGCGTCGATCGCGTGGTTTGCCGTTCAGGCCCTTTTCGGTCTGGCGCACCTGTGGCTGACGATGACGGCCGCCACGCCGTCGGAGCTGGTCTACTGGGTGACCACGCTGCAAGCCCCGTTGCGAGACATGCAGATTCACGGCTTTGCGATGATGATGATTCTGGGGGTGTCGTTGCGGCTGCTGCCCGGCGTCCTGGGGCTGCCGGCCATCAGCGCCCGGCGGGCGAGGCTCTGGCTGGTGCTTCTCAATGGTGCGATCGTCGGGGAAGTGATGCTCTTCATGGGCTATCGATTGCTGGACAATCACCTTCTGGCGGCCCTGCTGCTAGTGCCCTGGGCACTGTTGCTGGTCGGCGCGGCGGCACTGCTCTGGCCGTGGCGACTCTGGCGCCCGCTGCCCGGGTCCGATCGCTCTGGCAAGTTCGTGCGGGCGGCCTTCGGCTGGCTGGCCCTGTCGATGCTCATGCTGGTGCTGCTGCCAGCCTACAGTCGCCTGGCAGGCCTGCCCTTCAGCCACGCCTACTACGGCGCCGTCCGCCACGCCGTTACCGTCGGTTTCGTCTCGATGATGATCCTGGGCATGTCCGCCAAGGTCGTCCCGACGCTCAACGGGCTGGATACGCGACAGCTCCGCCAGCTGTGGGCGGTATTCATACTGCTTAACGTCGGCTGCGCTTTGCGGGTCGGTTTTCAGATCGTCACAGACTTCTGGCCGACGGCGTTCGCTCTGGTGGGCGTCTCCGGTGTGCTGGAGGTGACGGCCACCGCCGTCTGGGGCGTCGGACTGTGGCGGATCATGTCAGTCGGCGCCCGTCAGGAGCGGTTGGCCAGCGGCCCGGCGCCGGCGGTCATTTCCCCGCAGCACAAGGTCGCCGACGTCCTGGCCTGGTTCCCGCAATTGGAGCCAGTTTTCATCCGCTTCGGCTTCCGTGAAATCACCAACCCTTTCCTGCGGCGGACTGTCGCCCGCCGCATCAGCCTGGCCGGGGCCTGCTCGATGCACGGCCGAGCCGGCGACGCCCTGATAACAGCCTTGAATGAGGCGATTAAACGGGAACGGCGCCCAGTTGGCACACTCGCCTCCCTGCCCGTCATCCCAAGCCGCCGCGCATAGGGCCCTTCGCGGAGAACCCGGTACCCGCAGCCCGGTGACTTCGACCTCCGTCTCTGCGCTGGCAGGAATCATCGACCTCTGTGTCGCCGGTGGGTAAGATTGCGAGGGCCGCGAATGCCCCTCTATATCGTCGACCTACCAAAGTTGCTACAATTGTTTTTGCACGATGCCTTATGGATGGAGCGGCGATTCGATGAAAATCATTGAAAACCCGGATTTGCCAGATGAATGCCAGAAATCCCGGTACAATGTGTGCGGTTTCGCCGCATGAACACAGATTTTCTTGAGCATCTGGATGCGGAAATCCGGAGAATCCCATGGGTGAGAGCGGAAAGGATGCCGTTCGAGTGGGTTTCGACAGCGAGTTGCGGCTGGAATTTCATGGATCGCGAGTCACGTCGGATGCAGGGTTACTGGCCTACCGGGAACTGGACGACGCCCTTGCTCTGACCGCGATGGCAGGACAACTCTTTCAGGAATGGCGGACGGGCAGCAACACTCAGCACACGATCATCGCCTTGTTCCGCCAGTCGGTATTCAGCCGATTGGCCGGACGTGATGCGGCGCCGCGGCCCCGACACCGCATTATTCCCTGCTCCCGGCCAAAGGCAAACCGCCCTGGGGCCCGGCCGCTCCGGCGCTTGCAGGGCGGCCGCCCGTGCGGTCCAACGCCAGCCGACCCCGCCCGGAAAGGAGACGATTGATGCCCGACATCGCCGTCCGCCCGGCGACGCCCGACGACGTGCCGCTGGTCCTCGCGTTCATCCGCGAACTGGGGAAATACGAGAAGCTCGCCCACGAAGTCGTCGCGACGGAGGAGCTGCTGGCGGAGCACCTGTTCGGCCCGCAGCCGCGGGCGGAGGCCCTCATCGCCGAGTGGGCCGGGCTGCCCGTCGGCTTCGCCCTGTTCTTCCACAACTTCTCGACGTTTCTCGGCCGTCCGGGACTCTACCTGGAGGACCTCTTCGTCCGCCCGTCCCACCGCGGCCGCGGCGTCGGGCGGGCGATGCTGCGGGAGCTGGCCCGGCTGGCCGTCCAGCGCCGCTGCGGGCGGATGGAATGGTGGGTGCTGGACTGGAACGCCCCGTCCATCGAATTCTACCGCCGCCTCGGCGCCGGGCCGATGAGCGACTGGACGGTCTGGCGCCTGACCGGCGAGGCAATGAACAAGCTCGCCGATGAAAGAAGATGATGCCCGCGTATCACGTCTCAACCGAAGACAAACTCCAGGGCCAGGACAACCGCCAGCAGGGCCAGCGTGATCCAAGCTGCGCCGGGGGGAACGGGCCTGGCGCGAGAGCCCAGGCCGAAGTGCGGGGCCTGATTATGCCACAGCCACAGGCCCAGCGGGACGGTCGCGGCGCCGAAGGCCCATAACTGCCAGGCCGACGCACCGTGCCGCAGCAGGTCGCCCGCGTCGGAGACGCCCTCGAATGCCCCGGCCCCGAGATACGCGTCGTTGGCGATCAGGCAGAAACCCGTGAAAAATACGTTCGGACGTATAGGATTGCGGTAGTGGCCGCGGGCGTCAAAGCCTAGCGGCAGCCCGATGCCGCCGCTTTGGAGGCGTGCAGGCAACTTTTCCGACAGTCCGACAGGTTGCTGACAGGCTTCAGAAGGACGCAGGCTCATGAAGATCCGCATTAAGCGTATCTCTGATGCCCCCTCACAGGATGACGGGTACCGCGTTCTGGTAGATCGCCTTTGGCTTCGAGGCGCGCGGAAAGATGACGCCCGGCTCGGCGAATGGGCGAAGGAGCTCTCCCCGAGCGACGCACTGCGCACATGGTTCGGCCACGACCCCGAGAAATGGCCAGAGTTCCACCGTAGATTTACGAAGGAGCTTGCCGACAAGAAGGACGATGTAGCGGCAATATTCAATCGCAGTCCCAAGAAGACGGTCACGCTCTTATTTGCCGCCACGGACAGCGAGCGCAACAACGCTGTAGTCTTGAGAGAATTCCTTGTGGCATACCTGTCGAAATAGCGACATGAGGGCATCCGTCACGTTACAGCCGCCACATTTCTGCTCGGAGGCATTCCTACTGACGCCTCCTCGCTGTTTGGTGTGGGTATGACGAGCGAGGCGGCTGAAGAGGCCGCCGAGGGGCGACACGATGGCCATAAGGTTTTTGTATTGCCGTACTTGCGATATTGTGCGAGGCCGCCATCGGCGTGGGCAGGCGGCAAACGGGGGCAGCCAGGGGGGCCGGCTTGCCGCCTGGGGCCCCGCGGCGATGGCGGCCGGACCGGCCCCAGGAGGGCCTACCCACACCAAACAGCGAGGAGCCCTACTGACTCCCTATCGGGGCTCTGGTAGTTGCCCATTGAACAGGTTCATTCGCCGCTTAGCGAAGGGAATTCATGCCATATGACTGACGCCATACACAACTCCGCGATGATCTTTGGGGAAGTGGCCGTTTCCGGCATCGCCCGAGGGCCGGCAGTCATATGCACCTGCGCTGAACGCGCGCTGACTGCACGCAGCCCGGTCGGCGAGGACGAAGTCCCGAGGGAGATGGAAAGATTTGATGCCGCAATTGTCGAAGCGGAGCGGAATCTGTTGGATTTACAACAGGAGGCCGAACAGCAGATGGGGAGCCATGCTGCTGGAATCTTTGAATCGCACATCATGCTTTTGCGCGACGACATGTTGCGCAAAGAAATAAAGGAGCGTTGTCTGACGGAAGGGATAAATGTTGAGGTTGCCATCGAAGAAACCATTGATAAGTTGACCTCCTTGTTCGAACGGATGGAAAATCCGCATTTCCAAGGGCGGGCAGCGGACTTCCGCGACATTGGCAATCGCTTGCTCGGCGTTCTGTCTCATCTGCCGGAGGAGGACATTCGCGCCATGCCGCAAGGGAGCATTCTCGTTACAAGCGAGCTTCTGCCCTCTCTGGTCACTCACCTGGAACGCAATAAGGTTCACGGTGTAATCCTGGAGCGCGGTGGCCAGACCGCACATGCACTTATTCTTATACGTTCTATGCGCATCCCGACGTTGATTCGCGTTCAAAACGTATCTGTTTAGCGGGGTAGCCGGTCCACCCCGCCAGTCCACGCATCATGTTGCCGTCGCCGCCTGATCGTTGTCAAGCGTTTTTCCTTCGGTTGCATTGGGCGGTCGGCCGATAATCTTCCTGTC
>JAJVII010000024.1 GCA_022072085.1 Phycisphaerae bacterium
GCCAGCCACGCCCCGACCGCCAGCACCGGCGCGGCGAGCGGCGCCAGGATCGCGGCCCGCCGCCCGCGCGAGGCCTTTGCCCGCCCGCTGCGCAGACCCGGGCAGAGCAGTGAAATCGTCGTCGCGGCCAGCACGACCACGCCGATCAGCCGAGTCAGGGAGGCGGCGCACAGCAACCCCCACGCCGGCAGCGCCCAGGCCAGGGCGCCGGCTGCCCGCCTGGCCGACACGGCCCGGCCCATCATCCACAGGCCGATCACCAGCAGCGCCGAGAAGGGCACGTCGGTCAGGATCCGTGTCGATTCCTGGTAGAGCTTGGCCCCGAGCAGGACGACGACGAAGCAGACCGGCGGCACGACCGCCGCCAGCCGCCGGTCCTCGGGCTCGTCGGCTTCGGGGGTCCACGCGCGGCTGTCGCGGGCGATCAGCCAGGCCCCCAGCCCGACGGTCAATCCCAGCAGCGTCCAGAGCAGGTTCGCCGGCCAGTATTTCCCCGGCGCCAGGCGATAGAGCCCAGCCAGCAGCAGCGGCAGGCCCGGTTCGGTCTTGGCGACCGACTGGCCCTGGAACTTGAACCCGTGGCCGGTCGCGATGTTGCGCCCAATGGAGAGGTAGTAGGCGCCGTCGCTGGTGGGAAACCACATCGTGTTGATCGACGCCAGCGACAGAGCGACGGCCAGGCCGACCAGAGCAGCCAGCACCCGTCGGCTCGTGCGCGAAAAGGGCGTGCCGGGAAATTCGTTCATGCCCGGCATGATACCTGTTCGGCGCCGGCATGGGAAAGGGGGGGAGAGAAGACAGGAAACAGGAGGGAGGAGACAGGAGCGAAGGACTCGCTTTGGGGCGCGGGTCTTCATCCAGGCCCCGACGCTTACGCCGGGGATGGGGAGGCAGACGCACCGCATCCCCCGCGCCCGCACTCTGTATCCTCCTGTGATTGCCTGCATTTGCCTGTATCGTAAATTGTTGGGCGGCAATATGTTGTAAGACATCCCGGCCAGTGCGATCTGACGCATCCGGACGGGTCGCCTCGACTCCGGGTCGACCAAATCGGCCTCGTCGATCCTGCGCAAGCGGCCACCCCTTAGAACGCATTCTGTGATCCGGGCGCGCGGCTGCGCGAGGTCGGATCGTCGCCCCTGTGAGCGGACGATTGCCACGCGTCTTCCTCGCGGAACCTTGCGGACGCGACAGCCGGCAGGTAACCTGCGCGGGCCCGGCCGTGGGGGCCGGCGCATGGACCCGCGGAGAAGAACTTGAGCGATTACATCACCCGCCACCCGGCCAACCCGATCCTCACGGCCGCCGACATTCCCTTTGACTGCGTGCGTTGCTTCAACCCGGCGGCTGAGCGGTTCGACGGCAAGTACGTGCTGCTGGTCCGCGTCATCGGCGGCGACCGCAGCGAGTCGATCGCCCTGGCGACCGGCGACGACGGGGTCCACTTCGAGGTGGCTCCCGAGCCGATCATCACGCCCGCGCCCGAGGACCAGGGCCGGCTGAACGACCCGCGGCTGACCCGCATCGGCGACACCTATTACATCTGCTACTGCACCGACCCGCCCAGCGGCATCCGCATCGGCATCATCGAGACGCGCGACTTCCGGTCGTTCCGGACGATCTACCGCTCCGAGCCGGACAACCGCAACGCGGTGCTGTTCCCCGAAAAGATCGGCCGAGACTACGTCCGCCTCGACCGCCCCTTCACGCACTGGTATTACCTCGACCGGGCGTACGACATCTGGCTGTCGCGCTCGCCGGACCTGCGATACTGGGGCGGACACGAGCTGCTGCTGTCGTACGCCGACGTGCCGTGGGGCAACAACAAGATCGGCCCGGGGGCGCAGCCCATCCGCACGCCCAGGGGCTGGCTGGTTATCTATCACGGCGCGGAATATCCCGACGGGACCGACACCGCGTGGCGCAAGACCTACCGCGCGGGCGTGATGCTGCTGGACCTGGAGAACCCGGCGCGGATCATCGCCCGGCCGACCGCCCCGCTGCTGTCGCCTGAGGCACCCTACGAGACCGACACCCAGTTCCGGCCCAACGTGGTGTTCCCGACCGGCGCGGTCGTCGAGGACAACGGGCGGATCAAGCTCTACTACGGGGCAGCCGACAAGACGATTGCGATGGCTGAGACGAGCGTGGAGCAGTTGCTGGAGTTCTGTCTGAACCCGCCGCCGTACGAACACCCGCGCAAACACCCGCCGTTCCGCCCGCCGCTGAGCCGGCACGCGTGACCGGCCAGGCCGCGAGAACGGCCACAGATGCACACAGACGAGCACGGATGGCGAAGCTGAGGCAGGGATGTCGCGCGTCCGGTCATCCGGCGTGCGGATCCGTTCGCGCGTGGGGGCGAAGAAGTCCTGGCGCTCGGTCGCCCCACCGGTCTGGCAATAGCCGGCGCAGTGGGGTATCATCAGGCCCGGAGATCGGGGATCGCCATGTCCATCCAGGTTCAGGACGCCGTCGCCGACAAGGCGGAATCGCATCGCCCGCAGCCGTTGGGCCGGCTGGCCGACGGTTCGCCCCTGGCGCGCCTGCGCGTCGTTGTCATCGTGCCCTGCTACAACGAAGCCGACAACATTGCCCACGTGCTGCGAAACCTCGGGCGGCATTGCCCGTGGGCCGACGTCGCGGTCATCGACGACGGCTCGCGCGACGGCACGTCGGCGGCGGCGCGGGCGGCAGCGCGTGACCCGGCGGCCCCGGACGGGCGCCGGGTCTTTGTACTGCGTCACTGCGCGAACCTGGGCATCGGCGGCGCGGTGCAGACAGGCTACCGCTTCGCAGCCGAGCGCGGCTACGACGTGGCGGTGCAGTTTGACGGCGACGGGCAGCACCGGGCGGCGGCGGTCCGCCCGCTGGTCGAGGCGTTGCTGGCGCGCGGCGTGGACCAGGTGTCCGGCTCGCGGTTCATCAACCCGCGCGGCTACGGGCAGTACGGCATCCGGCTGGCCGGGATCAAGCTGCTGGCGCTGCTGGTGTCGCTGGTGACGCGTCGGCGGGTGACCGATCCGTCGTCGGGGTTCCGGGCGGCCGGTCGGCGGGCGATCGAGCTGTTCGCGCGGCACTACCCGCAGGACTGGCCCGAGACCGAGGCCCTGCTGCTGCTCCGCCGGGCGGGCGGGAGCTTCGCGGAAATGCCCGTGGCCATGCGCTCGCGGCGCCGCGGGCGGACGTCGATCTCGTTCCGCAAGGGCCTGCTGATGATGGCCAAAGTCTCGCTGGCGATCCTGATCGCGATCTTTCAGAGTCCGCCGTCGGCCGACGCGGGAAAGGAGTGAGCATGCTTTTCGGTCAGCAGGTCTGCCTGATCGCGATGGCCGCCGTGATGCTGCTGGTGACGCTGGAGCTGATCCGCCGCCGCTGGCTGCGCGAGGAATACGCGATCCTCTGGCTGGTCACCAGCCTGTTCCTGCTGGCGACGGGAGTGTTTCCGGCGCTTCTGCTGTGGGCGGCTGAGGAGTTGAACCTCGCGGTCCCGACGCTGCTGACGCTGCTGTGCTTCCTGTTCCTGACCGGGATCGTGCTGCAATATTCGGTCGTGCTCACGCGGCAGGCGCACCGCCAGCGCCGGATCATCCAGGAACAGGCCCTGCTGCGGGAGAAGCTGGAAGAAATTGCGGGGACGCCGGCTGACACGCCGGAAGGCAGGTCCGCCTCCGGGCAGGCCGACGACGGGTCGGTCAGGCGCTAGGCGTCCTCTTCCTCGTCCTCATCCTCCTCGTCGTCGCGGCTCTCTTCGTGATCAGCGATGATCTGGCGGGCCTCCTCGGCCTGCGTGTCGGGCGCGAGGATGGGCACGCCCTTGCCGAACAGCGACCCGGGGATGCCGACGGTTTCGCTGGCCTCGTCTTCGATCAGGACCGGGATGTCGTTGCTGAGCAACAGGCCCTTGAGGAACTCGGCCTCGATCAGGTTGCGCGCCATGTGGACGCGAACGTACTGATGCGCCTGGCCGCCCGGTTTCTGTTCTTTCGCCATGTTCGATCTCCGCGGTGTTGGGTGACTCGCCGTTCAGAGCTTAGCCCGCAGGCGGCGGACTGTCCACCGGTTTGTCGGCTGCCCGGCCGGGCATTGCACCCGGTGGCGCGGATGCTACGCTGAAGACAGCCGCGGCGCCCCGGGCCGGGGCGGCGGCCGACCCTTCACCCCCTTCAGGGAGACACACCACATGCGACGATGGGCAATGACGGCGATGCTGGCGGCGATCGGTCTGGCGGCTGTCGGCTGCGGCGACAAGAAGAAGGACGCCGGCTCCGGCGGGAGCGAGTCGGCCAAGCCGCCCGCCACGGTTGACAAGGACGGCGGGCAGAAGCCCTCCGGCGGCGCCGACGCTCCGACGACTCCGGCCGCCGGGACCACCCGCGAACAGATCACCCGGGCCCTGGACGACGCGGACGCTAAGGTGAAGCAATTGGCCGACCTGGCCGCCGCCGGGAACAACGCGGCTGTTGCCACCCAGGCGGCCAATTTTTCCGAGGGGCTCAAGGCGATCCGAGGCCAGCTCTCCGGCTGGGACGACATGAGCGAAATGGCCCGCGGGGCGCTGCTGATCGCCGTCGAGAACTTCCAGAACGGCGCCCAGGGCGCCATCGATGGACTGAGCCAGCCGCAGTGATTCGGCCCGGGCGTCGCCTGGCGCAAAGACAAGGGGAGCGGTCGGCGAGCCGCTCCCCTTCTGTATTGCGTGCAGCCGTCATTCGGCTGGGCCGGCTGGGCCCCGCGGCCCGTCGCCGTCGCAGTCGATGACGGCGAGGGTCGCGCTGGCCTGCATTGCCACGCCGTCGACCGTGACCAGCGCCAGCGTCAGCGTCGCCGAAGGCGGCTGGACGATCTCGGCCACCGAGTCCGCGTCGACCTTCACGACCAGGTTGCCGCGGTCGTCGGCGAAGACCTGGTCGGCGGCCAGCCCCGCGAGCGTCACGCTGTCAGCGTCGACCTGCGAGAGCGGGATGTTGGTGTGAACAGTGATCCAGTCGACCGGGGCCGCCAGGTTGAACGTGGCCGGGCTGAGCGTAATGGCCAGATCCCCGCCCGCGGGCGCCGGGCCCTGGGCGCCGCTGCGGCTGAGGGCCTGGTCGGCCGTGATCCCCAGGGCCAGACAGAGCACTGCGACCAGCAGGACGGACTTGGACATGATGCACCTCCGGGTGTGAATGTGGCTTCCGCCGCTCGCTGCGGACGCGACCACCGCGCCGCGCGGCGCCGATGCGCCGTCGTTCATGTTGCCGATCGTCGATGCACGAAGTCGCGAGCAGGCCGGGATGATCGGGCCAGCTTTGTCCTGGACGCCCTGATTGTTCGCCCCTGTCCAGGCGGAGGGAAGCGCCCGGCCGACGTGGCCGCCGCCGTCCGCGAGGCCATCGACGATGCCGCCGGTCTGCCCGGCAGCGGCCAGGCGCCCGCGCGGTTCATCCTTTCCACCGGCGACCAGTGCGGCCGCGACACCCCCGACGGAAACCTGCGCGCCCTGGTCGAAACCGCCCGCACCTATGGGCGATATTGATTGGCGGCACGCGTTGCGTCCGTTGCCGCGCTGTTGCGGGCCAGAGCGGGGAGCGGTAGAAGGGGGACTCCTGCAAACGGAGCCTCGCGATGGAATTCCAGCCCGATTTCCGCCACGTCGTCGATGTCGCACGCAACCGGCGGCCCGCACGGCTGCCTGTCTACGAGCACGTGATCAACGGGGCGTTCATCGCCGCAGCCACCGGGCGGGCGATGGAAGGTTTCAAGATGTCCGACGCCGCCGACCGGGCGGAGTATTTCAGCCGGCTGTGCGGCTTCTATCGCGACCAGACCTACGACTGCGTCAGCTACGAATTCGGCGTGACGTCCATCCTGCCGGGCGGCGGGGCGCTGCTGGGCGAGCGGCCCGGGCCGATCCAGACCCGCGCCGACCTGGAGGCCTATCCCTGGGCCGACCTGCCGCGGATCTTCTGGGAAAAGGCCGGTCCGCGGATGGAGGCTTTCCGCGCGGCCCTGCCACCGGGCATGAAGGGCGTCGGCGGAATCGGCAACGGGGTATTCGAGATCAGCCAGGACCTCGTCGGCTTCGAGCGGCTGTGCTACATGCAGGCCGACGACCCGGAACTGTTCGCCGAACTGTTTCGCCGCATCGGCGGGCTGCTCGCGTCGCTGTGGGGCACGTTCCTGGAGCGATACGCCGACGCCTTCTGCCTCGCGCGGATCGGCGACGACATGGGCTTCAAGACGACGACGCTGCTGGCCCCGGCGACGCTGATCGAGCACGTCACGCCGATCTACCGTCGACTGATCGGCTTGGTCCACGCGGCCGGGCTGCCGTTCCTGCTGCACTCCTGCGGCAGCATCTTCCCGGTGATGGAGTCGCTGATCGACGCGGGCATCGACGCCAAACATTCCAACGAGGACGTGATCGCGCCGTTCGAGAAGTGGATCGAACTCTACGGCGGGCGGATCGGCCTGTTCGGCGGCATCGACGTGGACCTGATCTGCCAGAGCGACCCCGGCGACGTCTACCGCATCGTGTTGGAGCGCGGGGCCCGGTTCCGCGGCCTGGCCCGCGGCTACGCGCTGGGCTCGGGCAATTCGATCCCCGAGTACGTCCCGCTGGAAGGCTACCGGGCGATGCTCCGCGCCGCCAACGAGCTGCGCCGCCGCGAGGGGGTCTGAGCCCCGCCGCCTGCCCGCCCGATTCTTCCGCGCCCATCCGCCGCCCGACGGGTTTGACCTTCATGCCCCCGTTTCCTACAGGAGCGCTGCGCACAATGAAGACTTTCCTGCCCGTCGCGTTGTCGGCTGTGTTCGTCCTGACGGCCCCGGCTATGACGAGGTCGGCCGACGCGCCGGCCTCGACCGTCGTCCTCAACCTCGACACGACGCCGTGGCGGTTCTGCGTGAGCCGGCGGGCGGCGGTGCTGGTCGCCCCGGCCGGGTCGGCTGAGCGGACGACGCTGGCGGGCAAGCGGATCCCCGCGACGCAGGCGGACGACGTCCAGCCGTCGGCGCCGGCCGACTGGTCCGCGGTCGCTTTCGACGACAGCCGCTGGCCCAGCGTGCCCGGCAGCGACATGGAGAACCTGCTGTACCTCGCCGACTCCGGCGGCATGCAGGGCGGGACGATCGCGGCGCTCCTGGAGTGCGGCACGATCCGGCTGCGCGGACGGTTCGCCGTGCCCGACCCGGCGTCAGCGGGCAAGCTGACGTTGCGGCTGGCCTATCGCGGCGGCGTGGCGGTCTATCTCAACGGCGTCGAGGTGGCCCGGGCGAACCTGCCCGACGCCCCGACAGGGCAGCGGGCGGCGGACTTCACCCCCGGCGCGCCCTACGCCGCCGACGCGTGGATCGACGCCGCGGGCAAGCTGCTTTCGACGCGGGCCCGCGACGATGATGCGAAGCGCCGCCTGGCGTCGCGGGACCGGACGCTGGGCCCGATCGTGCTGCCCGCGGACCGGCTGGTCAAGGGGGTCAACGTGCTGGCGGTCCAGGTCTTCCGCAGCGACTACGACCCCGTCGCCCGCCAGTTCGTGCAGGGCAAGGGCGAGCTGGCCTGGTCGCCGGCGGCGCTGCGGGAGCTGACGCTGTCGGCCGACGGCGGCGTGACACCGAACGTCGCCCGGCCTCCGGGCGTGCAGGTCTTCAACCAGGACCGCAACGACCGGCTGCGCAAGGAGGACTGGGGCGACCCGAACGCGGCGCTGTCGCCGATCGAACTGACCGGGGCCCGCAACGGCGTCTTCTGGGGCAAGGTGGTCGTCGGCGCCGACCGGCAGCCGCCGGGCCTGGCGGCTGCGGCATCCGCGCTGACCCGCACGGGCGGCGGGACGATCCCCGCGTCGGCGGTCGCGGTGCGCTACTCGCCGCCGGCGCTGGGCGCGGGCGGGCCGGCCTGGAACGAGCCGATGAGCGAGCAGCCGCCGGCGGACGCTGCGGTCGTCAGTGTCTGGATCGGTGTGAGCGTGCCGGCCGACGCGGCGGCGGGCGACTACGCCGGTCGGCTGGAGGTGTCGGCCGAGAGCGGCCGCCTGGCCGACGTTCCCGTCCGCCTGCACGTGGCCGACTGGTCGCTGCCGCGCCCGCAGGACGACGACATCTTTGTGAGCCTCTACGAATCGCCGACGGCGCTGGCCAAGACCTACGACGTGCCGATGTGGTCGAAGCGGCACTGGGAGCTGCTGGAACGAAGCATGGAGCTGATGGGCGGACTGGGCGTGGACGCGGTCCAGATTCCCGTCATCTCGCGGACGCGGCTGGGCGACGACGAAGGCTTCGTGCTCTGGAAGAAGAAGGCCGACGGCACGTTCGATTACGATTTCTCGATCGTCGACCAGTACCTCTCGCTGGTGAAGAAGCACGTGGGCGTGCCGCGATTCGTCGTGCTGCACATCTGGCACGGCGGCGGCTGGCGCGACGCCGGGGCCAAGCAGCTGTCGCTGGCCGGCGAGCCGGTGAACAAGGTGACCGTCGTCGACGCCGACGGCAAGCGGAGCACGATGGTCGTGCCGGAGTTCGGCACGGACGAGAGCCGCAAGTTCTGGACGCCGGTGTTGCACGGGCTGCGCGACGTGCTGGCGAAACATGGGATGGAAAAGTCGCTGACGCTGGGCTACCTGGCGGAGCAGTATCCGCCCGAGGCGGTGAACCGCGAGCTGACGGCGATCCTCGGACCCGACGTGCAGTGGAACCGCAACACGCACGGGGCCCACGGCGCGCTGGGCACGCCCGAGCCGCTGCCCGGCGGCGGGCACGTCGGCATGCACGTCTACACCTACCTGGCCGGTCTGGCGCCGGCGGAGAAGGCGATACCGATGATGGCCACGTCCGGCTGGCCTCACGTCGCCTACTACCGCCGGGCCCAGGGGGTGGGCTTCTCGCTGCTGGGCCATCGGCTGCTTGCTGAGGAGGCGCTCTATCGCGGACTGCCCGGGTTCGCCCGCGTCGGGATGGATTATTGGCCGATCCGCGACTCGCGCGGGCGCACGACAAGCCTCTACGGCCGCTGGGGTCACCCGGCCAGCAGCTACCCCGGCGACCCCGAGCCGCTGTGGCTGGTGTGGCCCGGGCCGCGGGGGCCCGAGCCGATCGCGGCCTACGAATCCGTGCGCGAGGGGATCCAGCAGAGCCAGGCGATGCTCGCGATCGCGCGGGCGCTGGCGGCCAGGCCGAACGCGCTGAGCCCGGAGCTGGCGGCCCGCTGCCGGGCGGCGCTGGCTGACGAGCTGGAGTTCCTCAAGACCCGCGACGGCTGCCGGTATCAGTATCTCTACTTCCACATGGACCACTGCGGATGGCTGGAGCTGTCGGGGCGCATCTACGCGCTCGCGACGGAGGTGGCGGCGGCGTCTCGTCCGGGCCGGTGAGCGCGGGACCGCGCCGAACCTGTTCAGAATCACCGTTCCCGGTTAGACTCAAGAGGCAACTGGGGCAGGCCATCATGGCAGGGGTGGCGCCGTGGAGCAGGACGACCTGAAGGACCGGATCGGGCGTCTGGAACGGCACGTGCAGGAACTGCTGCACGAGCGTCGAAAGACCGCCAGAGAAGCCGAGCGGCAATACAGGACGTTGCTGGAGCACACCGACGTGGGGGTCTGGCTGGCCAGCGCCGACGGGCCGACGTTATACGTCAACGCGGCCATGTGCCGGCTGCTGGAAGTCGATGACATCGGCGAACTGGCGGGCGCGAGCTTTCTGGATTTCTTCTCCCCGCGCGAACTTGAGACGATTCGGTCGCATCTGGCCCTGCGGGCGGCCGGGCAGGCGTCCACCTACGAGGTGGAGCTGACAGGCCGGCGCGGCACGCGCCGCAACGTCATCCTTTCAGGCACGCCGGTGATGGACGATCAGGGGCGCCTCCGCTCGCTGCTGGGCACGTTCACCGACATCACCGGTCGCAAGAAGGCTGAGCGCTCGCTCCAGGAGGCGATGGCAAGGCTGGGGGAGAGCGAACGGCGCTTCCGCACGCTGGTCGAGCAGATGCCGGCAGTCACCTACTCCGCGGCCCTGGACCCGGAAAGCACGACGCTCTACGTCAGCCCGCAGATCGAGGCGATGCTGGGGTTCTCGTCGCAGGACTACGCCGCCGACCCCGGCCTGTGGCGCAAGCGGCTGCACCCCGACGACCTCGACCGGGTGATGCGCGAAGTCGCCGACGCCCAGGGCGGCCTGCGACCGCTGGCGTGCGAATATCGCCTGATCGCCCGGGACGGGCGGACCGTCTGGGTTCGCGACGAGGCAGCGATCATCTCCGACCGGCAGGGGCGCCCGGCCGTCCTCCAGGGCGTCATGTTCGACATCTCCCCGCGAAAAGCCGCCGAACGCCAGATCGAGCAGTACCAAAGCCAGCTTCGCACCCTGGCATCCGAGCTGCTGCTGGCCGAGGAGCGCGAGCGGCGTGAGCTGGCCGCCGACCTGCACGACGGACTGGGCCAGACGCTGACGCTGGCGGCGATCCGGCTGGCCGAGCTGGGCCGCACCGCCGACCCGGCGTCGGCTGATGCGCTGTCGCAGGTGCGGGACCTGATCGACCAGGCCAACCGGGCGGCGCGGTCGCTGACGTTCCAGATCAGTCCGCCGGTGCTGCACGACCTGGGACTGGCGGCGGCGCTGGAGTGGCTGGGCGAAGACCTCCAGGCGCGCCACGGGCTGGAGGTCGTGCTGGAAGAGGAGGGCCGCCGGTTTCCGATGGACGACTCGACCCGCGTGATCATCTACCGCTCGGTCCGCGAGTTGCTGACCAACGTCATCAAGCATGCCGGCGCCGGCGAGGCCCGCGTGGCGCTGGCCCGCGAAGGCAACACGCTGCGAATCACCGTGGAGGACGATGGGCGGGGGTTCGACCCGGCGGCGATGTTCGAGGACCGGTCCCAGCCTGACCGCCGCCGCGGGCGGTTCGGCCTGTTCAGCATCCGCGAGCGCCTGAATCAGCTTGGCGGCAGCGTGCAGATCGACACCTCGCCGGGACGGGGCACGACGGTCACGCTGCGCGCCCCGCTGAGCGTGGAGACCGGGAGCCCGTCATGAGCATTCGCATTGTGCTGGCCGACGATCACTCGATGGTCCGCGAGGGGCTGCGGACGATCCTGGAGCGCGAGGAGGATCTGGTCGTCGTCGGCGAAGCCGAGAACGGCCGCGAGGCCGTTTCCCTGGCCCGGCGGCTGTCGCCCGACGTGGTGGTCATGGACGTGGCCATGTCCGAGTGCAACGGGGTGGAAGCGACGCGGCAGATTCTGGCCGCCCGGCCGGAGGTCCGCGTGATCGCCCTGAGCACCTACAGCGACCGCCGCTACGTGACGCAGATGCTCGCCGTCGGGGCGCTGGGATACGTGCTCAAGTCGGCCGCCGGCAGCGAGCTGATCCGCGGCATCCGATCGGTCTGGACGGGCAAGCGGTATCTCAGCAGCGAGATCAGCGGCATCGCCGGGCCTGGCCCCGACGGGTCGGCCGGTCCGGCTTCGCCGGCGGACCTCCTGGCCCCGCGCGAGCGCGAGGTGCTGCAACTGCTGGCCGAGGGGCGCAGCTCCAAGGTGATCGCCGCGACGCTGCGCATTTCGCCGCGGACGGCTGAGGCTCATCGCCGAAACATCATGCGCAAGCTCGATCTGCACAGCGTCGCCGAGCTGACGAAGTTCGCCGTGCGGGCCGGCCTGACTTCGCTGGAAGGTTGACGCGCAGGAACGCCGCGCCGTTGCGCCGCGGGCGGGGATTAGGTAGTTTTGCTGATATCCCGCCTCTCGCAGTCGGTTTACACTTTACTCTAATGCGGAGTTCCGGGCCAGCGTATGGACCCAGGGGAACGCACGGGGCGCTCGGGGGTGTCCCGGCGGCACGTCTATCAGATGAACAACCGCCGGGCGTCGACCGGCGGGGTTTTGGCAGCGGGCGATCCGGGCGAGATGTGGCAGGCGCCAAGCCGCCGGCCGCGGGCGCTTGATTTCTGCAACGGGAGCTTTGTCATGCCCATGGGAAACGTCAAGTGGTTCGACTCGCGCAAGGGGTACGGCTTCATCGTCGGTGAGCAGGGCAGCGACGTATTCGTCCACTACACCGCCATCGTCGGCGAGGGCTTCCGCTGCCTCAAAGACGGCGAGACGGTCGAATACGAGCTGGTGAAGACCGACAAGGGACTCCAGTCCCGCAACGTCAAGTCCGTGGGCGCCCCGGCAGCCGGCGGCGTTCCGGCCGGCGCCGACGTCGTTGAGAAGTAGAAACAGCCTCGCGGCCTGCCGCCGCCCGGGCGGGCCGAGCATCGACCCTGTCCCTGTCCATGCCATGAACGCTTCGGCGGGTCCGCGCACCGGATCCGCCGCGATGTCTGCGCGCCTTGCGCCCCGCCGAACGAGCCCGAATGCGGGCCATAGTCCGCGACCCGTCGGCGGGCGGGGGGTTATACTGAATGACCGGCGCCCGCCGGCGCCGGCGTGGTCTCCGTTTCACCCCTTCACGGAGTCAACTCGTGAGAATTCCCCGCAGCGCGATGATATTCGGATGCCTGCTGGCTGTGCTGGCGTGGACGAAGCCCGCGCCGGCCGACGACGCCAGGCCTACGGTGCGGCTGCTGGCCGGTTTCGAGTGGGACGAGTTCGTTCCGCAGATCGGCCGCGATATGGTCCTCGGCGAGCCGATCGACAAGCCGCCGGAACCGGGCTTCCGCGCCAAGCGCTATGAGAAGGTGACCGACGTCGGGCCGGAAGGCTTCCAGGTCTTCTACCCCAGGAGTTCGCGCGACCACAACGGCCAGAAGGTCGTCCGGGCCCACGCCACGCAGGGCCAGTTCGCCTGGCTCTGCCCCTGGAACGCTCAGCAGTGGCAGTGGCACGTGACCGAGAGCACGTCGAAGGCCCCCGGCGCCTGGCCGACGCATGAGCCGTGGTACAGCGTCACCGATCACTTCTACCAGCGCGAGAGCCAGCTTTACGACCGCAACTGGGATAAGCTCGATGACTGGTCCGCCTACGACCGGCTGCGCTTCGACATCACCAGCGTCGGCGCGCCGCTGACGATCGGCGTCCGCGTCCGCGACGGCCAGGGCCCGCCGGTCCGCGGCAAGCCCTCCGGCCTCCGCACGCCGGCGGTGCTGTTCGACCTGCCCGCGGACAAGACCGTTACTGTCGACTTCGCGCTGGCCGACTTCGCCCGCGTCTGCGAGCTGGACCTGCACAAGGTCCACCGGCTGAACATCCGGGCCAACGGCTTCCCGGCCGGCAAGCCGCCGACCGCGCTCTACATGGACAACCTGAGGCTGGTGGCCGGCGACGCCGAGCCCAGGCCCGCGTTCGACCTGGTGGCGATGAAGGGCGAGCTTCGGCCGTTCGCCCGCCCGGTCGACGACGACCCGCCGACGAAGCGCGACCCGGAGAAGCTGAAGCGGTCCGCCGGCCCCGTCGAGCCGCTGGGCCCGGTGGTCATCAATCCGACGGCGCTCTACGCCGGGCCGCTCGGCCACGGCGCGGGTCACTTCGGCCGCAGCGGGGCGACCTACTTCTCAAACTCTCGCCGTGCGGTGGTGGCCTACGACAACGACCGGCTCTGCGTCATCATCGGCGGCCGGACCGAGCCCCGCGGCGGGACCGCCGGCACGCTGGCCATCGCCAGCTTCGACGGGGGCAAGACCTGGCGCGGCGCGACGGCGGCCGACCGAGACAAGCCCTTCACCGTTTTGCCGTGGTATCTCCGCAGCGGGTTCTTCGCCGACCGCTTCGGCAATCTCTTCGCCGTCGGCACGCCCAACTGCGACAGCTACAACGAGGGCCAGGACATCTGCATGCACCGCCTCACGCTGACCGGCGACGCGTGGGTCGACGACCGCTTCGCCATCCTGCACCAGGACGGCTACAAGTGCCCCTATCACTGCACCGCCCTGATGATCGGGACCGGCCGCGTGTGGACAGCCTGGGGCGACGGTTTCGGCGGGTGCCTGGCCCGCTACAGCGACGACGACGGCTACACCTTCGAGCCGTGCAAGGACGCCGCCGCGCCAGCGCCGCGCCCCCTGCGCACGCCGACGCTCCGCGACTGGACGACCGGCGCCCAGCCCGACCCGGCGCCCAGGCAGGTGCTCATCTTCCCGACCTCGACCGTGCCCTGCTCGACGCTCGTGCCCTGGAAGGGCCAGGTGGCCGTCGTCGGCGACGGCGTCTGGGCCTACCACGACGGCACGAGCTGGAGCAAGGACGAGAAGTTCGACGGCAAGAAGCTCGGCCGCGGGCTGATCTCGGCCACGACGCTCGGCGAGGACCGCCTGTTCATCTCGCGCAGCGCCGTCTACAACGACCTGGACAAGGAATCGCTCTCGGACCTGGTGGTCGCGGACATGAAGGACGGGCAGTGGAGCTTCACTCAGCTTGAAGCCGAGAACGTCTCGACCTCGATCCTCACCGCCAGCGGCCGGGCGATCTACTGCTTCTACGTCTACAAGGCCGGGGATGCGAAGTACGAGGTCCGCTACCGCCGCTGGGCCGACGGCAAGTGGGCCAACTCCGTCACGCTGGCGACCGAGGATCGGCGGCTGAATCACGTCGCCGCCCCGCAATACAGCCCGCCGGACTACGCAGCCGTCTGGTGGGACCAGTTCTTCCGCAACGCCGGCGACCCCAGCGAGGTGAAGTTCTGCCGCGTGCCCAACCGGTGACCTACAGGCACTCGACCGTCACTTCTTCCATGCGGGCGTCCGCCGGCTCGCACCCGCCCACGCGGACCGCGAATGTCCCGCCGCCGGGCGGCAGCGTGCGGGCAGCCGTCCGCAGGCCGCGCGCCTTCTCACGCCAGCGATAGCCCACCTTCAGCCGCCCGTTGCCCGACGCCGTGACCGTCACGCGGTTGTCCCCCGGCAGCAGCATCGGCAGGGCCATCATGTTGCAGATGCAGCGCGTCGTGATGGTCAGATCGTCCAGGCCGACCGCGCCCGCGTCGTGCCGCGCCAGCAGGTCGATCCGCACGAGGTAGTCGTATCGGCCGGCGACGGAGAAGCCGCCGGCGTCGCGGGCCTCGCGGCCGATCGCGGCGACGAGCTTCCGCGGCCGCGCCGAGAGGCGGCCCCTCTGCTCGAACAGGTTGCCGCCGACCTGCGTCCAGCTCGCCCCGCCGTCGATCGAGATGTGGATGCCGACCATGTCCAGCGGGTCCGTGCCGCACCGCGCGACCGCGCGAATCTCCGCGTCGCTGATCAGGTACGGCGATGCGACGCGCAGCACCGCGACGCCGACTCGGCCGGTCGCCGACGGATGCAGCAGGGCCCGGGCCGCCGTCGGTCGGGCCTCGCCGGTCAGGCCGTGCGCCGACTCAGCCGCCAAGCGCAGGCCCGCGCCGGCCAACGGCACGCACCACGACAGCTCCGACATCCCAGCCAGCCGGCAGCGCCGGGGCCTGGCCTTCATCCCGCCGATCCACGCGTCAGCCGGCGTTGGCTGGAGGTAGGGCGCCACGTGTCGGCCCAGGGGCAACCGCCCGATCGGCCGACCGAGCGAGTCGCGATCGACCCACGGATAGACGACGGTGTGACGCTCGGCGGCGAGCCTGTAAGGCCAATACTGCGGGCCCGGCCGCCAGGTCCGCCGCCAGCACATGCCCGGACGAAGGTCCATGCGCATGCGATGCCGCGGCGACGGTGATTGGCCGACGACGCGGAACGCGGTGCTTCGCTCGCGGTCGCGATAGCGGTCGATGCTGCGGTCGGAGAAGAAGAACAGCGGCGGCGGCGTCCGCGGCGACAGCAGCAGGTCGGGCGCGGCGTCGATGTCATCCAGCGAGGCGATGGGCCCGTCGCCCGCCAGCCGCACCCACCAGCCCTGCTGCGGGTCGAAGGCGTGCCAGCGCGTGCGTCCGTCGGCGTCGCGGTAGCGCAGCTCGGCGATGGTGTGGCCGAGCCGGTTGAAGACGATCTTTCGGCCGGCCCCCGCGCCGGCGGCCTGCCAGGCGTTGACCATCAGGCGGCTGACGCCGTCGCAGTAGTTGCCGCCGTACACGACCAGGTACTTCAGCGTGTCCATGAGGTAGGCCTCATGGCCGCGCGGGCCTTCATGGCAGGCCGGTCCGCCGCGGGCGACGCAGATCAGCGTCCAGTCGAACAGGGCCAGCGCCCGCTGCTCGCCGGTGCGAGCGCGGGCAATGCGGAAGATGTCGCGGGCCCATCGACCCAGGTCCTTGGGGTCGGGCCAGCGGTCGGTCCGCACCCAGACGTCGCGCGCGATGCTGCGGGTGGATTGTGTCATGCCGATATCATCGCCGATCGTCGGGCCGGGACAAGAGGGTCACGGGTCCGTTGCGGGCGGCGGGGGGAGCGCGCCGATCGTCGGGGCCTTGGCCGGCGGCGCCCCGGGCGGCAGGCTCAGGATCGTCGCACCGCCGCGGCGTACGACCGACGTGCCCGCGCCGAGGCAGGGGCTCCCGGCCGTCGGGGCTCCCCCGGCGTCCAGCCGCGGATCGGCCGTCAGCGTCGTGGCCGCGTCGATGTTGCTGTCGGCCCAGTTGACGCCGTTGTCGAAGAAGAGGTTGTGCGAAAGGATCGACCGGCCGCCGACGCGACGGGCGGCCTCGTGCTTGAAGCCGGCCAGCACGTTGTTGATCGCAACCACGTTGCCCCCGCCGACCAGGCCGTATTGCCCGCCGATCAGCGTGTTGTTGATGATCCACGCCGGGTCGGTCACCGCGGCCCCGCGGTAGTCCTCGCGCGTGTCGGCGTTATCCATGAATGCGATGGCCGCCTTGGCCGAGCTGCGGATGACGTTCCGCTCGATCCAGAGCATGCGGCGGCTGGGGCCGGGATGGTCGATGACCTGGATTCCGTCCTCGCCGCTGCCGACGATCAGGTTGTCGCGGACGACGATCTCCAGCACCGGCGTGGCGGCGTCGTAGGGGTAGTAGCGGATTTCGATGCCGTCGTCGTGGCAGTTGCGCAGGACGTTGTGCTCCATCCGCACCGCGCAGTCGCCGTCGAGGTCGAGGGCGTCGTCGCGGCAGTCGTCGAAGACGTTGTCGCGGCAAACGCCGCCGCCGCCCTCGTAGTCGACCCCGTCGCCGCAGCCGACGAAGTGATTGTTGCGGATCTCGCATCGCGCGTGGCAGGTGATCCCGTCGCTGCCGCCGCGCAGCGTCAGGCCGACGATCCGCGTCGCCGGCTTGCACTTGTCGGTGACGTCCAGGGCGCAGCGCTTGCCTGTCCCGTCGATGATCGTCCGCTCGATCGCCCCGGCGTCGCCGGTGGTCAGGAACAGCGAGGCAAGCGTGACGGCCTTTGCACCGATGGTGGCCGGGCCCTCATATCGCCCGGGGCTCAGGAGCACCGTGTCGCCGTCGGCGGCCGCGTCCAGCGCCGCCTGGAGCGTCGGCTGGTCCTGCGGCACGCGGACGACTCGGCCGACCCGCTCGGGCTGCGTGGTCGGCGGCAGAGGGGCGGGGTAGGCCATTGGCGGGTCGTCGCCGGCCGCCGCTGGTTCAGCCGCCTGCACCGGCGCAGCCGCCAGCGCCAGGGCCGCCAGGATGGACATGGCATATCGACGCATGAATAGCGCCTCCGATGGCAGCGGTGATTCCCCAGTAGATAAACGCGCGGGGGTGCGAAAAGTCTTTGCCCGGCTCGCGGCCGGCGGCGGTCAGTTCAGGTCCAGGGGCGGGCCTGGCGGCGGCGGACCGCCGCGACCGCCCCCGGGCCCGCCGCCGCGGCGCATCTGCCCGCGATGGGCCTGGGCCTGGGCGTCGGCCTTCTCGGCGTCGGCGGACCGTCCGAGCCGGCGCAGGGCTTCGGCGTCGCTGCGATAGGACCGCTCCAGCAGCCCGTGGAGGTACCACAGCTCCCCATGCGCCGAGAGCAGCGCGTCCAGGAGCTTGATGTTCTCCTCAGCCAGCGTCGAGGCCTCGTCGTTGCGGCCCTGGCGTGCGGCGAAGTCGGCCAGCGAGTTTCGGAACGCCGCAAGCCAGACGCGGTAGCTGACCACCTGCGGGAACTCGCTGGCCAGCGCCTCGTGAATCTGCACCGCCTGGCGTTCGTACTGCTCGCCGGCGGCGCCCTGCCCGCTGCGGCGGAGCTCCATCGCCAGCCGATGCAGGATGTGGGCCTCGGATTCGGCATACTGCGGCACGTAGGGATTCTCCGCGACCAGCCTGGCCGACAGCTCCAGCGCCTTACGCAGCGACTGCTCCGCGGTCAGGCCCGTCGGTCCGACCTGGCTCGACCCGAGTCCGCCGCCGGGGCCCGCGCCCATCGCCAGCGTCTCACTGAGGTCGAAGCGGTAATCGGGGGCCTCGGGGTGCTCCTTGGCCAGCATCTCCAGCAGCGTGGCCGCCTTGGCCAGACCGGCCGACGCTTCGGCGTCGCGCTGCCCGGGCCGGCTGTAGAGGTCGCGCAGGCAGAGCGCCAGCAGGTGGCGGAAGGCCGGGTTGGCCGGCGACTGCTCGGTCAGCGCGTTGAGGATGCCGACCGCCGCCTCCAGGTGGACCGCCGCCTGCGGGTCGGCTGGGGCGTCGCCGGTGGCGGCTGGGCCGCGCGGACGCGCCGGCG
>JAJVII010000063.1 GCA_022072085.1 Phycisphaerae bacterium
GCACCCTGCGGCTCCGCGGCCACGACCCGATGACCACCATCGCCAACGCCCTGCGCGCCTACCTGACCTCTGGCCAACTCCCGCCACTACCCGTAGAATCCGTTGCAGACGGGTGAAGTCTTACCATACCTTTTCGTCGACGGATGGATCGAATCCAAGAACTTCTCGCAGAATTTCTCGCCAGTCAGCGAACCCGTAATGCAGCCCCCATAGGGACCAGACTACCCGCTCCGCTTCCCCCTGCTCCTCCTCAGGCAGCTGCCCGATGCAATCGAGAACGTAGTCCTCCAGATGGTAGAGAAACATGGAGCGTGCGCACCGATCGCCTTTGGCGACGGCTCTGGCGACGCGGCGACGGACCACCCATGGCCGCAGCCGGGCACGAAGCAGGAGATAGATGCCCTGCGAGGCAAGCACGCAGGCGAGAAGTATGAGGACGACCACGCCCTTCGAGAGCCGACATCGCGCGGCAAGGAACAATCCAACGCCACCGCCCAAGAATCCCGCAATCCAGGAAAAGGGAATGTCCCCGGCTGGTTGGGTCTGTTAACCATCTGGAACTCTCTTCCCCTCCGCGGTCTCCGCGTCTCTGCGGCTGATTCATCCCCTCAGAACTTCGCGTTGCCCGGGGTGCGGGGGAAGGGGATCACGTCGCGGATGTTCTGCATGCCGGTGACAAACTGCACCGCACGCTCCAGGCCCAGCCCGAAGCCCGCGTGGGGCATCGTGCCGTAGCGGCGCAGGTCGAGGTACCAGCCATAGTCCTCGGGGTTCATGCCCTGGGCCTTCATCCGCGCCCCCAGCACGTCCAGCCGCTCCTCGCGCTGCGAGCCGCCGATGATCTCGCCCACCCGCGGCACCAGCACGTCCATCGCCGCGACCGTCCGCCCGTCGTCGCTCAGCCGCATGTAGAACGGTTTGATGCTCGACGGGTAGTCGGTGACGATGACCGGCTTCTTGAAGTTCTCCTCGGTCAGGTATCGCTCGTGCTCGGTCTGGAGATCCTTGCCCCACTCGGGTGCGTAGGCCCACTCACGGCCGGCCTTAGTGAGAACATCGATCGCCTCGGTATAGGTCAGCCGCACGAAATCGTTGTCGATCACGTGCCGCAGCGTCGCGACGACTTCCTTGTCGATCCACTTCTCGAAAAAGGCCATGTCTTCCGGGCAGCGCGTGAGAACCTCGGAGAAGATCGTCCGCAGGAACTCCTCAGCCAGGTCGGCGTCGTCTGACAGGTCGGCGAAGGCGATCTCCGGCTCGACCATCCAGAACTCGGCCAGGTGGCGCGGGGTGTTGGAGTTCTCGGCGCGGAACGTCGGCCCGAAGGTGTAGACGTCGCCCATCGCGCAGCAGTAAGTCTCGACCTCGAGTTGTCCGGAAACGGTGAGGTTCGTCGCCGTGCCGAAGAAGTCCTCCGCCGGGTCGCTCTTGCCCGGCGGCAGGGTCGTGACGCGGAACAGTTCGCCGGCGCCCTCGCAGTCGGACGCGGTGATGATCGGCGTGTGGACGTAGAGGAAGCCGCGCTTCTGGAAGAACTCGTGGATGATCGCGCAGATCGCGTTGCGCACGCGGGCCACCGCGCCGAAGGTGTTCGTCCGCGGCCGCAGGTGGGCGATGGTCCGCAGGAACTCGAAGCTGTGACGCTGGGCCTGAATGGGGTAGTGCTCGGCGTCGGCCGACCCGAACTGGCGCAGCGACGCGGCCGCGAGTTCGACCTTCTGGCCCTTGCCCTGGCTCTCGACGAGTCGGCCGGTCACAACGACCGAGCAGCCGGGCGAGAGCTTGAGCACGATGTCCTCGTAGTTGGCCAACTCGGGCGTGGCCACGACCTGGAGGGCGGCCATGCACGAGCCGTCGTTGAGCATGACGAAGGTGATCGGGTTGGTCCCTGCGTGATGTCGGGCCGTGCGGACCCAGCCGGCGACGGTGAGTTCCGTGCCAACGGCCGCCGTCAGTGCGTCGATGATGCGGGTGCGCTGCATGCGAGGTTCTCCGGTGCGAGTCGCCAAGCCCGGCCCGTCCCGGCCGGCGAGAGTATTTTGCCCAAAGCCGCCCGCGTAAGCACGCGCATTCTGCCGCTTCGGCGCGGCGCTTTGCGGCGGCGCTGGGGACGGGTAGAATGGGGGCGTCCCCAATGTTCATCATCTCGCGCAGAGGCGGGCATCCGCGGAGGTCTCGAAACGGACATGGCCAGTCGCCGGCGAATCCTGCTGCTCGCCCTGACGGCCGCCTGCCTGGGCGCCCTGGCGGCGACGCCCCTGTGGTTCGATTGCCACTGCGGCCTGCCGCCGGCAGGCCCGCGGGGAATCGACCCACCCGCCCCGTCTGCCGTCGTGCCCGACCCGACGCCGGTCGACCGGCTGCTGCGCAGCCGCGGCACGCCGGGCGCGACGCGCGGCAACCGCATCGCCCTGCTGACCAGCGGCGAGACCGCGTACCGTCGGCTGATCGAGCGCATACGGTCGGCCGCCCGCACCATCTACATCAGCACCTACATCCTGGAGCCCGACGCGACCGGGCACGAGGTTCTGCTGGCGCTCACCGAACGGGCCCGCAGCGGCGTCCGCGTGCGGCTGCTGTTCGACGGCATCGGCTCCTGGCGGCTGGCAGAGGGCGACTACGCCGCGCTGGCGTCAGCCGGCGGGCGCGTTGCGGTCTACAAGCCGATCGCTCGGCTGGCGGTCGAGCCGGAGGCCGCGGTCCGCTACCATCGCAAGATCGCCGTGATCGACGGCGAGTGGGCCTTCAGCGGCGGCGGCAACCTGGCGTCGGAATACCTCGGCCAGCAGGCCTCGCCGCAGCGATGGACCGAACTGGCGTTCGAGGTCGAGGGACCGGCGGCGGCGGACTACGATGCGATCTTTCGCGCCGACTGGGCGTCGGCGGCCCGCGAGACGCTGGCTCCGCCCGCGCCGCCCCCGGCGGCCGGCGACGCGGTCGCCCAGGTGGTCGCGTCCGGCCCGCGGGCGCCGGGGCGGCTACGCGACGCGTTGATCGAGGCGGCCGCCGGGGCCCGCAGCCGGCTGCTGGTCGTCACCCCCTACTTCGTGCCCGATGGGCCCATGACCGACGCCCTGCTGGGGGCGCTGAAGCGCGGCGTGGAGGTGTCCGTGCTGATGCCCGCGCACTCCGACCATGTCGCGCTGGACCTGGCCCGTCGGAAATACCTTCGGCGGATCGAGTCGGCTGGCGGACGCGTCCTCTTGCTACCCACGATGCTGCACGCCAAGGCGACGATCGTGGACGACAGCGTGGCCGTGATCGGCTCGACGAACATGGACCGGCGCAGCCTGCTGATTAACAAGGAGGCCGACCTGCTGATCTACAGCGGACCGCAGATCGCCGAGGTGCGGGCGTGGGCCGAGGGACTGCTGGCTCAGGCCAAGCCGCGCCGGGTCAGGCCAGGCCTGTTCGACCTGCTGGTCGAAGAACTGGTTCACCTGGTTTCGTCACACCTGTAGGGGGAGACGGCGCGGCGTCCAGGCAGAATGCAAATAAACACCCGGGCGCGCTCGCCTGCGGCTCGCGCCTAAAGGGGTGACAGCAGCAAGCGGAGGCTGCGGCGAGGCCGGAACCCCGCGGCGTGCCTCGCGCCGAAATGATGCGATCAGTTGGTCTTGGCGCTGTCGTCGGCCGGCTGGGTGCTGGGGCTGTCCATCTTGCCGCCCATGTCCTTCATGTCCTTGCCCATGCCCTTGACGAAGCCGTCCCAGGTTTCGCAACCGGACAGGCTGGGCATGGCCGCCAGCAGGAACAGGCCCATCGCCGCGATCACCAGTCCGCCGCCACACCGTCGCAGAAATGCTCTGATCATTGGGCGCCCTTTCAGTGTCATTCAAAGACCTGTGTAAGACCTCTCACGCGGACCTCCTATTGTAGCCGTCCTCCCGCAGTTTCCGAAAGCCCCACGGAAGAAAATGCCGGGCCGGGATTCTGGCCCCGGCCCGGCTGGTTTCAATCCGATCAACTGGTCTTGTCGGCCGACTGCGGGTTGGACTGCTGTTCCGCGCCGTTGCTCTGGATGTCCCGGCCCCACTGCTGAAGGTCCTCGCCCAGGCCGTGCCAGGTGTTGAACCGGTCGTAGTGGGCCGGCTTGCCTTCCATCTTCTCGCCCAGGATCTTCACGTCCTGGCCGAAGCCCTGCCACGTATTGCAGCCCGTCAGGATCACGGCCCCGCCGGCCAGCAACGCCAGCACGGCCACGCCTCGGACAAGCGATCTCATAGCCTTGCGAATCATGGCTCATTCCTTTCCGTAAGGTCCCTGAGCCCCTTGGTCACGCAGGTCTATTTTATGCACGCTGGAAGACGGACAAGGAAGGGAGTCGAGACAAGAGGTGGCAAATTACTGTAAGACATTATATACACAAGACTTACAAAATCACGCCGACCCCTGATCGCCCGGCTGATTCTCCCCCGGCGGCGGGGCCTCGGCCAGCCGGGCGTTGGCCTGGCGGACGTAGTCCTTGCTGATGTCCGTGCCAAGCCAGTGTCGGCCGAGCTGCTTGGCCACCGACAGCGTCGTGCCCGAGCCGGCGAAGGGGTCGAACACGAGGTCGCCCGGGAGGGAGCTGACCCGCACGATTCGCTCCAACAGCCGCTCGGGCATCTGGCAGGGGTGCCACTGGACGCGTTCTCTAAAAGTGCCGCAGACGCGGCTCATCAGCCAGACGTCGGTGTCGGCGTCGCCGCCGGCCAGCGAGTTCCGCCGAGCCTCGTCCCGCAGCAGCGTCCAGACGTCGTCGGGGACCTTGCCCCTGGGGTTGGCCCGGCGGTCCTTGTAGAGCATCTGCCGGTCGGAGGGCACGCGGACCGCGTCGTCGATGAAGGTGAAGTTGGCCGGGTCCTTCACGAAGTAGAAGATGTGGGCATGGGCCCGGGCGAATTTTGCTTTGGTGCTCTGGCCGAACGTGTAGTGCCAGATGATCCAGTTTCGCAGCGTCAGCCCCAGGTCGCGTTTGCCGATCAGGCAGATTTCGGCGGCGTATTCGTCGCCGATCGCGACGTAGAAGCTGCCGTCGTCCGCGAGCGCCGTCGCACAGGCAGACATCCACTGCTTCGTCCAGTCGTAGTATTCCTCGTAAGGCCGCCGGTCGTGGTAGCGGTCGTACTGGTAGCCGATGTTGAACGGCGGGTCGGCGAAGATCAGGTTCGGCCGCACGTCCGGATGCCCGCCCAGGAACCGCACGCAATCGCCGCAGACGATCGTGTCGAAGGGCGTCGCGCCGGGAGCGTCGGCTGTTTGCTTGTTCTCGCTCACGGCAGCTCCACGGAAATGAAGACTCACTACAAAGGCACGGAGGCACAGAGAAGAGGACTCATCCGCAGATCACGCAGATCGGCCGGAAGAGAAAGACGGAGGACCGCGAATTCACGCGAATGGACTCGAATCGAAGAGAAAGATTTCTGATTTCGGACTCTTGATTTCAGATTTCGGATTCCTCATTCGCGTCGATTCGCTGTACTCTTATCTGAATCAGCGTCATCTGCGCAATCTGCGGATGGGTCCTCTTGTCTTGTCGTATCCGTGCCTCTGTGTCTCCGTGGTTCATTCTTCCGGGCCGGTGGGATCGTCGCCGTTGCCGCCGGGCGGCCAGTCCGAAGGGGCCAGGTGGGCGACGGTCTCGGCCAGCACCTCGGGCCGAAGAATACCCAGCCGCTCCATCTGCCGCAAGTATTTTCGCGTCACGTGGGCGGCCGCGAACGACACAGAGCCCACCGGATCCTCGCTGGTCACCGGCGAATCGGCCTCCTGCCGCAGCACGCTCTGCATCCGCGAGAGGCACTCGGCATGATAGGCATCGAGCATCTCCCCCGGCAGCGGCCATCGGCTGACGCGGTCCCACATCCGCACGCCGCGCCGCCACGTCCGGGCCGAGCTGACCAGGTTCACCCGCGTGAAGACCCGCTTGTTCCACCCGAAGCTAAACAGCGGCATGTGCAGCCGCTCCTCCATCAGCCGATCGTGGTCAGGCCAATGGTCGGTCACCACCGAACGCATCTCGGCCCAGCGCTCCGGGGCCATGGCCGCGTCGGCCCGCATTTCCCAATAGACGTGCCCGAACGCCGTCCGCGACTGCGTCAGCGTCATCTGCCGCGGCACGAACTTGTTGTGGGCGACGCAGTCCGCGGCCAGGTGGCAGAGGTAGCCCAGGGCGAACGCTCGGCTGTGATCGTCGCGGGCGTGTTCGAGCAGGCCCAGCCCGACTGACCAGTTGTGGCAGTGCTTCTTGGCTTCGACGAACTTCTTGGCCTGGATCACGTCGGCGGCCACGTTGCCGTAAAGGAAGTCCCGGGCGTGGCGGTAGAGGAGGCCTGCAACGGCGCCGGCCCCGGGCGAGAGCATCGAGAGGACCGCTTGGCCGAACTGGATGTGCGTCGTCGGCCCCCAGGCCAGCGCCCGCGGCGGATCCCACAGCAGCAGCGTGACGGCAATCGCGATCAGGGCGGCCATGCGGATCCTCCGGGGACGACCCTACTAGTATACGCGCCGGGCGGGCGGCGGGCAGTGGCTCGGGGGTCGCTGCCCGTTCCTTCTTTCCCCGCGTCTCCGCGTCCCCGTGTTCCTCCGGGGCCGGATCGGATACACTGGGAGGACGCCGGGCGGCTGGCCGGGCGGCACAAAGGGACGACGATGCGGAACACGACGCGATATCTGCTGCTGCCGCTGCTGGGGGCCATCGGGCTGTCGGCCTGCGGGTGCCAGGAGTTCGGCAAAGTCCGCCTGCTGGTCGGCGACGAGTTGGCGGCGCCGGGCGAGACGGTCGAGGTCGTCGCCCACCTCAAGCGGACCGGCTGGTCAGCGTTCTTCCCGCCGTCGGATCCCCCGCCGATCGTCTTCCATCGAGGCAACGAGCAGATCGACCGCGTCCAGCCCAAGGACACGAACTCCGTCTCGACGCACTTCACGCCCGACGGCGTCGGCGACACGGTGATCGACGTGATCTATCAGCCGCGGCCGGCCACCCAGCCGCTGTCGGGCGTCTGCCACGTCGCCTGCTGGGACTCCTCGAAGGTGGCCATCGCGATCGACCTGGACGCGGTGCTCAACCACGCGACGCGGTTCGACCGCATGACGCTCGAATTCCCGCTGGGCGAAGCCAGGCCCGACGCCGCGGAGGTGCTCGGCACGCTGGCCAAGCACTTCAGGCTGGTCTACCTGACCGAGATGGGCCTGGAGGCTCGCAACGCGATCCGGGCGTGGCTTTCGCGGAACCGGCTGCCGGACGCGCCGATCTTCACCTGGCAGCGTGGCAGCAGTTGGAACCTGCTGGCCCGCGGCGATCAGGCGTCGACGCTGCGCGACCTGCGAGCCAAGGTCCCGGCCCTGCTGATCGGCCTGGGCTCGGGCGTGGACGACCTGTCGGCGTTCCAGGCCAACGGCATGCTGGCGGTGATGGTCAACTTCGAGGGCGGCTGGACGACGCCGCCGGACGTGCCGGCCGCCCGAACGTGGCAGGAGGTCTGGCAGTTCTTTACCTACGACGGCAACTTCCCGATCCTCTCGGACCCCAAGGCCATGCTCGACCTGCACGACCGCAACGGCGACTACGTGAAGTTCAACTGGCCCGGCCAGTGAGAGGGACGGGGGGAAGGGAGACGCGGGGACGCGGGGAAAGAAGAAACAGGCAGCGAACCCCGAGCCACAAGCCACTGCCCCCCGCCGCCCACTCCCTTTATGCAGGGCCCGTTCACCGTTACAATGTTCCTTCCCGTCGGGCAGTCGGCCCGCACTCACGCAAAAGGAGATCGGTATGAAATCCACGACTCGCTCGGTCGCGCTGTTGGCTGTCGCACTGGTCCTGGCGGCGGCTGCGCCGCTGGCGGCCGTCGAGGTCGAGCTGACCGTGACCGAGTCAGCCGGCGTAGCCCGGACCAATGAGCCGGTGACGACGGGCATCCCGTTCGCCAGGGGGGAACTGAAGGACGTCAAGTCGCTCCAGTTGCTCGGGCCCGACGGCAAGGCCATGCCCGCGCAGTTCCGCGCGCTGGCGCCCTGGCCTGACGGGTCGGTCCGTGTCGCGCTGCTGGACACGCAGGTGAGCGTGGCAGCCAACGGCAGCGTGAAACTCAAGCTGACCGGCGGCGGCGGGCAGGCCCGGCTGAACATCAACGGCCAGCAGGTCATCGTCCAGGGCGGCGGGGCGGCCAATGTGCGCGTGCAGGTCCAGGTGCAGGGCGGCAACGGCCAGGCGCAGCAGGTGGTCATCATCAACGGCCAGCCGGTCGCGGGCGACCTGCCGCCGGTGATCGCCGGCGTCGCCGGCGCCAACGCGATCCACTACGACGACGGGCCGGGCTCGATCGAGGTCAGCACCGGCCCGCTCACCTTCCGCGTGAGCAAGAAGGCGTTCAACCTTTTCGAGTCGGTGAAGCTGAACGGCAAGGAGATCCTCGGGCCCGGCACGCGGATCGTGCTGACGACAGCCGACGGCAAGCAGGTGGCCACCGCCGACGCCGCGCCCGACGAGGTGAAGCTCGAAGAGGTCGGCGACCTGCGGGCGGTCGTGCTGGCGCGGGGCAAGTTCGCCGGCCTGCACAACGGGCTGCTCAGCTACACCTGCCGCATCACCGCCTGGGCGGGCCAGCCGCGGGTGAAGGTCGCGTTCTGGCTCCAGAACGACGGGGCCTACGGCTACGCGTCGCGGCCGGAGGCATTCCAGTTCGACGGGCTGTCGCTCGAACTGCCGGTGGCCGGAGCCAAGGCGGTGAAGTTCGGGGACGCGTCGGCTGCCAAGCTCGAAGTGAAACAGGACAACACCGCCGGCACGGGCAGCCCCAAGTCGTTCGGTTTCACCGCCGACGCCGACGGCCAGCAGACAACCGGCCAGCAGACCGACGGCCGCGTCACGGTGCTCGGCGGCGAGGCGGCAATGAGCGCCGCGGTGCGGTGGTTCTGGCAGCAGTATCCCAAGGCCGTCCGTTTTGACAACGGCACGCTGAGCCTGGACCTCTGGCCGACCTGGGGCCACTGGCCCCGGCAGACGGGAGGCATGACCGGCCACGACAAGAGCGTGCCGGAGAAGGCCGACCTCTACACGCTGCCCGGTGCGGTCCGCAAGCGGCACGAGATGATGCTCGATTTCGCCCCGGTCGGCCAGCCGACGGCGCCCACGGCCACGGCTGCGGCGCTGGAGGCGCCGCTGATGGCGATGCCCTCGTCGGCCTACGCCGCGGGGACCGAGGCCTTCGGGACGTTCGCGCCCGGCGACGCGGCGCCGGCGGACGCCAAGGCGGCCGAGGACGTGAAGAAGTGGAACCAGTGGGCGCGGAACTGCGCCGACCCGGCCAGCGGCAAGGGCATCCAGGCGGCGCGCGAGACCTGCCGCTACGGGCCGTTCTACGGCTGGACGGATTTCGGCGACCTGTTCTGGGCTGAGGGATGCTGCTCGCTGCACTACGACTGGACCTGGGTGATGGCATTGGACTACGTGCGGCTGGGCGACCGGTATTTCTTTGACCGGACAGCCGAGATGGCCGAGCACCGCATCGACGTGGACCAGATCTGGTCGGACCGCGAGGCGGTCTTCTTCCGCGGGCTGACCCGCTACGAGAAGGGCTTCTCCAACATCCACGGCGGGGCGAAGGACGGGTGGTACAAGCCGATCACCTCGCACGTCTGGGTTCGCGGCGTGGTGTGGTACTACTACCTCACCGGCGACGAGTCGGCCCGTGAGTGCGCCCTGCGCACGGCGATGGGCGTCAAGATCCGCCAGGTGGCCGCCCACGAGAAGGAAGGCGAACGCCTCAACGACCAGACGCGGGCCAGCAGTTGGGCCATCGCCATCCTGTGCGACGTCTACGACATGACCGGCGACAAGCAGTACCTCGACCAGGCGATGACGCTCTGGAACAACCACCTCAAGGCGCTGTGGAAGGAGAAGGGCGACCCCAGTTTCGGCATGCGCGGGGGCAACTCGCTCCAGTTCTTCTACCCGGCCCAGCCGCTCTGCCTGCTGCACATGCGGTCGGGCGACAAGGAACTGCTGGACTACATCCGCGCCGCAGCCGCCTGGACCGCCAACGAGGACAACTGGAAAGGCATGGCCTACCACGACGACATGGCGTCGCAGTTGAACAACTACTTCGGCTACCTCGCCGTCGTGGACAAGGACCCCAAGCAGCTCGACGAGGCCCGCAAGCTATTCGTGCGGGGGATGGAGAAGGACAACCGCCTGAGCCTCTACGCCGGCTCGGGGGCCTACACCAAGGAAGTCTGCAAGAAGCTCCGCAACGGCCACATCTGGCTGTGGGCCGAGTGGAAGCTGGCTGGCGGCAAGTAGAACACCGACCGGCGCCGGGCACACCTCCGCGAGGCGTTGCTTGAATCCGGCCAAACGTAACCCATTGTGGCCGAACGTCAAGGCGAATCTCTGCCCGGGGCTTTGGGTGCGCCTCCGGTCCTTCCCCCGCACGCGGACTGGAAACGGGGCGCGATCGCGAGTATCATCTCCCCCTTCACCTATGGGATTAGAGGGAATTGTCTGGAAGGAGGGTCAGCATGGCCCGCAAGAGCAGCAGGAACCGGCGTCGCTTCGACACGTTGGCCGTTCACACCGGCGTGGACAAGGACGGGCAGTATAACTCGGTCACCACGCCGATCTACCCCACCTCCACGTTCCGGTTCAAGCGGCCGGGCGTGACGACCGGCTACGATTACACGCGGTCGGCCAACCCGACACGCGACGCGCTGGCCGAGAACATCGCCGCGTTGGAAGGCGGCGCCAGCGCCTGGGCTACCTGCACCGGCATGTCGGCCTGCGCGACGGTGCTCATGCTCCTGCGCAGCGGCGACCACGTGCTGGCGCCGCACGACCTTTACGGCGGAACCTACCGGCTGCTCGCATCGGTCATGCCGCGGGCCGGCGTGACGACGAGCTTCGTGGACCAGCGCGCCCTGTCGGCCGTCGCCGACGCGATCACGCCGGCGACGCGGATGCTCTGGATCGAGACGCCCAGCAACCCGCTGCTGCGGGTGGTGGACATCGAGCGGCTGTGCGCGATCGCGAAGAAGCGCCGGCTGATCGCCGTCGTGGACAACACGTTTCTCTCGCCCCTGCTTCAGCAGCCGATCGCGCTGGGCGCGGACGTCGTCGTTCACTCGACGACCAAGTACATCAACGGCCACAGCGACGTGGTCGGCGGGGCGATCGTCGCCGCCCGGGCCGGCCGGCTGGCCGACGACCTCGGCTTCCTGGTCAACGCGATGGGCACGGGCTGCTCGCCGTTCGACGCCTGGCTGGTGCTGCGCGGCGTCAAGACGCTGGGCCCGCGAATGGCCGCCCATCAACGGAACGCGCAGGCCGTCGCCGAGTTCCTGGTCGGGCACACGAAGGTCCGCCGCGTCTACTACCCCGGCCTGCCGAGCGACCCCAACTACAAGCTCGCGAAGAAGCAGCAGGCGGGCTTCGGCGGGATGGTCAGCTTCGACATCCGCGGCGGATCGTCCGCCGCCCGGCGGTTCTTGACGCGCGTGCGGCTGTTCGAACTGGCCGAGAGCCTCGGCGGCGTCGAGTCGCTGATCGAGCACCCCGAGTCGATGAGCCACGCCTCGATGAGCCCCGAGCAGCGCAAGGCCGCAGGCATTGGCGGCGGCACGGTCCGGATCTCCTGCGGCATCGAGTCGCCCGACGACCTGATCGCCGACCTGAAGCAGGCGCTGGCCAAGCGCTGAGCGGCGCCGGCATACGCCGTCAGACCGATTCGGTGCGCGGGGCCAGGGGGGCGCGCATGAAGACATACTCCAGCGGGCAGCCGTTGCCCAGCGGGAAGCTGCCGCGCCTCTCGGAGACGAACCCGAAGCGGGCGTAGAAGTCCACCGCGTTCAGGCTGCTCATCACAATCATTTCACGGTGACCGGCCTGCCGGAAGCAGGCCATCGCGAACGCGACCAGCGACCGGCCGATCCCGCGGCGGTCGTGGTCGGGATGGACGAAGAGGTGGCCGATCTCGTTGCGCTTCAGGCCGATCATGCCGACGACCCGGCCGTCGATCAGTCCGACGTAGTCGGTCTGCTTGGACTGGCGGGCCAGGACGGCGGCCGGGCTGTTGCCGTCGGCCAACCCGTCGACGACGTCGGGGGCGTAGCAGTCGGCCAGCCGGGCGCGGATGGAGGCGACGGTCAGGGCACTGACGGTGTCAGCGTCGGCGGGCGTCATGGGGCGGATGACCAGTTCGCAGTCGGGCATGGTGCGGCTCCGCAAGGGGCCTGGAAAAAGAGCCCACGGCCGGCAGCCGTGGGCTCGATGGGTTTCTGCCGCCACCGTCACAACGAACGACGCTCAGCGTTTGTTCAGCGGGACGTACTGAAGCTCCATCGCGCCGGTGTATTCGGCCCGCGGGCGGATGATGCGGTTGTTGGACCACTGCTCCTGGATGTGGGCGGTCCAGCCGACGGCGCGGGACAGCGCAAAGATCGGCGTGAACAGGTCGTTGGGAATGCCCATCGCCCGGTAGACGATGCCGCTGAGGAAGTCGACGTTGGGATAGACCTTGGAGTTCTCCAGCATGGTCTTCTCGACGACGACGGCGGTCTGGTAGACGCGCTCCAGGTCCTTGTTGCCCTTGATGAGCAGCTCGGCGTGCTTGCGGAGAATGTTGGCCCGCGGGTCGGTCGTTCGGTAGACGCGGTGGCCGAAGCCGGGAACCTTGAACTTCTTGGCCAGCATGTCCTTGACGGCCTGCTCGGCCTTCTCCGGTCCGCCGATCTTGTCGAGCATCTCGATGACCTGCTCGTTGGCGCCACCGTGCAGCGGGCCCTTGAGGGCGCCGATCGCGCCGGTGACCGAGCTGTACACGTCGCTCTTGGTCGAGGCGATGACGCGGGCGGCGAAGGTCGAGGCGTTCAGCTCGTGGTCGGCGTGCAGGATGAGCTGGACCTCCATGGCCCGCTCGGCCTCGGCCGACGGGGCCGCGCCGGTGCGCATGTAGAGGAAGTTGTAGGCCAGGCTCTTGCCGTCCACCGGCGGGATCGGGTCCAGGCCGTTGCGCACGCGGTCGTGGGCGCAGATGAGCATCATCATGCGTCCAATCAGGCGGGTGCACTTGCGCTGGATGGCGGCCGGGTCGGTCACGCCGCTGTCGGGGTCGAAGTTGCCCAGGCTGCTCACGCCGGTCCGCAGCGCCTCCATCGGGGTGGCGCGGTGCGGCAGCAGCTTGAGGACCATGATCGTCTCGATCGGCAGCTGCATGTTGCCAATGAACAGCTTCTGGAACGGCTCGAACTCGGACTTGGTCGGCAGCTTGCCGTACCACAGCAGGTAGGCCGTCTCGCGGAACGTCGAGTGCTCGCACAGGTCGGCGATGTCGTAGCCGCGATAAATCAGCCGGCCCTTGTCGCCGTCGATGTAGCAGACGCTCGAATCCGTCGCCACGACGTCAGCCAGTCCGCCCGTCTTGCCCATCTTCTCGTTGCTTGCCGCTGTCGCCATCTTGGTCCTCCTGGTGGGTCAACTTCAACTACGCGTGTCACTGTCTCCCATACGGCTCAAGAATCACATGGTAGAGAATTCTGCGTGCAAGGGCAAGAGGCATCCGGCGGGGAATCAGGGCCCGTCCGACGACATCGGCCGCCGCGTCCGGGCCGGGCTTTCGGCCTGTCGCCGGACGGGCAGGAAGAGTAGAATGACCCAGCGACCCGCAACCCCCTGCTCGACGGGAGACAGGCCCATGAGCTCGAACCTGCTGATCGCCGCCGCCGACGCACCCGACTGGGCCAAGGACTTCCTCCAACAGTTCGACCCGGCCAAGGCACAGCAGTTGAACGACCAGGCCATGCAGGTCGCCGCATGGTCGGGCCTGGGCCTGGCCGTCGTCGGCGTGCTGTTGCTGCTGTTCGGGGTCAAGCTGGCCAGGCTGCTGGTCACGATGTCCTTCGCGGCTGCGGGCGGCGGGCTGGGGCTGTTGGCGGGAGTCGCGATCCAGCATTACAAGTCCGTCCCGGCGGCGCCGCTGGTCGGTGGGATTGCCGGGCTGCTGCTGGTCGGTCTGTTCGGCTTCCTGATGTACCGCTTCTGGATGATGATCGCGTTTGCGTCGCTGCTCGGCTGGGCCGCCGGCGGAACCTGCCTCTATCTCCGCGCCGGCGATGAACTCTATACCCAAGGCGTCGACCTGTGCGACTACGTCCGACAGGGCGTCAAGGGCCAGATCGACTTGCCCTCCGACGGAAGCGTGACGATTCAGAACAACAAGCCCGCCGACCAGGACGCCATCAGGAGGGAGTTCGAGGAAGGCCTCAAGACTCGGCTGACGCAGCTGGGCCAGTCGCTCCGGCCTCACCTGCTCTTTACCTCGCTGGCCGGGATGGGCGGGTTCGTCTTCGGCTTGCTGCTGGGAGCGTTTGCGTTCCGGCTGACGGTGGTCCTGCTGACGAGCCTGGGCGGCGTGGCGTCGATCGTCGCCGGCGTCGGGGCGTTCGCGATCATCCGCAGGCCCGAATGGATTCACCGCGCCCAGGAGCACTGGCAGGCCGTGGCCGTCGTGCTGGGGTCGGCCTGGCTGGTCGGAGTGATCGTTCAGGCCCTGCTCGCGCGGCGCCGTGACCCCGACGCGCCGCCGCCGGAAGCCGAGCCGGCCGCGTGAGAAGATTCCGCCCCTGTCCCGCCAAAACCTTAAGTTTCCGTCGCCGGGTGTCCGATAACCTGTTGCATGGGTCGTCCGGATCGGCCCACAGGGAGCGGCATCATGTGGTCTTTATTGGCCAGCGCGGCGATTGAAGAACCCAGGCAGGCGGTCGAGGCCGCCCGCAAGGCCATCCAAGACGCAGGTGGCATGGACCTGGTCACCGGCAAGGTGCAGGCCGAGCAGTGGTTCTGGGAACACGTCGGCAAGATTCACTACGTCGCCGCCGGCGCGATCATCGTGCTGGGCATCGTCTACCTGCTCTACGGCTGGAAGTTCTACAAGGCCTGCGTGATCCTCAACGCCGCGGCCATCGGCGCCGGCGCGGGCAAGTGGCTCTCCGACCAATACAAGATCGAATGGTGGATCATCCCGGTCGCGGCCGCGGTGGTGGCCATCATCGCCTGGCCGCTGATGAAATACTCGGTCTGCGTGATGGCCGGACTGGCCGGAGCGTTGCTGGGGGCGCTGATCTGGCGGGCCCTTACGCTGCCGGACAACATCCTCTGGGCCGGGTCGGCGATCGGTCTGGTCGCGCTGGGCCTGCTGGGGCTGATCGTCTTCCGCGCAACGATCATCGTCTTCACCACGCTCCAAGGGGCAAGCTTCCTGCTCACCGGCGCCGTCGCGCTGGTGGTGCGCTATAAGAACATCTCCGACCCGATCCGCCAGACGACAATGGACAAGCCGTTCATGATCCCGGCGGCCGTCTTCGTGCTGGCATTGATCGGCCTGATCTTCCAGTTCACGCGCGAAAGCGGCGGCCCGGCGCCGGAGTGAACGCAGGCGGCCGGCTCTCCAAGAGAAGATTCACCACAGAGGCACGGAGAAAACTCATCCGCAGATTACGCAGATTTCGCAGATTCAGGAGGGGAGCCGCGAATGGACACGAATCGGAAATCAGGAGTCAGAAGTTAGGAGTCAGGAGGTTCTCTCTTTCTCATTCGCGTCGATTCGCGTGAATTCGCGGTTCTCCGTTCTTCTCTTCTGCCCAATCTGCGTAATCTGCGTAATCTGCGGATGAGTTCTCTTCTCTTTTCCTCTGTGCATCCGTGCCTCTGCGGTGAGTATTCCCTTCTGGGCCCCTGCCCCGTCTTGCCCCGGCCCGTCCGTTGTCGTAGAGTCTTCGCGGTGCGATCTTCTTGCCAATGGAGCCCCGCCATGTCCACCCGGTCCGTGCCGGTCGTCTACAGGCAGCGGCTGAAGCGGCTGCGGGCGACCTTCGACGCCAACGCCGTCGACGCCATGCTCGTCCACTGCGCCCCCGACCAGTATTACCTGACCGGCGCGGTGCTGGAGGACTCGGCGGTCCTGGTCACGCCGCGGGCGGTCGTCATCGTCACCGACTCGCGGTTCGACGAGCAGGCCGCTCTCCAGGCCCCCTGGGCCCGGCGGGTGATCCGCACGGGCAAGCTGGCCGAGGCCGTCGGCCAGACCGTCACCGCGATCAAGGCCGTCCGCAACCTCGGCCTCCAGGGCGAGCACGTCCCGGTGAGCAGCTACCAGGACCAGGCCCGGCACATGCAGCCGGTCCGCGGCCGCCCGCTGGTCGGGCTCGTCAGCAGGCTGCGGCTGTGCAAGGACGATCACGAAGTCGGCCTGATCGAGCGGGCCGTCGCGGCGGCCGAGTCGGCCTACCTCGGGACCGTCAAGGCGGTCAAGCCGGGCATGACCGAGAGCGAAGTGTCCGCCGAGTTGATCTACCGAATGCAGCGGGCCGGAGCGAGCGGGCCGTCGTTCGAGCCGATCGTCGCGGCAGGTCCGCGGGCGTCGCTGCCGCACGCCCGGGCCGACGCCCGCGTGAAGGTGCGGGCCGATCAGCCGATCCTGTTCGACTGGGGCGCAAAGGTCGGCGGCTATTGCAGCGACCTGACGCGGATGTTCTACCTCAGGCGGATTCCGCCGAATATCCGCGAGATTCACGCCGTCGTGCTGGAGGCGCAGCTGGCGGGCATCGCCGCGGTCGCGCCCGGCCGACGCTGCGGCGACGTGGACGAGGCGGCGCGCAAGATCATCGCGGCCGCCGGCTATGGCAAGCGGTTCGGCCACGGGCTCGGCCACGGCCTGGGCCTGGACGTCCACGAGCTGCCGCGGCTGGGCCCCGGCCGCGAGGAACTGCTCGAGCCCGGCATGGTCGTGACGGTCGAGCCGGGCATCTACCTGCCCGGCGTCGGCGGCGTGCGCATCGAGGATGACGTGCTGGTCACCCGGACCGGCAGCCGCGTGCTCACAAGCCTGCCCAAGGAAATCTAGGCGACGGGGGGGGCCGCGCCCGCTACAGGGCGTCCAGCGGCGTGACGTGGGGCCTGCCCTGCTCGTCGGCCGACACGCGGGCGCGGACGCGATAGACGTCCGCGATCGTCCGCTCGGTAAGCACCTCGCCCGGCAGTCCCGCGATGCGCACACAGCCGTCCGACAGTACGCAGAGCCGGTCGGCGAACCGCGCCGCCATGTTCAGGTCGTGCATCACCACGGCCGTGGTCATCCCCCGCCGGGCGGTCAACTCGCGGATCAGCTGAAGTATCTGGAAGGCGTGCTGGAGGTCGAGGTTGGAGATGGGCTCGTCCATCAGCAGGACCGCCGGCTCGCGGGCCAGCGCCTGGGCAATGGCGACCATCTGGGCCTGCCCGCCGCTGAGTTCCCCCACGCCGCGGTCGGCCAGTCCGGAGATGTCCAGCTCCGCCAGCAGCCCGCGCACAAAGGCGACGTCCGCGTCGTCCACGCGCCAGCCCAGCCGGTCCAGCCGCCCGAGCAGGACGGTCTCGAAGACCGACAGCGCCGCCGGCGGCAGCGGTTGCTGCGGCATGAAGCTGATCCGCTCGCACCGCCGGGCCCGCGGCATGCGGGCGAGATCCTGGCCGTCCAGCAGCACGCAGCCGCCTGGATGCAGCAGTCCCGCGAGGCACTTGAGCAGCGTGCTCTTGCCCGCGGCGTTGGGCCCGATCAGGGCCGTCACGCCCGGGCCGATCTCCAGGTCCACGCCGCGCAGCACCGGCTCTGCCGGGCGGTAGCTGAACGTGAGCGAACGGGCCGCCAGGTTCACCAGTAGGCCCTCCGCCGCGTCAGCACGATCGCGCCGAAGAAGGGCACGCCGATGAACGCCGTCAGGATGCCGATGGGGAACACCGTGCCGGGCACGACGACCTGGCTGAGCACCGACGCGACCGACAGCAACAGCGCCCCGGCCAGCCCCGACAGCGGCAGCAGGTAACGCTGGTCCTCGCCGACGAGCATCCGCGCCAGATGCGGCCCGACCAGGCCGATGAAACCGATCGCCCCGACGAAGCAGACCGCCGTCGCCGTCAGCAGCGAAACCAGCACCAGCACGCCCAGCCG
>JAJVII010000002.1 GCA_022072085.1 Phycisphaerae bacterium
CGGCGAACGCGTCGGTGGGTGGACCTGAAGATCATGGTCTTCTTCGCTCATCAGTCCTTCTCGCAGCAGCAGTTAGAGAACGCAGCGTGATTATGAAAAATCCTGAGGCACAGAGACACCGAGAAGATGAAACCGAAAGCATGAGGAATCGGAACAACATCCCCTCTCTTCTTGATCTCTCTGTGCCTCTGTGTCTCTGTGGTGAGTGAACCCCTCGTTTCACTGCTGTCTGGCGAATTGCAGGCAGGCGGTGGTCTGCTCGAAATACTGCGACACGGTCCTGCCGGCGTCGTCGACGACCGGGGCGAACTGCCCGGCGGTCATGAACAGCAGCGGCAGCGGGTGGCGGCGGTCCTGGCGGCGGACTTCGGCCCAGGTGCGATCCAGTTCCGCGGCGTAGGTGTCGAACGGGCCCGGCGGCACAGCCAGCAGCGTCAGCGGCAGCGTCTGCAACGTCACCGAGGTGAGCATTACCGAATCCAGCGCCGCCCGCATCGCCTGCATCCGCCCCTCGGCCGTGCCCGGCTGCATCACGACCAGCCGGTCGCCGGTGTGGACCGGCGAGGCCAGCCTGATCCCGCCCCCCTCGGGCAGTTCGACGCGGGACGGGACGTATCGCCTGCCCACGAGCCGGGCGACGCAGGCCTGGTTGGCCAGTTCGCGCGGCGTGAGAAATCGGCGGAGCACGTCGCCGGCCGCCTGCACGCCGCCGGGCGAAGCCAGTTCGCTGATGCGATCGTCCTGCACCTGTCGCACGGTCCAGAGCGGGCCGACCGGCAGCAGTTCCTGCCGCGTGTCGAACGACCAGTCCAACGCCCCGGCGATCCGCAGCGCGACGGCCCCGGCGGCGTAGCCGTGCTCCTGGTGATAGATCCGGGCGATGCCGTATTTCCCGCGCGGGCTGGCCAGCCCGCCGACGATGACAGCCTGCCGGTCGCCGCCGCCGGAGAGTTTGCTCAGCAGGCGGCCGGGCTCCCAGCCCAACTGCGTCACGGTCTCGGGATCGACCAGCAGCAGCACGACGCTCCGCTCGCCCGGCGCCCCGCCGAGTTGGACCGACAGTTGCCCGGCAGCCTCGTCGGCAGACTGGCCCGCTGCCGCGACGTAGGCCGAGGAGGTCGCTCCGGCCGGCCCGCCGATGACGGCCAGCGCCAGTCCGCGGTCGGCGGTCTGGCCCTCAGCCGTCGCGACGCCGACCGCGGAGCAGCCGACGACGTCGGCGTCGGGGAATACCGAGCGGATCGAGCCGGTGATGGTTTCGCTGGAGGCGACTTCACCGTAGCACTCAAAGAAGATGACCGCCCGGGCCGCGATGTTGCCCATGCGGGCCTTGGCGTCGTTGGCGGCCAGCAGCGCCGCCTCGGCCGGGTCGGTCGCCCGCTTCAGCGAGGTGACGACGACCTGGCCGCTCTGGACATCGGGCCCCATCGAGACGGCGGAAGCGCACCCGCCGGCCAGCGCCGCGGGCAGGCAGAGCAACAGGACCGACAGCAGGGGGCGAGCGATTCGGCTCATGGCCCTATTGTGTTGAGCCGCCCCCCCGGAAGCAAGAGCCAAGCGCCCGCCCGCGCGACGCGCCTTGTCCGCGCGGCTGCGGGCCGATACACTGCCGACCGACCCGTACGGAGACGCCTGCCATGCTCTATCCGCTGAAATTCGAGCCGATCTTCAAGCACCGCATCTGGGGCGGGCGACGCATCGGCGAACTGTTCGACAAGCCGCTGCCGGCCGACCAGCCCATCGGCGAAAGCTGGGAACTGTCAGGCCTGCCGGGGGACGAGTCCGTCGTCGCCAACGGTCTGCTCGCGGGGCAGAAGCTCACCGACCTGCTGGCTCGTTTCGGCGCGGAGCTGATCGGTCATGCGGGCCTGATCGACGGCCAGTTTCCCTTGCTCATCAAGCTGCTGGACGCGCGGCAGAACCTGTCGGTCCAGGTCCACCCCGGGCCCGAGATGGTCGCCCGCAGCGGCGGGAAGGCCCGGCTCAAGAACGAGGCCTGGATTGTCCTGGACGCCGACCCCGGCGCGAAGATCTACATCGGCCTGGCGCCCGGCGTGACGCGCGATCGCTTCGCCCGCGGCCTGCGCGAGGGCGGGCTGGCCGATCTGATGCGCGCCCAGCCCGCCAAGCCCGGCCACGCGTTCTACCTGCCAGCCGGCACGGTTCACGCGCTGGGGGCCGGGCTGGTGGTCGCGGAGGTGCAGACGCCGTCGGACACGACCTATCGCGTCTGGGACTGGGACCGCGTGGACCCGGCCACCGGCAAAGGTCGCCAACTCCACGTGGCTGAGGCGATGGAGGCGATCAACTTCTCCGACCCGCCGCCGCGGCCCAGCCGATCGCACGTGGCCAGCGTCTTCACGACCGTGACCCAACTGGTCAAGTGCGAGAACTTCACCGTCGAGCGGGTTCGCTTCACCGAGGGCGTCGAGCAGGAGATCCCCTACGCCGAGATGGTCGTCTGGCAGGTGCTCACCGGCCAGGGCGAGGTCCGCCACGACGGCGGCGAGCCGGTCCCGTTCCGGGCCGGCGACCTGGTGCTGCTGCCGGCGTCGTTGCGCGGCGGGCGGGTTTTCTGCCAAACCGACTGCACGTGGCTGGAGGTGACGGTCCCGGCGGTCGCCCCGGCCCCGGCCCCCGACCCGCGCCGCCTGCCGGTGGTCGAGTAGGCCTGGGGCAATGTCGAATGGCGAATGGAAGAGGGGGCGCCGAGGCGCGGGGTGAGGACGCCGGGCGTGCCGCCCGGATCACAGGATGCGTTCTAAGGGGTGGCCGCTTGCGCAGGGCCGACGCGGCCGGTTTGATCGACCCCGGAGTCGAGGCGCCCCGGCCGATTGCGTCATATCGCATTGGCCGGGCTGTTTTGTAACAAGTTGCCGTCCAACGACTTAAAACACAGGCAAACGCAGGCCAATACAGGCCGGCGCGGGAATTCCCCGGTCGGCGGTTCAAACGGCCCGGGGGCATGTGCTACAATCGGTCGGCCATGAGCGAACGGTTACAGAAGGTGATGGCTGCCGCGGGGGTCGGGTCCCGTCGCGCGTGCGAGGAGATGATCGAGAACGGCCGTGTGCAGGTGAACGGCCAACTCGTCTCGCGGCTGCCGGTGCTGGTCGAGGCGGCTGACCGCATCACCGTGGACGGCCGACACCTGCGGCGCGAGAAGAAGGTCTACTTCATGCTGCACAAGCCGCGCGGCGTCGTCTGCACCAACAGCGACCCGGCCGGCCGGCGGCGGGCGGTGGATCTGATGAAGGGCGTCCCCGAGCGGGTCTTCCCCGTCGGTCGACTGGACGCCGACAGCAGCGGCCTGCTCATCATGACCAACGACGGCGAGTTGTCCAACCGACTGACCCATCCGCGCTACGAGACGGCCAAGACCTACGAGGTCCAGGTTGACGGGCGGATCGAGGGGCCGGCGATGGAGAAGCTGATCGGCGGCGTTCGGCTGGCTGAGGGCAAAGCGTCGGCCGACCGCGTCAAGCTGGTCCGGCGAAGCCGCAACGAGACGGTGCTCCAGATCACGCTGACCGAGGGCCGCAACCGGCAGATCCGCCGGATGCTGGCCAAGGTGGGCTACGAGGCGCGGCGGCTGCGGCGGGTGAAGGTCGGTCGGCTGGAACTTCGCGGCGTGGGGCCGGGCAACTTCCGGCCGCTGACGGCGGCGGAGGTGGCGGAGCTTCGCAGGTCGGCCGGTCTGAGTTGAGAACAGGGACACGACCTCTGGATGGGAACGAGCCAATGGCCGGTGACGAGAGCAGCCACAAGCAACTGCGATCTTTCCTCCGCCTGGTCGGCGTGATTGTGTCGACGGCCTGCTCGCTGGCGGCGGTGGGCCTGGTCTGGCTGGCCATCGCGAGTCTGGAGCGCGGGCAGTACGGCTCGGCAGTCGTCGCCGGGCTGGCGCTGCTGAGCGTGGCGGTTGCGGCCGTGCTCTGGTATGCGCTCTCGGGGGCGATCCTCGTCACCGTCAGCCAGTCGCACGCGCTGCACAAGCTCGCGCGTCAGCAGCAGGAGGAAGGCCAGCGCCAGGCCAAGCTGCTGACCGACCTGGTCGACCGCCTGGACACGCTGGCCCACTGGACCGCGATGAGCGAGGCGACCCGCAGCCTGCTCGTTCGGCAGCGCGAGTTCGAGGTCTTCCGCAAGCAGATCGAGTCGGCCATCGGTGAAGCCGACTGGGCCGAGGCCGAGCGGCTGATCGACCTGTTCCGCGAGCATTTCAAGGACACCGAGCGCACGGCCCAACTGGTCAACAAGCTGGACTCGGCCCGCAGCGCCGCCGACGACCGGCACATCCGCACGCGCATCGCCGAGGTCCGCAAGCTGATCGACGACGGGAACTTCGCCGCCGCCGACATGGCCCTGGGGCGGCTGGCGGCCGACCACCCCGACGACGCCCGGCTGGACGACCTGCGGGCGACGTTCACGCGGGCCCGCAAGCGCTACACCGAAGACGGCGAGCAGCGGTTCCACAGGCTGGTCGCCGAGAACCGGCTGGACGACGCGGCGATGATCCTGGACGAACTGGCCTGGGTCGACGCCGGGCTGATCGGCGAGCTGCGCGACAAATGGAACAAGGCGTTCAAGCAGGGGCAGGTCGAGGCGAAGGAGAGCTTCCGCGTGGCGATGCGGAAAAAGGAGTGGAGCCGGGCCCTGACGCTCGGCGAAGCCATCCTGCACCGGTTCGCCGACACGCCGCTGGCCGGCGAGGTCCGCCGCGTGATCGACATCGTCCGCGATCGGGCCCGGGCGGCGGCGGCCCGTCCGGCGGCTGCGGCGCCCAAGGCCCAGGCCCAGCCGCCCCGGCAGTAGGCCTCCGGCATATCATGGGAATAGATCGCCCCCTGGGCGGCTCCTTGCCCGGGGGCGCTGCAACTTGCGAGGCAATGGAAAAGCGCGACTGACACCCCTGAGATGAACAGGAGGCGGCCATGCGAACGCGTCACGGAAAACTTGCGGGCCTGCTCGTGGCGGCTGGGGCCGTGGTGCTGCTGGTGGCTGCCGCCGGGTGCTACACGCAGAACGCGCCCTACGCGGTTGTCGGTGGATACGCCATCGGCATGCCGCCGCCGCCCCGGCCGGAACTCAAGAGCATCCCCGAAGGCCCCGAGCACGACGCCTGCCGCGCCGAATTGAACAAGGCACTGGACCGCGCCGACTACTTCGAGGCCGCCCTGAAGGACTGCGAGAAGGAACGCGACGGGTGGAAGGCCAAGGCGCCGGCGCAGACGCCGTGACGCGGCGCCCCGCGCTTTCTTACGGTCGCGGCTTTGAAACCTGAAAAGGAAATCCTGATTTACCACAGAGGCACAGAGGCACGGAGAAATCGAGGAGAAGAGGGATGTCGTCCCGATTCTTTATGCTTTCGGTTTCGTCTTCTCGGTGTCTCTGTGCCTCTGTGGTGAAAACTCCTCTTGCAGGATTCAATAGGCAACGGATATCGCGCCGTCAGCGGGCTGCCGCCTGGGCCGCCAGTTCTGTCAGGCGCGGGGAAATCTGGAACATGATCTGCACCCGCTCGATCTCGTCCAGCAGTTCGTCGGTCGTCTTGGCGATCACGTCCGGGCGAAGCGATCGCTCGCCCACCCGCCGGTAATACTCTTTCTTGTCCGCCTCGGGCGGCATCTGCGACTTCGCGTGCCGCAGCAGGCGATAGCGCCCCAGCGTGCGGTCGCCCCAGGCCGACCCCAGGCGGAAATCGCTGCTGAGCAGGAACAGCACCGGCACGCGGTGGCCGCCGTTGATCGACCAGCGTTCCTTGAACGCCTCGTCGGCCTGCTCGATCGGCAGCAGCCGGTGCTCCAGCAGCGGCGACGCCTCAGACAGCCGCTGGATCAGCGGAACCTGGGCGACGCAATCGCCGCACCAGATGCCCGACAGCGTCAGCAGCCGCATCTCGCGCGTGAAGGTGGACAGCGCGTGGCGGTGGGCCGCGGTGAGCGTGCAGGCGTCGTAGACGCGGCCCCAGCGCGGGCCGTGCTCGGGGTCCTCGACGTAGGTCGCGTATTCGGTCCCCCGTTCCCAGAGGGCTTTCCAGTCGCACATGGCGCAGACTCCTTTCCGCCGGCTCGACGTGTTCGCAGTGTATCGGAACCTCCGGCAAGCCCCCGAGAGAGGGGGTCAGGGACGCCTTTGGCCTCAAAGCCGGCCAAACGCGAGCCAGACCCCGGGGCCTCCCGGACGTCCCCTCCGGTCCATCACTGAAATGCTATGCGTTCGGGGGGAAGTCATCCACCAGCACGCGGCGAACCCGCGTGCCCAGGCTGGTCGTGATCTCGTAGGGAATCGTGTCGGCCAGCCGGGCCAGCTTTTCGACCGAATTGGCGTCGGCGGCGTGCTCGCTGATGACCGTCACCGTGGCGCCGGCGCGCACGCCGCGGCCGCCGTCGGGAAGGTCGGTCAGGTCGATCGTCGTCAGGTCCATGCTGATGCGTCCGACGACCGGCACGTCGCGTCCGCCGACCTGCATCATTGCGCGGTTTCCGAACGCCCGCTTGTATCCGTCGCCGTAGCCGATGGGCACCAGGCCCAGCCGCGTCGGCCGATCGCTCCGCCACGTGCAGCCGTAGCCGACCGGGTGGCCGGGGGGCAGGTCTTTCACGAAAATGATCCGCCCGGTCAGCCTCAGGATCGGCGACAGCGGGCAGTCGGCCGGCATGCCCGGGCCCGGCGGGTAGCCGTAGAGCACGATGCCCGGACGGGCCAGCGTCAGCCGCGGATGGGGGAACCGCAGCGCGGCCGCCGAGTTGGCGGCGTGGACCCAGCGCGGCCGCCGCCCGCGGGCGGCCCAGGCTTCGACCAGGGCGAAGAACGCGTCGAACTGCTCGCGGGCGAATGCGTCACCCGGTTCGTCGGCGGTCGCCAGGTGGGTGTAGAGCCCCTCCAGCGTCAGGTGGGTCGCGGACTCGATAACGCGTGCGACGGCGTCGGCGTCGTCGGGCAGCGCCCCGACACGGCCCATGCCGGTGTCGATCTTCAGGTGCACCGCGACGCGGCGGTCCAGGCGGGCGGCGGTGCGGGCCAGGGCGGCGGCGGCGGCCGCGTCGGCGACAGTGACCCGCAGTCCGTCCACGCGACAGATGGCAGCCAGCCGGTCGGCGAAGAAGCTGTCGCCGTTGGGATCGACCGCCGGTTCGCACAGCAGGATCGGCCGATCGATGCCCAGTCGGCGGATGGCGACGGCCTCCTCCAGGCGGGCGACGGCGAGGAACTCGACGCCGGCGGCGGCCAGCTCGGAGGCGACGAGCTGCTGGCCGTGCCCGTAGCCGTCGGCCTTGATCATGGCGCAGACGCCGACGCCGGGCCCGACGCGGCGGCGGAAGGCGGCGAGGTTGTCGGCCAGCGCCCGTCGGCTGATCCAGGCGATCAGCGGCTCGGTCGGTGCGGCGTTGCGGCGGATTGTCGTGGCGGAGGTTTCCAAGATCGCAGGGCAATACGCGTTGTCGATCACAGTCGGGCTCTCTATACTAAGCCGGCCGCGGCTTTGTCGCGGTCCGATTTTTGCGGAAGCTGTCGCCGTCGGCGTCGATCGGCGGCGCGGAATCACGCTGGGCCTGCCGAAGGCGGGGTCCGCCCCCGCCCGGGCTTCATCAAACAAAATCGGCAGATCGGTCGGGTTTGCTGCAGCCGGCGACCGATATAATACCGAAATCGCGGCTGCGCGGGGCGTTGGACCGCCTCGACGGGACGGAGGTTTGGCAATCGTGAGTCAGAACGAATCGGACAGACCGGCAGAGCAGGGGCCCTTGGACGGGCAGCGCGGCCAGGGCGACCAGGGCAACCGCAAGCGGCGACGTCGCGGCGGGCGGCGGCGCAGGGGCAAAGGCGGCGGCCAGGGCCACGGCGCCCAGGGCAGCCAGGGCAGCCGCGGGCAGTCGGTCGGTGATGAGATCGTCGAACTTCCGCCGGTCGATGAAGCCAGCCTCGTCCTGCCGCCGGCGTTCGCCGAACTGGGCATCGCCGAGCCGGTGCTCAAGGCCATCGCCGCGATGGGCTGGGAAGAGCCCTCGCCCGTGCAGCAGGAGATGATCCCGGTCGCGCTGACCGGCCGCGACGTGCTGGGCCAGGCCCGGACCGGTACGGGCAAGACCGCGGCGTTCGGCGTCCCGGTCCTCCAGAACGCGACGCCCGGCGCCGGGACGCAGGCCATTATCCTGACCCCCACGCGCGAGCTGGCGGTCCAGGTCAGCGGCGAGCTGATCCAGCTTTCGCGGTTCACGTCCATCCGCGTCGAGGCGGTCTACGGCGGCACGCGGGTGCGCAGCCAGATGCAGCGGCTGACGTCCAACCCGGAGATCGTCGTCGGCACGCCCGGCCGCGTGATGGACATGATGGGCCGCGGCGTGCTGGGGCTCGGCCGGGTCCGCTGGGCGGTGCTGGACGAGGTGGACCGGATGCTGGACATCGGATTCCGCGAGGACATCCGCCGCATCCTGCGCCAGGTGCCGGCCGACACGCAGAAGCTGTTCGTCTCGGCGACGCTGCCGGACGACGTGAACCGCCTGATCAACGAGTACAGCCCGGACCTGACGCGTCTGACGCTCTCGGAAGACCGGATGACCGTCGAGCAGGTCAAGCAGTATTACGTTTCGGTCGAGCGGTGGGACAAGTACCGGCTGCTGCTGGAGCTGATCCGCACGCACAAGCCCGAGCTGGCGATCGTCTTCACCAACACCAAGCGTCAGACCGACCGCGTTGCCGAGAAGCTGGAGCGCGACGGCATCAACGCCCGGCAGATTCACGGCGACCTGATGCAGCGGCAGCGCGCCAAGGTGATGCGCAGCTTCCGCGAGCAGAAGATTCACGTCCTGGTCGCGACCGACCTGATGGGGCGCGGCATCGACGTGGGGGGGATCAGCCACATCATCAACTACGACATCCCGGCCAACCCGGAGGTCTATGTGCACCGGATCGGCCGGACCGCCCGCATGGGGGCGATCGGCGTGGCCATCTCGTTCATCACCGGGCAGGAAGGCAAGGAGCTGACCGAAGTCGAGAAGCTCATCAACCTCCAGGTCGAGCCGCTGGTGGTGGAGGGATTCGACTCGACGCCGCCCCCGCCGGAGGAGGCCGCCCGCCGCGAGATCGACGCCGGCCAGCACGAAGGCGCCGAGGTGGTCAGCCGACTGGACAGCCCGGTCTCCAACGATCAGGGCATGCTCGACAAGCTGGGCCCGCCGCCCAAGACGCTGGGCAGCCACTTCAAGACGCCGCTGCGCCGCAAACTCAAGAGACTGAAGCGGCGCTGATCTCGCCGGTGCGCGTTCCAAAACGAGCCCGCGTCTTCTCAAGCAACGGGCCACGAGCCGCTCGCCTTACTTCACCAGCACGTGGAAGAGCAGCAGGAAGAGCAGTTCGCCCAGCACGCCGGCGGCCAGCAGCGTGTCGCGGCAGTGGCCCTGTCCGCGGCGGGCCATGATCCAGCCCAGCAGGGCGATGACGCCGAACTCGATCACGCCGGTTGCGACCGCTGACGCCCACCCGCCCAGCCACCAGTTGGAAAAGTAGAACGTGGTCAGCGCCGTGGGGACCAGCCAGCCCCAGAGGATTTTCCGCCAGGCGCCGACAGCCAGGAGCTGGCGTACCATCGGGCCGGACGACTCAGCCGGTTTACCCAGGAGCCCCGACAGCAGCACCGCGCCGCCGCCCCAGGTGCTCATCAGCACGATGACCGCGTAGAGTTTCCGCGGGCGAAGGATGCTGTCCAGCCAGTGCGGCAGCGCCCAGGCCGGCGGCGCCTCGGTCGGCAGCGTGGCCATCGCGATGTAGCAGAGCAGCCCGGCTGCCACGAGCCCCACGACCATCAGCCCGCCGGTCAGCGGGTCGCCGTCCAGGTCGTTGTCGCGGTTGAACCGCCGACCCTGGCGGAGGAACGAAAACGTCCGCGCGAACCCCACCACGCGCCCGGCGCCCGGGCCCAGCCAGAGGATCAGCAGGGCAGGCATGACCGCCATCCACAGGCCGTAGCCCCACAGGTGCAGCCGGTACCACGAAATGGCGGTGACCGCCGCGAGCATCGTCCCCAGCCCCGCGCCGGCTGGGACGACCCAGTGCGTCCACGCCGCCGAGTCAGCCGGCTCAGTCGGCTCGCGCAGGCCGAAGCAGAACCCGATGGCGTGTCGCAGACTCTTCACGGTGAAACGGTTGTTCCTACTTGGCGCGGGCGGCCTTGACGGCGGCGATCAGGGCCTTGGCCCGGCTGGTCAGCTCGGCCCAGTCGCCGGCCTCGACCAGCTTGGCGTCGACCAGCGCCGAGCCGACGCCGCCGGCGACGGCGCCGCACTTGATGTATTCGCCGATGGTCGTCGCGTCCACGCCGCCGGTCGGCGTGAAGCGGCACTGCGGCAGCGGGCCGGCGAGATCCTTGAGATACTTCGGGCCCATGACGTTGGCGGGGAAAATCTTCACCACGTCCGCGCCCGCGCTCCAGGCGGCGACCACCTCGGTCGGGGTCAGGGCGCCGGGCATCACGGGGACCGAGTAGCGGTTGCAGAGCTGGATCGTCGCCGGGTCGGTGATGGGCGAGACGATGAACTGGGCGCCGGCGAGGATGGCCGCCCGGGCCGTCTCGGCGTCCAGCACGGTGCCGGCGCCGATGACGCTGCGATCGCCGCAGGCCTTGCGGACCGCGCGGATGACCTCCAGCGTGTCGGGCGTGGTGAAGGTGATTTCGATGGCCCGCACGCCGCCGGCGGCGATGGCCTCGGCCACCTTCACCATCGACTCGCCGCTCTTGGCCCGCACGACGGCGACGACGCCGTCATCTTCGATGATCTGGAGCACGCGTTTCTTCTCCGCCGGCTTGAGCATGGCCCGTCAACTCCTGCTGTGGGTGCGTGGGTTCGCATTCGGAGCCGGCATGATACCCCCGATCCGGCGCGGCGAAAAGAGTGCAACCGCCCAGCCGCCGCGGCTATGATGCACGGACCCCTCTGACCGGGAGGCACACGATGAAACGCCTGCCTGTTGCCGTCACCTCGCTGATCGGGCTGCTGACCGGGTGGGCCCTGGCCGACGGGCCCGGCGCCGCCTTCAGGCTGCCTCCTCGGACCGCCGCGACCGACGCGGGCGTCGAGGTCCGCTTCCAGGCCGCCGCTCCCTGCGACGTCGCCGTCTGGGTGCAGGACAAGGCCGGCCGAACCGTCCGGCATCTGGCTGCCGGTCTGCTGGGCGACAACGCCCCGGCCCCGCTGACGCCCGGCACGCTGGCCCAGACGCTGATCTGGGACCGGCGCGACGACGTCGGCCGACCCGTCCCGGCCGGCGACTACACCGTGCAGGTCGGGCTGGGCCTGTCGCCGTCGCTCAAGGGGTTGGCCAACTTCGAGCCGCTGAACTTCGGATCGGTGCTCGGCGTGCAGTCGCTGGGCGAGGGGCGGACCTGCCTGTTCGGGCTGGGCGGCTACCCGGACTTCGTGCCGCGGCTGGTCGTGGTCGATCGCGACGGCCGGTACGTCTGTCAAATCTACCCGCCGCCCGGCAGGCTGGACCCGTCCGCCTCGCCGGGCCTGCCCTGCTTCCGCCGCGGCGACGGGCAGGCCGTGCCGCTGCTCGCCGAGGTCATGCCCCGCCCGCGCGGGGCGGCCCAGCTCGGCCCGATGGCGCTGGCGGCCGGGCGGCTGTTCGTCTGCCCGTTCACCAGCGGGCCGATCGTCGTCATCGACCCGTCCAGCGGGGCCATCGCCAAACCGCTGGGCGACGGCACAATCGGCCTGGGCAAGGGGCGCATCGCCGTTCGCGGACTGACCGCTTCGCCCGACGGCAAGTGGCTTTACTTCACCGGCGTCCGGGCCGACCCGGCCAACGAGAAGGCGTCGCGGGCTCTGCACGCGGTCTACCGACTGTCCGCCGACGGGTCGGGCGATCCGGCGCCGTTCGCGGGCGTGCCCGAGACGGCCGGCGGCGACGACGCCCGCCTGGACACGCCGATCGGCCTGGCCGTTGACGGCGACGGCAACGTCGTGGTCTGCGACAACGGCAACGGACGGGTGCTCGTCTTCTCGGCGGCCGGCAAGTTGCTGTGGCAGGCGGCGGCCAAGGGGGCGCTGTGGGTCGCAGTCAGCGGCGGGGAGGCGTTCGTGGTCTGCACCGACGCGCCGGCGGCCGCGTCACGCAACCCGGCCGCCGTCAAGCCGAGGCTGGTCGTGCTCTCTCGCGAGGGCCGGGAACTGGCGTCGGCGGCGATCGGCGCGATCCCCAGGGCCCAGGGCCTGACGCTGACGGGCATCGCGGCCCAGCCCGACGGCGACGGCGTGGCCGTCTGCGTCGCCCGGCAGGGCAGCCTCTATCCGATGTCGGCCGGCGGCGTGGCGAGGTTCCTCTGGTCGGGCGGCGAGTTGAAGGAGGCCGCGCCGATCGTTACGAACTTCGTCCGCCGCCAGGACAAGGGGCCTTACGATCCGCGCTACATGTACAACTGGGAAGGCGGCTACGTCGGCTACGGCGAGGCGTTCGACTGGGGTTACCTTCCGGACGAGGGCGAACTGTTCTACGCCCCCGGACCGGTCAGTCGCGATGGCTTGTGGGCCGACGGCCGCCGCTACGCCTGGAACAGGGGCTGGAACTGGTGGAAGCTGAAGAAGGCCGACATCGCCTGGCTGCGGACGAACGCCGACAAGTCGCCCGCGCCGTTCGAGGCGACCGGGAGCAACGGCCTGGGGCTGGCCTACGAGCCGCGCTCGCCCTGGTTCGCCCAGCGCGGGACGTTCGTGGACCGTCGCGGCCACATCTACATGCGCTACAGCTACGACTACCCGCCGGCCCGCGAGCGCAAGCTCGACCCGCGCAACGAGTGGCACACGGGCATCATGCACTACGACGCCGACGGGCGCAAGGTGGGCGAACTGCACCTCGGCCACGCGACCTACGGCTTCGGCGTCGACGTGCGCGGCAACATCTTCGTTGGCGAGAAGATCAGGCCCGCCGGGGCGCTGGTTCCAGCCGATGTGGAGCGGGCATTCGACGGCAAGACGCCCGAAAGCGTTGTGCGGTGGTACGGCTCGATCATCGCCTTCGGGCCCGAGGGCGGCGAGATCGTCTACAGCCGCGGCGCCCCGGGCGAGGCCGACGCCGTCGCGCGGACCGACGGCGACCTGTTCCGCAGGATGCCGGCGGTGCTCGACGGCGACGTGCAGCAGACTTCCGGCGGGATCCCGCACTACACGGCCCGGCTCAGCGGGGCCCGCTGGATGTGGGTCGGCTACTCGCCGGAGGTTTCCACCGCCGCCTGCATCTGCTACGCGACGAGCTTCGCGACCGATCCGTTCGGGCGGTGCTACGTGCCCGACCGCATCGCCTGCCGCGTCGCCGTGCTGGATGCCAACGGCAACCTGGTCCGCTACGTCGGCGGCTACGGCAACATGGACAGCCGCGGCGCGGGCAGCCCCGTGCCGGATCCGCCCATCGCCTTCGCCGGCATCCGCATGGTGACCGCTGCGACCAGCCGCCAGTTCCGCGTCGCCGACAACGTGAACGGCTGGGTGTCGATCATCGACCTGGCCTACCGCGAGCAGGCGGCGGCGCCGGCGACGGTGAAGTGATCGCGCCGGACCCGCGGCGACGAGGATGAGAAGGACGGGCGGGCGAGCGGAGATTGAAACTCCGCCCACCCGCCATGTTGATTGGCTGAGAGCTGCCGCCGCCACCCTGGTCGAACGCCCGTAGCGTCCCCAAACCTGCCGATGCCCCAAGTCTGGGTCATCTGCGCTACGCCGGGGCTGGGCGGCGTCTCCCCGTCAGGCCAGCTCGATGATCGACTGCGTCTTGACCAGGCAGTGTTCGTCGGGGAAGCCGTGGTAGGAGGTGATGTGCATGTCGCGGGCGTTCAGGTCGCAACTGACCCACGCGAACGGCGGCAGGCCGTTGCTTTCCCACTGGCTGAACTGGGCGAGCAGCCCCTTGCGTCGGCCCTCGGCGACGAGTTCCTCGTGCAGCTTGCCGTAGAGATGCTCGCTGAGCGTTTCGACCTGGAAGCCGGCCAGGTAGACCAGGCGGCCGTTCTCCAGCGTCTGGCGGCAGGTGTGCTCGCCGCGCAGTCGCCAGCGCTGGAGCAGCCGCCGATCGCCCAGCAGGTGCGTCTGGGCCGAGGTCGCGGTGATCTCGGTCAGCACGATGCCGCCGGCCGAGAAGGTGACCACGTGCGAGCAGCCGATGATCCAGACGTCGGCTTCGTAGGCGGCGCCGCGATACTGCTCGGCGGCGTAGATCTGGAACAACTCGGGGTGAAACGGCCGGCTGTAAAGCAGCAGGTGGAGGTCGGCCAGTCGTTGTTGTTGCAGGCCCATCAGGGTCATGCCCGGTTCCTTTCCTGGTTCCATTATAGGGGGATCGCGGGCGACTGCTAAACCCCCCGCGCGAAAAGATACGTGACAATCCGCATGGTTTTGGGGTTTACTGAATCCTGTAGAAGCAATCTTCACCACAGAGAACACAGAGAGCACAGGATTTTTCATAATCACGCTGCGTTCTCTAACTGCTGCTGCGAGAAGGACTGATGAGCGAAGAAGACCATGATCTTCAGGTCCACCCACCGACGCGTTCGCCGCAGCGTGCGGGCATGGTGGG
>JAJVII010000019.1 GCA_022072085.1 Phycisphaerae bacterium
CGATGTCATAGGTAAAGGCGGGGGTCGGTCCACGCCGGAGGCCGTGGGATCGTAGAACGAGAGCGTGAACGAATCGCTGGAGTGCGCACCGGATTTCCAGACGATGTAGTATTCCTGGTCGCCCGGAACGCGGACGTAAGAAACCTGCACGCCGATGCCGGCGACGAAGCTGGCCTGACTGAGTTGGAACAGCGACGACGAGGACATTGTCGTCACGCCGGTGCGGACGTTGTTGGCGATGGTGACGTAGTAGCCGGGCCCGGAGTTCAGGTGCGAGGCGGTCAGGAACGTGGCCCCGATGTCCGTGCCGTCGGTGGGCAGGTTGCCGCCGGAGCCGTCGCCCAGGCGCATGACGCCGCCGTTGGGATAGCCGGCGTACCAGCCGCTCTCCTGGGCCGTCGGGGCGGGCGTGGAGGGCGCCCCCTGGCCCAGTACCGAAATGTTCGGCTGATAAGTCGCAGTGTTGGGACGGCTCCACAGGCCCGAAGGAACGCTTGAGGAGCCGAGTTGGCTGTCCCAGAGATTGCCGGCCGAATCCACGCTGACCGGCGAAGCGTAACCGACATCGTTGGTCACGTAGAGCGTGCCGCCGCTGGCGTTGTTCAGCCAGGCGGCAGTGTCCAGGCCGCTGGTCTTGGGCGTCACGCCGTCCAGGCTGAATTCGACCACATGATGGGCATGGTTGTAGGTTACCAGCAGAGTCGGCCCAGTCGGAGTGGTCCCGTTGCCCGGGCGGGTGTTGCCGTTGGGCACGAAGACCATCCGGCTGGCGTAATAGTCGTTGAACCCCAGGTTGGCTGTATTGGAACGCGGCAGGTTGAACGACCCTTCGTAGGTCAACGCGGGGGCTGCGTGGGCGACACTCGCCCAGCAGACCAGGCCGGCCATCATCACAGTGGCAAGCAATGCCTTCCTCATGACTGACCTCCTTCCCAACATGGTTCTGACATGCGCCGGACCGCCATCCATACTGCCGGGCGGCCGGTGCGCTCACTCATCAGAGTTGCCAGCAATTGGCGTGCCAGAAAGTGAATTTCTGGATGATGTTGGCCCCATTTCTATAATTCTTTATTCAGCAATTACTTGAGATAACGAAGAAATGCCTGTGCCGGCTCGTCGCCTCTTCCCCGACCGGCAGATGTTGCTTTTCTGCATCATTTGGCGCACCCAGATGTTGATCTCCCCATCATCCCTCGCAGGGGGCTGGCCTGTGGCGTCGGAGCGCCTGATGTGCCGGCCCTGCTCGCGGCCTGTACTCGCAAGGCAACATGGGTGTTGAGAATCCTGACAAATGGGTATGTTCAGTGCACCCATAGGATGTTGGAGCGAAATTTGTAAAGTCACTCTTAATAATGGCTTACATGTCAATCTGGCCGTCCGCCAAACTCTCTGGCACGGGACTTGCAAGCGCAACCACAAGCGGGGCTGGTGCAGATGGCATCTGCCTCCGCCAATGCTGGGCTCGCCGAACAGGGCGGGCGTGTCCGTCCGTGAGTGATCTGACGAGGGCGATATGAAATCGAGAGTTCGTTCTTGCTTCGTCTTGGGCGCCGTCGCGCTGGCCCTGTGGCCGGCGGCCGTCGTCCGCGCGGACGTCATCGGTCCCGCCGCCGACACCTACATCGCCGAGGCTACGACCACTTCCAACTACGGCTCGGCCACTATTCTCCTGAGCAAGGCCATCAGCGGGTCGGCCTACCGCCGCAAGGTCTACGTCCGTTTCGACCTGAGCGACCTGTCGTTCTATGGCGGCGCGAACGCCGCCTCGGCGACGCTGACCCTGAACGTCGTGGACACCGCGCTGGGCACGGCCCCGAGTTCCTCGACTGCGTTCAACTTCGCGGTCTACGGACTGATCGACGGGTTCACCAAGGCCGGTAAGCTCGACGAGACCTGGGCCGAAAGCGGCATAAGTTGGAGTAACGCCCCGGGCAACGCCTCCGGGTCGGGCCTGGACTGGATCAACATCTACGACGGCACGAGCGCCGTGTCCGCCGTCAAACTGGCCACCTTCACGCTGATGGGCAAGGGCGTCGGCACGGTGACGCTGGACAGCGCGACGTTTCCCGACCTGGTCAGCTTCCTCAACGACGAGTTGGCCGACGCCAGCCCCTATAACGACGGCCTGGTGACCTTCATCATCCTCCGCGAGACCACCGAGGAAGCGTCCGGCTACACCTACGTGCACGGCTTCGCCAGCAAGGAGAACGGCACGGTCGCCGGCCCGTCGCTGGAGGTGATCCAGGCCGTCCCCGAGCCGGCCACCCTCCTGCTCCTGTCCCTGGCCGCCCTCCCGCTCCTTCGCCGTTGCTCCGCCTGACGAGCCGGCGCAGATTCCCGACATTCCTCGCCCGCGAGCGAAGGGAATCCCAGGCGCCGGCGTACCTTCTCGGCGGTTCCGCGGACTCTTCAGACGATCCCTCTCACAGAATGCGTTTGGCCGGGTTCTAAGGTAGGCCCCAGGCACTCGGCCGATTGACCCCACCCCGGCCCGGGGGGCGCCGGCCGGACGCGGCCAATCGCATCGGCCGGGCTCGGCCGAGCGCGGCTTCCGCGGATACAGGCCAATACAGGCCAATACAGGCAACTACAGAGTGAATGGCTTGGTGGGTTCGGCATGAGGCTCGGCCTCCGCCCCCGGCGCAGGCGGCGGCCCGTGGCCGAGGAGGGGGACGGGCGGCCTGTCGCGATTCCCAGGGCGGCTGGAGCTAGCCGGCGGGGTTGGTCGATGTAATCTAACTCCGGCGTCCACGCCCATGCCCCGCGCCGGGGCGGGCGGGTCGGCATCGGCAGGAGACTCCATTGGCTGTCCCCGTCTGGTACTGGGCCCTGTTCATCTTCATTTTCGGAAGCTGTGTCGGCAGTTTCCTGAACGTGGTGGTCTGGCGCACGCCGCGCGGCGGGTCGATCTTCAAACCCGCCCAGAGCTACTGCCCCAAGTGCAACACGCCGATCCGGCCGTGGGACAACATCCCGCTGCTGAGCTGGGTGCTGCTGCGCGGGCGCTGCCGCAAGTGCTGCCAGCCGATCTCGGTGCGATACCCGATCGTCGAGGGGCTCAACGCCTTGATCTGGCTGGGGCTGTTCGTCGGCGTGTTTGCGGGCCCGCTTCGGCCGGACCTGCCGGCGGGCTGGCCGGGCAATTGGCCCGCGCTGGTCGCGACGTTCGTGCTGGTCAGCGTGCTGCTGGCCGGCTCGCTCATCGACCTGGAGTTCTACTTCATCCCGCTGCGGGTGATCTGGGTCGCGGGCGTGGTGGGGGTGATCTTCGCGACGATCTGGCCGGGGACGGGGCTGCCGATGGCCGGCCCGGACCAGGCGGCCTGGGCGGTCGGCGGCGCGGGCGGGCTGCTGCTCTCGATCGTGCTGCTGTCGCTGGGCGTGCTGCCGCTGAGTTTCCCGGAGGAGGGCGAGGGCGAAGAGCCGCAGGCAATGACGCGGGCCCAGAAGAAGGACCTCAAGGCCCAGCGTCGCAAGGAGGAGAAGCGGTCAGCCAAGTCGCCGGACGCGAAGTCGCCCGGGCGTGCGGAGGCGGCGAAAGAGAAATCGCCGGCCGACCGCGAGGGCGTGGCCGTGACGGTCGGGGCCCGGCGGGAAGTGCTCAAGGAGTTGCTGTTCCTCGCGCCGCCGGTGGTCGGCGGAATCCTGTGGCACAAGCTGACCTCAGCCGGGGGGAGCATGGCCCAGGCGTGGGGGCAGTGGTGCCAGTCGCCGCACCTGCTGGGGGCGGGCGGCGCGCTGTTCGGCCTGCTGATCGGCGGACTGGTGATCTGGGCTGTGCGGATCCTTGGCACGCTGGGCTTCGGCAAGGAGGCGATGGGCCTGGGCGACGTTCACCTGCTGGCGTCGGCCGGCGCGGTAACCGGCTGGGCGGGGGCGACGCTGGCGTTCTTCGTGGCGCCGTTCTTCGGCCTGGCCGTCGGCATCGTCATGCTGCTGCGCAAGGGGAAGAAGGAACTGCCCTACGGGCCCTACCTGAGCATGGCGATCGTCGTGCTGATGCTCTATGAGGACCGTTTCGTCGCGTGGCTGGGACCGGGAATGAGGACGCTTTTCGGGGGTGGCGGATGAGCGCCGAGCCGCCGCCGGTCACGGCGTTGCGATTGTGCTTGACGCAGTAGTAGGGCTGGCGTATAGGAACAAAGGGACACCACTTCCGGGAGACTACCCATGACGCACGGACTGAAGAAGGCCTGGATATGGACGAAACTGGGCCTGATCATCCTGGTCATCGCCTGGGTCGTCCTGTTCCTGGCCAAGAACTGGGGCAAGGATGTCGAGGTGTGGCTGTTCTTCTTCGCCGGTCGGCCGAGCGGCCCGCTGTCGCTGGTGTTGCTGATTACGGCGGTGCTGTCTATCATTGCCTTCTGGATCATCAAGAAGGTGGTAGGCGTGCTGCATGAGTTTTCGGAAATCCGCGAGAAGGACAAGACTCGCGAACGTGAGAAGAAGATGGAAGACCTGGCCAAGCGGGTGGAAAGCCGGACCCCGCTGGCCGATACACCAAACAAACCGGCCAATTGAACGCAAACGAACACAATCGGATTGCGGGAGAAGGAGGACAGCGGTGACACGAGGACTGCGACTGATGGCGTTGGCGCCCGTGGCGGCGGTGCTGATCGCGGCGTTGACCGGCTGCGAGGACAAGCAGCTCATCCGCGAGAACCAGGACCTGCGCGGGATCAACGAGAAGCTCCGCATCGACAACGACTCGCTCCAGTCGGACAAGCGCCAGCTCAACCAGCAGGTCGATTCGCTCCTGTTGAAGATTCAGCAGAAGGACGACCTGATCACCCGGCTGCAGAACACCATCGCGACCGCCCCGCCTGTGCAGCCGGTCGCTCCGACCCCGCCGACGCCTCCCGTCCCGCCGATCACGCCGAGCGGCGACGGCAACACGGGCATGCGCCCGCCGGTCTCGTCCGGCCACGGCGGCGGCCGCACGGGTTTTGAGGGCGAGGGCGAAGTCAGTCAGGCCAACGGCGTGGTCACCCTGACCCTCCAGGGCGACGTCGTCTTCGCCTCAGGCCAGGCGACCGTCCGCTCCGAGGCGATGGCCAAGCTCGCCCGCGTCGCCCAGACGATCAAGACGCAGTACCCCGGCAAGCGCGTCGTCGTCCGCGGACACACCGACAGCGACCCGATCGTCAAGAGCCACTGGAAGAGCAACTGGGAACTCTCCCAGGCCCGCGCCCAGAACGTGGCTGACGTGCTGGCCAAGAACGGCGTCTCGCGCAACCTCGTCGAGGTTGTCGGACTGGCCGACACCGACCCGCGCGTCTCGCCCGAGAAGACCAAGGCCGACAAGTCCGCCAACCGACGCGTCGAAGTGCAGGTCGTTGTCGGGCGGTGACCGTCAGGGCCGATGTGAATCAGCGATCCAGCCGCGGGTGGGAACGCCCTCCCACTCGCGGTTTCATTTTCACCCGGGAGCAGGCCGACCGGCCGCCTGTCCGTCCATGATCGGAGTCATCGACTGCGGCACCGGAAACCTTCGAAGCGTGCAGATGGGCTTCGCCCGCATCGGCGCCGACGCCCGCATCATCTCCACGCCCCAGGAGGTCGCCGACGCCCCACGCCTGGTCCTGCCCGGGCAGGGCCATTTCGGATCGGCCATGGCCAGCCTGCACGAGCGCGGCTTGGTCGGACCGATCGTGCAGGCGATCCGCAGCGGCCGCCCGTTCCTGGGCATCTGCCTGGGCCTGCAACTGCTGTTCGACGTCAGCTACGAGGACGGCCGCCACACCGGCCTGGGGGTGCTGCCGGGCAAGGTCGTCCGTTTCGATTTCAGCGGCCTGCCCGCGGGCCCGAGGCTGGCCATCCCGCACATGGGCTGGAACCAGATCGCCTACGATCAGCCGATCCCGCAGCTCAACGGCGTGCCGTCGGGCAGCTACGTTTACTTCGTCCACAGCTACTACGTCGTCCCGATGGACGACGCGGTGCCGACGGTCGTGACCGACTACGGCCATCCGTTCGTCGCCGCCGTCGCCCGCGACAACCTGCTGGCCACGCAGTTCCACCCCGAAAAGAGCCAGGCCGTCGGCCAGCGGATACTCGAGAACTTCGTGCGGATGTGACCGCCGCCAGCCGCCCCGCCGCCGGGCCGGCGACCCCTTGCCACGGACCCGCCATGGACATTTTGCCCGCGATAGACCTGCGCGACCGCAAGGTGGTCCGCCTGCTCCAGGGCGACTACGGCCGCCAGATCGACTACGCCGACGACCCGCTGGCCGTCGCCCGCGACTTCGAGTCGCGCGGCGCCCGCTGGCTGCACGTCGTGGACCTCGACGCTGCCCGCACGGGCGAGCCGACCAACTACGACGTGATCGCCGGCCTGTGCTCCGGCACTGGATTGGCCGTCGAGGTCGGCGGCGGCGTCCGCAGCGAGGCCACGATTGCCCGCTTGCTCGACATGGGGGTGACGCGCGTCGTGATCGGCACGCGGGCCTTGCGCGAGTGGGACTGGTTCGCGGGCCTGTTCGCCGAGCCGCGATTCGCCGGCCGTGTCGTGCTGGGCCTGGACGCCCGCGCCGGCCGCCTGGCCGCCGACGGCTGGACGCAATCGACGGGCGAGTCAGCCGTCGAGGTCGCCCGCCGCAGCGGCCCGCTGCCGCTGGCCGGCATCGTCTACACCGACATAGCGACCGACGGCATGATGACGGGTCCGAACCTGGCGGCCGTCCGCGAGATGGTTGCCGCCTCGCCGCACCCGGTGATCGCCAGCGGCGGCGTCGGGTCGGCCGACCACATCCGCGCCCTGGCCCGCACGGGCGCCGCCGCTGCGATCGTCGGCCGAGCGCTCTACGAGGGCGCCGTCACGATCGAGTCCGCCCTGGCCGCCGCCTCGGGGTAGGGCGGTTCGGCGCCCCCCGCGCACCTGAAAATGACGGCGATCCGCCCCTTCCGCCCGCTCTATCAATAAGCCCGTAACTCCAGTATTTCCGTTCCCGCCGCCCCCGGGCAGAGAGGCGGAAACGCGCCCCATTGTCCGCGCGGCGCGGAACATCGACAGGCAAGTCCCTGAATATCGTCGCCCCCCATAACGCAATTCTCAATAGGCCCCTCGGCGAGTCCCGAAAGGTAGCTCGTGGCCTCCTCCCGGAGCCTGCTGTTCCCCATCATCGCTATTCGCCCATCAGGAAACATCTCCCAGTCGGCAGGGGTGTTCGCCTGATCGGATCGGGAGTCACGAGCCAAGTCTACGGCTCCCCGAGTATCCGGCTACTCCTTTACCTCGGCGCCGTCGGGCGTCACCTCGACCTCGCCCTCCTTGCCGTCCTTGGAATACTCCGCGGCGTAGCGTGTGGCTGGTTCAGTGAGCTTGAGCGGCTTGCCGTCCTTCAGTTCATAGCCGATCGTGATCCGCTCGATTCGCCCAAGCCTGGCGCCTTCGGGTGCATGGGCTGTTATCGCCTTCATCGCCGCCTCCGGTACGTCCTTCGGGGCGACGACCAACGTCACCTCCAGCACGGTTCCGTCCTCGGCGATGTCGCATTCCTGTTCCGCGGCGCCGTTCCTGAACTCGAAATCGTACACTGCCACCCCGTTCTCGACTTCCACCTCGATCTTCCGAACCTTGGCTTTGGCGAACTGGCTTCGGAATGCCTTCTCGATGGCAGCGGGCAGTTGAATCTTCGACAACTTGAATCCGCCGTCCTTCAGCAAGCCCACGCCGGGGGCATAAGGCTTCTCTTCCGTGCCTCTCTCGATCGCACTGGACTCGCGGGTTACCAGGCAATTTGCAAATTGCCCGGCCGGCACTGTGACCTTCCCGCTCACGCTCACGACTTCCGCCCGGTCCATCGCGACGTCCGGGGCCAGTTCCTGATAGTACATCGCGCCGACCTGCGGCCTGCCCGGCATCGCCAGCCCGAACTTCGCGCCATCGACGCCCGACAGCCACGCGCCTTCGTGGTTGACTATCTTCCCGCCCTTGTAGATGTCGACGTCTTCGCCGAAGTAGTAGGCGTCCTGCGTCTTGCGGTCGATGGCGAAGTAGTTCCGCGACACTTCCTTCAGCTTGCCGCCTTCCGTTTCTCGCTCCTCGACCACCCTCGTGGTCACGCCATCGACCACCTTCGTCTCGTCCAGCACCGTAATGATCAGCGTGTCCTTTCCGTCCGCCAGGATCAGCCTGAAGCCGGGCATCAGCACGAAGTACCTGCCCACGCCGCGGTCGGAAAAGTCTGCCTTATCGACAGAGAACTCCCGGCGGAAGTCCGGCTGGGTGGTCGGCGGCTTCTCTTCCGCCAGGACCCCGGCCGCCAGCCCCAGCAAGACCCCAACCGCCGCCAGCCCGCTGCGTGCCGCCATGGCCGTGCTCCTTTCTGAATTGACTGTTCCCAGACGAAATCGCGCCGCGACCGCCACGGGTCGCCATCCGCAATTATCTCAATTGGCAGGGGTACAGCAATCCCCTCAGATGAAGCGCGTCGTCGCTTCTCTGCTCCTGGGATCCGGGAAGGAGGGCCGTTCAACTGTCCGTGCCGACGCAGGTCAATTCCAGGGCGGCGACGACTTTGTCGCGGCTGTCGCGGATGGGGGAGAAGTGGCTGATCAGCCGCCGGCCCGCTCGCAGCAGGCTGTCGTGGGCCATCAGCCAGACGTGGCCGTAGCGGAACTGCGTGACCGACTCCCAGTCCTCGTTGCGCCCGCGGCGGACGGCCGGTCGGCCGGTTTCGAACACCCTGCGCAGCTCCGGCAGCAGCGGCGGGTTGACCTTCTTGCCCAGGCTGTAGGAACTGCTCATCGAACCGGCCAGCATGATCTCGCCGCGGTCGGGGTCGTCCGGGCGGCGGCGCCAGATGATGGCGTGGTAGGGAAACCGCTCGATCCGCTCGATACGCAGCAGCGTCTTCTTCACGCCGACGGCGACCTTTGCGTCGAAGTTGATGTCGTCGGGGTCGGTCCACTGACGGGCCTCGGGCACCAGCAGGTTCTCGCAGTCCTCGCCCTCGATGAACAGGGCGCCGATGCGGGCGACCTCGGCCAGCCGATCGATCAGTTCGCGGCTGCTCAAGGCGGCCAGTTGCGTCGGACGGGCCGAGGCCGGGCGGGCCTTGCTCTTGCTCGTGCTCTTGCGTGCGGTCCTGGCGGGCATGGCTGTCTCCGGTTGGAGTCGGTTTCGGTTCGGTTCAGCGTGTCAACTCGATGGCCTTGTCGGCCAGGGCGCGGAAGTTTTCGAGCGTCGTCCGGGCCCAGCCGGCGGCCGGCTTCTCCTCCGACCCGCTGAAGGTGGGGTCGGGCTTGGGGAACCAGGTGGCGTAGGGCATGCCCATGGCGCGGGCGGCCTGGCGGCGGGCCGGCTCATTGTCGGCGCCGTGGCCGAGGGCGGCCTCCAGCCGGCCGATCGTCTGGAGCACGTCGCGGACGGTCTTCAGCCGCAGCGAGGGCAGGGCCTCGTCCAGTCCGAAGCGGTGGCCGGGGTAGAGGAAGGTCAGCCGACCGTTGCTGGGCAGCGAGGAGATGGCTTCGTCGCCCCACTCCATCGAGAGCCAGACCATGAACGAGTCGCCGCCCCAGACCCAGAGCTGGAGCGGCCAGAAGGCGGTCGCCCGCAGCGAGTCGGCCATGCTCGCGCCGCCGCCGCAGAGGCAGAAGTGCCGGCCCTGCTTGCGCAGCTTCGTGCCCAGCTTCTGGTCCAGCGCGGTCGCGGTGGAACTGCAAATGTAGACGTCGAGGAACTCGGACATCGCGCTGCGCATGTCGTCGTGGACGACCCATGTGGTGCCGTCGGTGTAGTCGAAGCGGACCGGTCGCGTGGTCTTGTGGTCCAGCGTGCCTTCCCAGAGCTTGCGGAACTTGTAGTGGACCTCGTTGTCCTCCAGGAAGCGGACCTCCTCGCAGTCCCAGGGGTAGAGCTTGAAGCGCTGCTTGTGGTTGAGGAACATGTCGAAGGTGGTCTTCGTCCAGCCCTTGGCCTTGAAGTGGGCAGCCATCTGGCCCATGACGGCCTTGAACTCGTCGGCGTAGCCGGGGCGGTCCCACTTGAGGAAACTGGCCGGCCAGTCCAGGCTCATCGGCAGGAAGAACCGCGGCACGGGGATCGGCCCGCGGCGGGTGCCCTTGAACGCCGAGCCGTCGAAGTAGCCGCCGAAGTGGCGGTCCCATTCCGTCCAGCTCGCGACGCGCTTGTCCGGCCCGCCGCCGGTCAGCGGCGGTGCAAACGTCGGGTAGATGTAGCCCGAGTGCGTGTAGGGCAGGTAGTAGAAGACGCAGCGGTGATCGTGGGCCACCCGCCAGAAGCTCCGCTCGACCCGGCGGTAAAGGGCCGTGCGGTGGCGGTCCAGGTTGTCGCGCAGCGCCGGCCAGCCGCTGCTGATGCTGTCGCAGTAGTTGTTCATCATGAAGGTGAACCCGACGTCGTCGCCGGCGCGGTAGCGGTCGACCTCCAGTTCGACGGGCAGGTCAAAGGACTGGCCGCCGGCTTCGACCTTCACGCGGCCGCTGTAGCTGCCCGCGGCGGTGTCCGCCGGGATGAACAGGTCCACCCAGAGCCCCTGGTAGCGCTGGCCGGGAACCTGGTTGCCGGGCAGGCCCAGGGGCAGCCGCCCGTCGTAGACCCGCAGCGGCACGAGAAGGTCGGGGACAAATCGGCCGGCCGCCGGACCGGGCTTCGGGGCCTTCTCTCCGCGACGCTTCATCGGTTCGCCGGAATGGACGTACCACTCGGCCAGCAGGTCGTACTGCCCGGCGGCGATGCTGGCCTTGCGGCCGCGCAGCGCGGTGAGCGAGACCTCGGCCGACAATCGGCCCGGCCGATCGAACGGGCCCAGGACGATCTGGAACGAGGCGAACTCGCCGCGCCCGCCGCGGAGGCGGACGCCGCCGTCGAACTGGATGCTGCCGGGTTCAAGCAGTTGGCCTGTGGCCGGGCAGACGCGCTGCCAGGAGTCAAACGCCCTCAGCTTCAGTTTCGCGCTCATTGCGGGTTCCTTGAGAGTGTGACGACGCCGACGAATCGCAGTAGGCGAATATAGGAAGTTGGCGGAAGGTTGCAAGAGCGCTGCTTCGGATCAACCTATGGATTGCACCGACGGCGGAGGATAGCATGAAGCGGTCGCCTAGAGGCGTTACGTGGAGTCTATCTTCTGCATCGTTGACTGGTCCGGGGCGGCGGTGGCGCCGTCGCTGGTCCGGGAGGTGCTGGAAGATCTCCGGCCGTTCGATCTGTGCGAAGCCCGCGTCGTGCTCGATGCGCCCGGGCTGTGCGTTGCCGGCGGTTTCCGCCCGGGGCGCGGAGCGGGCGAGGCCGATGCCGGCGACGCGGTCATCAGCGGCCGTTCGTTTGACGTCGTCGTGCAGGGCCGCATCGTCGGGCCGCTGCCGGAGAACCTGGCCGACGACCCCGCCGCCTTCGCCCGCCTGGCAGACCAACCCCCCGACGGTCTCTACAACCTGCTGGCGTGGGACCGGGCGGCACGCCGGCTGCACGTGGTGAGCGATCTGTACTCGGCCAAGCCGCTGTATTACTGGCGCGGCGGATCCCTGCTGGTGCTCACCAGCGAGTTCAAGACGCTTCGTCGCGTGCCCGGGTTCCGCGCAACGTTGGATGCGCCCTCGCTGGTCTCGACGATTCTCAAGGGGGCCGGGCGGGGGCTGGACACGATCTTTCAGGACGTGCGGCTCCTGCCGTCGGGGCATAGTGCGGTCTTCTCCGGCGACGGGCTGCGGCTGAGTCTCCAGACGCCGCCGGCGTATCCTGACGATCCGACCGTGCCGCCGGAGCGCGAGCTGATCGAGCGGTGCGGACGCGTGCTGCTGGAGGCGTCTTCCCGCTGGCTGAACGGGCACGAGCGGGCCATCGCGGCCCTGTCGGGGGGCATCGACTCGCGACTGGCTTTGGGATTGTGCCGGCGGCTGGGGCGCGACACGGTGGCGGCCACGTGGGGCAGCCCGCACAGCGACGAGTTCCGCTGCGCCCGCGGCGCGGCGCGGGCGCTGGGCGTCCGGCACCTGCACTGCCCGGTGCGCGGGACCGGGCCGGTTACGCCCGAGCAGTTCGAGGCGTTCCCCTGGCGGACGGAGTTCCTGGGCGACCCGGCCGGCATCTTCACCACGCGGGCCTGGATGGACTTCATCCGTCAGCAGGACCGCACCGTGATCGACGGTTTCCTGGGCGACACGCTGACCTACGCCGCCCCGCCTCATTTCGGGAGCACCGTCGACGCGAGGCAGCCGGCCTACGCGCCCCGCAGCCGCGCGCTTGAGGAACCAATCCTGATCGGAGCGAAGTCGGCCGATCTGCTGCGGGTCTTCCGCCCGCGCATGCACGATTTCTTCGCGGCGGCGCCGCCGCGCGATGCGTGGGGGCTTTATCGTCCCGAGCCGAAGCGGCTCCGGTTCTATCCTGCCAAGCCGGGAGGCAGCCTGGGGGCGTTCCGGCGATGGCTCTCCACGCACCTTCACCTGTGGAACTACGCCGCGCCGACACTCTGCACTTTCTACACGCGCGACTACTGCCTGTTCTTCTCCAGCCTGCCGCGGCGGTACCTCGTCTATCGCCGCCTGATCCGCAAGACGCTCCGCCACATGTTCCCCGCGCTGTCCCAGGTGCGCGAGGCCACGGCCGGGCGACTGCCCACCCCCATGGGCCCGGGCGGCATCTTCGTCCGTGAGCGGCTGCGCCGCCTCAAGCAGCACGAGATCATCTGGCGGCTGTTCCGTCCGCTCCGGCTGATGCGCTGGGACAGCGACTACCTCGGCCTGATGGGCCAGTATCGTCCGATCATCGTGGAGAATCTGCGGGCCGCCGCCCCGATCCTGGACGAGTACGTGGACGTTGCACTGGCGATTCAGCGCATCGAGGCCGGCGCCGGGCTGGATGTGAAGCTGACGATTCGACTGTTCAACGTGGCGGCGTTCCTGCGGCGGTTCTGCAACCTGTAATGCCGGGCGGCTATTTGGCGCCGGCGGCCTGGGCCTCGGCGCGGATCTGGCTGCGGACTTCCTCGATCGCGTCGATGATCAGCACGAAGTAGCGGTCGAGGGCGCAGCCGGCCTCGTTGCGCAGCGTGCACTCGCCGGCCATGTCCTCGTGCTCGCAGTTGGCGCAGACCTCGCGGCGGAGCAGCAGCAGGTAGGGCTCGACCGAGTCGCTCTTGACGCGGTTGACGACCTGGAGAATCTGCTTGAGGTTCCGCTCGACCGGGCAGACGCGGTCGTGAACGCCGCAGGTTCCGTCGGCCATCAGGTCGACGCAGTTGCGGCAGACGCGGGCCTGAATCGCTCGAAGGTATCGCTGCTCAATACTGTTCATCCGGGCCTCCTGAGGCGCAAGCCCCAAGCGGCCGGGGCTCTCTCCAAGTCTACTCCATTCTAGGCAGGATGCAAAAACAGGGGGGCGAAAGACTACTGCCCGAGGTCGAAATACTGCCGCACGGCCCGCTGCTGGTCGGCTGACAGGGAACGCGATTGCAGCAGCCGCACCGCGTCGGACCGGGCGCTCTGCCAGTGTGGATCGTCGTCGGCCCGGGCAGCCGGGCCCACGGTCGCGGCGCGCGGGGCCTGGGCCAGCGGCGGCACCGTCCACAAGCCCGGCATCTGGATGTGCCCGGAAGTCCGATTCCGCATTCGCCACCTCAAGGGCTTCGACATGCTGCGGATTGGCGACGACCTCGATCCCGATGCCGTCGGGACTGCGCAAAGCCAGAGCCGGATTGCCAAATGCGCTTTCTGTGCCGCGGGCATCCGCCAGCCG
>JAJVII010000068.1 GCA_022072085.1 Phycisphaerae bacterium
CGCAGGTGGTCGGGGGAGTAGACCGGCTCGTTGTCGGCCCGCAGGCAGACGGCCCCGGCGTACTGCACCGGCCGCTTGCCGTTGAAGTGGTCGGCGATCCGCTCGACCAGGAGCATCAGGCCGTCGATCTCCGGGTCGCCGCCATCACCCAGCTTCTTCTGCACGGCCACGTCGACCGAGTAGTCGAACTGCCGTGTGGCCCGATCCGCCCGCTCGGCCGACGCCGCCTTGGGCACCACCGTCACGTGCAGGTCGGCCATCTCGCCCAGGTCAAAGACGGGGGCGTAGGCCCGCGCCGCCGTGGCCAGCGGATCGCCACCCGCCGGCGCCAGCGGCGAGCCGGGGGCGTTCAGTTCCGCGACTACCGCGTCTGCGATCTGGATGAGCACCGAATCAGCCACGTTCTTGTCCTCCGAAGCCTTGGCGAAGGAGGATCAGCCTCCGAACACCAGCCGCCACAGGGCGGCGACCGCCAGGGTCACCACCGAGCCGGTGATGATCCACATAAGCCGGGATCTCACCGCCTCGGCCTTCTCCAGTCGATCCAGCCGAAGTTGGATGCCCGGCTTGCCGTTGCCGCGGATGGCCTCGTCCAGCCGGTCGAGCTTGCCGTGGATCGAGGCGAACTCGCCCTTGCACACCCGCTCGTACTGGCCCGTCCCGTTACACATCAGGAGGTCTCCACGCCGATCTGTTTCGTGTGAATCCGCAACGTCCTGCGGTATGGGTCGGAGTAACGCCAGGCGGGTTCGGTCCCCGGGGCCAGTACCTCGTATATATAGGAAGTACTGTCCTGGCCCTCCGTGATCCGGTCGCCCGCCTTGGGCAGGACCGCCGCGCCGCCGAGCACCAGGTCCGCCGCCAGAATCAGGAAGTCCCGGCTCTCGAACGTCTCCAGGACTCCCGAGCCGTTGTCGATCTGGAAGACCGTCCGGCCGATGCCGGCGGCGACCTGGACCGACTGGCCGGCCCGCTGGTAGGTCACCTGGCGGCTGGCATGCCTGGTTCGCATGTCATCCAGCCACGCGGACGCGTTCTCCAGCAGGTCGGCCATGTGGTTACACCGTGCTCAGGGCCACGCCGTCGTTGCCCATCACCCGCCAGACCTTGTCCGCCCCGCTGATCGCACCGATCAGCAGGATCGTGTCGGTCACGTCGGCGAAGGTCAGCGTGTTGTTGCCCGCTGCGTTGACGGCGGCCGAGGCCGTGACCACGCAGTTGCCCCCGTCGGTCTTCATGGTCAGGGCAAGCAGCTGGCCCACGTCCGCCGGAGCCGCCAGGGTCCGCGTCTCGGCATCCCCGGTCACGATCTGGCAGGTGCCCGAGTCGGCGACGGGGATCGCCTCCCCGTCGCCGGGGTCGGCGATCACGTTGGTCAGGTCCTCGTGGATGGTGTTGCTGGCGGTGGCGACCCCCTCCAGCCGGACCCGAACGGTCTCGTCGTTGGCGCCCGCCGCCACGGTCGCCTTGCCCATGAACGTGTTGCCCTCGGCGGTGGTCGTGGCTGCGCCCGTGCCGGCCGTCCCGCCGACCGGATCGCCGTCGGCATCCCAGTAGACGGCAGCCCCGGCGTTGACGGCGCCGGTGGCCTTGACCACGTCGAAGACGCCCTCGGTCGCCAGCGAGCCGAGGGCCCCTGCCGCGATCGGGGCGTGCGGGATGCCGATCAGCGAGTTCTGGACCACCACCTGGCCGGTTGCCGCCGCGGCGACCGGGGTGTAGTCGATACGCTTGCCTTCCTGAACGAACGTTGCCTGAGACATGGGTCGCTCCTATCTACAGAAGATTGTCCGTTGGTCGGACCCGGTGCGGCGGCCGACCTCCGTGCCTTCCGCCGCACCGGGCACGCTCGTCAGAGGACCGAGGCTTACGCCTCGCCCTTGGCCTTCACCGCAGCGCGGGTTTCCTGGAGGGCACATCCGAAATCGTGGTAGCCCCTCATCTGGATGCCCAGGACGTTGAAGTCCGCCTCGGCCGTTTCGATGGTCGGGGACTCCTGGCCGTTGAGAAAAGCGACCTCGATGACCGGCAGGTCGGTCGGATCGGCCAGGAGATACCAGGCCTTGGCGGAGTTCCCGGTGTACTGGGCGTTGGAGAGATACCGGCTGACCTCGACGCGGAACTTGCCCTGGTGCGGGTTGGCCACCGGGTACTTCGTGCTGGCCGTCGTGTCGCGGATCTCCAGGCTCTTGTAGAGCATGGTCCCCATCGCCGACAGCGCCGTCGGCGCCAGCAGGATCGCCGGCATCACGCCGATCGGCTTGCCGTCAGCGTCGGTCTGGTCCAGGAAGGCGACCTCGGCCCTGGTCAGCCCGTCGATGCTCAGGACGGTGTCGGCGCCGGTGACATAATTCCTGTTGCCGGCGGTGAAGAATGCGGCGTTGTTCAGGAAGATGGACCAGAACACGTCGTTGATCTTCAGGCCCGACCCGCGGCCGAGCTTGCGCGGGACCGTGGTGATCGCCCCCAGGTCGTCGTTGATGATGTCCCGCCGGTCGATGTCCAGCTTCAGGCCGTAGGTGTCGGCCTTGTTGCTGTAGCTCTCGTTGCCCAGCGTTCCGTGCTTGAGCTCGCCTCCGGGGGCGACGATCTCGTACTGGTCCTTGCCGATCAGCCGGTAGGACGTGACCGTCTTGAAGTCCTGCACGTTGCGGACGGCGCAGATGTTCCGCCAGACCCGCTCGACGCTGAAGAAGCCCTCCAGCAGGAACTTGTTGGCGACGTTGGACAGGATCCCGCCGATGTCCACGGTGCTGAAACCGGCGTGCAGGTTCTGGCCGAAGGCGAACCGCAGCACCGCCCGGCTGTCGCGGAAGTTGCGGCCGTCGTAGCCGTTGGCCCAGGCAGCCTCCAGCAGCAGCTCCTGCAGCCCGATGCCGCCACGGAACCGCTTGTCGGCGGCGTCGAGGGCCTTCTCGCCGTAGGCGGTCCCGACATCCTCGCCCCGCACCCCGCCGGTCAGCATGCACGCGGCCTCCAGCAGCGTGCCGGTCATGGCGTTGTCGGGGATGTGAGCCGCGGGGGCCTTGGGCCGATCGGCGCGGAGGACCTCCAGTTCCGTCTTCGTCACGTCCCACCCTTCGCCGATGGCCCGGGCGCAGATCTCGGCGTGGTCCTCGCCGCAGACCTTGCGGACCGCCGCAATCCGGGTCTGTTCGGCAGCCGCGTGGGCCCGCATGTCGGCGACCGGGTCGGGCGCCTGGGCGGCGGCCTCGACGGCGGGGGGCGGGGCGTCGGCGCCGCCAGCCTCCTTGCCAACGGTGACAGGCCCCTCGGCCTTGCCGCCCGCAGCCTGGGCCTCGACCTTCGCGACCGGCGCGGCGGGGGCGTCCTTGCCCTCGGTCTTCGCGTCGGCCTGGCTGGTGCTGGTATCCTGCTGCGTCGTGGTGGTGTCCTTGCCGTCCATGACTTTGCTCTCCTTGGCCCCTGCGGCCACACTGGCGCTGGTGTTACCGTCCGCGCCGAGGTCCACGAAACTGATCTCACCCAGCGTGGCCCGGCGGACCACGTTTACGGGGCCGGAGAAGTTCCGGCCGTTGACGATGACAGACTGACCGTCCTTGACGAACTCGAATTGATCGACATTGGCCCCGACGGAAGCCTGCCACGGGAAGCCGTTCTTCGCCGAGGCGACGACCTCGCGGGCGGCGGCGGTGTCGCGGGAGACGAGGCCCGTGGCGACCAGCCGGCCCTCGGCCACCCGGATCGCGTCGGTGTGCCCCACGCCGGCGGCAGCGTCGTGCCCGAAGCGGATCGGCCGACTCTGCGACGGGATGGCCAGCCCGGCCAGGTCGATGATCACCGGGTAGCGCCAGCCGGACACCCGCATCGGCCCGCCGGTGTAGGCGACCATGCTGAACCGCGGCAGCCTCGGCTTGCCATCGGCGCTCGTCTCGGCCGCCGCCTCGATGGTCAGGCAGCCCGGCTCGCTCACAAAGCTGAGCGGCCCGGCGGTCTCCAGTTGCTGTCGTTCATGCTGCGGCACGGCCGTCCTCCTGATCTGTCTGGTCCGCTTCATCCGCCGCCGGCGACGGTTGGCCTGCCGGCTGGCTCTGGGCCTGCCCCGGCGGCAGCCCCAGTTCATTCATCAGCGCCACTTCTCTGGCCCGCTGGCGCAGTTCGGTCTCCCAGTCCTTGCCCTGGCGGGCATACTCGGTCGCCAGCGTGGTGGTGTTGCTGGCCAGCCGCTGGGCCTGGGCGGAAGCTTCTTTGGCCGGGTCGACGTGCTCGTGGCCGTCCCAGAACCACTGGTGGGGCCAGTCCTCGATCCCGCCGAGGTCGAAGACGCGAACCGCCTCGGCCATCCATGCGTCCAGGATGCGATCCAGCACGGCGGCCTCGACGTGCCCCTGCTCGACGCGGATCGACTTGTAGTAGGTCTGGTGGTCCAGCCGGCCGGAGGCGTAGTTGTAGCCCGACGAGTTGCAGGCCGCGATGTTGTAGGGCATGTTCAGGCAGCGGGCGATCTCGTTGAGGATCTCCCGCTTGAACATGTCGTAGGTGGTCGTCGGCTGGACCGCGTCGATCTGGCCGAGCTTCCAGCCGTCAGGCAGGACCGTGGCCATCCGCTGTTCCAGCTCGACCACGTCCATCGGCTCCAGCGCCTGGGCCTCGCCGTTGGCCGGGGCGTCGGTGAAGAGTACCGCCGCGAAGTCAGCCGCCGTCTCCGCGGCGGCAATCACGGCCAGCGTGTAACGCCGCAACTGGGCGAACAGCGGCAGGGCCGGCAGGATGTCCGGCAGGCCCCGGCTCTGGCCCGGGCGGTCGGACCGGAACCAGTGGATCACGCTTTCGGCGGAAACCTTCTGGTAGTCGCGGGCTGAAGCCAGCCGGCCGTTGCCGGGGTGCAACTTGAGAACGTGGTACCGCGCCGGATTACCGAACGAGTCGAACTCAATTCCGTCCACGGCGTTGGCCTTCGCCATTGGCGACAGGTCCGGCGTGGTCACCTGGTCGGCCTCGATCAGCCTGAGGTCCAGCTTTACCGGCGAGGCCAGGCTGTCATTACTGAACAGCAGGGCGAACGACTCGCCGTCCTGGGCCTTGGCCATCCGCATGGTGCGGAGCTTCTCAGCCAGGCCGACGGCCCTGGACCAGGAGGCGAACTCGCGTTCGATGATCTGGTTGGCAGCCGGCTGATCCTCTGCGGTGCCGGCATCCCCGCCCAGCAGCATCTGGAGCCGGGGCCCCGTGCCAATCACGTCGTTGGCCAGAGTCAGCACGATGCCACGGGCGTAGCTGTTGTTGGCAACCTCGTAGCGGGCCCGGTTCCGCAGAATCCTGCGGACATCACGGCTGGCAGCAGCGTCCGCCGACAGGGCGTCCGCGTTGGCCCAGTGCCGCCGGTTGTCGGCCGTGGTCTGCGCCGAGTCGAACTTGGCGCGGACCACCACCGGGAGGGACCGCCGGGCCTTCAGTTTGCCTCTGCCGAACGGCCACATCAGGCGGTCCCTCCCGGCGACAGCTTCACCAGCTTCAGTCCCATGCCCTTGCCCCGCGTCGCCTTCTTGGATTCGAGGTACTTGTCGGCGGCGATCTGCTCAGGCAGCGGATGCTGCTCCATGCTGCCGGAATCCCCGCTGGCCTTCTTCGGGCCGGCGGCGTTTTCCTGGATCGAGCTATCGAGCGTCTCGGCCATGTGTCTCCCTCATCCCTCTATATTTGCGGGAGGGGCCCGACCCTTTCGGGCAAAGTGCCTCACGAGCGGAAATCGTTACAGATGTGTAATCAGCAGCCGATCTGTTCGCGGGTCATGACGCGGCGGCCGCAGTTGCGGCATTCCTTGCGGCGGAGGATGTAGCCGTCGCGGGGGCGGGTGTAGACGGTGTGAAAGTGCCGGCAGCCGCACGCCCGGCAGACAAGGCCGACGTTGCGGGGCGGCGGAGGCAGTGCAAGCGTCCCGTTCATCTCCGGCCTCCCTGAATCTCCGACAGCCGAATCCGCGGGCGGGCTGCGGGCCGACGGTTCTCCACGTCGGGCAGTCCGGCGCCCTGGATGGAGGCGGCGACGGCGCAGCCGACCAGGCAGTCCAGCCAGTGGTTGTCGGGGCTGCTCGGGCGGAGTTTCCACTCGTCCACCCGCCGCCCGCGGGCCTCGGTGGGCACCGGGTACTCGGCCGTCAGGTGCTCGGCCAGAAGGCGATGCTGGTCGGCCGACCGGCCGAACAACGACAGGCAACCACGGTCACCCATGGTCACGGCCAGGCGGGCGTGGGCGAAGCTCTTCCAGTAGTTCGTGTCGATCAGGACGTAGCGCACCTGCCGGCGGCCCTGGACGTTGGGGATCCGCCAGTGGTGCCCGATCCGGTCGCCCCGCTTCCGCTTGTACTCGTAGAACGGGATGCTGGTCGCCCCGACGTACTTGCCGTGGCTGGGCAGCAGCACCGCCGAGTGCGGGCTCTGCCGGCAGAACTGGTAGACCACGTCGGTGGACTGGCCCCAGTTGGCGTCGATAAGGCAACGCTCGATCTTCAGTTCCGCCCCGTCGTCCCGCCGCCAGCGGCGGGCCAGGTAGTCGTTCGTCAGCGCCTCCAGCGCCGAGTAGATGGCCCCCTCGACGCCCGCCTTGGGGAACATCCGCTGGATCGTCCTCCGGGCGTCCCGCAGAGAGAAGAACTGCCGCTGCTGGTCGGGCCAGGAGCCGTAGTCGATCACGTAACCCGTGAAATCGTCCTCCCAGGCAGCCACGACGAAATACAGCAGGCTGGCCTGCACGTCGATGAACATCGTGACGTGGTTGGCGCCGATCGGCACCGCTCCGCGGCCGTGCCCGTTGGTCCGCCTGGCGATGTCGTCGGCGGACAGCACCCCGGCCGCCTCCTCCTCCACCAGCGGCTGGTTCTGGTATTCCGCGAAGAACGCCGCCTCGTCCCGCAACTTCAGGTTCATCGCGTGCTGGATGGCCGAGAGTTCATCCTCGTTGTAGCGCTGCGGCCAGGCGATGACGGCCCCGGCGTCCATCTCGGCCCGGCGCTGGCGGTAGAACTCGGTCGCCTCCCGGCCGTCGCCGTCGTTCCGCAGGCTGTCCGCCCGCATCTCGGCGTAGGTCGCCCACAGCTTCTCATTGGCCGGGAAGTTGTAGACCAGCGGGGTCCGCTCGCCCTGCCAGTCGGGGTGCTTTTTGCGGTCCAGGATGTTGTCGGCCATGTCGCCGGGCCGGATCACCGTGCAGCACATGACGGCGGCGATCTTCTTGCCCGGCCCGGCCATGCCCAGCACGTCGCCGGCGATAAGAGCCTCGCGGCGCTGGTTCTGGATCAGCGACCAGGCCGATTCGGTCGTCTGCGGGTCGTCCAGGACCACCAGCGACGGCCGCAGCACGGTCCCGTCGGTCAGCTTGTGCTTCTGGCCGCGGATGCCCTCGCTGCTCAACCCGGTCACCGTGATGATCGAGCCGCTGGCCTTGCTGCCGGGAATCGTCGGCAGGATGATCTTGTCCGCCGTCCATGTGATCCGGGTCGGCTGGCCCTGATACGTCTGGCCGCCGGCCCGGTTGTGGATGCGCTCCAGCTTGTGGATCGGATAGACCACCTCGGGGAAGTCGGCCAGCAGCAGTTCGTTGCACTCGAATTCCGTCTTGATGCTCTCCAGCATGGACCGGGCCCGCTCGGCCGTGCTGCCGATGAGCGACACGAACGGCCGGGCGCCGATCAGGATCGCCCAGATGCAGGCGGTCTCGGTGAGCGTCGTCTTGCCGCTGCCGCGGGGCATGGCGTGGGCGAACAGGCCGCCGGCCAGCACCGCCCGCTCGATCTTGGCGATCACCTTCAGGTGGTCGTTCGACCAGGGCAGCGTGAAGGCCTGGGGGAAGTAGGCCTCGCAGAAGTATTTGAAGTCGCTGGACGCGAGAGCCTTTCGGCCGGGGTCCGCCGCGTCGGGGATCTCGCCCACCTCGCGGCCGGTCGCCGACATGGAGGCGGCGCGGTTCGCGGCCCGGGCCTTCTGAGCCTCGTAGGCGTCGGCCGGCGACGTGGCTGCCTCGCGCTTCCGCTCCAGCTCGCCCGCCAGCCAGGCGGCGTAGCGGAGCATGTCCACGCGATGGCCGTCGCCGATGCGGTAGCCGGCCCGCATGCGATGGCGGTAGAGCTGCCGCTCGCCGATCACCTCGCCCAGCGGGGTGGAGTTCAGCAGCCGGACCAGCGCCGACGGCCGCATCTGTCTGGGGTCATTCTTCGCCAACGGCAACCTCCCGCACCAGCCACGCCAGGTAATGCACCAGGTTCAGCCGCCCGTCGGCCAGCGTCGGGGCGCCGGCGTCGATGTGGCGGCGGACCGTCGCCTCGCCGATGGTCCGGCCGCCGGCGGCGGTCAGCAGCCGGGCCATCTGCTCGACCGTCAGGGCCCCGGGCCTGACGTGGCCGCCCGCCGCCTGCTCCGCCGCGCCAGTCGCCCCAGTTTCACTTTCCATAGCGCACCTCGCGGCCCCCGCATGGCGGGGCGAAAAATGTCGGAATTCCGGCCGGAATCATGGCCTGGTTCCCTTGCCTGTTCCGCAGGGCATGGCAAGTCATGGCTGAAAGGAGCGACCAATGGTTGCCAACAACGCCAACACCGGAAGCTGGACCGCCCTGGCCGAACAGCGCCGCCAGGAGAGCCGAAACCTGACCCTCGCCCGTCAGGGCGTCAACGCCGACCTGGCGCCGGACCTGCATGCCGCCGACCGGGCCGTCCGGGTCGAGGCCTACCGCCGCCAGGTCGAGGCCGCCGGGCGAATCACCGAATGGCTGCCCGCCCAGGCCACGCAGCGCAACCGGGGCCGGATGGCCACTAAGGGCGTGCAGTACCGCTGGTTCGCCACGCGGTAGGCGGCCGGGAATTCTCGGAATTCCGGCCGGAATTGACTGGATGAATCTTCGCCCCGCGACCCTGATGTGTCCCCGAACATGGAAATCGCCAACGAGGAGAACCACGCGATGAAGACGACGAAGAACGCCAACGACGCCGCGATCGGGAAGGCCCTGGGCGGGCGGCTGATCGACCGGGTGAGTTGGAAGACGCTGGCCCGCCTCTACTACGCCGCCCGGCCCGGCAGCCCGGTCCGCAAGGCCATCAACGCCGAGGCCCGCAGGTGCGGCTACACGCCCGGCACCATCCTGGCCCTGAACGCCGAGTGAACAACCGCCGACCACGAAAGGACGACCATGAAGATCACGCGAATGGACATCGAAGGACGAACCGGCAAGGCGACCGTCTTCCGCAGCGGGACCGACATCCTGATCAACCTCGCCCGCCGCGCCGAAGCCGGCGACACCACCATCCGCCGCGGCATCGGCCGCAACGACTCCTGGGTCGTCAGCGCCATCAGCCACTGGGAGCAGATCGACGCCGCCCGGAAGCTGCAGCGGGCGCTGGACGGCCAGATCGGCACCGCCGGCGACGTGGCCGACTACCAGCGCGTCATCGAAACCTTCGCCGACTGAACCGCCAACCCCAAGGAGAACGCCGTGAGCAACGCGAACGCCCCGAGCCCGATGGATGCCGCCTACGACGCGATGGTCGAGAAGATGAGCGCCCTCGGCCAGGACCTGATCGACCACGCCCTGGCGCTCAAGCTCGCCCGCGACTCGGGCATGGCCGTCGACGGCAAGGACGTTCGGGCCATGCATGCCAAGATGACCAAGCTGGCCGCGGCCGTGACCGCCGCCACCGCCAATCCGTGGCGCTGAGCCACCAACTTCAAGGAGCGCGAAATGACCGCGAAACGGACCAAGCGAACCGAGAAGCCCCTGACCATCGCGCAGGCGAACGAGATGGCCGCAGGCCACGCCGAAGTGTCCGTCGACCCGATCGACGCGACGTTGTGGCGGGTCGAGGGCGATGGCTGGACCGAGGCCCACGAGCCGATGGGCCGGGCGGCCTTCGCCCGGCTGCTGGCCGACAAGTGCCTGTCGCACGACGGCAGCGGGTGCGGTGAGGGCAGCCGGGCCAAGGCCCAGGTGGAACGAGAGAAGATCAAGACCTACGCCGCGAAGATGCCCGACGGCCGGACCGTCCGCTGCACCGTGCCGGAAGACCCGACGCCCGACGAGGTGCTGTTCGACGCGATCAAGGACAACTTCTCGCCGCAGGCGGTCGCGGCGATGGCCGCCTGCCTCCAGGCCGCCAACACGAAGAACCGCCGGGTCAACCAGCAGCTCACCTGGTTCGCCGGCGAGCTGGTCAAGTGCGTCAGGTAGCCGGGCGGAAGTGCCCGGCGCAAGCTGGCAAAGTTCCTGTGAGGTGAAAGACCTCACGCCCAACGCGGTGCAGCGCGGGGGGCAAGCAGATTGGTGAGGTGAAGCGAGTGC
>JAJVII010000055.1 GCA_022072085.1 Phycisphaerae bacterium
GCGGTCGTGTCGCGGATCTCCAGCGACTTGTAGAGCTGCGTGCCCATGGCGCTCAGCGCCGTCGGCAGCAGCAGGATCGCCGGGATCGCCCCGATCGGCTTGCCGTCGCCGTCGACCTGGTCCATGAACGCCTTCTCGGCCTTGCTCATCGAGTCGATGCCCAGCGCCGTGTCGGCCCCGGTCAGCAGGTTCTTGTTGCCGGCGGTGAAGAACGCGGCGTTGTTCAGGAACACCGTCCAGAACACGTCGTTGATCTTCAGGCCGCTGCCCCGGCCCAGCTTGCGCGGCACGGTCGTGATCGCGCCCAGGTCGTCGTTGATGATGTCCCGCCGGTCGATGTCGAGGATCAGGCCGTAGGTGTCCGCCTTGTTGGTGTACTTCTCCTCACCCAGCGTGCCGCTCTTGAGTTCCCCGCCCGGCGCGACCTGCTCGTACTGGTCCTTGCCGACCAGCCGGTAGCGGGTCAGGGCCTTGAAGTCGGCGACCGACCCGACGGCGCAGATGTTCCGCCAGGTCCGCTCGACGCTGAAGAAGCCTTCGAGCAGGAACTTGTTGGAGACGTTGGACAGGATGCCGCCGATGTCGATGGTGGACAGGCCGGCGGCGTTCACGCTGGGCGCGAACGCGAACCGCAGGACCTGCCGGCTGTCGCGGAAGCTGCGGCCGGTGTAGCCGTTGGCCCAGGCCGCCTCGAGCAGCAGTTCCTGCAGCCCGATCCCGCCGCGGAACCGCTTGTCGGCGGCGTCCAGCGTCTGCTCGGGATACAGCTTGTCCACGCCGCCCAGGCCGGCCGACAGCATCGCCGCCGCCTCGAGCACCTGGCCGTTCAGCGAGTTGTCCGGGGCGTGGACGGCCGGCGGCTTGGGGCGGTCGGCGCGGAGGATCGCCAGTTCGGTGTCCTTCACGTCCCAGCCCTCGGCGATGGCCTTGGCGCAGATGTCCGGGTGGTCGTCACCGCAGACCTTGCGGACCGCAGCGATCCGGGTCTGCTCGGCGGCGGCCCGGGCCCGCATGTCGGCCACGGGGTCGGCGGTGATGCCGGCGTCGGCCTGTGCGGTCACCGCGGCCGCCTGCACCGCCGGGGCGCCAGCCTCCTTGCCGGCGCCCCCGGCGGCCGTGTCGCCCTTCCCGGCGTCCGTGCCGGCGGCCTGGGCGGTGGTGTCCTGCTGAGTGGTGATGGTGGCGTCGTCCATGACTGGGTTCTCCTTGGCCTGAGCGGCCACACTGGCGCTGGTGTTACCGTCTGCGCCGAGGTCCACGAAACTGATCTCGCCCAGCGTGGCCTTGCGGACCACGTTGACCGGCCCGGCGAACGGCCGGCCGTTGACGAGCACTTGCTGGTTCTCTTTCACGAACTCGAACTGCTCGACCGACGCCCCGACGCTGGCCTGCCACGGGAAGCCGTTCTTGGCCGAGGCGACCACTTCGCGGGCGGCGGCGGTGTCGCGGCTGACGACGCCGGCGGCGACAAGCTGGCCCTCCCGGACCGCGATGGCGTCGGTGTGCCCGACGCCGGCGGCCATGTCGTGGGCGAACCGGATCGGCCGGGCCTGCGACGGGATCGCCAGCCCGGCCAGGTCGATGATCACCGGATACCGCCAGCCGCTAACCCGCATGGGCCCGCCGGTGTAGGCGACCATGCTGAACCGCGGCAGGCTGCCCGGCGCCTTGCCGTCGGCGCCCGCGGCCGCCGCCTCGATGGTCAGGCAACCCGGCTCGCTGAAGAAGTTCAGCGGCCCGGCGGCTTCCAGTTGCTGCTGTTCACGCTGCGGCACGGCCGTCCTCCTCGTCTTGCGGGTCACCCTCGTCGGGGTTGTCCTTCGTCGGTTGCGGCTGGGCGGGCTGGGCCTGCGCCGGCGAAAGCCCCAGTTCGTTCATCAGGGCAACTTCCTTGGCCCGCTGGCGGAGTTGCTCTTCCCAGTCCAGCCCCTGGCGGGCGTACTCGATGGCCAGGGTGGTCGTGTTGCTGCTCAGCCGCTGGGCCTGGGCCGACGCCTCTTTGGCCGGGTCCACATGCTCGTGGCCGTCCCAGAACCACTGGTGGGAGACGTCTTCCAGGTCTCCCAGCCCGAACACATTGGCCGCCTCGGCCAGCCAGGCCCACAGGATGCGGTCGAGCACCACCGCCTCGCAGTGGCCCTGCTCGACGCGAATGGATTTGTAATAGGTCTGGTGGTCCAGCCGGCCGGAGGCGTAGTTGTAGCCCGACGAGTTGCAGGCCGCGATGTTGTACGGCATGTTCAGGCAACGGGCGATCTCGTTCAGCAGCGTCCGCTGGAACATGTCGTAGGTCGTCGCCGGCTGCTCGGCTTTGATCTGCGTCGGCTCCCAGCCCTCGGGGGCGAAGATCGCCGTGTTACGGTCCAGTTCGATCTCCAGGGCCGCGCCCTTCTCGACCTCGGCCGACTCGCCGCCAGGCGGGGCCGTCGTCTTCATGACCAGCGAGATGTCCGCGGCCGACCGAGCCGCCTTGACCACCGACAGCGTGAAGTCGCGCTGGTCGGCGAACAGCGGCAGGGCCGGCATGATGTCCGGCAGACCCCGGCTCTGGCCCGGCCGATCCGCCCGGAACCAGTGGATCATGCTGTCGGCCGGCACGCGGTCGTAGTCGCGAGAGAACGCGACCCGCCCGCCGCCGGGGTGGTTCTTCAGGACGTGGTATTCCTGCGGGTTGCCGAAGGCGTCGAACAGGATGCCGTCCACCGCGTTCGCCGTCGCCATGGGCGAGAGGTCCGGCGTGGTCACCTGGTCGGCCTCGACCAGCTTGAGGTCCAGCTTGACGGGGGAGAGCAGCCTGTCGTTGGTGAACAGGATGCCGAACGCCTCGCCGTCCTGGGCCCGGGCCATCCGCATGGTGCGAAGCTTCTCCGGCAGGCCGACCGCCTTGGCCCAGGCGATGAACTCCCGCTCGACGGTCCGATTGGTCTCGGCGCTGTCGGTCAGCATCTGGAGCCGCGGACCCGTGCCGATCACGTCGTTGGCCAGGGTCAGCACGATCCCGCGGGCGTAGCTGTTGTTGGCGACTTCGTAGCGGGCCCGGTTGCGGAGCGTCCGGCGGACCTCGCGGTTGGCCGCGGCGTCAGCCGACAGGGCGTCGGCGTTGGCCCAATGCCGGCGGTTGTCCGGGGTCGTCTGGGCCGAGTCGAACTTCGCCCGGATCACCCGGACATGGGCGGCGCCGAAGGTCTCCCGCCTGCGCCCGCCGACGAAATGTCGAATCCAACCGAACATTCGCGCTCCTGTCAGACCGCCCCGGGCGGCACGATCCTGGCCCGCCGCAGGCCCAGGGTCTGGCTGGCCATCGCCTTCTTGTTGGCCAGGTACTTGTCCGCCGCGATCTGGTCCGGCAGCGGGTGCTGCTCCATGCTGCCGGAATCGCCGCTGGCCTTGGCCGGCCCGGCCGCGTTCTCCTTGATCGCGTCGTCCAGGCTGTCCAGCGTCTCCTCAGCCATCGCGTCCTCCAGTTGCGGGAGCCGGATTCGAACCGGCGACCTGCTGGGTATGAGCCAGCCGAGCTGCCGCTGCTCCATCCCGCCGTCGACAACCGGCCGAACGAGCCAACGAAAAAACCGTGCAGGGGTGCAGCCCTGCACGGCTCGGTTCGTCGGCCTCGCCCCGGGGATCAGCCGGCGCGTCGCCCGTCCTGGTTGTCTGCCGTGATTCTCACATGGTGGCGCGGGGCGTCAAAAGAGAAATGCCGCAAAATGTAGATTGTGCCATATATGTCATCGGAGCGCCCGCCGACCTCGCCGAATCACCATTCCTCTTCGATCCATTCATCGTAGGCGTCGCGGACGGCTTGCGGAATCCATCTGTCGTCGAAGCCATCTGGCGGCTTGCGCCTGGGGATACGAGATGGGTCCTTCCCGAGAATCCGAAACGACCGCCAATCAGTATCCGCATCCCGTGACCAGAATCGCACCAAGAGCCTTCCGTCTCGCGCAAGCCAGATGTCCATATTGAAGATGCGGCGTACAAAACGGTCACCCCTTCCATAGACACGCACCATCCCACGGGCGTCAAAATGGTCGCATTCCTCGACCTTCACGATTTCCCTGTTGGGCGTGGATGTCCAATCGGTAAGATGCTTCACGGCACCCTCCCGAGCTGCGAATTCCGTGGCAACTCTATCTGCCGGCCCCGCCTCACGGAGCCATCCCGCGAATCGCCATGACCACCGCCTCGTAGCCGTCAGGGCAGTTCGCCAAACTGATGCTTGGGTTCTGTGGGTTTCGAACGTGGTAGAGCCGCCTGTAGTCCCGCAATTCCGGGACTGCCTCGAACCACAGCTTCTTGCCCCGCATGACCACGATCAGGGCGTTCCGACTGGTGGCGGATCTCACCAGATCAAAACTGTATTTTTGCGAGGGGACGGCAGGCCCACGATTGCCGAATCGCCTGGAATGGTACGGGAAATACTCGACGCAGAGAACTGATTGCGCCACCGACCTCGGCCCGAGAGTCTTGACCAACGACTTGAGCTTGCCTGTCCACCACTTGTAACCCAACGCCCGAACCTCTGCAGGGTCGAGGAGGTAGAAGGGGAAGGCTGCCCCCTTGTGCAGGAGGTTGCCGCGGGCCTTGGTGGCGAAGGCGGGGTCGGTGTGAGTTGCCAGGTCGTTGGGCGAATAACCTGGATTCTTGTTCAAGAGCACGACGGGGGCGTCCGGGCGGCCCAGAAATGGCTCTGGCAGCAAGTCATAGTGGAACTCGACGCCCTCCCTGGCGGATTCGTTGAACTTGAGAATCAAGGCCTTATCTTCCGGCAGGAGGTACGGGGCTTTTCGAGGCAGCCTCCGCCAAGGATTTTCGGCTTGAAGCACCATCAGTTGTGTCCTCCCTTCGCGTGTTGAATGAAATATAGGTCGAGGGTAGGTGGCGGGCAAGGGCGCAGTGCGTTGTTCGACCGCAGCATCAACTGACGAGGCCCGGAGTTCTATCACATCAAATGCCCGGTTTGGCCAACGTTGCAGGCGTAACCTCGTAGGTCGTGACTCGTCGCCCACAGTGCCGGCACTGCCGGTAGCGGACGATTCGGCCCGGCGCATAACGGGTGTTGAGCACTCGCAGGTCGGCGCAGGCACACCGCGGGCAGATCAGTCCACGCGGTGGGGCTGCGGCGGTGGGCGATGCGCGTTCGGCTTGCTCGGTCATCATCGCCTCCGCAAATCATCCTGAGAATACCGCTTCCGCTCCCGAACCGGCACGACATCGCCGCTCGCCTTTACGCCGCACATGCTGGCAGCCGCGGCAGAGCCGACCAGGCAGTCGAACCAGTGATTGTCCGGCTTGGCCGGCAACAGCGACCATTCTCGTACGGTGCCGCCGGGACCGGTGACCTCGACCCACTTTTCGGAGCGGGCGATGTGCTCCGCCAGCAGTTCGTGGGCCCGGCCCTCCTTGCCGAAGATGCTGATGCAGCCGCGGTCGCCCGCCGCAGTCGTCAGGCCGTCGTGGACGAACCGTTTCCAGTAGTTCACGTCCACCAGGACGTGGGCGAACTGGCCCGTCCGCCGGACGTTGGGCACATACCAGTAATGCCCGATCACCTCGCCGGGCTTCTTGGCGTAGTCGGCGATGCCCTTGCGGCTGGCCCGGATGCCCACGCCCTTGCTCAGCCAGGTGACGGCGCCACCCACCTTCCGCTTGACGTCGGCCACGATCCCCGGCTTGTAGCCCATGTCGATGAACAGCCGGTCGATCTTCATCAGGCTGCCGCCACGGTTCCACTCGCGGGCCAGGTAGGTTGAGACGATCTGTTCCAGCCCCGCGTGGATCGCCCCGTCGACGCCGGCGCCTGGGAACGTCCGACCCAGGGTCTTGGTCGCCTCGGCCAGCGTGAAGATCGACCGCCGCTGCTCCGGGAATGTGCCGTAGTCCACCACGTAGCCGGTGAAGGTTTCCTCCCACGCGCAGACCATGTAGAACAGCAGCCGATCGTGGACGTCGATGAACATGGTCAATTTCGTCGCCGCCGGCGGCACGTCGCCCCGCTTGTAGCCGTTGACCTTCTCGGTCACCTGGTCGACCGTAAGCACCGCGTCACTGGTCTGCGGCAGCGTCGGCTCGTTCTGGCACTCGGCCGCGAATTGCTCGCGCATGCGCAGTTTCAGGTTCATCGCGTTCTGGATGGCCGACAGTTCCCCCGCCTTGGTGTCCACACGGGCCGGCCAGGCCACAACCGCGCCGGCGTCCATCTTCGCCCGGTTGGCGGCGTAGTACGCCGTGGCTGCTTTCGGGCCGTCGGCCCGCCGGATCTCCGCATAGCGGTCCCACATCTTCTCTTCGGTGGGCCAGGAGATGACCAGCTTGGTCCGCTCGCTGTCCCAGTCCGGGCTCTTCTCGCGGTCCAGCAGCGTGTCGGCCAGGTCATTCTCGTAGGTCACCGTGCAGGTGCAGAGCGCCGAGATGGTCTCGCCCGGGCCGGCCATGCCCATTACGTCACCGTGCAGCAGTTCCATCCGCTTGCGGGTCTGGTCCAGCGACCGGGCCGACTCGCGCGTCTGCGGGTCATCCAGCAGCACCAGCGACGGGCGGATGATCGAACCGTCCACGCGGGAATGCTGCTGGCCCCGCAGGTGCGAGTCCAGGCTGGTCGTGGTGATGATCGAGCCGCACGACGGCGAGGACTCCAGGCCAGCCTCGCGCAATGCCATCGGCAGGTTGTCGCCCTCGATGGTGGGGAAGACCAGCTTGTCCTGGCCCCAGTGGACGTGGGTCAACTGGCCGCGACAGTGCTGCTGGAGTTGGCGCTTGGACGAGTTCTCCAGGCATCGCAGCGGGTGGATCGCCTCGGCGAAATCAGCCAGCAGCAGCGGGTTCTCCAGGGCATGCTTCTTGATCGGCGTGAGCAACTCGCGGGAATTGTCCTGGCTGCCGGCGATCAGGCAGACGAACGGCCGGTAGCCGTAGAGGATCGCCCACAGGGCGGCACAGCGGGCGAGCGTCGTCTTGCCGCTGCCGCGCGGCATGGCGAATGCGAACAGGCCGCCCTCGCGGACGGCTTTCTCGATCTTGGCGATCACCCGCAGGTGGTCATCCGACCAGGCCCGGTGGAAGGCGACCGGGAAGTAGACCTCGCAGAACCGCCGGAACGACTGCTCGCACTCACACCGCCGCTGCCAGTCCTCGATCTCCGGGACGGGGTAGATGTCCTGGGCGGCCTTGGTCGCTGCCCGGTTCTTCTCGGCCTGGCGGCGGCGGGCCTCGTTGTAGTCCACCTTCGGCGGGCGGGGACGGTCCAACTCCCCGATCAGCCAGCGGACATAGCGCACCAGGTGGATGTGCTGGCCGTCGCCGAACCGCAGGGCCCCGGCGTCCATCTGGCGGCGCAGCCGCGGCCGGGTCAGCACCACGCCCAACGGGGTCGCGTTCACCACCTGGAGCAGTTCGCTCTGGCTCAGTCTGGTCAGGTCAATCGGCATCGCGATCCTTCAGTTGGCGGTTCAGCCAGGCGGCGTAGGCCACCAGGTTGATCGTCTCGCCCACACCGGTCGGGGCGCCCGCGGCGATGTGGTCGCGGACGGCCTGCTCGCCCACGCCCAGCATCCGGGCGGCCTGGGCCACGGTCAGCGCCGCCGGGTTGACCGGGCCGGCCACGGGCGCGACGGAAGCTGTTGTCTGGCCGTCAGTTAGGCTCATGCTAGGCCCTCGCAGAATCTCGGAATTCCGGCCGGATTGGAGTGGATGTTCTGCGCGACCCTGGCCCTCATGTCGTCATGGACATCGAAAACGCCAACAACGAGGAGCGAACGATGAAGACCGCGAAGAGCGACGCCAAGAAGGCCCAGGACGCCACCCTCCGCAAGGCCCTGGGCGGCCGGCGGATCGACCGGGTGAGTTGGAAGACCCTGGCCCGCGTCTACTACGCCGCCCGGCCCGGCAGCCTGGTCCGCAAGGCCATCAACGCCGAGGCCCGCAGGTGCGGCTACACGCCCAGCACCATCCTGGCCCTGAATGCCGAGTGAACAACCGCCAACCACGAAAGGACGACCATGAAGATCACGCGAATCGACATCGAAGGACGCACCGGCAAGGCGACCATCTTCCGCAGCGGGACCGACATCCTGATCAACATCGCCCGCCGCACCGAGACCGGCGACACCACCATCCGCCGGGGCATCGGCCGCAACGACTCCTGGGTCGTCAGCGCCATCAGCCATTGGGAACAGAACGACGCCGCCCGCAAGTTGCAGCGGGCGCTCGACGGCCAAATCGGCACCGCCGGCGACGTGGCCGACTACCAGCGCGTCATCGAAACCTTCGCAGACTGAACCGCCAACCCAAAGGAGAACGCCGTGAGCAAGAATCGCCACCGCCCCACGCCCGAGGAACTGGCCTCCGTCGGGGCCAGGCCCGAGATGGACAAGGTCCTGGACGGCAAGGCCGATCCGAACTGCCCGCGATGCCACGGGACCGGCCAGGTCTATACGCCCGACCGCTGTCGCGGCGGGCACGTCTGCCCCTGCACGTTGGCCGCCCGGCCCGATGCCGGCAAGGCCAGCCCGAAGACCTACGCCGCCAAGCTGCCTGACGGCCGGACGCTGCGATGCACCGTGCCTGAAGACCCGACGCCCGACGAGATCCTGTTCGACGCGATCAAGGACAACTTCTCGCCGCAGGCGGTGGCCGCGATGGCCGCCTACCTCCAGGCCGCCAACACGAAGAACCGCCGGGTCAACCAGCAGCTCACCTGGTTCGCCGGCGAATTGACCAAGTGCGTCAGGTAGCCGGGCGGAAGTGCCCGGCGCAAGCTGGCAAAGTTCCTGTGAGGTGAAAGACCTCACGCCCAACGCGGTGCAGCGCGGGGGGCAAGCAGATTGGTGAGGTGAAGCGAGTGC